>JBFHIS010000013.1:0-75680 GCA_041596355.1 Sulfurimonadaceae bacterium | reverse complement strand
GTCACTGAAGTTGAGCTGGGCTTCGGTATCGACGATGGCTTCGATATCGATCGCGGCATCGCTGGCGAAGGTGATACTGTAGCTGTAAGGCATAGAGACACCACTTTTACCCTTGACCTCTAGAACAGAGAAGCTGCCGTTGGCACGTGACGTCAAGATTGGTGCGGCGTTGTAGTTAAGTAGTTTCAGGCTTGCTGTTATGTCTTGATGATAGCTGTCAGCCATGGCTCGGAATCTGGACATTGGAGACCTTTGTTTGGATGTAATAAGTCATTCTAAAAAGTCTATGGAGTGGAAGGATAGAGTCATTAGAAGTACCTAAAAGAAAAGAGGCTAATGCTCTTTTCTTAGTTTATGCAGAGGCGGATTACGCACCTACACCTTGGCGCCAGTCATCAGAACCTGATGTACTTGCCGATTCATGTCTCCATGTAATTTTACGGTAAGAGAAGGCTACTTTTTCGAGAGGTGCGACTTGTGATGTCAGCACACCGTCTTCAGAATCCATAGTTGCTTCGATATTAACGATAACAGCATCTTCAAGTACCATAGAATAGAAGTGCTCAGGTTTACCGGCATAACTTGTACGGTACCACTTAAGCTCAACTGTCTCCAGTGTCTCACCCGTTGTCAATGCGTTATAAAGCAACGGTGAAGATTTGTCAAATAATTTTGAAACAACCAATGGTTGGTGTGTACGCTGACCAGAAGGCTGACCTGACTGTGGATCACGTGGGATCTTGATCTCATGTGAAAACGATTTTACCATTGCTTCATCCTCGTGACCATCCTGGTAACTGTTTCCGACTGACTCTGGTGTAATAGCACCCTCGGTAATTAAACCTTGCGTACTGCCTTTGATTGAAATAAAAACGGGGTTGTTCATTTGTTTCTCCATGTTAGATTTAATGTATATTAGCTATTTAATATTAATTTATCTTTAAAAACGGCTAATTTATGTTCAAAAATATTAATTTACGATCTATTTCTGAAAATTGAAGATTTTTGTTGCTTCTTAAAAGTATGAATTCTCATTTGAGGATCAATATGTAATGCCCTCTTAAACCACTTTCGTACACTCCCCGGCAACATGTTCAATTGCTTTTTAGTAAGATCTTTTTCATGTAATTCCGACGGAGATTCATTAAAAGGTAGACTCCCGGTAAACAGTTCGAACATGACACAGGCAAAAGAAAAAATATCCGACTCTTTTGTCGGACTGCCCCCGGCAAGAAGTTCCGGTGCAGCATATGTTGGGTTATAGGCACGTACCTTTGAGAAATCAAAATGTAATGCTGTCTCATCATCCACTATCTGTGAAATACCAAAATCGAAAAGCGAGATTGAGCCATTTTCCAAAACCATTATATTATTGGGCGCGATATCTGCATGAACGACACCCTGCTCGTGCATATAGGTGATTACTGCACCAAGTTCGTCAAAGAGTTTCATCTTCCGATCATCTTCTATTGTATGCAGTGGTACCTCATCTAAAAGTTGTCCCTGCAATCTCTCCAGAACAATATAGGGCAGCTCATCCAACTTATTAATGCCGAAATCAAAAACTTTCACAATATTTGGATGCTGCAGTCGACTTAATATCTTGTATTCAGCGTAG
Source organism: Sulfurimonadaceae bacterium (assembly GCA_041596355.1). GTDB lineage: Bacteria > Campylobacterota > Campylobacteria > Campylobacterales > Sulfurimonadaceae > Sulfonitrofixus. The sequence goes on along the minus strand of JBFHIS010000013.1, from coordinate 74,062 downwards.
ACAAAAGCAGCTATATCTTTCATCTCCATGAGTTTTAGTATCGGCATTTTAATAGCGATATCTTTCACATCGTTAAAGTATTCGGCATAACTCTCTTTTGCCCGATAGACCAGACTAAGTCCACCTTCACCTATCTGTTCACAACAGATATATCGTTCATTAAGAACCATTGGTACCTGTTGACAGCTTTTTGTACGAACAACACATGTCGGCAACTCTCCGCTAAAATCATCCAGGAGTGTTTTATCTGTCATCTGCATCATCAAAGCACTTCTATGATGGATGCCGTAAGATTGTCATCGGCAATACCGTCTAAAACAGCGGCGCTCATCTTCCGCAGTGACTGTTCTATCTCTCCATTGAGCAAATTGTTCTTTATTTTGGCACTTGATAAGTTGTCATAAAAGCCATCACTGCAAAGCAAGAAAATATCGTCGGATTGTACAGAGAAGCGTTTAATTTCTATAGAGAGTTCTCCGGGTGCAGAAAGCGCCCGTGTAAGCATTTTTCGTTCTTCGCCTTGATTGATCACCGTCTTGGCATGGTCTTTTGTGACCGTTGCGAGTTTGTCGTTTCTGTAAATATAACAACGGCTATCACCGGAATGGATACAAGCCCCCTGATTTCCCTCAATGAAAAGTAGTACAAGTGTTGTGCCGATGACAACATCTTTTCCGATCTTATGCGCTTTTTTTTGTAAAATTCTATGTATATTATAGATCTGTGCATTAATATCATTGATCTTATCGTCGAAACTACCATACATCTGCATCTGTTCAAAGATATCGGTCACAAGATGACTGGCAAAGTTCCCCTCTTGATGACCGCCCATTCCATCACATACGATCCAGAGACCGCGTTCGTCTGAAGAATAAAATGCATCTTCATTATTTTTACGAAGATGTCCGGGATGTGTAAACGAGACACTCCTAACCTGCATTAGATTTCTCCTATGAGTTTAAATCGTGTCAGTGGGTTTTCGTTAGTAAAGACTTTTGCTCCACGACCGGTAACTGTATAAGAAGCCTCATAACGCTGTTTCTGATATTTTATATCTACAGAATCTGTACCGTGACGCTGTTTATGCTTGGATATATTAAACTGATCGATCAGTTTAAAAAAGCCCCATTCTCCGTCTGATGAGAGTTCAACAACCTTGTTGTTCTCAAGGTCATACATAGAGAATTTGGCCATATCATTTCGCCCTTCAGCAGGCCAGTTCAACTTGTGTGAACGAATGAGACCGTGTTCATAAACAATGTAGTTGTCATCATAATGAAACTCCATCGTTGCCAAACGCCGTCCGAGCATCTCTGGCTGAATATAGAAAAGAACACCCAGTGCATCCTCTTTACTCGTAAAGAGTGCTTTTCGAATATCATGGGCGACCAAAAGTTGGTTCATAAATGATTTCTTCAAATGCATACTACTGCCGTCAATACGTCTGAATTGGTAGTTGTGTCTTTTTGTGTTGAGCATTACGAATGGTGAAATATAACTCTTGTAAAAGCTATCGAGGATTCCATCCGACTTAAAGAACTCTTCAAAATCATCGTTACGAATGTCATATTTTTTACTCTTTTTCACTAACGGGTATCGTCCTTCTATCCTCTCAAGGTAATACTCCATAACCTCTTTTTTATAACGGTCATTAATATGTTTTTTCGTACGTGATATAAGATATTCCCAGTCGTTTGCCAAAGCACGGTCGAACCACTTGCGAATCGGCAGTGGCAGAGAAACACCCTGCATTACAATAGGACCATGTTTGCCTGCAATACGCTTGGTCACAATATCAAAGGCATCACGTTCCGGTGTAACAGAACCATAAATGGCGGTCATCTCCTGATAAACCTCGTTTAACTTAGCCATCGCTGTCTTAAGTTTTGACTGGGGTTTGTTCTCGTCATCTAACAGTAATGTATAGATAGAGAAGAAGTTTCGTATATTGTTTACGCTCGTATTATCGGTGACCTCTGTAATCGTGTTTTTAGAGGCGATAGTGGCAGCTGTATCACCAATAGGCCCTTTAGATTTAGCAGCCTGCATCTGCAGCTTTTCAGCCGGCGTATAGAGCATGGTGTTCTCTTTCAATGCTTTTAATACTCCGATAATAGGTGAGCTGCCTGAGGTCAAACTCGTCAACTGGTAATTTATCTCCGAGATCGACTTATAATTTGGTATCTGTAGAGACGAGAGCGCTTTTGACCAGTAATCTTTATAATCAATGAAGTAGTAGTTCTGCACTTTTACATACATCTCGTTGAAATCGGCTTCGCTCAATTCCGTTGAGTATCCTACCACCCAGTTATTACTGACAAAATCTTTTATCAGCTGACGCCCTTGTCCGACAATCATCGTCTCATACCCAAGTTTCGTGTAAAACCCTGGGATAAGGAAGTCACTGCCTCTAAACGACGCAGCATCACTGCCAAGGGTTTGAGAGAAACGGAAATCCGGCAGGTTTTGCTTCAATGCACTGTCTTTCAACTGCTTGTACACCAACGCTTCATGACCTAGTCCCAAGAGCTTGGTCCGTGCCATAGTCAAGACATCTTCTTCCAAAGGATAAGCATCAAAACCTAATGACAGAAGCTTCTCCCAGTGACTATTGAGATCATTTTGAATATTGAGCTTGTTGGGATAAAGATTGGACCATCCAGCTGCCATCCATGCTTGTAAAAAACCCTTTTCGCGGCGCTCAACGTTGTTTAACATCGAGTAAGCTTTAGTACTCTCCCATGTCAGATCATAATCATTGATATTAACCCTGATCTGTTCTGCTATGAACTTTTCAATACGGGGAAGAAGCAGATGTTTCAATGTCTCTTCATAGAGGTTGTCGATCTTAATATTTCGTTCAACGGGCTTGTAATACGCAATTTGCCAAAAGTTGCCGCTGATATTCTCCTCTTGACCTTCCTGAAGCTCTTGAATCTTGTTTAATGTACTTAATACACTTTCAAAATCCGAACCGCTTGTTATGTTGTCACGGAGATGTTCATATTCCAACGTGGTCTTCTCTAACAGCTCGATACGGTCAAGACGCGCATTGTAATCCTGTACCCAATAGATCGTAGCAAAAGCGACCAAGGCGACAGCTACCCCAAAAGCAACGCTCTGTTTAACCCGTTGTGTTTTGCGATAATTGGTATCCATTTTGATAATATCTGCTTCGGGAAAGACAACATTGGTAAGTACGTTTCGGATAAACATCCCTTTTTTACTCCGAGACTGTTCCGACATATTATGCATTTGTTCAGGGAGGTTGTTACCTTGGAGAACAGTTGTGAAATAGATACCCCGTAACATAAGAGGCTGTCTATAACGTGTTTGTGAAAAAGTCCTCTCTATAAACCCGTTAAGTTTTTCGAGCACACTGGCAAACTCATCAGGAAAAAGAAGTATTTTAGAACGGGCTTCACTGTCCCACTCTTGCTGGATCTTATCCATTATTGAGCTCTTAAGGCGTTTGAGCAGATCGACAATCTCAGGCTGAATGACTTCCTGATCTATATTTTCACTTTTGTCATCAAACGTCACCCCAAGTATCTGGTCCTTATCGCGTTCACTTAATGTCGAAAAATATTCACCAAAACCGGGAATAAGGTCACTCTTTGTGATAAACAGGTAGATCGGCATATTGGACATAAACGCTTTTGACATCTCATCAAAACGATCTCTCAGGTTTTTGGCATAGAGTTCCAGTTCATCCTCACTCAGCGTCATAATACTTTCTACACTGACGGTCAATATGATCCCGTTTATAGGTCGTTTCCAGCGCTTCTTAGCGAACAGGTTTAGAAGAGCTTCCCAGATAGCAGCCCCTTCTTTGTCTTTTTGTTCAACATAGTGACCAGGTACATCAATAAATATAGCATCTTCGGCAAAGTACCACTGAAACGACTGCTCCACATCTTCTGCTTCACTGCTTTTTTCATAATTTATGTTGAGCGGAAAATCCAGACCGGATGACTCTACAAACGATGTTTTGCCTTCTTGTTCTTTACCGACCACCAAATACCAGGGAAGCTCATAACCTGCTCTTTGTGAACTCTTATAGATACTTGAGTTATTAATAATACGCATCGCCTCGGCAAAGCGGTTTTTCAGGTCTGTAAGCTTTCGGTTAATAACGGTTGAATACTCTTTGAGACGTTGTTTATGTTCACGACTTTCCTGTAACTTTTTTTGTACTTCATCGCGCATAAACAGGAAATACATCGCTATGAGCAACAGCAAGACAATATAACTTGTAAGCGTCATAAAGAGTCTTACCAATACACCTTCTAACGATTCAAACAGATATGGTGAGACAAAGAAAAAGACAATCTCCAGAACAAACGCTATGACTATGATCCAAAAATATTTATTCTTAAGCAATGAACTCTCTTGCAAACTACTCATTATTTGCCTTTAGTGTCTTAGTATTTTCCTGTAGAGCAACCGCCATGCGTGGAGGATTCTGCTGGAGATATTTCTCTTGTTTAGACTCTAAAAAGAGCAAAGTCTTATTTTCTTTGGTGACCAGTGCAAATGTTAAAACGCCATAGACCAGACCCAATGCCGCCAGGACACCCATGGATATGACGCGGTAAGAAGTTTTTTTAAAGAGGTGGTTGTTTTGAGTTGAGGGTGCCTGTTCCGCATAGAAATTTTGTGGTTCTCTGCCCTGTATGATCTTTATCTGTCGGTAAAGTCCGTCGCGTACCGTATCGAGCTGCATTTTTCCCCTGTTTTGAATACGATATTTTCCTTCAAAACCAAGCGAGAGACAGACATACATAACTTCCAAAAGATCAACATACTGACTTGGGCTGCTCATAAGCTTATCAAGCAGTTGAAAGAACTTCTCACCACCATAAGTCTCATTATAAAAATGGCCTAAAAGAGAGTTGCTTGACCAGTTGTTATCCTTGCCCCAAAACGTTGCAGAGATCATCTCATCGAGAAAAGTACATAGTAAGTAGCGAGCCAACATAACTTGTGAATTCACAACCCCACCATGTGCCGTCACCTCGGTATATTGGTTAATGCTGTCAACAAAGGATTGTCGTACACTATCAACCGAACCTATCTCATAACTGTTTTGTAACAGCAAGATCTGTTTAAAAAGTCCTGACGCATTGGCCAGCAGGGTGTTACCGATATTGGCGTAGTTCTTTTCATACGTCTTGTTTGTCTGTGCGGTAAAAAGCTCTGCATTGTTTTGAAAATTATTATAACTTTGCACCGGTGGTGCAGCACTGGTCATGGTGTCACTGCCATGGACAACAGGCATCAACATTGTCTTATTGGACATACTCCGCTCCTTTTTTAATCATTTCGTATCACCCAGAGGTCATAAGCGATATTTGCGATCTCTTTAGAAAGGTGGAAGGCAAATCCACCTGAACTTTTCAGTTTCTCTCTGTCTTCAGCATTCAATTCCAGTTTAAAGTAGATATTGTTCATACGATAAGGGATCTGACGCGGTGCTACAGAGAGCGGCTTCAAGACAAAACCGGCAAGATGATAATTGACCAGGTTTCTAATGGTTTCAATACTCCCCACTTTAAGGTTGGCAAGCAGTATTTTCGTCAGCTTATCATTCTCAAGGTCAGCGGAAACAGCCAATATAAAGGTCGAACTGTCTATTAAACTTTTATTCTCGACCTGAGAAACGTAGATGCCATACTTGCGCTTTTCTATCGGAAGGGTGATACTGTTTTGCTCCAGGACCACGCTCAGCATATCTTTAATCTCAGAGACCAGGGCCTTAAACGACTCCCCCTGCTCTTCATGTGAATATTCCGGTTGTTGTTCGAGACGCTTCTGCTTTTTCATAAAAAGTGCCAATTCACCTGCGAATCCGGCAAGTTCCAAAAAAAGTTGCGACGGGTGGACACGGTCTTGTGAAAGGAAAAATGTAAGACGGCTCTCAGTACGATTAAGAAGTTGCAGCATCAGGTAATCACCTAACTCTGTTGCCTGCACCGAAGCATCACTTAATTTAGCCGCCAACTTTTCTGTACGATATTCCAACATACTCATCAACTCTTTTAAACTTGTAACAAGATCTAATGCAGCATGAAAATGAAGATATGTAGGGATGTAGTTATCCTCTAAAGAGACAATGCCGCTTGACGAGATCGCCCCTATCTCAGCGATCTTTATCCCGACATATCCGGCTTTCATGGCATCTTCGAAGACAAGTGAAAAGTTGTGATGGGCGCAGAACAGGTCTGCCGAGCTCTCCTCTCCGGCATTTGTATTGGCAATTGCCGACGCAGTATGTGCTACATAACGCGTCTGCAACGGTTTTTCATCTTCAAAATAGAGTTCATCACTCTGGGGCATCACGATGGGAAGTGCCAGATAGACTGATTTGGCGGAGTCGCCCTCTTTTACATCCAGGATCAATGGATCTTTCTGCCCACTAATCGAGAAGAGCTCACCGTCAGGCATTACACCCGATGCTGAATTTAATGCCAACTTACCGCTCCCCAGAAGGTTCTTGTCCAACTGAAGATCAAAAAAGCCCCACCCGTTACTGTTGAGCTCTTTTGCCAATGTCATTATGGCAGCCCGGACATGACGATCTTGTTGTTGAAAATGCTGCGGGCGTATAAAAAGCCCTTCCCTCCATACGACTCGATGAAACATTACTTCTCTTTTCTAATCGCATATCGATCGATCAGCAGGTCAGCCTTATTGAAATCTTTTTCCTTCAAGTTGATCACATAACGCCATGTTGCATTTTCATCGATTTTTCTGAAGTTACCGATGATCCCGAGGAATTTTGCTTTTTTATCAAAAAGAATCTTATATTCCTGTTCTTCACTTGGCACAATAATATGTTTGCTTTGAGAGACAAGGTCTGTACTTAGACGATCATTTCCCTTATCTAAAAGCGTCCAGAAATCAAGCTTTGAGAACTTCTCTGCCGACTCCAACTCATAAAAATTCAACATCAAAGGTGAAGAGATATTTTCACTGTCCGGATTAAGATCACCTGTAGATTTGATCGTCAATTCAAGGTGTGTAGGTTTTGCAGCGCAGCCACCAAAAAGCAGTGCCGCCATAAGTATCATTGTAAATTTCATTGTATTTTTGTTCATTCGTTCCTCTTTATTGTCTATTTAATGTTGTTTTGAATGGCTTAATTGTAGAGAGTAGACCAAATTTGCGTACTCTTCACTAAAGTCTTTTGAAATCATTTCAACACCCATTTCCGGATTCTCATGCAGACTGTCAAACATCTCTGAGTAAGCTTTCCACATCATGGCTGGTTTTGGCATCATGCCGCGAAGGGCCCCTGTCGATTCAAAGCGGTATTCAAGCTGCTTAGGTGCAAACTTTTTCGCCGTTATCTTCATAATATTTTTGGTTGCCCCATGCAGTGCCACAGAGTGCTGATTGATCTCAGAGAGAGATTTTGTAACAGCATCGGACAGTTTCATCATCCCCAGATCACTGCTGTTAGGCTGCAGCAGTTTTGTAGCCGCGCGTCCTAGCATAATAGGATTGTTTGTCTGTTGGTCAAAATGAGCAGGAGAAAGACGCAGATCCTGCTTCGTCTTCTCTTTGATCATAACTGACCTGCCCAGGTGCTCCAATGTGTTGATCACAATATTACCTATCTCAACCATAGCTTGATCGCGCTCGTCAGACGGAAGGCCAAGTAGCTGTATGCCCAATTTATCTTCCAATATCTGCAGTGCTGATTCAACACTGCCGTTTCTCTCGACTGAAGGAGCCTCTCGCTCAGCGCTAACCGTATGACTCGGTTCCGGCCTTTGTACCGCGTTTTCTTCAAAAGAGGGAATATCAAAATGTCTGTCCAGAGGTTTTATCGCATCATCGATTTCATAATCTATCTCAATGACCTCATTAAAATCATCGCCCACTGCTGCCGGGGGAACAACATTATTAAGTAACTCCTCTTCCACACTGACTTCAACCGTATCAAAGATGTCGTCAAATGTCTCTTCTTTTTCATCTGCATCGTCAAATAGATCAAAGATATCCTCGTCGCTGTTCGTCTCCAGTTCACCGAAACTGTCAGCTTTACTTTCAAACAAAAAATCATCATTGGGAATAATATTTTCTTGTGCCTGAGACTTGTTAATAGAGCCGATAATGTCATCCTGGGCGTACTCATTATACGAATAGCGGGCCTGGACTTCATGGTCACCGATAATAAAGATATCGGAAGCATTGATCTTTACCGGATGCCCTTTTGGAAGTTTTTTATAAGGGTGTTTTAAAAATGTACCGTTCGTGCTTTCATCTTTTATAAAATAGATATCATCCATAAAAATAATAGAAAGATGTTGTCCCGAGATATAATTTTGCGAATCACTCAGCACCCAGTCGCAACTATCATTGCGTCCGATCGTGCCTCCATTCATGCCGAAGTGAAAATTGCGCTGCGAGGGGGCATCACCGCCACTTTTTACGATGTCAAATACCAGTTTCACTACAGACCTCCTTTAATAGCATGTTTTTCAGGCTTGACCTGATAAAGTGGCTTATAGTTCTCTTCAATACTGCTGCATGCTGTTAAAAGTGCGATGCTAAGCACCAATAAAATAACCTTGAATTTAGTCAACATTTATGTACTCCTTATATAGATTTTTTTCTGTTCGTTAAAACATATTTTTATAGATCTGAGCGCACTCTTGTTCATAGAGTGTTCCAATATCGCTTTTGATATCTTCGGCAACAGTTCCGTGCTGATGATCAGATCGATGTTGCGGGCACCCGTATCCATTGCATTGGAGAGGGTCACAAGATGTTCAGCGACCGTCTGCTCGTAATCAAACTTGATCCCTTTGCCTGTAAGCCGCTTCCGGACATCTTCCAGACGAAGTTTGACGATCTCATTAAGTGATCCGGTTGAAAGATTTTTATATGGAATGACATTCATTCGCCCTAACAGTGCCGGTTTTAGATAGGCAGACAAGGTTGGTGTGATCGCGGTTGTGATGGCTTCCATCGTAATATGTTCATCTTGTCGACAAAGTGCTGTGATCTCCTGGGTAGCAAGGTTGGATGTCATAAAGATGACCGTATTTCTAAAGTCGATCTCACGTCCTTCGCCGTCATTGACCACGCCGCGATCGAAAATCTGATAAAAAAGATTCAAAATATCGGGATGCGCTTTCTCAATCTCATCCAAAAGAACGACAGAGTACGGTTTGACGCGTATCGGGTCGGTCAGCTGGCCACCGTCACCATACCCCACATAACCGGGAGGCGAACCGATCAGGCGCGAAAGCGTATGTTTCTCCTGAAACTCCGTCATATTGATCGTCGTTAAGAAACGCTCCCCGCCATACATGTTTTCGGCAACACTGCGCGCCGTTTCCGTCTTGCCGACACCGCTTGGACCAACCAGTAAAAAGACCCCTTCCGGAGCATTCTCTTTTTTCATCCCGGCAACAGAGATCTCAAGGAAGGTGTTTAGGTGTTCGATCGCTTCATCTTGACCAATGATCTTAGCCTTCATCTTCTCCTCTAAAGAGAGGACAAGACTGTTCTGTTCTTGTCGCATTGACCCCAACGGGATCCCGGTCCATGATGCGATCACTTCAGCGATCTGTTCGGAAGAGACATGCTCGTAGATATAGCTTCCGGTCGCATAAAGTTCCTGTAGTTTTTTGTACTCACGCTCCACCGCTTTTTCATTACCCTCTCTTCGAAGCATGACAAGTTTTTCGACAAGTTTTTTCTGTTTTTCCCATTCGACCGTAATTTTTTTGATCTCTTTCTCTATGGCTTTCAGCTTCTTTGTCTCACCGGCGATCTCTTTTTTATAATCATAAATACCGTGTTCCTGATCGCGTTTTAATGATGCAATAGTCCGTTCACTCGTCTGTCTATCACTCTCAAGACGCTGCAAGGCAAAGGGTTTGTTACTTTTGGAGATCTTTACGTTGGCACAGGCTGTATCAAGGACGTCTATCGCTTTGTCCGGAAGTTGTCGGCCGGTGATATATCGTGCCGAAAGTGCTGCCGCCGCTGTAATGGCAGCATCTTCGATATAGACGTCATGCACCTCTTCATACTTATCGGCCAGGCCGCGCAAGATGGTCACCGTCTCCTCAACCGTAGGCTCTAGAAGATCGATCTTCTGGAAGCGACGGGAGAGTGCCGGATCTTTTTCAAAGTATTTACGGTATTCCAGCCACGTTGTTGCCGCGATCGTTCGTAACTCACCGCGGGCCAATGCAGGTTTTAAGATGTTGGCAGCATCACTGCCGCCTTCATTGCCGCCGGCACCGATCAAAGTATGGGCTTCATCGATGAAAAGAATCGTAAAGATCGTGCTTGACTGAATCTCTTTTATGACACTTTGCAATCGACGTTCAAACTCTCCCTTGACACTTGCTCCCGCCTGCATGGCGCCAAGGTCCAGTGAGAGCAGTCGCGCTTCACGCAGGTGTGTCGGCACATCGCCTTCTACGATCTTCAGTGCAAGTCCTTCAACAATAGCTGTCTTTCCAACACCCGCTTCACCCACCATAATAGGGTTGTTTTTACGGCGGCGGAGTAAAATATCTACCGCCTGTCTTATCTCATCGTCACGACATAGAACCGGGTCGATCTTGCCTTCTCTTGCCCGCTCAGTCACATCCGTCGTATACTTTTCCAACTCTTCGGCACCATTGGAAACCGCTTTGTTATATTTTTTGCCGATGGTTTGACTGGCCTCTTCATTCAGCCCTTTAAGCTGTGCGGTAACGGCGCTGTTTTCAAGCTGACTAAAGAGTTTGAAATAACTGGTCGTTATATATTTTTCACTCTTTTCAAACAGCCCTAGCAGCAGTGCCGTCTCTGTGATCTCTTCCATGTTGAGTTCAAGCCGTGCGATATGGTAGGCATCTTCAAGCCACTGCACCAGAAGTTTGGAAAAGATAGGATTCCCGCTCTCGGTACTTTGAACTTTTACACCTTTTTGAAGGGCTTGCACCATGCTTTCTGTCGAAAGATCATAGTGGGCCAGAAGTGCGAGAAGAAGACTTTTGTCACGTTCCAACATAACGAACAGGGCATCTTCGATCAGGATCTCGCTGCCGCCTCTCGAAATACAGCGCTGTGCAGCGAGTTCAATATCGCTCTTTACGGTTGTGTCCAACTTCTCTATTAATACTTTAATATCTATTTTCATCTCTTCCCTAATTTCTTATTACTATTTTCTTTTGTCCATCTGTCACGCCAAGCCAACTATTGACGCCAAGATAATGTGTTGACAGCATTAAAGGGTCCACCTCTTCCGGGGCCAACGTAACCACCACCTCATAATCGATCGGTTCTCTTAGCGCCAGTTTCATCAATGCATCGAGTTCTTTCATTTTTTGGCCGTGTATACTATAGTCATAAAGCAGCTCTCTGGTGATATTGTTAATGATGATCCGGATCTTGCCGCGTTTGGTTTTTACATGATCGCCAACTGTAAAATCTTTACCTAAAGAGATATTGCCTATACCCAGAGATGTCTGCTGCCATTCAGGGATCATCACTTTGGTAACGACACCCTGCTCGATCTCTATATCATCATGATCAAGATAGTGGCGCAAAATAGAGACTAATGTTCCTGCGGACTTTTGGCGCATACTCAAAATACCTAGAAAAGGGAGCAGGCGCCTAAGGTCCAGGGGACTCTCTTTTTGTTTGCACTCATCATGCATCCCGATCAATGAGAACATATACTTGGAAAACTTATCTTGCAGGTCATGCTGATACTGTATGTAGTAGCGTTGGCGCTGCCACACCTGGTAGACAAATTTTTCCAAATGGTGGTTAAAAAGGTTTAAAAAGTCATACAGGACCTTGTCATCATCATGTGAGCTCAGGACAGCTTCGCTGTAGTGCGTCGGAAGCGGTGACGAACTGCCGAAAATGCCCAAAAAATTGAGCGTCAGCTCTACTCTAAGCCCCTCTTTTTCCTCTAGAAACTGAACCTTAGCCATTTCAGATTTCTGAAAAGCCAAAGAGTGATTTGCTTTAAAGATCAGACGCTCGTATAAAGTCTCGGCACTTTCGGTGGGATAGAAAGTACGTAGGTAGCTCAACGCGATTCTAACGGCTTGCGCTAAGGTCGATTTACGTGTCATTGGGGCCAATACAGTATTGATCTCTTCTATAGTCATCGTCATTATATTAACTCTTGGTACCCGGTCTTCGGTTTCCAACTAAAGGTCTCAACATTCTCTATATGCGCGACCAAACGGTGAAAGGAGTTGACATTACAGTAGAGTGCAAAAAAGTCGTTGAGCACCGTACAAAACTGATAAGCTTCTCCCACGCCGATAAACTTGCTCGGGTCAATATGGAGGTGGGTCTCAATGCCGCGTATCGGGTAGCCTTCATGGATCATGTCGCTTGACTGGTGCTCTACTTTCGTCAAACCGCTCAGCATCATCTTGGTCTTCTCACGCTGCTTTGCATCATAGGCACCGAAGAAGTCGTATGTCTGAATGATATTTCGCAAGGTGTCGATGTTTTCCAGGGAGAGAAAGTTCAATGACATGTTTGAGATAACACGCCAGAGAAAATCACCGCCGATCGGAGGCGGATAGCTTATAGATGGAATGGTGATGTTCTTAAACTTCAGATGATTCATGTTTGACATAGGGTCCAACACCGAGATATCGCCAAGCTGAAGCTTTGAAGGAACGTCTTTATTGGTGCTCAACAGTTTTACCGAAACCGTTGCATTGTAGTGCTCAAGTTCCTTGAAATGCCCTGTAGATGAAGCAAAACGGAGATAGGTATGCGTTCGGTCGCTATTACGGCTCAGCTTGACCCGTGAAGAGTAATACTCCATATCGGAACCTTCATCCAAAAATGACTCAAACGGGTGATAATCCTGATAAAGATTCTTACTCGGCAGCCAACCGCGCACATTCTCGACAGAAAAGACTTCGCACTTTTCTTTGTGCAGTTCCGACGGCAAAACAATATATTCATCGTCCGTCTGCACTTTTCGAATCGGCACAGCATCGGTTTCAAAGAGATTGACCACCGGTGTACAGTAGAGTGAAAAGTCATCAATCGTTGGTCGGATAGATGTCTTTAACGCCTTGGACAACGTGATCTTGACACGAAATCTTTTGGCCTTTTTCAAGATATTTTCGTCAACCTTACTGATCGCGTCCAGACCATCGAGCGTAACGAATAGGTGTTTGTCCCGATAACAGAAAAACTCCTGCAGTGCGACATAACCGTCAAAAACATTTTTTGGATACGGTGTCATCGTCTCATTTGGACTGAACGTGATCGGAGCGATGGCAGAGGGAGAAAGTTCCAGGTCGTGCAAGCGCTTGCCATCTTTATCTTCCAGACTAACTACGATAGAGTCAACATAACGGTCAAGGTAGAGATAAAGTTCATACGCCATAAATTTGGAACCACTCAAATAGAGACGCATAGGCTCAAAACTTATCTCATTCAGGTTGGACATGGATGTTGCCGAGAAGCCCAGCTCCAATAGTGACCGATGCCCCTGCTGGTTATACTCGACAAGAGCCAGTTCAACCGGCATTAACGTCATATTAAAACAGGTCTGAAACTTACTGGCAGGATCACCATCTTTTGCCTTCGAGAGCAACTGCACTTTTTTAGCGACACGCTGGTTGTCGACACCTTCTCGTATGGCATCGAACTGCACGATCGCATAAGAAGGTACCGGTCGGACATAGTTCGGCCATAAAAGTTGTACAAGCGAGTGGGCGACTTCGGGCAGCTCTTCGTCAAGTTGCTGACGGATGCGACCTGTCAAAAATGCGAACCCTTCCAACAGACGTTCAACATCTGGGTCCTGCCCGTCTTTGGCAAGGTATGAGGAGAGACCCGGATTTTTTTTAGCGAACTGCGCTCCGTCAATACGAAGGGTATTCAACTCTTGGAGATAATAGTCATTAACTTTCATCTTTATATACCTTCACCCTTCCATTACTTAAAAGATCTGCACGATAGTTGATCTTTTTACCGAGTCCGTCAATCAAAAGAAAGCCCTCTATATGGACATTCATCTCATTAACACCCAGTTCTCTTCGTGAAACACCGACTCGTACATTGTAGAGACGCGGTTCATACTTTTTAATACAGAGCTCAGAGAACTCTTCAATGAGTTCAACAGAGTCTTTCATACTCAAGTGACTGTTGTTTAAGTCCGGACGGCCGTAATCGTGTGCGATCTCGGCACTTCCCGCATTGGTCGAAAATATCTTAGAGAGATTATTGGCGACGGAGCTGTACAGAGCTTCTTCAGAAGAGCTGTATACACCTTTGAGTCCACCGCCCAAGCGTTCAAAAAGAGTCCCTTTATACATGGTTCTTAATCTTTGTCCAACTTGCCGACAAGTGAAAGTTCAAAACTTGCACCCATGTATTTAAAGTGCGGGATCAACGACATTTTGACGCGGTACCAGCCCGGATCGCCTTCAACATCACTGACATCGATGTTGACCTTTTTAAACGGTCGTGTAGAACGGATCTCTGCACTCGGGTTTTCCTGATTAGCGACATACTGCTTCGCCCACTGGTTCAGCTCACGTTCCAAATCCGCACGCTCACGCCACGAACCGATATGTTCACGCTGAAGCACTTTGATGTAGTGCGACATACGGGTAATCGCAAAAAGATAAGGAAGCTGTGTCCCAAGTTTATAGTTAAGTTCTGCTTCCTTGCCTTCAGGTGTGTTGGCGAAGATCTTAGGCTGCTGTGCAGAATTGGCTGCGAAGAACGCAGCGTTGTTACTGCCCTTACGCATCGTAAGAGGAATAAAGCCCTGTTCAGAAAGTTCAAACTCGCGACGGTCTGAAACAAGGACTTCAGTCGGGATCTTCATCTCAACATCGCCCATACTCTCAAAGGTGTGTACGGGAAGGTCTTTGACAGCACCGCCACTGTTCGGACCGATAATGTTTGTACACCAACGGTAGTCCGCAAAACTTTTTGTCAAGTTACTGGCAAAAGCATAAACCGTACTGCCCCAGAGATAATCTTCATGACTCTCCGTCACATCTTCCGTATAGACAAATTTACTTACAGGGTTGTTTTCAGGATCATACGGTGCTCTCAGCAGGAAACGTGGAAGAGTCAGCCCCACATAACGCGAGTCTTCATTCTCTCTGAACCCTTTCCATCCGGCATAAACCGGTGAGCTCATCACATCATCAAGATCTTTAAGATCAGGCAGACCTTCAAAGGTTTCAAGTCCGAAGAACTTAGGTCCGGCAGCGGCGATAAACGGTGCATGACTCATCGCAGCAATCGATGCGACTTTGTTCATCAGCTTCATGTCCGCATTGGAAGGAGAGATCTCATAATCGGCGATAATCGTTCCGACTGGCTCACCACCGAACTGACCGTAACCTGAAGTGTAAACATGCTTATAGAGACCCGACTGTGTAATGTCCAAAGACTCTTCGAAATCTTCAAGAAGCTCTTCTTTGGAGACATTGATGATCTCCAGCTGAATGTTCTGTCTAAAGTCTGTACGCTCAACAAGCATGTTAAGCCCGCGCCATTTTGACTCCAGTGCCTGGAATTTTTTATTGTGAAGGACTTCATCCATCTGTGAACTGATCTTTGCATCGATCTCTGCAAGCATACGATCGACGATCGACTTGTTCACTTTCTCGCCAGGAGAATCAGACTTTAACATCTCTGCGATCAATGCACCTACGCCCGTCTTGACAACACCATAGCTCTCATCTTGCTCCGATAAATTCGTCTGTGCAATAATACTGCTCAACAGACCGCCGTCAGAATCGCTCGTCCCACCGCTTTGCTTTAATACTTCGTTTGACATGAAAAACCTTTCTTATTTTATATTTAACTCTGCCAGGAGTTTTTCTCTCTCTTGCTCATCGGCGACTACACTCTCGATCGCTTTTCTAAAGGCTGGTACGTTGCCTAACGGCCCTTTAAGTGCGATCAGTGATTCACGGAGTTCCATCAGTTTTTTCAACTCGGCAACATTCTCGACAATGCTCTCCGGTGAAAAGTCTTTCATACTGCTAATGTCCAGTTTTACATTCAAAGAAGCATCTTCCTCGTCTGTCAATCTGTCGGGAACAGCAAACTCGAGCGATAAGCCCTGATGTTTAAGGACGTCGTTAAAGTTATTTTTATCAACCTTGATCGCTTTTTTATCTTCGACAGGTTGGGACTCTTCATCCGGATTAAACTCTCCAAGAACAGTGATCTTGTAAGGGATCTCGATCTCGGCAGATTGATCGCCTGTTGCCGGTTTATACGTGACGTTGATTCTCTCTTTTGGTGACTCTGACTGTTTACTCATGATATTTCCTCTCTCTTAGTATTTGATATCGACTGCTAAAGTGCTGTCGATCTTGCATAAGCGGTTATAGACCGCATCCAGTTTTTCCAACTCCACTTGTGTCCTTGTAAATGACTGCAGATAGAGCATATACACCTGTGACACAAGCTCCGGCTGCCACTCAGCCAGAAGGTGCTTGTCTATCGTTTTCTCAAGATCTTCCAGTAAAGCTAGGGATATCTCTTTTTTTCCACACTCAATTGCAATCTCTGCATGGGCTAAACGCCATTGAAACTTCTCAACATTGTTGTCAGCTTGCATATAGTTCGACTGCAACAATCCCATTGCCTCCTTTATGTTGTTTTTTTTGATCGCTGCTCTGGCTTGCTGGATCACCGCACTTCGTTTAGCCTCTGTACTCTCCTCTTGAACCGGACTGCTTTCGACTGCACTGTTGTTTACGGCTAGCCACGCCTTTGTCTCTTTTGAAGCGAACGGGGTTTCATCATTAAAAGTGAAGTCGAGTGTCTCCGGGTAGAGTGCAACAAAGTGGCGCAAGGCTTGCTGCACCTCGTTGGCGGCACTCTCTTCTCCCGCTGTTGTCAGTAGTTTGTAGGCCATATAGTGACCGTCAAACCAAAATGATGCGAACTTTAATATGCGTTCCAACTGCTCAAAGGCAGTCGCGTATTCCGCTTCGGAAAGAAGTTCTTCGATAGCGTCAACACTGCTTTCGCTTGGTGCGTTCATCATTGTCTTGCCCGCTTCGTTTGTTGGCAGTTCGTCCACTTCCAACCAGCTTTGCATTCGATTTAAACGAATGGCCAGAGCGCTTCCAAACGCATTCTTACGACTGTAATTTGCGACAAGATCAGCACTCTTTTTTATACTTTTAAGCACTTTGTTTACATCGCTGTCGGAGTTGACGCTTGTCAACCCGCTCTCCACCGATGCCGGTGATGTAGATGCATTACCTCCGGTTTTCGGAGTGCTTTCCACCTCAGCTTTACTTTCTTGCGCTTTTTTCTGCGCAACGGTCCCTTCGAGAAGCTGCTGTACCTTACGGCAAAAATATTCATCATTCTCGCAGGCAAGTTGAATGCCCTTCTCCAGCGTTTTGAATTGTTCTAAAAGTTCTTCGGGTCTTTGAAGCTTTGAAAAAGCGGCCTCATCTGCCGTCATCTCTTCCGATAACGATGCCCCAAGCCATGCGATAGTTCGGTTTTTAACCTTGATCGACTTCGGGTAGAGTGCAGTCGTGAATGTATTTAGCAGGTCACTAAAAAGCGGCAGGCCCCGTTCGACACCGGCCCATCCTTCCAGCTTCCAAAGTCCGAAAAACCACCAAGCAGCCAGTTTCAGGTCTTTGGAATGCTCTGCAAGGATCGACTCTGACTGGGAAACGACTACGGCCCAATCGGTACCGACCCCCGAAGAGATACTGGTACTTTTGTCGATCTCATTTTCGACTATGACATAAGAATCTTCGTACTTGTATTCCCTACCACAGGGCATATCATTTTGAAAAGGCTGGACAATTAAAGCAGACATTTTGATCTCCATAATGATATTTAGTAAACAATTAGCTGAATGAGTTTTTTTATGTTTTTTGAAGTGTACTATAATTTTAAATATTTATTGTTAAAATCTAATAATATATTTCATAAATATGTTATTTTGTTACATTTATCAATCAATTTAACAGATTACTAAATATTTTTTATTGTTAATCATAAATAGAATAAGATAGTCTTTAAAGTTCTGCATCCGCATTTTGCAAAACTAAAAGACCTGAATCAAAGGTAATAAAATGTCTAAACACATTGTTGTCGAAGAAGGTGTCATTCAGTGTGAACATGGCGGAAAGGTGGTTTTAAAGTCTACTGTTCCCAACCACGTCACAGGAGACAATAAACCGCTGTATGTCCGACGCGGAGTTAAAGTGGGATACTACATTCGTCGTAGTTATCGAGATGCTCTGATGCCAGCCGAAGATATAGCCACGCTTGGTTGGGACAAAGAGGTAAGAGATTTTATTTACAAAAACTATGCAAACAATAAAAAAGATTTCCAAGCCGCAGCACAATGTCAGTTTAGTTCTATCTACGAAGCCTTGCAGAACATAAAAATAGAAGCTTGCAAAAGATCTTTCTATATCTATTATCCGCAGAAAAAGGTTAGCATTCCCAAACACTACACCGGAAGAGCTCACTGATGGTTAAATGTCCCTACTGCCAACAGGAGAGTATCTCCTCGTGGAGAGTCAATTTTAGTAACCCCGGAAAAGAGGTCCTCTGCCCCTCTTGCCAAAAGGTGTCGATTGTTCCTTATTGGCCTAAGACGATTGCACTTGCGCTAATAGGGCTCTCGTTTCTAGGGACGCTTTTCGTAGAAGATACAGGAGTACTCGTTCTTTTACTGATGGCTGCGCCTCTCTACATACTCTATACCCACTTTGACATCACACTGCTTACGATTGAAGAGCCTATTGACCGACAATAGAAATTAAAAGGCTCTAAAAGAGCCCCTTAGATAAGTTCGATCTCCTCATCTTCGCCGTTAAAATAGGCTATTAATGCCTTTCTGTCCACACTCTGTTGTCCGCCGTGGTAGAGGTTCTCTTCGAGCCGGGACAATGCACTCTCTATGACACTGCTCTCTTTTTTGTACGGCAGCAGCAGTTCAAAAAGCGCTCTGTCGTTTTTGGCTTTTTTGACCTGTTGCGCCATTGGCGTACTCTTGTTCTTTTTAGGTTTTTGCTCCGAACGGTTACGCATTGTCAACCAGACAAATAGACCGCCGACACCAAAGCCGACAACTGCCGCATACAACAGCTCCTGCCAACTTCTTGGCGTTTGAGGAAGATCGGCAGGCTCCGTCACAGGCGGTTTACCTTTGATCTCTTTAGAGAGCTCTACCGGTGCGCTTGCAACAGGCGACACTTTTGCGACACCGCCTGTTACCGTAATGGCAATGGGTTGGCTCTCTTTGACCACCTCTTTGTGACTCTTACTGTCAAAATAGCGCAGTGCAAACGGTTTTATGGTGTACGAACCGTCCGCGATGATAACGATCTTCTGCTCAAAACTGCCGACATACTCCTTGTTTTCAACCCGGCTCTTGATGACCGGATCGTTGGCATAGATGACGGCGCCCGGTATCTCAAGGCTGTAGGGTTTGACATCGTCAATATTACCGGCACCGTTGATCTTGATAGTAAGGTTCAGCGGTTTATTGGCGGCTACCGTTGTTTTATCTACAGAGACATCCAGACTATAGTCGCCATACAGTTCCAGACCGTTTGGCAACGCATCGGCCTCCAGCTCCAACGTATTTGAAAAGATCTTGGTATAGTGCAGTTGCTGAGAAAAAACGTTGTTAAAAAACGGGTCCATTCCCCGACGGCTTTGTCGGTCGAGCTGACCGACATTGGCCGTGACCGTTGGAATAGTAAGCTTTCCACTGCGCTGGGAAAAAAGCAGGTAGCTGTAGGTACGGGTCGTGTATTCTCCCTCAACCCCCTCTTTGACACCGTCGAGTTTTTTGACCCAGAAATCTTCGAACTTCGGCTCTTCGATCTCCAGTTTGTCTATATGTACATTCGGTTTTTGCTTAAACACAAGGTCGAACCGGACCGGTTCTCCGACGTAGGCTCTTGTTTTGGAAAGTGCTATGTCAAGGACAACCGGGGCACTTTTGTTTTGAGACGGTTTGACGATCTTTACCGCGACAGGTCTGCTCATCTCAACGCCGCCATTGACAAGTACCTTGTAACTCGGGATCTCCAAAGAGGCTTTCGGCGTAAAGCTGTAACTCTTGGAAATAGTCTTCTGATATTCACCGTTGATGATGCTGATGTTCTGCGAACTCGACGTACTTAAAACAGGATTGCCGCCGATCTCGGTGATGTCAGGAAACTCGACATCTTTGCCGGAAACGGACAGAGTATAGGTGACGGTGTCACCTCTGTAAAGTACCTTTTTGTCAACACTTTCCTGAACATCGGCAAAAAGAAAGATCGGCAGCAGTACTATCGCCAACAGACTACCAGGCAGTTTTCTCTTCATGTGGGGCTCCTTCTGTTTTAAGTGGTACCATCAATGTCTTGATACCCCGTTTGTCTAACATCTTCTCATATTTTCGCTCTTGCATGTCGCTGATAGGCTCCTCTTTCACTTCACCGGGTTTCATCTTACCCTGCTCTTTTTCAGACTTCTCTTTTTTGGACGCTTCATCTTCTTTGGACTGTTGCTCTTTCTCTTTTTCTTCTTGCTCTTTTTGCTGTTGCTCTTTTTCGTTTTGCTTCTGTTGCTCTTTGGAATCGCTTTGGTTCTCTTTTTGGTCTTGCTTGGAACCATCATCTTTTTTCTGATCGTCTTTACTGTTTTGATTCTTCTGATCGTCTTGTTTTTTCTGATCGTCGTTCTTTTTATCTTTGTTGTCTTGATTCTGATCTTTTTTATCTTGCTCTTTTTTCTGCTTCTTTAACAGCTCAAGATTAAACCGGGTATCTTCATCCTCACCCAGCTTCAAGGCCTCTTCATACGAGGAGATAGCCTCATCCGTTTTACCCATTTGGGCATAAGTGTTCCCCATGTTGTGCAGCGTTTTTGCCTTGAGTTCAGGCTTTTGCACCTGCTCATACTGCTTCAACGCTTCATCATACTTTTTATCTTTATAGTAAGCATCTCCGAGGTTGAAATGAAGATCATCATTTTTGTTGTCGAATGACTCATACAGTGCAGCCGACTCGCTGTAGTTTTCGCCGGCATACGCCTCTTTTGCCTTCTCAAGCGTTCTGAAGTCCAACACGCCGCCAAAAAGGGTTGTCCCCATCAACAGTGTCAGTGCCGCAGACCTAAACATCTTTTCTCCTTCTTGAAGGCAGAGAGTACAACGCTATAAACAGGAGTGTCAGAGCGGCTGAGAGCGGGTAGTAAAAGAGCTCTTTCACATCTCTGATGGTCGACTCCTCTTCGTTTTTCTCGCTGAAGCGCTGTTTAATAGCTTCTGCCAAGGCATCTATGTCATTGTTTTTAAGCGAGTACGCCATGTAGGCGCCCCCGCTCTGCAGTGCAAGCTCTTTGATCTTCTCATTAAGACGCACGACGACAATGTTCCCTTTTTCGTCCGTCAAAGCACCGTTTTCATCGGGGATAATGCCCCCCTTCTCGGTACCGATGTTATAGGCAAAGACCACAATGTTATGTTTCTTGGCATAGGTGATCTCGTCTGAAAAATCCGTATTGTCGCCGCCGTCACTGAAGAGGATCAGCGCTTTCTTTTCGCTCTCTTTGAGCAGGTCATTGGTCACTTCCAGAGCGTTCATCACTGACGTTCCGTGAAGTGTGACCGAGTCAAGGTTCATGTTCTTGACCAGATAATCGAGTGTGGCAAAATCTTCGGTCAAAGGCGAGATCAGAAAGGCACGGGAGCTAAAGCCGATGACGCCGATCTTGGCCTCCTGAAAATCGCCGCTGAACTCTTTGAACTTCTTCTTCGCCAGGGCTAGGCGGTTCGGATAGACATCGTTGGCAAACATGGAGCGGGAGATGTCGAAAGCGGCCATGACGTCGATAGTGCTGGAGCTCACCTTGATCTCCCCGTTGTCGATGTATGGACGGGCCAGCGCAACGATCATCAAGAACGAAGCGAAGAGCAGGAAGATATTTCTTATGGCCGGATTTAAAAAGCTGTCAGAAAGCTGCAGCTTCTTTAAGACGTCGGCATCAAAGTACTGCTCCAAGGTACCGCTCCTTCTAAAGAGCATCACAGCGAACGGCAGAAGCAGGGTCAGCAGCAACAGGAACTCGGGTGACTTAAACTGCATAACGTCTCCTTCTGACAAAGATGTAAAGCAGCATCATCGCGATCGCTGCACCCAGAGGGTACTGATAAAAGTAGTGTTTTTTAACATATTTGTTAGCCTTGATCTCACTCTTTTCCAGCGTGTCGATCTCGTCATAGATCGCTTTAATGCGCTCACCCGTACTCGCCTCATAGAACTTGCCGCCTGTCTCTTTGGCAATTTCATTGAGCACCGTTGGGTCATAGTCGCCTCTGCCGCCGACACCGATAACATAGACTTTTATGTCATATTTTTTGGCGGTCTTGATCGCCACGTCAAGCGGTATCGTCCCGGCGTTGTCCAGTCCGTCCGTCAGAAGAATGGCGATCTTGTGTTTGGAGACCGAATCTTTGAAAAGTTTGGAACTCATAAAGAGTGCTTCGTACAGTGCCGTGCGCTGCTTACCGGCGATACCGACATCGATCTTCTGCAGCAGTTCACTGATACTCTTTTTGTCATAGGTCAACGGAATGGCGACATAGGCGAAGTCGGCGAAGATCGTCAGCCCGAGTTTATCATGCTCACGTTTTGTCAAAAAGTCCTGAACAATATCTTTGACAATACCGAACTTGTTGTACTGCTCCATGGAACCGCTTGCATCGAGCAGCAGCGAGATCTCATACCCCTTGTCGTTTTGTACCACGACCTCATCCTCTTTGATAGGACTGGCCAGAGCCGTGACCAGAAGAGCCACCATCAAAAACTTCATAGCATTGATCAAAAGACTCTCTTTTTGCGCGGCTCTTTTTAACATCGGCATGTTCGGCAGGATCAGCCGTTGACGTTTTGGGGCACAATACTTCTCACAGATAAAAAAGAGTATCACCACTAAAAAGAGATACGGATATTCAAAGACAATGTTATCCATGACGGACCTCCTTTATAAATGCCTGCATCCTCTCCTTCAACGCCTCATCGAGTTCAGGCACCTCTTTTTTGAACTTGTAACGCTCCAGCTCTGCCAACAACGCATTGAGTTCCCTGCGCTGCTCTTCACTGGCGGCGTACTGTGCCAGGTGGGAGAAGCGGTAAGCGCTCTCTTTGGCAGCACCGAACTCAAATCGTTCCAACAGCTCGATCGCCACTGCTCTTTGCGAGCGAGGCGTTTTTTTCGTACTATAGCGGTAGAGTAAAACGCCCACAACGATCAAAACGATAACGCCAAGGCCGATCAGGCCCAGCAGATAATAGAACGAATAGTCCGTGACCTCGACAAGCCCCTTTATATCTCTCAGCTCTTCCATCATCAATGCCTGAAAAGTGAGGAGAGTTTGACAAACGGCTCCTCATCGGTATAGATTTTTGTATGTCGTATACGGTGTTGGTCAAAGTGCATCACCAGGTTTTTGTCATGATCATTCAGCGCACTCTCATACGCTTTGAGTATCTTCGGTGAGAGCATAAACGCTTCATTTTGCATGGTGTTGGGATCGACCAGTTCCATCTCGCCGAAAAGCTTGGGCGACTCTTCAAAACGGTCACGCACCATCACGGCGAACACCTCATGTTTATTCAGAAGGGAGAGATCAACCTCTCCGTAAAAATCACCGACAATAAAGAGAAGTGACTTGCGTTTGATACGTTCATTGACATACTGCACAAAACGGCCAAAGTCACTCTCCTTTTCCAGCGGGTCCAGACCGAGCGCTTTTTCAAGCGTAATGTTCAGCGAACCCATCTTCTTGGTCGGCGCCATAAAGAACTCCTCTCTGTCCGAGAAAAAGAGTGTGCTTAAGCGGTCGTCATTTTTAAGGCTGGAGTACGAAAGGAGTGCAAGGATCTCGGCCATCAACTCCTGTTTGAAACGTTTCGTACCAAAATAGATACTTCCGCTCACCATAAAAGCGACGACGATGTTCAGCTCCCGCTCTTCATTGAACAGGTTGACAAAAGGACGCCCTGCTTTGGCCGTCACTTTCCAGTTGAGCTTTCGGACATCGTCGCCTATCTCATATTCACGGAGCTCTTTGAAGTCGAGCCCGTTACCGGAAAAAAGTGATGGGGAGCCGCCTGCATTTTGACCAAAGATGTTGCGTCTGGTCTTGATGAGGATCTCTTCGGTTTTATCGAGAAACAACCTTAGCCCCTACGGCAATTTGATAGTTTGCAGGATCTTCGTCACGACATCGTCGGCACTCACACCGGCCGCTTCAGCCTTGTAGTTCAAGATGATGCGGTGACGGAGCACGCCATGAACGACATCGGCGATGTCAAGCGGCGTTACAAAGTCATTGCCGCGAATGTAAGCAATAGCCTTGGCTGCCTTATAGAGGTTGATCGATGCACGGGGGCTTGCGCCATATTCAAGATACTCCGCAATACCGCTTACGCCATACTTCTCAGGCTCACGCGTTGCATAAACGAGCTTGACGATATAGGCAGTGACAGCATCATCGACATGCACCGTCTCGACCTCATCGCGCATCGCGATGAGATCGGCAGCATCGGCAACCTTTTCAATAACGCCGAAGTTACGGTTAGCAACGCGATGGACGATCTCTATCTCTTCGTCAAAGCTGTTGTAGTTGACATTGACTTTCAACATAAAACGGTCAAGCTGCGCTTCTGGCAGTTGGTAGGCACCTTCCTGCTCCACAGGATTCTGCGTTGCCAGAACCAAAAACGGTGCATCGAGTTTGAAGGTGGCTTCGGCAATAGTGATCTGTTTTTCCTGCATCACTTCCAAAAGTGCCGACTGCACTTTCGCCGGGGCGCGGTTGATCTCGTCGGCAAGCAGCAGATTGGTAAACGCGGGACCTCTTTTGATCTTAAAACTTCCCTCTTTCTGGTCATACATCTCCGTACCGACAATGTCACTCGGCAACAGGTCAGGCGTAAACTGCACCCGTTTAAAGTCAAGACCAAGCGCTTTTGCCAACGCGTTGATCGCCGTCGTCTTTGCCAGACCGGGAACACCTTCAACCAAAATATGTCCGTCGCTGATCAGTCCGATCAGCATCGCATCGATAAGCTCTTCCTGACCGACCATGACCTTTTTTACTTCACGTTTAATAGCATCTATTTTTGCTTTCAAGACCATCCTTTTCTGATATGTTATAGAGTAATTAAAAATACAAATCGAAGAAATTATATTCCGACATCACTAATCTTAAGTAAACATCCGGACAGCTCACTTTTATGATTATTCTTGAAACAATATGTTGCAAAAGAACTACGCACCTACCACTGTCATCACAATTTCGCGGGAGCCGCCATGGTCACGATGTTCACCCAGGTAAACACCTTGCCAGAGACCTAAATTGAGTCTGCCGTCAGTTAACGGAATCATCACGGAGCTGCCAAGAAGCGAGGCTTTCAGATGTGCCGGCATATCATCATCACCTTCATAAGTATGGACAAAGTAGTGTTTATCATCACACGTATCAGTCATAAAAGCTTCCATATCTTTGCGTACGGAAGGGTCGGCATTTTCATTAATGGTGAGTGAGGCGCTGGTATGTTTGATGAAGAGGTGGAGAATGCCGTTTTGGATCGGGCATGTGCCAAGCTGCTCTTCTATAGCGTTGGTTACAAGATGAAAACCACGTGGATAAGCGCATAAACAAAAACTTTTTTGGAACATACTTCACTCCTTTTAGTAGAGCTGAACTTTAACATAAAAAGGGCTTTTATCACTGCCGAAGAGGAGTATGTTCGACATCAAGATCTAAATATCTTTATAAAATTGTGTATCTGCTGTCGCTTTACATTTTCTTAGTGTTTATACATGTCGCCATTTCTCATGGAGGTTTAGGTTAACAATCAGCATAATTGCTTGACAAAAAAAGGAATACGATGCCCGCACGACTTTCTAAGCTACATGTACGATTTATTCAGACACAAAAGTCTTTTTCTCTGCAAAACAACAGTAATATCAACGCGAATGGTCTTGGCATTGAACAACTCTATATTAAAGACAACAGCAGTTTTTACTTTATTAATCTCGGCAACTCTCTTCAAAGCGATACGTTGCTCTCCATCATATTTAAAGAGTCGAATGACTATCTTTCGGCACTGCACTGCAGTGTCTCAACACATATCATAGAAAAAGGAAGTGATGCCTATGAGGAGGCTCTTCTCTTTTTTCAGATTGATGAAGCCGCTGTCAAAGAGCTTTTCCTCTTCTCTATTGAAGCTATAAAAGAGAGTTGACTACGATAGGTCCGACCTCTTTCTATCTATATAATCTTGATATCTGCAAAGAGTGAAACAGCCGACAACATCTGCCTGTTCACCGACAATAAAGCTCCGTAAAACATCATGTTTTTCTAGTGAATTCACCGGTGCTGAAACCAGCATTCCGCACATTTGAACTGTTTCCCTGAATAGTAATACTTTGGAAATAGAAATTTGGTTATTATAAGATAAACTATTATAAGCTAGACAATATCAAGAAGGGATTGAATGTGCAAAACAGCTTGACGGTTTTATTTTTATTGACACTCTCCCCTCTCTTGGGGGCAGAAGATCTTCTACCGTCCAACGACTCTCTCGTGTTAGAGTTGTCAGGCACTATTTTAACGCTTGTTATCGCTCTTTTCATAATGTTCAAATACAATAGACACAAAAACCGATCGTGTCAGATATCGATAGAAAAGGTACGGGAAGAGGCCCGGGAAGCTGAACGCGCCAAGGACACTTTTTTAGCTAATGTCAGTCATGAGACCCGGACACCAATGAACGCAATTATCGGCTTAAGTCATATCTTGCTTCAAAGTAATCTAAGCCACTCGCAAAAGACAAATGTCATCAAGATCAAACGTTCAGCC
Source organism: Sulfurimonadaceae bacterium (assembly GCA_041596355.1). Taxonomy (GTDB): domain Bacteria; phylum Campylobacterota; class Campylobacteria; order Campylobacterales; family Sulfurimonadaceae; genus Sulfonitrofixus. Next base: position 47,169 of record JBFHIS010000013.1, on the reverse strand, counting down.
GAACATCTTTTGGCGATCACCAATGACATACTTGACTTTTCCAAGATCGAAGCCGGTAAACTCGAGATCAATGACAGCAATTTCGAGGGCAGTGAGTTTTTTAGCAATCTCGGGGACATGATGGCTGTCAATGCCGTTGAGAAAAAACTTGACCTCATCTTTGACATTTCCGATGAAGTGCCCGACGTACTTATAGGTGATCCTCTCCGCATCAGTCAGGTTCTCATCAACCTTTTGAACAATGCTATAAAGTTCACAGAAAAAGGGCAAGTCATCTTGCGCGTCATGCTCGCAGAACATACAGATGAGCTTTATTATGTCAAATTTGAAATAGAAGACACCGGTATTGGACTCAGCGAAGAGCAGATCGCAAAACTTTTTCATGCCTTCGATCAAGCCGACAACAAGATCAGCCGTAAGTATGGCGGTACCGGTCTTGGGCTGGCGATCTCCAAAGAGCTTGTTCAAAAAATGGGTGGAGAGCTCAAGGTCAAAAGCACATTCAGAGAAGGGAGTGTCTTCTACTTCACACTCCCGCTAAAGAGCTCAGAAAGTGAATCGAAAACAGAGAACAGACACATTAAACGTCTGCTGATGAACAAATCGATATTGATCGTAGAGAAGAACCAGTATGCCGCGCAACTGCTTGCCAAGATTCTCTCTAAAAACCTGGCTTTACCAAAAATAGTCAACACCGTAGAAGAGTTAAGTAAGCTGCTCAATTGGATGCATTATGATGCCATACTGATCGATTCACGTCTCCTCTCGACTGTCAAAGACACCAAACAGCTCAGTATGAAAAGTGATGCGATCGTATTGTTTAAATATGAAGTACTCTCCGACCCTTCAGACAAAACGCTGCGTATCGATTCAACAGTCACCCAACCCTTCTCGTACTACTCTGTTTTAAGTTCTATGAGCGAGATATTCGCTAAAAACATTACGGTCAATGCTGTTAAACAGACCCAAACGACCTTTGATGACATCTTAGTCCTTAAAGGGAGCAAGATCTTGCTCGCCGAAGATAACGAGGGTAATCAGATGGTCGTTGAAGGGCTTTTGGAAGATAGCGGCATAGAGCTGACAACAGTGATCAACGGGCAAAAAGCGGTTGAAGCCATCTTTAACAATCCCGATAAGTTCGAGCTTATTTTAATGGACATCAATATGCCGGTCATGGACGGATATGTCGCGACATCGATCATCCGTGAATACCAAAAATATGACAACATCCCAATCGTCGCAATGACCGCCAATATCACGGAGGGCGATATTGAGAAGTCAAAAAGCTTCGGAATGCAGGACCATCTCAGTAAACCGATCAATGTCGAAAATTTTTATAAGACACTTCTTCAGTTTATCAAACCAAAGGTCTCTGCCGAAGAGGTCCTCGCGGATAAAGAGAACAAACCGCAAGAGAGTGAACCCGTTGCAATAGGTTCACTGCCGGGTGTAGACACTGAAGATGGCCTTTCACGACTTAACGGCAACCTCAAAGCCTATCAAAATGTTCTTTATAAGTTTGCCGATATGTTTGAAAATGTCGCCTTGGAGTTGAGACCACTCTACCAGTCTGACTCTTTTGACGAAGGAAGAGCCCTGGCACATAACCTAAAAGGGCTTTCCGGCAATGTCGGTGCCCAGGAGATCTATGAATTGGCGAAAGAGCTTGAAGATGCTTTCAGAGACAAAAGTGGGGAATTCACTTCTCTTGTTAATGCGATTGAGACAAAATTAAAACCGCTTGTTGAAGCCATACGGTCTCTCGAATCAGCCGAGAACAAGAGACCGAAGGTTGCCAAAGAGCCCATTACGCCTCAAATAATCAACACCCTTTTACGTGAACTCTATATTCATGCCAAAAAGAAAAAAGCGTTAAACATCAAAAAGAGCTGCGCAGAGATAGAACGGTATGAATGGCCTTCTGAACATCAAAAAGCTATCGATACGATTTTGAGTGCTGCCCAAGTCTATCAGTTTGATAAGGTACAAAATGAGATAGAATCTATTATCCCAGGTATCAAGAGTCAGGCGGAAGGTAAATAATGGCAAAAGTAGACTTTACCAAATCAAAAATCTTAATTGTTGATGATAACCCTGTCAACATCGATATTTTATTGGAGTTACTGGATATGTTTGATGTGCGTGCCGTTCTTGACGGTATGAGCGCGCTCGAAGCCGTTAAAGAAGAGCTTCCTGACCTGATACTGCTTGACATAACAATGCCCGGTATAGACGGCTTCGAGGTTTGCAGGCGTTTAAAAGCAGATCCAAAAAGCAAAGATATCCCTGTCATTTTTCTGACAGCCAGTGCCGATGACGAGAGTATCGTCAGAGGGTTTGACCTCGGCGGTGTTGACTATATCACTAAACCCTATCTTGCAAAAGAGATCGTTGCAAGAATTCAGACACATCTTAAACTGCGGAAGGCCATGCTTGCCTTAGACAGACTGGCCAATATTGACGAGTTGTCAAATATCTCAAACAGAAGACGGTTTTTTACGCGTTCGGTTAAACTTTTTGATCAAGCAAGAGACAGAACTATTCCCTTGTTTCTTTTCATCATCGACATCGATAAGTTCAAGACCATCAATGACACACATGGGCATGCGATAGGTGACGAAATCATTAAAGGGTTCACCTCCGTTGTCAAAAGCACTCTGCCCAAAGCTGCCTGCTTTGCCAGACTCGGCGGCGATGAATTTGTAGTGATCCTGGCCGGCATGAACAAAGATCAGGCCATGGCCCAGATGGAAAAGCTTTTAAGCAACGTACGCCAAACGGTCGTTGTCCCGACTGAGCATATACCTTTGAGTATCAGTGTCGGTATGGGGGAGTTAAAAGAGAGTGACAAAGATATTGATGAGTTGCTGGCACGTGCCGACATCAACCTCTATGAAGCAAAAAAAAACAGGGACTGTCTTATCGGATAAGACAATAACAGAAAATATAATACTAAAAAGGTGAACATAAAATGGAACTAGACAAACATACATCCAAGATACTTATTGTTGATGACAATCCTGTCAACATCGATTTTCTGGTTGAACTGCTCAAAGAGTATGATGCCACGACCGTCCTTAACGGAGAGAGCGCATTGGAAGCGATCAAAGAAGAGAAACCCGACGTTATTCTACTTGACATCAGAATGCCCGGAATGAGCGGCTTTGATGTCTGTAAAAAGCTAAAAGCCTCTGCTGATACGAAAGATATCCCTATTGTTTTTCTAAGTGCCAGTCACGACACGCAGAGTATCGTTCATGCCTTTGAAGTCGGTGGTGTAGATTACATCTCTAAACCGTACAAGACCCAGGAGGTGTTGATCAGGATCCAGACCCAACTCAAGTTGAAAAAAGCACTTGAACTACTGGAAAACCGTGCTTATTTTGATGAGCTGACCGGTGTCGGAAGCCGAAAAAAGTTTTTTGAGGACGCTGAACGTTGGATGAAACAGGCTAAGGCCGGTATTCCTTTCTATCTGTTTATATTGACGGTCGACCGTTTCATCGATATTAATGACGAATACGGTTATCTGATTGGCGACGAGGTGATAAAAGCTATTGTCAAGATCGTCAACAAAACAGTAACCACCAGTTGTTCATTGGCACGTTTCGGCGGTACAGAGTTTTTCCTGGTCTTTACCGGTACAACGGAAGAAGAAGCCCTGCAGCAGGTCAAAGCCATTCAGACCACTGCCCAAAAAGCCCATTTCAAGAAATTCCCGGATCTCCAGATCAATATTAACGCCGGTTATTCGCTCTCCGGTCCAAACGACACCTCTATTAATCAAGTCATCAGACGGGCACACCAAACACGTTTATAGCCCGCAATTATGATCGACCAGGAGTAAGAGATTGCCCAAATCAGAAACGGCTTTTTTGCTTCTGGGTAATCAGCAGAATAAAAAATACAAGAGCGATTAAAAACAGCGATATCCCGATAAGTATATAGGTCGATTGTTTTGTCTCTTGCACAGCCAGCTTCGCATCCAGAGTTGACATCCCCATAAGGTGCATTCCAACGTTATTATTACGCATGTCTTTAATATACTTATAGGTGAAAAGATATTGATCGGTTACAACCACTTTCTCTTCTGCCAACTTATCAATATCCAAACCTTGTGCAGCCTTTAAGAAATCGTCATCCCCGGAGTGTGTACAGAGCTTGTAATGGTCAACCGCAGGGGCATCTTTAAGATCGGTTGCAATATAGAGAAGAGAGTCATTCATCAATAAGAGATGGTGATGCCTCTTTTTTGCAAACTTTTTTGCCACACTGTCGAAATTTTGTATAAATTCCAGAGAGCCAAGATACTTCTCCCCTTGTAAAATCGGCACAATGGAACGTAAGGTGAGCCCTATCCGACCGACTTCAAAACTGAAAACCGGCTTCAATGTCTCTTTCACATTGACGATCGTTTTTCTAAAACCGCTTAACGGATCACCGAATTTATCGAGTTTCCAGTTTCTGACAAATGAGCGCACATCCGCGGTATGAATATGGATCTTCAGATTTTTAATCTTTGTACTTTTTTTAAACTTCTCTGCTGTTGTTTTCAATTCATCAATAGCAATATCTCTTCTATTCTCGACAAGAGCCTGCCGTATACGATTGTTATCTGCAATAAGAAGCGCATTGGTAATCCCGATGTTTTCCGAGAGTTCTTCTTCACTTTTCAAATCTTGAATCAACTGTTGTGAAAGTTTACTGTAAGTCTTCCCTTCCACCTGCGATAGGGTTTGCGTTATATAAACAGTTATTGCGGCAGAAAGGAGCAATAACAGCAGCAGTGAGATCTTAAAAAGAGGCGTGAGGTTTTTCATAATATACCTTTGAATGATTTTATTGCTGCGCAGTGTAATCACAAAGTGTAAATTTTATGTAAAGTGTCTATTTGCCGTTTGTTGTATGACTATTTTCAATATTATTGCAAATAGATCGCTATTCAGTGGGTTTGTATTGTGCTGTGAAGTCCGAAAGATAATGAAGAAATGATGTTGTAATTCTGTGCAGGATCAAAAGTGGTGAGTATGGACAAGGCACATAAGATAAGCGTTGTGTTATATGTTAACGGCCAATGTCGTATTGGCCGTTGAAGAACGAATGCAGTGGCTAGTGGCAGCCGCATCCTGTTCCGCAGCTTTCTCCGCTGGAAGCCGGTTGAGCTTCCTGTTTCGGTGCAGCTGCTGTTGAACATGCAGAGACTCCCGGAGGTGTCGTAGGTTGAACGCCTGCATTATCGACGCCGCCTTCAGCATTGATCTTTTCGATCGTTTCCCAGATAGACGCTGCTGCAGCCATAAAGCGTTTAGCTGTCTCTGATTCCGGTGCGAAATAGGTGACAGGTTTACCTTCGTCTCCGCCTGAACGGACAGCCGGCTCAATAGGGATCTCAGCAATGATCTTGGTATCGAACTCGTCAGCCATCGGCTGTGTCGTCCCTTTTCCGAAGATATCGTATTCAACACCTGTATCCGGAGCAATAAAACCTGACATGTTTTCAACAATACCCGCGATAGGGATGTTCAATTTCTTGAACATGTCCAGCGAACGGCGTGAGTCGTCAAGAGAGACCATCTGAGGTGTCGTGACTGTTACACCGGCTGTAACCGGTACAGATTGTGCCAGTGTAAGCTGCGCATCACCCGTTCCCGGAGGCATGTCGATAACCAGACAATCCAGTTCTGACCAAAGGATGTCACGTAAAAACTGCTCGATCGCTTTCATGATCATCGCGCCACGCCAGATCAGTGATTGGCCCTCTTCCATCAGTGAGCCCATTGACATCATTTCGATACCGTAAGCCTTGATAGGTAGGACTTTATTGCCGTTAACTTCCGGTTTCATACCTTCGACACCCATCATACGAGGGATGTTCGGTCCATAGATATCGGCATCAAGTAGACCCACTTTTTTGCCCTGCATCGCAAGTGCGATCGCAAGGTTAACAGAAGAGGTCGATTTACCGACCCCGCCTTTACCCGAACTTACCATAATGAAGTTCTTGACCTGCGGTGCAATGTTTTTACCCTTGGAAGAGCTTTCACGTGGCATTTTAGGTGCTTGTACGTTTACTGCAACATTAGTTGCGCCTGCACGCTGAAGTGCTTCAGTTGCTTCGACAGTGATCTGTTGGGCAACCTCCGGCGCACTTGATGTGATCTCAACAGTGAAGCTGACATCCGTACCGTTCAGTTGAATATCTTTAACAAATCCGAATGTCACGATATCTTTACTGAAACCTGGGTAGATAACAGTCGATAACGCTGATTTTACATTTTCTTCAGTCATATATATTTCCTTCATAGAATTTTAGTATTAGAACTTTAGCAAAATTAAATAAGACAAAAATTGTCTTATATCAATACTGCTACGCTTTAAGGTGGCTTTTACTTATGCAGAAAAGGTCATCTCTTTGGCTTCATCAGCAATCTTTTGAATGGCTTCCGGATTGTCCATAATGTCTTGAGAGATCTTGTACGAACAGAATTTCGGTCCGCACATTGAACAGAATTCTGCCTCTTTGAAAACATCCTGCGGTAGTGTCTCATCGTGGTATTCACGGGCACGCTCTGAGTCGAGTGCAAGTTCAAACTGTTTTTCCCAGTCAAAAGTATAACGGGCATCACTCATTGCATCATCAACATCACGCGCACCTTCACGGCCACGGGCAATGTCTGCAGCGTGTGCCGCGATCTTATAGGCGATAATACCTTCACGAACGTCTTCGGCATTTGGCAGGCCCAAGTGCTCTTTTGGTGTTACGTAACAGAGCATAGAGGCACCGTGCCATCCACCGATCGCTGCACCGATCGCAGAAGAGATATGATCATATCCCGCTGCAATATCGGTAACTAACGGTCCAAGAATGTAGAATGGTGCCTCATGACAAAGCTCGCGCTGGATCTTCATGTTACGTTCAATCTGATTCAAAGGTACGTGTCCCGGACCTTCGATCATCACCTGAACATTCTTTTCCCAGGCACGAAGTGTCAATTCACCCAGTACTTTAAGCTCACCTAACTGCGCATCATCGGAAGCATCGGCCAGACAACCCGGACGAAGTGAATCACCTAGTGAAAGAGAGACATCATACTTGGCACAGATATCAAGAATATCGTCAAAAGCTGTGTAGAAGGGATTCTCTTTATGATAGTGCATCATCCATGCCGCCATCAATGAACCACCGCGGCTGACAATACCCATCTTACGTTTTGCAACCTTAGGCATCGTTTCAAGCAGGAAACCGGCGTGGATCGTAAAGTATGAGACACCCTGCTGTGCTTGGCGTTCAAGAACTTCCAGCATGACGTCGATGTTCAGATCTTCAATGCGGTCATTGCAGTCAGCAATGATCTGGTAGATCGGTACTGTACCGATAGGAATATTTGCATTGGCAATAACGCCACGACGGATCTCATCCAGGTCGCCGCCTGTTGAAAGGTCCATTGCAGTGTCCGCTTTATAGTGTTGAGAGACCTGGATCTTTTCGATCTCACCTTCGACATCCGAAGCGATCGCAGATGAACCGATATTCGCATTGATCTTACAGTTCGCTGCAATACCGATAGCCATCGGCTCAAGGTTTTTATGGTTGATATTGGCCGGAATAATCATACGACCGCGTGCGACTTCACTGCGAACCAATTCTGGGCTAAGTTTCTCTAACTTAGCAACATATTCCATCTCTTCCGTAATAATGCCCTCTTTGGCATAGTACATCTGTGTCGGGGTTTTGTCACTCTTACGTTTTTCAAGCCACTCTGTTCTCATAATCTATTCTCCATGCGGCAGCAACAGTACTTAGGTACTATTTACTGCCAAATAATAATCGTAATATAGTCCGTAAGACTGAAAAAGGCTTACCGCTCTAAAAGTAAGTCAAAAAGTTTCAAGTTGACTTAAGGGCGCCTCTATATATACACTTCGGATGACATTATAATCAAGCACTCCTCTATATAAGATATAACGTTCTAAAGCTTTTTTCCTATCAAACATGAGTTACATATAGTTACTCATATATAAACGTCAAGATAAAAGAAAGCTTTTGATGTGTATAATTTCGTAACAGTTTCAAAAGAACAGGAGTGTTTTTGTCTGATTTAACACTTATTTTACTAGCCGCAGGGAACTCAAGTCGATTTGACCTGCCTGTCAAAAAACAGTGGTTACGTATTGGTCATCTCCCCTTATGGCAATTTGTAACCGAACAGTTCGAAAACACTGAGTTATTTGGTAACATTATAATTGTTGCACACCGTGAAGAAGTCCCCTTCATAAAAGAGTTCTGCGACTATACCGTCATCGAAGGCGGAAACACACGGCAACACTCCCTGAAAAATGCCCTCCAACATGTCACTACACCCCATATCCTTGTCAGCGACATTGCCCGTGCCTGTGTCGATATAGATCTCATAGATCGACTTATCGCTGCTAAAGATCATGCTGATGTGATCGTACCCACACTCAACGTTAACGATACCATCGTCTATGACAACACAACCATTGACCGGGAGATGGTTAAACGCGTCCAGACCCCACAGCTTTCAAAAACTGATTCGGTCAGAAAAGCGCTAGAGAGCGATATAGAGTATACCGATGAGAGTTCCGCCGTTGTGGCTAACGGCGGCTCGCGTCATTTTATCGAGGGTTCGGAAGATGCACACAAGATCACCTATTTTCAAGACTTGATGAAACTTCCGTGTATAAAAGCCCCAGCAACGGCAACGCTTGTCGGCAACGGGTTTGACGTCCATGCCTTTCAAAAGGGCCGTACGATGATGCTTGGCGGGGTCAGGATCGATGCTGATTTCGGCTTCAAGGCCCACAGTGACGGTGACGTTGCCATTCATGCGCTGATCGATGCCCTTTTGGGTGCAGCCGGTCTGGGCGATATAGGGATGCTATTTCCGGACAATGACGATACCTATAAAGATATCGATTCAAAAAAGCTGCTTGCAACAACCGTCTTGCGTCTCCACCAGTTTGGCCTAATTGTCGTTAATGCCGATATCACTATCGCAGCAGAAACACCGCGACTCGGTCGCTACAAAACAGAGATGCGTCGAACCCTGTCGGCACTGTTGAAAATTCCGGCTTCACGGATGAATGTCAAAGCGACAACAACAGAAAAACTAGGCTTTATTGGCCGTAAAGAAGGCGTTGGCGTGATGGCAACTGCAACCTTAAATTATTATGATTGGACACAAAAATAATGCGTATATTAATTATTGAAAATGAGATCTACTTAGCACAAAGTATTGCTGCAAAACTGGGTGAACTAGGTCACTCTTGTGATATGACTTCTTCAACTCAAGATGCGCTGAAACGTATACCGTATGATGTCATCTTGCTATCGACCAACATCAATGATCAGGATATCTATCCGGTCATCGATGCCTACAAAGATGCTGTTGTCATCCTGATGGTCTCATACATCTCCAACGACACGGTTTCCAAGCCGCTGGGTGCCGGTGCAAAAGATTACATATTAAAACCGTTTATGATCGAAGAGCTTATCCGTAAAATAGAGCACTTTCAGGATTATGAACGTCTAAAGCGTCAAAACGCCACCTATCAGCGTTATCTGAAACATGTCTTTAACGGTATTAACATCGATGAGAACCTCGAAGAGATCGAAGTCCCTATCTTTATCTCAAGTAATTTTCAAAAGTATACCGATGCCTTTGCTTTCTCTTATGCGGAGATCCATGGCAAAACCCTCCATTTTGTCTCATTGGCGAACAGCGATGCTTTCAGTGAGATCGAGAAACTTTCAGCAAGCACACTGATCTATGCAAATGATTTCCAAGCGATCAAAAAAGGGGATAAAAAAGCCTTTTTCGAACTGATCGAGGGCCGTGAAGCCATTGTTTCGAGTACAGACAGCATAGATGAAGAGATGGATTACACGGTTGTTGAGATAAAAAGTGACAATAATGTATTTGAGCAAGGTGATATACTGCCTATCGAAGACTATGTCAAATATATTGTGTTAAATTATCAACATAAATTTCCAGATACAGAATTGTCTAAAAAATTAGGTATCTCACGAAAAAGTCTCTGGGAGAAAAGAAAAAAATATGGCATCATCAAGAAAAAGTAACTCTCTCTATATTGACCAGGAAGCCCTTTCTGCCCTCTCTCTCGTTAAGGCCGGGCTTCTTTACCCTGTCACCTCTCTAATGAATAAAAAGCAAGCTTTAGAAGTGTTAGAGACAGGTATGTTCAATAACAAGATCTTCCCCTTTCCTATTATTCTTGCACCAAGCGGAAAGATCAATCAAGAGGTCTTGGCTACTGCAAAAGCGGGTGATAGACTTGTGCTTATCTCTGATGACAAAGAGGTCGGTCACCTCATAGTAGAAGAGGCCTTTGAAATCAATCCTAAAGAGCGTGTCCAACAGATCTACGGAACAGACGACCTTGAACACCCCGGTGTAAAATCGACCTACAAACGTTTAGGGAAGATTGCCGTCTGCGGTGAGTTTGAGATCAATCTCGATACCATCATGGAGAGAAAAGAGAATATAGAGACGGCCAAACAACGTATCGGGGCACAGCATGTCACTGCGATGATGATGGGGGCCAACCCCCTGCACCGTGCCCATGAACGTCTGATCCGTCAGGCACTGGACAAAACAGATCTGATCGTCATCTTTTTACTCAAGCCGTTTAACAGCGCTGACCTGCAATTTGACCTTCGTTATGAGACACTGACCTACTTTGTTCAGAACTTTTTACCGACCAATCGCGTCACAGTCGTTCCACTCGAAAACAGTTATATTTTTGCCGGGTACAATGAAGTGATCATTGATGCAATTGTCGCCAAAAACTTTGGATGTAACCGCCTCACCATCGGTCAGAACCATGCCGGCGTGGGGATGTACTATGACCAAAACACCAATAAATCGATTATTGACAAGTTGACAGGACTCGATATTGAAGTGGACATTGCCTCTGAATATGTCTATTGTAATATCTGTAAGACACTGGTGAGTACACAGACCTGTCCACATGGGCAGCACCATCATATCTCCTATCATTCCGACTCCATCCTGGAACTTATCAAACTCGGTCTTCTGCCGCCTGCCGTGTTGATGCGTAAAGAGATCGCCGCTATCATCCTGTCACATCTCTTTCCAGATCGTTTCAAAAACCTGGAAAAGCTCTACTATGACATCATGCCGGTCACCGGTCTGCTCGAAGAACATACAGAAAAAGATTTTTATATAGCGCTGATGAAGCTCTATCAAACAACATCATTGACCTGATCTGCCCAAGCGGTCGTGTATAATTGGGAAAACCGGCTGTTTTCCCTTCTCAGATTATCATCTAATCCAAAGGATTGCCCATGAATTGGTTTTTTTTAACTGTCGGTTATAGCGGTTTGGTGCCTAAAGCACCTGGCACAGCAGGTACTGTTGTCTCTCTTCCGATCGGTGTTTTGATCTTGGCCTACTTTGGTCCTCAGACTCTTTTTTTAGCGGCAATGCTCCTGACTCTAGCGGGCGTTAAAGCCGTCAATAAATATCAGGAGCATTCAAAAACGCATGATGACAGTCGTATTGTAATTGATGAACTGGTAGGAATGTGGCTTGCCCTTTCTATTGCACCGGGTATCTTGACACCGTTAAATGAGCTGCTCATTTTTGACAACGGCATGCTTATCCAGATCATCTTGAGTTTTGCACTGTTTCGCTATTTCGACATCAAAAAGCCATCTATCATCGGACGTATCGACAGAGAAGCGCCCGGCGGGTATGGCGTCATGTTTGATGATGTTCTGGCGGGGATTGCTGCCGGTATTGTAACGGCGATCCTATGGCAAGGTATCATCATCACAGGGATGCAGAACTATCTGTAGTAGAACGTTATCAATCCAAGTCCCGCAAAAAACCCTGTCTATATACTGAATACAGGTCATTTTTCCACGACGTGACAATGTGTTAATGCGTATAGAGGTGAGAATAGATGGTTAAAAGGTGTCGTAAAAGGTATAGCGGTTAAAGAGAGAGAAAAGTACCTGCTTTTAAAGCGTGAGTTTCCAAAAGTCACTCAGCTCTGAGCGTAAACGTTCAAGTACCTGCTCTCGCGTTTCGGTGTTGTCGAAGGCCAGCATTTTAGCCAGTTCTGAAGCACTTAAACGCTCCGTATAATGTTTTTCGACATACTTCATCGCTTTAGCATTCAGCTTTTTAGCGATAGAAAGTGATAGCTCTTTGTCAAAAGCAATAGTGTCCGGGTGTTCGTTGTTGATTAATACTAAATATCCAATAGGTCTCATAAGCGTAATTTTAGCAAAAAAAAGTCTGTTTGGCTAGGGGTAAAGGGGAATTTGTGCTATTTTTTGTTAATAGCACACAAATATGCCTATACGGCAGTCATTCTATTGTTAAATAGGACGACATCTTATCTATAATATTATTTTATATCATCATAGGATCGAACGTTGGTACGATCTCTTCATAGTCAGCTACAATCTGGTCAAACATCTTCTGAGTCTTCTTCACTTTTTTGATCTGGTTGTCAAAGATCTCTTTTGATGACGGAAAGGCTTCTGCAAGTTCCGTATAGATCATTACACGACCGTTCATATGTTTATTGAACTCCGCAAATGCACTACTGAGGTATTCGCGTTTCGTTGTATGGCGAAACAGCGCTTTAATCATCTTCTCACGTTCTTTGATAGGGATCGATTCGTCGATACCCTCAGCCACACGTTTGATGTCGATACGCGAAAGATAGACACCGCTCTTGCTCGGTGCAAGTAACTTCTCCTGTAACTCGTCAACAAAAGCCGGATACGGCTCTTCGTCAACAGCGTCGCCGCTGTCCGGGTTCAACTCCGCGTCGCAACTTCCATCTTCACTTATTTCACATTTCTCTTGTACAAATTTGTCGAACTCAGCTCTCAGTTCGTCCATATTACCATTGATCATCGTTCTTCCTTTTCACTGTTTTTTATAAAATCATAGGCATTTTGCGTCAAACGCTCTAGTTGTGCCTCGTAACCGATATATTCAGAGTTCAACTCAACCGCACGTTGACGCAGCGCTGAAACCTGTCTCATATTTTTAAGATCGATACAGAGCGACGGCAGTTTCTCGACCATCGCAAGGGATGTAACCGTCGACGCGTCGATCACTGCATCATATCCGCTTAAGTCACAATCAGCTGTCAGTCGATTGATGTCGACCTCGACCTGCTCATTCATCATCATCAACGATTCTACATATTCATGATAAAAGGAGAGCTGATGATCTCTTGGTGTCAATGCAATCGCTTTTGCCAATGCACCTGCACCGATTACGGCGATCTTGGTTATTTTTTTCGCATCAAGCAGTTCAAAAAGAGATTTTACCGCAATAAAATCGCCAATAAGCTTTTTATTTTTCACTAAAACAACATCACAAGCTCCACATCTTTCAGAGAGGTCACTCTTGCCATCGACAATTTCGTAGCTCTCTTTCTGGTATTCTGCTCCGATAAAAGCACCACTCAACTGCGCTTCACGCATATTTGAGAGGGTAAAATAAAAATCATCTTCTCGAATATTCATCGGTATCATCATCGCATCATCACCGTTGGCTTTGAAGAGACGGTTAATACTTACAGAGAGGCGGTTTTGCTGCGCCTCCTCTGCAATATAACCAAACAGTTTAGTTTGACGGCCGATCTGGTTGGTTTCGTTCATCGTCTCAACACTCATATATTGTCCTTACATATCATCTGTAATACCCCACAGTTCACGGGCTTCGTCATCTTCACATTGACACTGGTAACACATCTTTGCACCTGCAAGTGAGGTAAACAACCGTCCACACTCGTCACAGCTCTTGACATCAAATGTCACAAGGTTCTGTACTCGCGGTTCAAAGAACTCTTTGATGTTGTACGAGTCAGAGAGCGTCAATGCATCCGGTTCACAGACATCGTGGCATATATGGCACTTTATGCACAAAAAGGGATCAAAATCGATCTTGCCGTTACGTACATTGGAACTCAATGATCCAGTAGGACAGACACGATAACACATCTGACAAGCTGTACACTTCTCTTTGTCAAAGAGTTTTTGAGAGGTAAAGCTCAGCTCCTTCGCATCAACAACATGATACGTTGAAGGTTTTTGGGCACGTTTTAAAGCGGTAAAAAGTAGCTTGCGCTTGTCAGGGATCCCTTTCTGTTTTAACAGTGCTATCTTGTCGTTTGTAATCGTATGTTCGACCAGTTCATCGGTAGCGATCTCCACCTCCCGGTCAAACTTCTGTTTTGCGACCGCCGCATTTTTAAGCGTTAGTGCTCTAAAGAAGTCCCGACGTTCACCTTCAGGCGGTTCAATGACATCTTCAGGCATATAGGCTCTGTTTTCGAGTCTGACTGACGCCGGACTCTCCATCGCTTCAAGAACATAGTTCGCTTCTTCTGCATTTGCTTCGATCTGGCCTCTGCAGGTATGGGCTATGTCGCAGCCGTCACAATGACCCATATCAAAGATGATTTCACCTTTTAATGAAGCGAGACCGATGATATGTTCAACACTGAAAACAGAGAGACAAGGCACATTCTTACGACAGGAGAGAAGCGACCCTTCGTCAGAAGCAAAATCAAAAAAGAACTCGGTTGCGCTGAAGTCGTCAAGACTGAGTGCTTCAGATGGACAGACCCCGGCACATCCGCCGCAAGCAACACATTGCGAAAAGTTGATCGCAGGCAGTCCGCCGTCTACAACAATGGCATTCGTAGGACAGATGAGCTCGCATCTGTTACACTCGCTGAATTTAGCGAGAGAACGGACACAGGCGGATGGATTAAGTGCAATCGCTGCCATTATTCCGTAGCAAGACTTTCATTGATCGATTCATAATCAGAGAGAATGAACTCGAGTGCCATTTCAGCCGCATCATAATAGAGCGGTGTACGCGCTTCGTATTTCATATTGATAAGATACATCGGTGCCCACTGAAGCAGGTGCTTGTTCAAGAACTCTTTTTCAACGCCAAGAAGGTGTTCAACGGCGTTCGAATCACCCTCTTCCATCGCCTTCATCTGTGCTTCGCATAGATGGTGCATAAATTCCAACTCAACACCGATGTGATCGCTTGACACAACACGGGCGATCTCATAATCGACAATAAAGTCATAAGCACTGTACATGTCGGTTACCGGGTTGGCACCGCCTGTCTCTATCTTTTGATCGTCACGTGTGTAAAATGTCTCATAAGGGACAAGGTGAAGCACAGACAAGTTGACAAAATCAGGGTTCAGGTGTTCGCCTAAAAGTTCACTGTTTTGAAGAGTACTCAGGAATTCCCACTTTTTAAGGTTTGGAAAGAACTCTAAGATCTGATCATCGTTTTTGATGGTTGTTAACATCGCATCATCGAGCTCTTGCATAAGTATTCTTGAAAGTAGTGCATATATATTACTGCGGGCTTGTGTCTGTTCCATGCTTATCAATATTCCTGAAAAAATTTATGGGGGATTTTAACCAAGTAGGCTGAAAGCCTACTTGAGAAAAGAGGTTAGTCTTAAACGTCTTTGATTTCAACCGCGTAGGCTTTCTCAGAAAGAGCAACCCATGGACGTTTGATATGTCGCGGACGTCGCCACTTGTTGGTCGTATTAAGAGGACGGGTAAGCTCATCTCTCCACGCCTGGTACGTTTTAAAGTTATTCTCATAGTTAACAAGAATGTCACCGATTTTGTCACCCGGCTGTGCAGGTTCCAAAATAACTTTCTGGTGCCAACAGTGCATACCTGAGATCGGGTCAGGGTGCGTTGCAGCCACGGCATTTTGCCATGAACCGGAAAGGCCGTCCCACCAGATGTTGTCACTGTCTTTGTTGTAATCTTTGAAACGATCAGCATGGAACGGTTGAATACCTTCAACATACTTCAATGAACCGCTTTTACCATCCATTACCATCTCAGCAAGAGGAACACCATAACTGTTCATACCTGCAGTACCGTCATAATCTTCGATCTTGATCTGACCGGCTTCTTTACCAGCATTTGCAGGTGAATCAGCCATAAATTTAGGATCGTTCATGTTACGGGCTACCGGTTGACCGTCGACTTTGCCGTCACTGACACCGTTTGGTATTGTCACAGCATTTTTAAGTTTCCAGCGTCCACCGTGGTGGGAACAGGCAAGTGTACCCGGAAGGATACCTTCAGTCGGTACAGCCATCGCTACAAAGTAACCGCTCTCAAGCCCTGAAACCGAGTCAACGATACGAACACGGATCGCGTCACCGCGTTTAAAGCCTTGACGCTTCGCATCCGGAGTAGAGATCCAGATAGGGTCATGGTTCTGCGAGATCTCCATTAGGTGCTTGGAGTTCGCTGAACGCGTGTGAATGTTGTATGGAAGACGGAAGACCGTATTCAATGCATACGAGTTTTCTTCTGTCATGTACTTATGGTTGACGTGAGAGACGATATGGACCATCTCCTCTTTCTCTTTCTCATTACGAGGGTAGAAAGGAACAGCATACTCAGGCCATTTCCACTCATCAGAGGCAAACCACTCAGAGAAGAAGTCAAGTTTTTTGTCCAGTGTCGCAAAACCTTCCATCTTAACGCCGTCGATTTCAATACCGATCGGTTGTTTACCTTCATCGTATTTCCAAGCGTCGCTGCCATGTGATTTGGCATACATAACACCCGTACGCTTGTCAGTTTCAACATGATGCTTGTTGTATTTATGACCGTGTGAGATGTAATTTTCGCCATCTTCTTTGATAACACGCTCTTGTGCTGAATAGATATTGTTCTCTTCCATCCATGCACCGTGATCTCTCATGTACTCATATACAGGGAACTCAGAATCTTTGTAACGAGGGTCTGATGTAGCCGTTGACTTAAGGTTCGGCAAGTTGTCACCAAACGCCGCGTCATACCACTCAGAGATCGTAACCGGTTTACCCGGGTTCTTTTTAGATTCCCACATTTTCTTGATACCGAGTGAACCGTCCGGATCGATGTAGTTAACACCCATGTCGAACCAGAACTCATTCTCTTCCCAGACTTCACCAAGACCCGCTTTAATGTGCGCCTCAAGCGTAGCACGGTTAGGGTTTTTAGGCTTCCAACCCGCTTTTTCAAGCGCAACACGCATTACCGGCTGACGGAACGATGTCCAACGTGCAGGCATCGTCGCTTCAGAGTGCTGATCATGACGCTCACCGGCAAGACCTACCGGAAGAACATAATCCACATGCCAGTTAGTCTCAGACCATGTCGGTGAAAGGTTAAAGGTAAGTTCCATTTTAGACTCATCTTTAAGCACTTCCAACCAGCGGAAACCATCCGGATTGATCCATACCGGGTTATACATACGCGGGATCCAAACTGAAAGTTTAGTCGGAACGTTCAATCCTTTTTTGATCCACTTCTGCTGCCACTCTGTATCGGTCAGAAGGTGTGGAAGCAGGTATGACATCTCATAAGTAGAGAGTGGCCATTCCGGCGGCCATGTAAGCTCATTCCATACATCGACTTTAGGAACGTCAGCACCACGCTTACCTTGACCGACAGTCGCTGCACCACCCTTACCGGCAACCGAGATAACGTGCCAATGGTGGAAGAATGTACCACCCTTAGGACCGATAGCACCGCGAAGACCAAGCGCAAGGTAACCCGTACGACCTGAAACCCAGCCACCACGGTTACCCGCAGCTGCTGCACGCCAGAAATAAGAAGCGATTGACGTGTCAGCCCAAAGGAACATCTCGTAAAGCTTCTCTAGCTTATATGCAGGTACATGAGACTCTTTAACCGCGTAGTCAAGTGTATACGGCGCATACATCTCTTTCAGCATCTCCATGTACGACTCAAAACTGTCATCTTTCGGAAGTGCAGAGATATACCCTTTTTTAACCATGAAGTTAAGATAATCTTTGTTATCCATCATCACTTCCCAGTTAAACCATTTCTTGACAAATGCTTTGTTCACCTTGTCTTCTTGAAGCATACGCTGAACAAGATAGAGATAGATCGTAGGCTCTGTACCTGGCCATGATGCGATCCAAAGGTCTGCCATACCCGCTGAGTTTGACATACGAGGGTCCATAACGACTAGTTTTGCACCTTTTTTACGTGCATCAGCGATGTGACCTGCTGCCTGTTGGAAGTAGTGACCTGCATCGGCTGCGTGAGACGAGTTCAGGAAGATCAGCTTCGCATTTGCCCAGTCCGGAGAAGTACGGTCATCATTTGCCCATTGGATCGTCGGTGTACGACCACCCGAAGAACAGATGTTTGTGTGTGAGTTGAACGCATCAGTGTTCAATGTTTCCCAGAATTTACCGGTGAAACCGTTCTCATTTGGACGACCAACGTGGAACATAACCGATTTTTTAGAGAGCTCATCACCGACACGTAGTGTGTCACCCATCTTGTTACCGATAGTTGTCATCGCTTCGTCCCAAGTGGTACGGATCCACTTACCTTCACCACGTTTAGAACCCGGTGCACGTTTTATCGGGAATGCCAGACGATCCGGATCGTACATCTGTGACTGTGTTGCGTAACCTTTGGCACAGTTACGTCCGCGAGAACCCGGGTGAAGTGGGTTACCCATGTACTTTTTAACCGTAAAGGTCTTCTTGTCGATCCATGCTGTCAGACCACAAGAAGCCTCACAGTTTGAACATGCTGTCGGAACGATAGCGAAGTCGTTGACATAGATCCCGTCCGGGTTCTCGTCTGACTGCACGCCTTTACGACCGATACCACCACGTTTCCAATCATCACCATCAAGCTCTTTAAAATCTTCCCACTGATCTAACGGCGGGTAAAAAGATAGTGAATCAGGTGTGTCGGTAAACTTGCTTTCACTCACTGATTCTGCGATAGCGTCAGTTGTAAAAACGCCCTTTGCAATAGCGGCACCGGCGACTGTGAATGCCGCGCCTTTTAAAAATGTTCTTCTACTTTCTAAATACATTTAAATCCTCTCTTAACTCATACTTAATAGTTGTGGAATAACAAGCCATACGTGCTTGACAACCCACAGACCAGCTACAGCGAAAAGAGCTGCCAACTTAAGAATGTTTTGATTTTTATTAACAATACTAAGTGTAACAAGTACAAATGGTACGATAAACGCCGTTACTTGACCTACCCAGAACATTGTCTGATATTCGCCGCCGTTAGTAACGTATTGAAGTACCGCCGCTACCTCTTCAGCTTTCATGGGGCCGAAAACAAGTTCCGCCATATAAAGGATAAACGCTGAGAGTGCAGAAAATGCCAGGATAATTCCCATGTCACGTTTTGCTTCAGCCGAAAGCTTGTTCATGAACGTGTCCATTAAAAGAATCGTCGCTGAACCCGAAAGCGTTGCTGCCAGGATCATCTGTGCCGACTCTGTCGGCATCTGCCAAAGCTCACGCGCTGTTGATTGTGCCATAAGACCTGCAGTGTACAGTGTAACCGGAATCGCAAGAACCGTCGTCCAAAGCAGTACTTTGTCAAACAGAGCGTCATCTTTTTTAATGAAGCTTGCAAACAGCAGTAAAAAGAGTAGACCGACAAACAGTGTTGCCATCCACGCACCTACAGTAATTGCAGATGTAAAGTGTGGGTGGAAAAAGATGTGCCAGAATCTGAACATCTGGTGAAGGTCGATTACGGTGAACAGTAAGAACAGGTGGATGAAGACCACAGAGACAACAGTTACCGGTAAGCGGTAAGCTGCAGACTCAGTCGGGTATTTTTTCAACAGGTAAAAGAGCATGAAAATCACACCGGTACCGATTGATTTTGCCCACATATTCATTGTAATAATCCAACCCCAAACGACACCCGGAAGGGCTACGTCAAGAGTAACGACGGCATGTGTTGCTGCTATTGATTCATGTACCATTAGTGGTGCCCTCCTACTGGAAGATGTGTTAGTTTATTGAACAGTTGGTGTCCCTCTGCTCTAAACGATGCAAGCGGGTTCAATGTTACGTTACCGCCACCGACATAGTAGTGGTGAGGGTTTGTACCTTTTTCAGGTTTACGAACTTGAACATCACCTTGGTGCTGCATGATGTACTTGGAGATGTTTGAAGTAGGATCCTCAATATCGCCAAAGATATTTGCTTCAACCGGACATGCGACAACACACGCCGGCATCATCGATGATGCAACACGGTGTGCACAGTAGGTACATTTATCTGCTGTCTGTGTTTCAGGATCGATATAGATCGCACCGTATGGACAGGCCATAACACAACCGGCACAACCGATACAACGTTCTTTGTCGATGTTGACGATACCGTTTTCGATGTAGTGAAGTGCACTAACCGGACAGATACGTTCACACGGTGCATTTTCACAGTGGTTACAACGAAGTGGTGTAAATGTACGTTTCGTTTCCGGGAACGTACCTACATCAACATACTTAACACGAAGACGCCATGTTGATAGAGGAACTTCATTCTCTACCTTACAGGCGATCTCACATCCCTTACATCCCATACACAGGTGTAAGTCAACGAGGAAACCTAATTTCATCCATTCTCCTTGAGCCAGATATTAAAAGTTATAGCCATCATTATGCCAACTAATGCACGTCAAAAGACATGCTTATAATTGGCACAACAGGGCTTTAGACTAGGTTGATAGTACCCGAAAAACTTTTAACTGAAACTAAATAGATTGGCATAAAGTGATAAAAATTTGATACTGTGGGAAGAAAAGGAATACTTATGTTTTTCTATTAATGAAGAATATTTTCTTATATTCTCAGCGTTCACTCCAGGTAACTTTACAGTTACCCCGCTAACCCATTCAGGCAAGTCTCAAAAAAGAGGTTCGTTTAGCTGATAAATGTGCAGAGAGGCGTTACCTTTTATTTCCAAGATAAACAGTCAAAACAGGTAACCCTTGTCAAGCTATCTTCGATAGATATGCTACTTATAACCGAAGCCACTTTCATGCCAGTGCTTCAATCCCCCTGTCAGATAACGCACTTTGCTAAAGCCAAGCTGTTGCAGACGCTGTGCTGCGAAAACAGAACGTGGTTCAAGTGCACAATAGACCACTAAGTTGTCGTTTTTACTATATTGATCCAAGATCAACTTAGGGTATTTAACTTCAAGAAAGCCTCGCGATATTTTGACAAGTTTATCATGTGTAATCGTTCCCTGTTCCCATTCGTCAGGATCACGGACATCGATCAGCACGACATTGCCATTTTTCATCTCTTTGGAAAGCACTTCAGCAGTAACCGCCGTCGTTTGACCTTTAGCCTGATGTAGAAGTGCCATCGTCTCTTCTGTAAGCTTTGGACCAGCCCACAGCATACTACTGCTTAACAAGGCTGCAACAGCCATTGACAAGAGTTTGTTCATCCCATCTCCCTTTATTTGTATATATAGAATACTAACAGCTTAGACAGAATGAGGGGTTGATGTATATCAAGGTGATGTTCTACTGTCCAAAATATTCAGAAAGATAATATAAGTAATAAAAATGTTGGAAGATTGTTGCTAAACAGTCGAATGTTTATCGACTGTTAGATGCGAAAAGAGGACTACTTGTTCATTCTCACGCGGACAGACTGCTCGTGTGCTGTCAATCCTTCGGTATTTGCGATCAGCGCACACGCTTCACCGATCTCATTGATCGCTGCATTCGAAAAAGCGATGATCGATGACTTTTTCATAAAGTTTTCTACACCGAGTGGAGAGTAAAACTTCGCTGTTCCGCCTGTAGGCAGTGTATGGTTTGGACCTGCGACATAGTCACCGATCGCTTCAGGCGTATTGTGCCCCAGGAAGATCGCACCGGCATGTTTGATGCTCGGTAAGAGTTCAAACGGGCTGTTGGTCGCAACCTCAAGGTGTTCAGGAGCGATCTCGTTCATCAACGCGATCGCCTCTTCCATCGTCTCTGTGATGATGATCGCACCGCGCTCTTCGATAGACTTACGGGCTATCTCTTCACGAGGTAGCTGTTTAAGCCATTTTTCGATCTCGATCTGTACCGCTTCTGCTATTTTAAGTGACGGAGTGATCAAGATAGATGAGGCCATTTCGTCATGCTCAGCCTGTGATAACAGATCGATTGCCAGGTGGTTTGGGTTGGCACTGTCATCAGCCAGTACACCGATCTCGCTCGGTCCTGCGATCATATCGATATGCACTTCGCCGAAGACCATCTTTTTAGCCGTTGCAACAAAGATATTTCCCGGACCGGTGATAACATCGACCTTGGGAATAGTCTCAGTCCCGTATGCCATTGCAGCGATCGCAGATGCGCCGCCGACCTTGTAGACTTCACTCACCCCACACAGGTGACAAGCTGCAAGCAAGAGTGCATTAGGCTCGTTGTCCGGTGTCGGTGTACAGACGATGATCTTTTCAACACCGGCGACCTGTGCCGGAATAACATTCATCAGCAGTGATGACGGATAAGCAGCTTTACCGCCCGGGATGTATAGACCGGCACTGTCAACAGCCGTCACTTTCTGTCCCAGTATCGTTCCGTTGGCTTCCGTGTCGAACCACGATTTCGGCAGCTGCTTCTCGTGATAGGCTTTGATGCGGTCATATGCCAGGTGAAGTGCCGCTCTAAGTTCTGTATTGAGCTCTGCATAGGCTTTTTCCATTGAAGCTGTATCGATCTTTAGATCAGCATCACTGGCCGGGGTCCAGTTGTCAAACTTGGCGATGTGCTTTTTAAGCGCACTGTTTTTGTCTGCTTTGATCTCATTGATAATACCACCGACAATACCGGAGACATGTTCAATATCCATTTTGCCACGCTCCAGCAATTCGCTGAAAAGTTCGTTAAAATCTACGTCACTTGTTTTTGTAAAAATCATTTCATTCTCGTGTAAGGCTTTTGCTCGCTCTGAACAGACCTGCAGGGTCAATAGTTCAGAAGGCTCAATTAGGTCGCCCTTAATTATTTACGCAATTATAGCGAAAAACTATTTGGCACGGGCCTGTTGTTTTAGACGTTTAATATACTCTTTTTTTACCAGTTCAATCGCATACAAAAAGTTCTTTGAGTCTATAGCACCCATAATAGGTTGATACATCGGTTCACCCAGTTCATTTAAAAACCAGATTGCCGGTGTTCCCGGACGCCACAACTCTTTGGGCATATAGTCATTTTCATCGCTGTATGAAACAACCGAAATAAAGTTTCGGTTGAGTTCGTTAACAACTTTAGGGTCTCTCAAAGCGGTCTTTTCAAGAATCACACAATATTTGCAGCTGTGGCGAGACGAAATAAACATGATCGGCTTGCTCACTTTCGTCGCTTCTGCCACACCGGTATTATAATCTTTTACCCAGTTGACCTCTGCCCCGAAAAGTGTTGATGCCAACATCAAAAATGTTAAAACTATTTTGCGCATTTATTAATTCCTTATTATTACTGTGTGGATTGTAACATGTATTGGTAACTCGACAAGCTACCGGGCTGTTTTAATGAGTATCTCTTTGGCGATGGTCTCATAATCTTTACCGCTGACATCGATGATAATGTCGGCTACCGCTCTGTATTGGGGTTCTCGCTCATTGTAAAGAGCTTCCGCTTTACTGACGTCCTGAAAAAGCGGCCGCTTTTTGAGTTTTTTCTGCGCATTCGGATGGTCGATGATGCGGTGGTAGATGGTCTGAAACGGTGCATCGAGTAAGACGATAGTTCCCACCTCATGGACTTTGGGCACTTTGAAAAAACCGCCGCCTGTCGAGATCAGCGTGTTGTCAACGCTCTTGCGTAGCCATTCTCCCACATTTGCTTCGAGTGCACGAAAGTAAGGTTCCCCCTCTTCTGCAAAGATCTTTTTGATCTTGCGGTTCTCCATACTCTCGATGATGTCATCCGTGTCTATCGCCACCATACCGCTCTGACGGACGATCTCACGCGCTACAGAGCCTTTACCAACACCCATAAAACCGATTAATACTATATTGTTTTTCATGGGCGTAGTGTAGCAGATTCTCAACTATGAAGAGATAAAACGACATCTCCAGCGGGTGCGTTACCCTGCTCTTGTCCAAAACGCTCTCTAAAAGTTCACATCTAATGTTGTAATATTTTGTTGATTATAAATATATTTTGTAGGAAGAAATAGTTGATGATTTAAGGCTATAGTGTATAAAATGACCGATATTCAATAGTTATTATTTTAAATGGCCTAACAATCGAATGAACTTGGATAGTATAAAGTAACACGAGCCATAGTACACGTAACTTTAATGCACCGATTATGCTAAACATAATAGATATAAGACCATTTATGGAGGTACTGTTATGAACACCAAAAAGCTGTCAGGTTTATATGCACTGTCACTGATAATTTTTTCAACTCTTTCCCTGCGGCTTCCTCTGTGTGCCATGCCGCCAATAGATTTGATGAATCTACCGACGGCACCGGACTATACCGAGCCTCAAGGCTGGCTCGTAAAACCCGTAAGTGCAACTGCTCCGGTTGATCTCTTTTTTGTTTATCCGACAGTCCTCTTTAATGACACGGATTGGATAATGGATACGACTAAGCCGGAGATGCGTGATGCCGCCATGAAGTCGATAAATGAGCAGGCTTCTGTCTTCAAAGGTCAGGCAAATATCTACGCTCCCATGTATCGTCAGATGAACATGGCAGGCCTGAGTTTGAGTGACGCCGACGCCGAGCCTTTAAAGAGTATCGCACATGACGATGTTTGGCATGCCTTCACCTATTACCTCCAATATGAAAATAACGGCCGTCCCTTTTTCCTCGCGGGCCACAGCCAGGGTTCCATGATCCTGGCAGATCTTCTTCTCGAGCATTGGGGCACCACCGGAGCGGAAGACCGGATGGTTGCCGCACTGCTTATAGGATGGTCTTTGACCCCGGCAGACCTCGCTGCTCACCCTGCCGTGCTCATGTGTGAACGTTCAGATCAAACAGGATGCATCATATCGTACAACACCATGGCAAAAGGACGACAATCCGTTGCACCGACGCTTAAAAAAGATGCCCTGGCGGTAAACCCACTATCCTGGACTATGGACAGTGGCTTCGTTCCGGCAGAAAAGAACCTCGGCGCGCTCTTTTTCGATAAAGCGGGTACGCCCACTATCTACCCCCGTTTCACCTCAGCTCAAATTGTAGACGGCGGATTGATCGTTGAGCCTAAAGACCCGGACCTGGTTGCCGTTAAAGGCGCTCATTTCCCGAAAGGGGTCTACCATGCCTATGACTATGCACTCTTCTTCGAGAATCTCAAAGCCAACATTGCAGAACGGATTGATGCCTTTTCCCGCAAGATGAATGCAGTGAAAGAAAATATAGGTGACAACAAAGGAGAGAAATGAATATCATCGCAATTATCACTATTACCCTTTTGATCATTATGGGACTGTTCCATTTTTATTGGGCTTTTGGCGGAAAAATCGGTTTAGATAAAGTGTTACCGACCAAAGATGGAAAGCGATTATTAAATCCTGGCAAACCTGTAACATTTCTTGTTGGGCTTGTTTTATTTGGATTTTCATACATCGCCTATGCTCTACAGTTTTATGATTTTACTACACTTGAAAATAATAGTTTTTATAAATATAGTGGATTATTTATATCTATTATATTTGTATTAAGATCCATAGGTGAATTTAATGCTGTTGGATTTTTCAAAAAAATAAAAAAGAGTGAATTCGCAATTTATGATACAAAATATTTTTCACCATTGTCTCTTATATTGGGTTTGGTTTTCAGTATACTGATATATTAAAGTGTAACAAGTGCCTGAAGAGAAAGCAGCCCGGCAGAGACCTGTTTTTTTAAGACAGCCGTTAACCGTCAAATGCTTTAATCCTTGAGAAGGAAACAGATGAAAGACAAAGACTATACAATCAAGACTATGAACCGGGAAGAGATAGACATTGCGATTGCGTGGGCTGCAAAAGAGGGCTGGAATCCAGGTCTTCATGATGCTGATTCCTATTTTGAAGCTGACAAGAACGGTTTTCTTATCGGCCTTCTTGGCGACGAACCTATTGCCACAATCTCCGTGGTCAAATACGGTGACTCTTTCGGCTTTCTCGGGTTTTATATTGTCAAACCTGAATACCGTGGCAAAGGTTATGGGATTGAGATCTGGAATGCGGGACTTAAATATCTTGAAGGCGTAAATATAGGGCTTGATGGTGTTGTGACCCAGCAGGAAAACTACAAGAAGTCTGGTTTTAAGCTAGCCTATCGCAACATCCGTTACGAAGGTGTTGGTGGCGGCAATCATCCCAAAAATGCAGAGATTGTCGAACTCTCCACATTGCCTTTCGAAACCATTGATAGATACGATCAACCATTTTTTCCTCTAAACAGGTCGCAGTTTACCAAATCATGGATCAGTCAACCGGATAGTCACGCACTGGGGATCATGCACAATGGCAAACTGGCTGGTTATGGTGTTATGCGCAAATGCCGCAACGGTTATAAGATTGCACCTCTCTTTTCAGACACTCCGCAATTAGCTGAAGCCCTTTTTTTGGCCCTAAAATCCAGAACAAGTTCATCAGAACCGATTTTTCTTGATACACCGGAAGTCAATCAAGCTGCTATTGCATTGGCGGAGAAAAATAGCATGAAAGTCTCATTTGAAACAGCCAGAATGTATATGGGAGATTTTCCTGATATGCCATTAGATCGGCTTTTTTCTGTTCTATCTTTTGAAATCGGCTGAGCAGGTTTGGCAGCTGACAAGATGACTGTTTACTTTACCGCCTGCCTCCGTCAGTGCTTCGCACATGACTCCGGTTTCGTGGCTATAAACAGTCAGAAATGACTGTTTACTTTACCGCCTGCCTCCGTCGGTGCTTCGCACATGACTCCGGTTTCGTGGCTATAAACAGTCAGAAATGACTGTTTACTTCACCGCCTGCCTCCGTCGGTGCTTCGCACATGACTCCGGTTTCGTGGCTATAAACAGTCAGAAATGACTGTTTACTTCACGCCACTCATATCAAAGTCGGGTTTTCGTTTTCGTGTCTCTCCATAGGTTTTGTACGCCATTACAAGATTGATCTCCAAAAGAAGCATCGAGACGAACAGAGTAGCGGCTGCGAGTTTCATCATCACAGGCAGCCAAAACGCCGATGCAAAAAGTGCCAGTGAAAGAAGAGACAGAAGAAACTGTACCAAGGCCATCTTTTTATGGACCATCTCCCCCATACTCGGGATGTTCATGTAGCCCATGCCGTTCAGGTGGAACCAGACCAAAAACGGAATGATCTTGTAGAGCATGCCCGCTATCACACTCATAATGAAACCGCCGCCGATAAGCAGACCGGTAAAGTTTATGATCTCTGCATCGATGTGCGATGACACTGTCCAAAGAGAAGCGCCTAAGACAGCCATCACACCGGCCAGTCGCCAGTAGTAGACGGTAATGTCGGCAATGGGGCGTTTTCGCTGCCCCATCTTCTCCACGACCAAGTAGCCGAACACCGCAAAAAGTACACCGAGCAGTGCTTTGGCGATCCATGCAAACTCCTCTGCTGTAAAACTGAGCAGTGCCCAGAGTGCAAGCGAAGCGACAACCGAAAGAACAAGATACTTCTGATAGTTCTCATGAAACGGTGGGGTTACATAGAACATCGGGATAACCTGAAAAGAGACGCCAATGATCAGGATACCTGCAAAACCGAAGATGGCAAGAACGGCATGTATGTTGGCCAGGCTCAGATGCGTCTCACCCATAACACCCGTGCCGTAAGAGCTTAAGAGGTGCATCCCCAACATAACGATGAGAAAGGCAAAGCCGATCGCCCAGCGCATGCCCCGTATGGTCGGAGTTAAAAATGTTACTTTACGCATGGCCGTAGCAATGGCACCAAGGAGTATCAAAAACCCGATCCCCAAAGCGAGTATCGCCATGAAGATGATGACCTTTTCATTTTGCAAGAGACCGATACTCATCAGTATAAGTCCAAAGACGATCAATATATGCGACGAAGCAGCGACCAATGATGCTTTTGGAAGACTTACGCCTGCCAGTACCGGCAACATCTGCTGCAGCGCACCCAACATTACCATGGCGATAAAACCGATGGTAAAGAGGTGGGTCACCACAATACTCTCCAGACTGAAACGGCTCATTAACAGCGCCGGATCGAAAACAAAGATGAGCAGTGCCCCGGCCATTGCAAACAGCGGTGCGCTCAGGAAGAAGCGCACCGGTGCCGAGATCGGCGGGGCCTGGTCGAGTGAGAGTCCGGTAAAGTTCATTACGCAGTGACCATCGACTCCATCATCATGATGAGCTGATCCGCATCAGCCGAAAGGTGCTGCTGTGCCATGATGTAGAGCATCTGCTCCTCTTTCATGTTGTGCTGCTGCAGCATGATCATCATGGTCTCTGTCAGACCGAAGAAACGCTCTCTGTTCTCATCGGCTAAGGCGGCACCGATCTCCTCGATCAGTGAACGCATCTGCGTATGCTCCATCCGCATCATCTGTGTCGGTCCCTCTGTCATACCCGTCTTCTCTTCGAAAGCCGGGAACATGACGCGCTCCTCCATCTGAAAATGGTGTTCCATCTCTTCAGCCATCTCTCTGTAAAGCGCTTTGGCCGAAGAGACTCCTTCGCTGTTCGCCTTTTGCTCCATCGCTGCAAACGTATCGTCGCATGCTCGATGGTCTTTTGTCAAAAACTCTTTTATGTTTGCCATACTCAATCCTGCTTCAACCTATTTATTGTTGTAAAAATTATAGTAGAATGGGTAAATCATCTACTTGATTAAGGTCAATAATATGAACTCTGTAAACTATTTAAACTATAAGAAACCCGATTTCGGCGCTGAAACGATCACCAAACTTCTCGAGCTCAAAAACGTTACGATCAACCGTATCGTCTCTAACAGTATCAATGACGGTGCATGGTACGATCAGGAAGAGGATGAGTGGTTGGTTCTGCTCCAGGGCGGCGCCGTACTTTTTGTAGAAGATGAAGAGATAACGTTAAAAGCAGGCGACACGCTTTTGATCCCCGCCAACCAACTACATAGGGTCGTATCGACCTCAGACAATGCCCTTTGGCTGACCGTACACATCGCTTAAGGTTTTAGCAGCGAACCACTCTTGTACGGGACTTTTGCCGACGGGACTTTCTTGGAGGCGCCTTGCAGATGCAGATCCTGGTCATCAAAAAAGATGTGGGCGTTAAACGCCGACAGTACTTCATCTTTATTCAGCCCGCCGAGAAAAAAAGCCTCATCTACAGTGACACCCCATGTTCGAAGGGTTTGAACGACCCGCTCGTGCGCCGGAGAATTCCTGGCGGTCACGATTGCGATGCGTACGGGGGACTGGTCTTTTGGAAAGTGCTGCTGTAAAAAGGAAAGCGTCATCAGGAGTTTGGCAAAAGGGCCCTCCTTCATCGGCGTGTTCACATTGGCTTTCTCATACGCCAAAAAGGCTTCAAGCCCCTCTGTTTTATAGATATTTTCACTCTCTTCTGAAAAGATGACTGCATCCGCGTCAAAAGCGATCCGTATCTTGTCTGTCTCTATGGTCTGCTCTTTAGGCGGTGCATAGAGTGTTGCTGCCGCTACACCGGAATCGACTGCCGCTTGGACATCTTCATCGAACTTGGAGAGGAACAAGTCGACATCAAAGGCTTTGAGGTATGGTGAAAGAGGCGTGCCCCCGCTGAAGGCAGCTCTTGAGATATCCAGTCCGTAGTGGCTTATAGAGTTGAATACACGCAGACCCGTGTCAGGCGAGTTACGTGACATGACGATCACCTCGACCAGTTTTTTACCGCTTAGCTTGTTAAGATGAAGAAGCGCCTCCACCAAAGCAAAGGCCGTTCCTTTTCCAAGCACCTCTTTCTCGTTTTCCAACTGGTGGGCACGATACGCATCCAGCCCCTCTTTCATAAAAAGATCATTGGAATCTTCCAGATCAAAGAGCGCGCGCGAGGAGATTCCGATAACCAGGATCTCTGAAAGATCTAAACCCATGTCTGTTCCTTGTAGTAAAAATATAGGGCAGCTGTATTGTCTCCAAGAACTCTAACGAACAACCTGAAAGACATTCCCTTTTGCCGGTGAGTCCACCACCCCGATATTGGTCTTGAATTTGAACGGCAGCGTCACTGTTGAATGAAAGTCACTGTCCACTTTATAGACACCAAAATGGAGGTGCGGGCCACTGCTGTAACCCGTATTACCGCTTAGACCGATGAACTGCCCTTTTGTAACGAGCTGTCCCGCATTGACTGCCACCCCGTGCTGCTTAAGATGATAATACTGTGCTATCGTACCGTCCGAATGCTCGATCGTGACATAATTGGCATATTGCGCATACTCCATACCGAAACCGCCTTTGTTAAAAGAGGACTCGGTGGCGATCACCCTGCCCCCGCGGGCCGCATAGACCCGTGTTCCGGTCTTGGCTGCAAAATCAACGGCATATCGCGACCTGCCGGTATGGGTCGCCTGACCGTTAAATCCTTGCGAAACAATAACAAGCGAGTCCCTCTTGAATGGAAGGCCATAGAGAAATCCGGTGTCATGACGGGCACTTGCTCTGCCCATGACCCAACTATACATGGAGCTGAAAGAGGAGCTTTTCGCGCTGTTTTTAGTACGTAGATGCATCACCTCTGTTTTAGAAAACGGGTCAACTTCAATGTGATGGAGCAGAGGTCTGTCAACCGAATAGTTCCGGACATTGCTCAATTTTACCAGCAGCGTCACCGGGTAGGCATTGTTGTTCTCAGCGATCAGAGTTGTCACACCATTGCGCTTTTTATAGGCCATAAAGAAGGTGCGAAGCTTGCCCTCTTTGTCTCTAGATCTTCGGGCCTGTTCATAAGATAGAACCTTAACATCGGACTCATAGTTTTGCATCTCCATGGCCGCCAACTGACGGTAATCGTCCTCTTTTTCACTCGCTCTTAAAAGCCTCTCCCCGGCTTTAAACGGTGCTGCCACTTTACTCTTTTTATAATAAGCGACAGACTTCTCAACCCATCTGTCGCGTTGTAAGATCCGGGGATCGGTTTCGATTAGCAGTTGGAATAAGTCATTCTTTTCTTTTGCGATCGCTTCACGCATGGCCGCTACATAGTGGAGATCAAACTTTTTGCTTTTTTTCTCGCATAATCGCAGCTGTTTCAGATAGGTACGGTGATCTGCCCTTTGTTCCTGTTCCAAAAGAGTGTCAGCTTTTTGTAAACAATCCTCCATCGCTCTAACTTCAGTTGTATAGGCGTTAAAATAGGGACTTTTTACAACAAGTCGGGCAATCTGCAGATCCTCTTGTATCTCATCGTGAAGCTGAGTATAGATCTCGGCTTGGGCATTTAATGAACAATATATTGTAAGAAGTATCGTAAATATGGCTTTAATCATGAGCTAATTCTAACCTAAAAAGTGTATAATCACACTACTACAACAAGAGGAAATAGTAATGGCACAGGGTATTTTGGATCTGGTAAAACCGGGTGTTTTAAGTGGTGACGATGTTCAGAAAGTTTTTGCAGCAGCGAAAGAGCAAGGATTTGCACTGCCGGCTGTCAATGTTGTAAGTACAGACTCTATCAACGGCGTCCTGGAAGCTGCAAAAAATGTGAATTCACCTGTAATTATTCAATTCTCAAACGGCGGCGGATACTACTATGCGGGCAAAGGACTCAGTAACGAAGATGAAAAAGCTGCTATTGCAGGAACGATCTCCGGTGCAATGCATGTGCATATGATGGCAGAGCTCTACGGCATTCCTGTTATCCTGCACACAGACCATGCTGCCCGTAAACTTCTGCCATGGATCGACGCACTGCTTGATGCAGGTGAAGATTTCTACAAAACGCACGGCAAACCTCTTTTCAGCTCACACATGCTTGACCTCTCTGAAGAGCCATTGGATGAGAACATTGCGACTTGTGTCGAGTACCTGAAACGTATGGACAAGATCGGTATGACGATCGAGATCGAACTCGGTGTTACCGGCGGTGAAGAGGATGGTGTAGACAACACTGAGATCGACAATGCACTTCTCTACACACAACCCGAAGAGGTCGCCTACGCTTATGAAGAGCTCTCCAAAGTATCGCAGCGTTTCACTATTGCCGCATCTTTCGGTAATGTTCACGGTGTCTACAAACCGGGAAATGTTGTACTGACACCGAGTATTCTTGACAACTCTCAAAAATATATCGCCGAAAAGTACAATACAGAGAGTGCCAAACCTGTCAACTTTGTCTTCCACGGCGGTTCCGGTTCTGCTCAATCAGAGATCGAAGAGGCTCTGACGTACGGGGTCATCAAGATGAACATCGATACCGACACGCAGTGGGCGACTTGGGAAGGTGTAAAAGATTATTACGAAAAGTATAAAGATTACATGCAAAGCCAGATCGGTAACCCTGAAGGTGACGATAAACCGAATAAAAAATATTATGATCCACGTAAATGGTTGCGTGCAGGACAGGAGACACTGATCAAACGTGTCGAACTTGCCTTCAGCGACCTCAACGCACTTAACAGAAACTAGATCTTTCTTTCACCTGTTCCCGTCTATCGACGGGGAACAGAACATCCCCCATTGAGCCCCTAACAGATCCCTTTATGGCGATACCTTTCCAACATCGAACTGTTTCCTTTTACACCACCGCTATGGATATACAATATTTCACCGTCTATCTTTGGCATGACTTCCGAAAGTGCGATCAACATCTTTGGTGCATAAAGAAGGTCCATCTCTATATTCTGATCCAACAACTGCCGATAAACAGCCAGGAACTCTTCATAGGGTTTGCCGAAGCGGTACTTTTTTTGTGTTTCAATGATCGTGAGGTTTTCAGGTAGTCTGCCCAGATACAGCATCTGCTCTTCAAGATACTCTTTGGTACCGATCAGCGGTGTTGTCAAAACAGTAATATCCGGCAACGCGGCAGCAAGACAAAAGGCCGTCGTCCCTGTTCCCGAAGGCGTGATCACCGTAAGTTTATCTATCTTTTTATCTGCCTGCCACTGCTTTATCTCTTCGGCCAACCGCTCAACTCCCGAAGTCGCCCCCTTATCAGCACCCCCCTGGGCCAAAACAAGATCGCCCTTCATCTTCCCAACTCTAACATCAGGCACAGGAGAGTAGAGAGATTCTATAACCTCTCTGTATTCCAAAGGAGGCAGTTCCAGCAACTCCATACCGTCCGCGAGAGCTGCCTTCAGGTTTCCCTTTGTATCTTCTTTCAATATCGAAGATAGTGCTTTGGTAATATAAAGAAAAGTCCACCCTTTTCTTCTGCACAAAGCGGCGATAGAGGCCATCGCATTGGATTGATTTCCGCCATAAGAGATAAGACGTTTATAATGGTAGGAGTGAGTATCTAATAAAAATTGGAGTTTTCTGAATTTGTTACCGCTAAGATCTTCATCGATAAGATCGTCGCGCTTTATGTAGAGTCTCCTGCCGTGAAACCGGTAGATATCAACGGCAGAAGGGAGGTTGATGTTATTGTCCGTAAGTGATCTTGGCACTGCTTTGAAGCGACTTCATCTTTTTTTCCATCGCCGCTTTGAATTTTTCCATCTTCAATTTCTGCTCGATAAAACTTTTGACTTCATCAAAGCCAAGTTCTTTACCCTTCATCTTCTCTTCTAAATAGATGATGTGGTAACCGAACTGTGTTTTAACTGCAGTCGTTGTGATCGTACCGACCTCCATTGTGAAAACTTTATCATTAAATTCCGGGACCATCTGACCACGGGGGAAAGAGCCTAGATCGCCGCCTTTAGGACCGCTTGGACCCGTAGAGTATTTTTTGGCATCTTCAATGAATGCAGCTTTCAGCGCTTCACCTTGCTTTCCTTTAAGACCGGCAATGATCTTATTTGCTTCTTCCTCTGTTTTAACGAGGATGTGACGGGCATGTACTTTCTCTTTTTCAACGAACTCATTAGCATGCGAATCATAATAGGCCTTGATCTCCGCATCACTCAATGTGATCTTGTCAAACTGCTGTTTTTCCCATACTTTTGAGGCCAGCTGCTTCTCAACACGCTTCATGACCTCTTCAAGCTCAGCTTTATATTCAGCAGATTTAAGAACACCGCTTTTTTTAGCATCTGCATAAACTAGTTCCTGAGCGATCATCCCCTCGACAATACGTTTACGAAGTTCATCTTGCTTCTCTTTTGGAAGCGTATTGAAACGACCTTGCGTCCCTTCCATTAGAACCTGGTTAACCTCGTCACTTGTGATCTGTGTACCGTTTACCGTTGCAACTATCGCAGCTGCCGCCATTGAACTGAGTAGCGCTGTTGATACTAATACTTTTAATGCTAATTTCAAACGAAATCCTTAGGTTAATATTCTGAAATAGAGTATAGTCCCGCTTGTTAAACGGATGGTGAATAAATAAGTGTTTAGAGTTTGGAAAATTGGCGATACCCAGGAAAACAGCATGCTCTTTTCACAGGAGCCGAGACTTTTATTGTGAAATAGCCACGTTGAGATGTTTTTCCAGTATATATTCCAGTTTTGCCCGAGTCAACGGTTTCGCCAGATAGTCATCAAGTCCTTCTTGCAGAATGTTCTCTCTGTCGCCTTCCATTGCCAAAGCGGTCAAGGCGATGATCGGCATTTTCGCTGTCTTGGACATACGTTCTTTGATCTCTTTCGTAGCAATAATACCATTTTTTACCGGCATATCAATATCCATGAAGACGATATCGAAATCCTGATTTTCACACATTCGGACCCCCTCTTCACCATCTGAGGCGGTAGAGACCTTCAGGTCATATTCCTGAAGTAAGATAGAGATAAGCCGTTGATTGATCAGGTTGTCCTCAACGACCAGGGCACGGACCCCTTTTTGATTCAACTTCTCTTTTGCCCCTTCCGGCTCCTGC
Organism: Sulfurimonadaceae bacterium; assembly: GCA_041596355.1. Lineage (GTDB taxonomy): Bacteria > Campylobacterota > Campylobacteria > Campylobacterales > Sulfurimonadaceae > Sulfonitrofixus. The sequence goes on along the minus strand of JBFHIS010000013.1, from coordinate 12,314 downwards.
AACTTGAATGCCATGCTGACATGCTCGGCAATTCGTGTCGGTAACAACGGCTTGTTGATCACATAGTCAACCAAATGTGTCGTACGTGTCTGAAGTTTTTCACCGGCGTCCAAAACAAGGACAACTCGACACTTTTTAGGGAATGTACCGAGTTTCATCAGCCAGGCAGACTGTTCCTGGGATGCCACCAGGTAGAGCATATCGATGTTGTTGTAGATGCTGGCATCCAAGGTATGCACCTTTTCGACATTCAACCCGAATCCACGCAGATAGTTGGTCAACAGGTTTGCATCGTCGATCTTGGTATCATCGAGTAGTGCGACCTTGACATGCTTGTTTTCAACGATCTGGAATGCGTTCTCTTTAGCCGCACTGAACGTGAGCGTAAAACTGAACTTGGAACCGCGTCCCTCTTCAGAGGTGATTTTAAGATCGCCGCCAAGAAGTTCTACGAGACCATGCGAAAGACTGAGCCCTATTCCCAGGCGCTGATCGGCCTGATCGCCTGATTCAAAAGGTTTTGTCACTTTTGCGAGCTGCTCTTGAGGAATGCCTTTACCGGTGTCACGTACTGTAAAGCCGATGGTACAGCGTCCGGCATCAGCCCACTTAAGCAGTCTGATCTCGACCACGACTTTACCGCCTCTTGGCGTAAATTTCAAAGCATTATTGATCAGGTTGTTCATGATCTGCTTGAGTTTACGCAGGTCACCTTGAATATAGGTCGGCAGTTTTGCACCCACATAAAAAGAGACGCTGATCCCTTTGTCGCGCCCTTCCGAGGTGTAGAGCTGTGCCATCTCTTCCATCTCGGCAAAGAGGTTGAATTCACTGTTTTTGACCGTAAAGCGTCCCCCTTCCATCTGCGCAAGGTCCAAAAGACTTTCAATGTTGGTCATAAGGTTGCGTGCTGAAGAGTGGATCATATGAATATACTCATTTTGGCTTTCGGTAGGGTGCGTGTGTTCAAGCAGTTCTACAAAGCCCAGTATACCGTTCATCGGTGTTCTGAATTCATGCCCGATATTTGCCAAGAACTTTGTTTTGAGTTGTTCGATCTCATTTGTCTTACAGAGTGCATTCTCAAGCTCTGAGATATCATCCATCTGCAGTAGATAGAGATCTATCCCTTTCTGTTTTAGAATACTTACTTTGATCCTGAGATGACGTTCAACGTCATTTTTGTCTTTGATTGAGACACGGTAACCGCCTTCACTTTTGTTATCTTTGATATAGTCCAGCCATTTATCTTCGTCATCAGTGAAGACCTCTTCCGCCTCACTGTCAAACAGTTCTCGGACACTCACATGCCGCTGTCTGAAATCTTCAATGTTGTCATAGTCGAAAAGTGCGAAAAAAAGTTTATTCGCGCCTAACCAACCGCTCTCTTTTGTGTAAAAAAGTATGACGGAACAGTCCAGGTCCAGGATCTGATAAAAGAGGTCTTTACTGATAAAACCATCTTCGTTCATGCTCCCTGTCAGTGAAGTCTGCGGCTCTTTTGACGAAAACAACTTACCGATATACGAAAATAAACTCATGTAGTGCCTCTATTATTTACTTTTTTAGTAGTCAAATATTGTAGCAAATAGAGTTAAAGATTTTCTAAAAATGTACTAATTATACGAATACCGCGCCAATAGATCAATCTTTAATGCTAAAATGCCCCAACAAATAAAATACACCACTCTACTATCTGGAGAAAGGTGTTTTATAAAGAGATCCTGTAATATGAAAAAAGCCACAAAAAAAGAGATAGCCGCCATCAAAGAAGCATTTTTGGAACGCTACGATGAAGCGGTCACCGAGCTGACCTACTCCAACGCCTTTGAACTCGTCATTGCCGTTGCCCTTTCAGCACAGTGTACGGACAAACGCGTCAACATGCTGACACCGGAACTTTTTGAAAAGTACCCTGATCCGATCACACTGGCCAATGCCGACCTGGAAGATATCAAAAAGATCATCAACAGCTGCTCCTTTTTCAACAACAAAGCCAAAAACCTTATCAAAATGGCACAGCGTCTGGTTGAAGTGTATGACGGCAAGGTACCGCTTGACGAAAAAGAGCTGGTGAGTCTGGCCGGTGTCGGACAGAAGACGGCCCACGTCGTAATGATCGAATATACCGGGGCTAACCTCATGGCTGTCGACACCCATGTCTTTCGTGTTGCACACCGTCTCGGGCTCAGTGATGATGAGACCGCACTCAAAACAGAAGAGACCCTGGTCAAAAAATTCAAAACCGGTCTACACGCCCTTCATCAGGGGATGGTACTTTTCGGACGCTACATCTGCACCGCCCAAAACCCGAAATGCGACAGTGACTGCTTTTTGCAAGAGTTCTGTAAAAGTAAAAAAAGTTTTAAAGCGAGATAAGAAGCATTCAAGAATTGAAGTTCCAGAGTTAGTGCAGATTGGGCCAAACGTTTGCCCGATAGCGCACTAGTGTGCGTAGAGAGGCAAACTTTGGTGCAAGGCAGCCAAGGGGCTGGACCCTGTACTGAAGCTGGCACTTCAAAGGTTAGAATTTGTATTGGACTCCCAGATAGAGCGTCCCGATCAAAGCATCGTAACTCCCGCTGGCAGCCAACTCCTTTTTGACGCTAAACCGGCTAAAGTCACCCTCATAAGCGGCTCTAAACCCTAAGCCTCCCAGCACGCGCGGTGTCCAGAGAAGTCCGGCTCCGTAGTGCAGACTAAAAAAGATATCACCATCATAGATCGCACCCTCTTTACTATCGAGCCACAAAAGTCCGGCGCCCGCAATCACAAACGGTCTGATCTGGTTATGCCAGAAATCAGCCCCGTAATTTATATAAACAGCTGTCGATTTTGGTTCTAAACGCTCAATGGTCGTACCATTTTGTTTCATGTCGTAAATACCATAACCGGTATACGAACCTTCCAGTGTCGCTTCGTGATTATATTTATACCCCATATAGAGTTTATAGGCACCGCTTACCGCACTCATATCGGCACCCATATCTGACGCCACTCCCGTATCATTGTAATAGGTCGCACCGGCACCGACACCGACAAAAAAACCTTCCCCGTTACGTCTTGCATCGAGTGTCAACGGCAGTAATACAAGCAGGGTCAGTGTTAAAAATATTCTCTTCATAGTATCCTCTGATTTTTAAAAAGCGTAGTGTAACACTTTCTCTCTTTTTATTTGGTCGTCGGGCCCTTCTTCTTAAAAAAGAGACGCGGATCGACCATCGCACCGTTCAATGAGACACCCCAGTGCAGATGCGGTCCGGTCACCCGTCCTGTTGCCCCTACCTCACCGATCTTTTCGCCTTTTTTGACGATCTCCCCTTTTTTGACAGTAAATTTATCCATATGACAATACATGCTTACCAACCCCAATCCATGGTCAATAAAGATAACATTGCCGTTAAAGAAGAACTCACCCATCTCGACGATCTTGCCGGCAAGCGGCGCTACTATCGTGGTACCTGTCGGAGCCGCCATATCAACCCCGCTGTGCGGACGGCGCGGTTTATTGTTAAAGAAACGCCGTTTTCCGTAATCGTCACTGATATTGACATCGACGGGCTTGACCATAGAGAGCGATTGGAACTTTTGCGGTGTGAAGAGTGCCAAAGCCCTATGTGAACGGCTGGACTCCTCCTTTATACGCGCCATGTCCTGCTTGAGCGGAGAGACTTTACGCGTATTTTTCATCGTTATATACTGCTTTTTATACGCTTTGTCTTCAAGATAAAAAGAGTGGAACGCTTCTCTTTCGCCCTCTTTGATCGTCACTTTGAAAGGGGTCTCTCTTTTTTGATTCAGGCTTATGCCGGCAACGATAAAATAGCTGTTTTCTTCACTCGCAGGCAGTACCATCAACCGGCGTTTTCCATAATAGGCCTCGGGTTTGACCGGGCTCTCTATCTTCTCTACGATCACACCACCTGGAAATGGACTATTTTCCGGAACTACCGTACCAGATAACTCCAGTGCCAGAAGCAAAAAGATCAGACTACTTTTCATGCATACGCCCTATAATGTTCTGTAACGATGTGTAGACGCGCTCAACTGAGGCCAGTTCAACTTTTTCCCGGTTGGAGTGCGGGTAGAGTATAGTCGGACCGATAGAAGCCATTAAGATCTCCGGATATTTCTCTTTGATGATACCGCACTCCAAACCGGCATGAATGGCGCCATAATCCGCCTTCTCAAAAAGTTTTTTTGTCTCGGCTAAAACGATCTTGGAAAAGCTGTTTTGCTCAGGTTTCCAAGGCGAGTAGAACCCTTCTGCCTCAACATCAAACCCCTCTTTTTCAAAATAGGAGACCGTCTCTTTTTCCAAAGCGACAAGGGCCTCTCTGTCCATCGAACGCCCGCTGAGCTGCACGCGCAGGCTCTCCTGAGAACTCTCTATCAAGGCGAGATTGATACTGGTCTCTACGATGCCGAGTTCACTGTTACGTTCACGAACGCCGCTATCGAAAGCAGCTAACATCTCGATAACGGCACAGCTCTCACCCATCACCTCTGCCTCTTGAACACCGAGATAGTGAGCACCGTCGATCACTATCTCCTCTTCGACTCCAAAGACGATGTCGGCTTTTTTCGGAATAGAGTTGCGACGCTCACCCCCGTTGACCTCAACGATAAAACTCTCTGTGTTACAGAGTTTTTTAAAGAGCAGGGAGATGGCATTAGGGATATTTTTGTCGATATCAACACCGGAGTGCCCGCCTGCGAGACCGCTTACGTGGTATTCGTACAGGTGAAGTTTCTTGGTTTGACGCATCAACTTTTTCGTTGCGATAATGTCCACACCCCCGGCACATCCGATGGTGACAACGCCCTCTTCTTCAGAATCCAGGTTCAGCAAAAACGGTGTGGAAAGTTCCAGGTCAAGAGCCCGGGCACCAAAAAGGCCTACCTCTTCCTCCGCTGTGAAGAGACAATCAACGGCAGCACTCTCTTCCATCAAGGAGAGCATCATCGCCATTCCCATACCGTTGTCGGCACCGAGAGTAGAGTCCTTGGCCGAAAGCCACCCTTCGCTCTCTTGCAGCGCCAAAGGAAATTCAACGCCGATACAGACCATGTCATAGTGTGCCTGCAAGGTCACCTCCGAACCCTCTTTTTTGGCCAACACATTACCTGCCGCATCGACAGAGACCGTATAGCCATACTCACGGCAGACGCTAACCAGGTACGCTTTCATCGCATCAGCTTCATACGAGCAGTGCGGGATCGCCGTCAGTTTTTTAAAATGTTTAATGACGCTAGATTCTGACATATTCATCCTACTTTATCGCTATAAATGTCGCAAAGTTCGCCCAGCGGAAGATACACTCACAGTGCGAAAAACCGCAGCGCTGCGCCATCTCGATATTTTCCGCCTCAGTATACGGGATCAGGACATTCTCCAGGGCTTCGCGCTTTTGTGCAATTTCGTACTGGCTGTAGCCCTGCTCCTGTTTAAAGTCATAATAGCAGTCGATCAGCTCTTTGTTGAGCTTGGAATTCGAGCTCACAACCTTCTCACTAAAGATAAAGGCACCGCCTTTATTCATAACGGTGCTGATCTTCCTGATCAACTCTTCACGCACCAAAGGACGTATAAACTGCAGCGTATAGTTGCTGATGACCACATCACACTCTTGATAGTCGTAAGTCATGATGTCTGCCTCTTTAACCTCGACCTTTGAGTTAAAAGCAAGAATCTTTTTCTGTGCCTGTTCCAACATAGAGGGGGCATTGTCCAGCCCTACCAATCTGGCATCGACCTCCAACGAACGTTCGACGTCCAAGAGTGTTGACGCCGTCGAGCAACCCAGGTCATAGACCAAACCGCCTTGAGGAAGATAGTTCTTTGCAAATCGCTGTGTCAGTTTCATCGCCTCGGCGTAAAAAGGGACGGAACGCTGCAGCATGTCGTCAAAGACGGCCGCGATCTCGGCATCGAATTCAAATTGCTTCTCTATCGGTTTGTTAAATACTTCATCTTTTTTCATAAAGGTATTTTAACCAAAGGGGCTTTAGAAGTGCTACTCTCTTCTTATTTTTCATCTGAGCTCTTCGAGATAAACCTATTTGGCCGCAAAATGTCTTGTCCGCATGACATATCCACATCGGTACAATAAGCTGCCGTCAATTGCACTTAACGCCTTTTCAGCCCCTCCTCACGTTCAAGCCGTTTGTCCATGAAAGAGGAGAGTCTTTTGTTGAAACGGACATAGACAAAGGTAAACAGTGCCGTTGCCACGATCAACACCCCACTGCTTATCAGCGTTTCTGGGTCATTCAGAGCATTGTAACCGACCAGTACCAATGCAGCACTCAGACAGAGCAGCGTCCCGGCCCCGGCGATAAAACGGTTGGCACCTGTCTCTTTGTATAACTTGAAATTTGCCAGGTTCACAAGCATAAAAACGACAAGGAAGCCGAGACTTCCGGCAACAGAGATGTTGTGAAGGTCAAAGGCGATGGTAAAGAGAATCCCGAACAGACCCAGAAAGATCATCCCTTCATAGCCGTGGCGTATCCGGGTCTCAAAAAGTTCGGGAAGTTCACCCAGTTTGGCGATCAGGTAACCGGTACGGCCTCCGCCGTAGAGCGTCGCATTGATCGCAGAAGCCGTCGACAGCAGTGCGGCTATCCCTATGAGCACAAAACCTGCATGGCCGAAAAGAGGCTTTGCTGCTTCGGCGAGAGCATAATCTTTGGCATGTTGCGCTTCGGAAAAACTAAGATTGCCCACTGTCACAGCTGCGATCACAACATACAGCGCGATCACAAAGATCACGGAAGCATAATAGGCACGGGGAAGGTTCTTTTGCGGTTCTTTAATATCCCGGGCCGTATTGGCGATCAACTCAAATCCTTCATAGGCCAAAAAGATGATCAGACCGCCGGCGGCAACAGACGGCAGCGGCATCCACTCCATGGTCGCCATGTGGTGCCACTCTATCGTAAGGTAACCCGCCACTGCAAAAACGACCAATATCGCCAGCTTGACAAAGACCATCATATCTTCCGCCTTGCCTGTCAGGACCGCGCCGAGCAGATTGATAAGCGTAAAGAGAACGATAACGCCTGCGGCCAGTGTGTTGTGCAGCCAAGAGATATCTTCTCCCAGGATCAGTGCCGACCCGTAACTGCCGAAAGCATAAGCGTACAGTGCCAACATAACCACGTAACTCATCAGCATCAGCGTGTTGACCATCGAAGCAAAAAGACCGTTGCCGAATGCCTGAACGATAAACTCAATAGTACCCCCTTCACTGGGATAGCGCAGGGAGAGTTTTACATACGAATAGACGGTCACCAGGGCTATCACACCGGCCAGAGCGAAGGCAAGAGGTGCCGCCCCTTTGGCCAGGACGATCGTCAAGCCCAGCACCGCAAAGATACCGCCGCCGACCATCCCGCCGACGCCGATACTGAACGCTTCGATAACACCGATCTGCTTTGCCATGATAATCCTTTTATGCTCTGTTTAGAGGGAGATCATATTTCAGATATTGTATCAAATTGACTGCAACCCAACAGTTTGCCTAAACAATATCGCAACAGTTTCTCCTTAAGATGCACTGGTTAAACTTGTACTATGAATTCAACCCTCGCATATTATGCAGAACATGCCCAGGACTTTTTCGACAATACCTTCGATAAAGAGATGACCGCTATTTATCAAAAATTTCTGCCGCTCGTTCCTTCTGGCGGCACGATTTTAGATGCAGGATGCGGCAGCGGCCGGGACACCCTGTACTTCCTCTCCAAAGGCTATAAGGTAGATGCCTTTGATGCCTCCAAAGAGATGGCGGCCTTAGCATCTCTCTATATTGACCAAGAGGTCAAATGTCACACGTTCGATGCGATCAAAGAGGTTGACCACTACGATGCCGTCTGGGCAGCCGCATCGCTGCTGCATCTTCCCTTTTCTATCTTATCTACTACGATTGAGCGGATCTCTGAGGCACTGAAAACAGACGGGATCTTTTATGCATCATTTAAATATGGCGATCAGGAGTACGCTAAAGAGGGACGACACTTTACCCCACTCAATGAAGAGAAAGCAGAAGCACTTTTTAAAGAGATCGGCACCTTACAGCTATTGGATATCTGCCTGAGTGATGATATCCGTCAAGAGAGAAAAGGCGAAAAGTGGTTAAACTTATTATGCAGCAAATCAAATACCTAAAAACTCAAGAGAGTGAGAAGAGGTAAGATTTGAACGAAGAGAGATCTATTCGACTTTACTCATAAAAACGTGAGAAAACTCACCTTTTTATGAGATATCCTAGCCATAGCTAAGTCGAAGCTCTATTTGTTTGAAGATTGCCTCTTATCACTCTCCCCTAAGGGTGAGGTGCTTTTGTCCATACTCCGCGTTAGATAACCTTCACCGTAGCTACGGCTACGCTAAAGAACATCTGCCTTGATTATGAACAAAATCATCCTCATTGAGTTTTAGGTATTTGAATTGCGGCATAATATTGCAAGGAAGGTCACCAATGACAACAGTTGAAATAGTGATGATGGTCGCTTTTATCTTAGCCCTGGGATTCAGCGGATGGAAGCTCTACGCTTTTATGCCCAACAAACCGCTGGAAGATGATGATACGACCACAACCTCTATCGACGAATTAAAGTCGATCATGTATGAGGTGATCCATGCCGGCGAATTAGAGGAAGAGAGCATCGTCACCAAGATGAAAGAGCATCCCAACTTCAACCATGAACATTACTGGCGCTTCAACCATAACCGTTTGAAGAAGCTGTTAGAGCACCATTTTTTAGAAAACCCGCACCATCAGAACATTAAACATATTCATCAGGATCTGCAGAAAGCGTCACCTAAACCATTAAAATGATCTATCTCAAGAGAACGTAAGATACGGATACTGTTTGTTGTCCCCGGAACGCCTACCGGATCGCCCGCCGTCAGGATGTAACATCCATCGTGGTCAAGCACTTCATTTTTCAGACCCGTTTTCACCACCTGGCAGAGCATCTTCTCCAGATTGCTTTTATCCACCAAAAAGGCCGGTACGACTCCCCATACGATCGTCAAAGAGCGGGCGACACGTTCGTCGTGCATAATCGCCAGAATCGTTTTGTCCGGACGGTAACGTGCCAGTTTTTTGGCCGATTGACCCGATGTCGTAAAGGCTAGCAGCGCCGTAGCGTTAAGCTTGCTTGCCAACAGGACCGCCGACTCGTTGATGACATCCATCTCATCTTGCATAACAAACTGCGTGAACTTGTTATAGGGGTAGAGCTTTTCTGTCTCACGTATTGTATTGACCATTGTCTCGACAGCTAGAACCGGGTTGTGACCGATAGCACTCTCTTCTGAGAGCATAACCACATCTGTTCCGTCCAATATGGCATTGGCCACATCCGAAATCTCTGCGCGTGTCGCGGTCTCGCTCTCCGTCATCGAAAGCAGCATCTGCGTCGCCGTTATGACCGGTTTGCTCGCTTCATTGGCTTTTTGGATGATCTTCTTTTGAATCGCAGGTACTTCATAATAGGGAACCTCTATCCCAAGGTCACCCCGTGCGACCATGATCCCGTCGCTTACCTCAATGATCTCGTCGATATTTTCAACCGCATCAAACTTCTCGATCTTGGCAAAAAGCTGCTGATGCCCGCCATGCTCTATAACAATATCCCGGGCGGCTTGCATGTCCGAACCGTTTTGAACAAAAGAGATCGCCATAAAGTCAACCTCGTTTTTTATTCCCCAAAGCATATCTTCTCTATCTTTAGACGTTAAGATCTCTATTCCGATACGCGTATTCGGAAAATTGACCCCTTTGTTCGAAGAGAGCTTACCGTTGTTTTGGACCACCGCGACAACTGTTTCACCGACGCTCTCGACTTTCGCACGGATATTACCATCGTACAGATAGATAAACTCCCCCTCTTTCATCTTAGGCAGGATCTCACTTTGGTTAATACAGAGCCGGTAGTGTCCTTGAGCAACCTCTCTGCCCACTATCTCTTCTTGTACAAATTCCAAGACATCCCCATTTTTCAGCCGAAAGTCCTCTTCCAACTTGCCCACACGCACTTTCGGCCCGCTGATATCCTGTAAAACACCGACGATAAGACCAGTATTCTCCATGGCTTGACGTATCAATCTCAGAACGGCAGAGTGGTATGCATGTGTACCGTGTGAAAAGTTCATACGAAATACATTCACACCGGCCTTGATCAAAGTCTCCAACTGTTCCAATGAGTCCGACGCCGGTCCGACGGTTGCCAGTATCTTTGCTCTTTTTTTCATCTTCTGCCTTTTACCTAATAGTTATCTCTATATTAGTTTAACATCTCCTGACTATCCTACGGTTACAATGGTGACCAAAAAGAGAGCATAATACAAAATATGCTAAACTTGTCCGCATTGTAAACTATTGAGAGCTCTGAAATAAGATAATACTTTCAGAATTCTCTAATTCATAAAGGAAGCCCATGCGTCTGACCATAGACGACTATGCAAAACGTTTTGAACTCCCTATGACGATGGTCCATGCCAAGCTTCGTGCCAAAGAGTTGGATTACAGTATTGAGAACGGTATCGTCTATATTATGCTTGAGCAGCCCCTGCAGCCGAAACAGAAAACTTCTGTCGGTACTATCATCGCTCTTTACCAGAAAGAGAACCAGCACCTCAAAGAGCGAATTCAGGAGCTCGAAAGCAAAATAGACAAGCTCATCGACGATAAAGAGCAGATGCTACGTGAGGAACGGACCCGTATTGAGCATCTCTATCAAAGCAAAGATGAGCAGCTTAAAACTGTCCTGGAACTGATCAACACTAAACTGCAGCTCACGCAATCCAAACAGATAGAGCCGGTAACAGAAGAGCTGCACCATGTCGATGTTGAGCAAGAGGATACGTATGATTTGCCGACAGAACAGGAGCATTTTGATAAAGGAGATCTCAACCCGCATAAGATCTCTTTGCGCAAGTACTTGAAGAACATCGGTCTCGAGCCCCTTGAAAAGCGCATCATTAAACGTCGTTTTGCCGGTGCCTACGGAAGTGATATCCGGGTTTTACAGCACAACGGCGAGTTTTATCTTGATCTCTTAAAGTTTGATTACAGCGATCTGCTTAAGGTACACTAAAAACAATAAGTAATTCTTATTATAATCATCAATTTTAACTTCCAGCTTAACGCCTGTAACCCCCAAAAATAGCCTGACCCCTCGGGTTTTGTGAAAAAAAATAGTCATTTATCACTAATTATCCCTAAATTCTATAAAAAGAAGAAAACTTTAAGCTTATAGAGTATAAAGTAATCCTAGTTGAATCATTGAACCCCCTGATATAGGGAAGACTTTGATGTCAAACATCTTGAAAACAAAGGGCATTTCGTATGAATAAAGCACAATTCGTTGAACTCGTTCAAAAAAACGGTGACTACAAAACTAAAGTTGAAGCAGAAACTGCAATCAAAGCATTTACAGAAGCTGTAACAGAAGCACTAGTAGGTAAAGAAGATATCTCTCTTGTTGGTTTCGGTAGCTTTGCTGCGTCACTACAAAAAGGTAAAAGTGGTAAAGTACCTGGTACTGACAAAACTTATACAACTCAAGATAAAATGGTTCCTAAGTTCAAAGCTGGTAAAAGTCTTAAAGACCGTGTTGCTGCTGGAAAATAGTCACCCCTTGTCACGCGCTCAGCGTGACACCCTCTCTTAAACTTTTCAAACTCTTTTTTACCTTTTTCAAAACTTTATCTGCCTATCTCTATCGTATGTTAGAATCTGCACCTGTATATCTGCATTATAGGAGTCCCCTATGTCAAAAGTTATCAAGTCTGATCTGCAATGGCGGGAGCAGCTCTCTCCAGAAGCCTACGTCGTCTGCCGTCAACATGGAACCGAGGCCCCTTTCAGCGGCGCCTACTATGATTGCCATGACGAAGGTCTCTACCGCTGTGTCTGTTGCGATGCGCCCCTCTTTTCCTCGGAAACAAAGTTTGACTCCGGAACCGGTTGGCCAAGTTACTATGAAGCTATAGAAGATGCGGTCATTGAAAAACGTGATGAGAGCTTTGGCATGGTACGGACCGAGGTTCAATGTGCGAACTGCGATGCCCACCTGGGACACCTTTTTGACGACGGTCCCGAACCGACCGGCCTGCGCTACTGCATCAATTCCGTCTGTCTGGAACTGGATGAAGAGCAATAAGCGGTAAGCGGTAAGCGGTAAGCGGTAAGCGGTAAGCGGTAAGCGGTAAGCGGTAAGCGGTAAGCGGTAAGCGGTAAGCGGTAAGCGGTAAGCGGTAAGCGGTAAGCGGTAAGCGGTAAGAAAGATGGCGTAGC
>JBFHIS010000012.1:0-82704 GCA_041596355.1 Sulfurimonadaceae bacterium | reverse complement strand
TTCAAATACGATGACCGCTGATTCAGGATTGGCATTCTGGAAAATTGATACTGTCTTTGCTGGAATGTCTGATGTGACATTGACCGGAACCGCTCCACCACTCGCTGCAACGTCCGGAGTCGTTACTTTAACACCCTCTTCAATAAAGGTAGTCGTACCGTACATCGCTTTTGCAGCATCATCTACTGTCTTTGCAGTCCAGACGTTCGGCTTAAGTGTACGATAGTCTTCTGCTCTTACTGTTGCCGGAGCTACTGCCAATGCAGCCGCACCTAAACCTACTAGGCTTAAAAATTTTCTTCTTTGCATGTTTCTTCCTTTTTAAATTACAGCAACAGTATGCTCTAAAATTGTGTAGAAATCGTGTGATAATTGTTAATATATGAAATTAGGGTGAATGCGAAAGAGTCTAAATGAGGTTGTAACAGGTCATTTCAAAGATCCAGGAAGATATCCGGGATCTGAATATATAAAGGGTAAAACCCTCTATTAGTTAGCATCCGGCTTAGGTGTCGTTGCTGTACTAGACGGCAGCATTGGCAACTCCATCTTCGGTTTTCTGCCATCGAGTGCTTTCAGGAAAGTCTCGATCGATGCTGCATCTTTATCGTTGATAGCAACGCCAAGTTGGATACGTCCCATCTCTTTGATCGCCTCTTGAAGACTCCAGATCGTACCATTATGGAAGTATGGCGCCGTCTCTGAGACATTACGCAGTGTAGGTGTTTTGACAAGACCGTTCGCATCGCCTTTGAAATCACCGACTTTGGCATGTTTAAAATCACCCGTTAGCGCAAAGCCCTGCATTGAGCCGCCGATGGCAATACCGTTATGACACGACGTACACCCTGTTGTAATGAATGTTTTAAGACCCTCCTGCTCCGCTTTGTTCAAGGCTTTATCATCACCGTTAAGGAAGTCATCGAAACGTGACGGCGTAACCAGCGTACGTTCAAACAGACCGATCGTATCTGTGATAGAGTTGAAATCGATCTTGACATCTTTGCCGTAGGCCGTTTTAAAAGCGCTCACATATTCCGGCATGGAGTTGACCACTTTTGCAATGTGCTCCGGGGTCGCTGCCATCTCAGGAGCGGCAAGTGTCGGTCCTTTTGCCTGGTCTTCAAGGTCAGGACTGCGGCCATCCCAAAACTGTTTTTCAAAGAAAACAGCATTGTAAACAGTCGGTGAATTCAGGTGATGCGGGTTGGCTGTCCAGGCGTGACCGATGGCTGCAGAGACACCGTCGTCACCGCCTTCACTCAGGTTATGACAGGTGTTACAGCTGATCAGACCGCTTTTTGAGAGACGCGGGTCAAAATAGAGTTTTTTACCTAGTTCGATCTTTTCCGGCGTCAACTTGTTTTTTGGGTTGTCTATCAGTTTCATTACGGCTGCCTGATCGGCAGGAATGGCAACAAGGCCTGCATCTTTTGCTTGCTTGGCCAACGGTGAAGCCATCACTGTTGCTCCAACTGCTAATGTTAATAATAGATGTTTCATATTTACCCTTGTGTGTTATTTGAGCAATATTATAGAGCTTTCAAACTTAAACAAGAATTTTTATTATTTAAGTCTAATTTTCTTTTATTACGATTTTGTTATAATTATTTAAATTAAAATCACAAAGTTGGTTATGTCCATGAAATATACGGAACAGCTAAAAGCACATACTTTAAAGGTCACACCCCAACGCACCGCTATCCTTGAAGAGATTGATGTTGCGGGGCATATTGATGTTGAAAGCCTTTTCGAGATACTGCGTATGAGTTTCCCAAGTATCTCCCTTGCCACTGTCTATAAAAATGTCAGTCAAATGAGTGACTTGGGCATCCTGGAAGTGATTAAAGTCTCCAATCACAAATCTCAATACGAAATTTCCAAAGAGCCGCATATACACCTTGCCTGTAACAGTTGCGGTTCACTCATGGATATGGACAGATGTATTAATGAGCTCATCAACTCTGCCGAAAACGAGAGTGGTTACAGTCTGGACCATTCAACGGTTGTTCTTAATGGGCTTTGTCCAAGTTGTCAGGCCAAAAGTGCCTAGGATCTTCATAACGATAGTGATATCCTAAAAGCACTCCACTTTTTTCACTTAAAACCGTTTTCTCTTTTCCATTCACGAAGTCCGGTAGTCTGAATCCGAATCTTTCACAGTTGCTTTTATAGATCGCAGAACGTCTTGGGTGGAGCGGTGCCACTGCATTAATGACTTCACTGTGGATCTCTTGTTCGATTATCTGCTTAATGATACCGACAGCATCATCTTGATGAATATAGTTAACAGGACCGTCTTGTACCCGTGATGCGCCCCATTGTCCTGCAATGCGGTCATTCCCCATGAGCCCGCCCAGACGAACGATAACACCGTTGCGATAATGTTTTTTAAAAAGCAGTTCGCCTTGAGCAGCGACACTTTCAGAAATAGTCGGACTCTCTTCATCGACTGCAGTGTTGAGATCACCATAGACCGATGTTGAGCTCAATAATATGACCTGCCCCGACCTGTTTTTGTACAAAAGGGCTATTTGCTCAAGTGTCTCCAGGTAGTTGTGCCGAGGTGAGATCGAAATGATCAAAGTATCTATATCCCAAAAGCGTGATGCCTGATCAGGATTTTGAAAAGCTACTATATCCTTTTCGCGTAGTTTAAAAAGTGACGCTTCAGATCGGACAGCACCAAAAACGGTGTGCTCCTTTCGCAGACATTCAGCCAAGGCGCTGCCCAACCAGCCGCAGCCAAAAATACCGACTCTAATGGAGACCACCCAGTTCAGCCATCACAGTATCACGCTTGGTCACTTCAAGCCGTCTACAAGCTGACTCGAAAGCACTCCCCTCACCGATGATGTAGCACTTGTGTTTAGCCCGTGTGATAGCAGTATAAAGAAGCTTGGTGTTGTGCATGATAAAGTGAGAAAAGCTCATCGGCATCACAACAACGTCGTACTCCATTCCCTGCACTTTATGGATCGTCAATGCGTAGGAGAGCATCAGATGACTTTTGAGCTGATCGAAACTGTACTGTACCACCGTATCTTCATTGGGGTAGACCACATAGACCAGCTCTTCCTCTTCGTCGATCTTAAAGAGCAGACCGCCCATGCCGTTAAATATCCGTCTATCGCTGCTCTCTTCGCCATTTTTAAACCCCTCCATATTCCATGAAGGCATGTTCTCATTTTTAGTGTGTACCACTTTGTCCATGAGGCGGTATTCGCGCTCACCTTTTTTGACGAACTGTTTCGGGTTCGGGTTAAAGTACGACTGCAATACCGTGTTAAGATTGTCTACACCGAGTGTACCGCCTTTCATCGGCGTAATAACCTGAAAATAGGTAAGATACTCTTTGATCTCTTTTTGCGCGAGATATCTGCGGGCTTTTGGTATGTAGATCACCGCTTTGTGCATCAGCTCACGCACTATACCGTCAGCATTTTCCTGACGGAGTTCTGCCAACTCGCTCTGTGATGCATTGGCACGTCTGGCATAGTAGTTTTCAATGTCAACATGAATAAAAGAGAAGTCTTCATAGGCCTGTGTGTATGGCGGAATGATTCCTTGACGGATGTCATTGGCGATCAGCGCGATCGCCTGCTCTTCACTTTGTCGGTAGATCTTTGTCAGCTTCACGATAGGGGTCAGTTCAAGACGAAGCAGATCGCTCAACACATCACCGGCCCCGATAGGAGGTAATTGTGCGTCATCACCCACGATGATCACAACGGCGTCACGTGCGACCTTCGAGAGTAAACGGGCAAAAAGCAGAGAGTTGATCATGGATGCTTCATCGATCAAGACCACCTCATACGGCAGCGTATCGCGATCTTCGAACTTCACTAAAAGACTTTGAATGGTTGCACTGGCATACCCTGTCGTCTCGGCAATACGCTGTGAAGCGATACCGCTTAGCGCACAGGTAATGACCGACTCTGCTCTATAACGTTCCGCCAGAACATCAAGAATAGTGCGTGCCGTAGTACTTTTACCCGTTCCGGCATAACCGACCAGACAAAGAATACCTTTTCCGCTGTTGATCACGTCAACCGCTTCTCGCTGCTGCTCACCAAGCAGGAGACCGCCTTTTGCAACAAAGCTGTCAAGGTCTTTGACGATGACACCGTTATCGACCTTGGCCCGTCTCTTAAACTCGTCAAACAGAAACTTCTCTGCTTCATATAGTCTATCGGGTGCATACCGATGGTTGACGAGCGGATAGATACTACCCTCATTGACTCTCTCCAGTAAAACCATCTCATAGAGGTTGTTCTGTCCCTTGAATTCCAACAGGTTGTCGAGCTGCTCAAACAGCAGACTCTTCTCAACACAAGAGTTGCCCTGCTGATCGCAGAATTCGTTGAGTGCAAAATCCATCGCCGAGCTGATCCGTTTTTCGGACAATGGGTCCACGCCCATATTCAAAGCGATCTCATCTGCCCGCTTGAACCCTATACCCCGGATAGAGGTTAAGATGTAAGGATTGTTCTTAATCTTTTCTGCCGGGTTTTCAACTTCTTTCATCGCACCGGCGATTATGGAGAGTATCCCCGGCGTCACACCGAAAGGAGAGAGGAAACTGCCCAGTTCACGAAGAGATCGAAACTGTTTCCATCGCGACTGCATCTTGGCAAGACGTTTTTTCTTAATGCCCTTAAACTCTAGAAGTCTTTCAATGTCATTGTCCAGAATCTCCACCAGACCCTCTTCGCCAAACTTCTCGATTAGATCGGCCGTTACTTTTTTGGGAAAGCCTTTGACCACACGGTTGAGAAAGAAAAAGAGTTCGTTTTGATTGACTGTGATAGTTTCAAAGAGAAAGGATTTACCGTGTTTCTGGTGTTCTTGGTACTCACCTTTTAATGTTACTGCAGCGTCGACAAGATTACTGACTTCACTTTCATGGTACTCGCCCTGTATCTTTTCACCGGACTTAAGGAGACCGATAAAAAAACCCTCTTGTTCAAAAATGATCTTGTCAATTTGGCCGATAAGGATTTTCATCAAGTCTGCTTTGAGGATAGATGACGGCTAAAGCCGTCTAGTGTGATCTTAAGCTTTAACGCGTTCGATACGTTCAGCTTCCTGAGCTTTGTAAAGTTCCGCACACCCTTTTGAGAGTTCACGGATCTGCAGGATGTAGTTGGCACGTTCTGTTTGAGAGACTGCTTTACGTGCATCAAGCGTATTGAACGTATTGGAGGCTGCCATACAGAGGTCATACGCCGGAAGAGGAAGACCCGCATCCAAAGCACGTTTACACTCGGCCGACTTTGCATTAAAGTCCGCAAAAAGCATCTCAGTATCGGCCACTTCAAAGTTGTATTTAGAGAATTGGATCTCACTCTCTTTGTGGATATCACGATAGAGTGTTTTACCGTGTTCATTCTCATTCCAGACAATATCAAAGACCGAATCGACACCTTGAAGGTACATCGCCAAACGCTCGGTTCCGTAGGTGATCTCAACCGCAACAGGATCGCACGCGATCCCGCCGACTTGCTGGAAGTAGGTAAACTGCGTCACTTCCATGCCGTTTAACCACACTTCCCAGCCAAGTCCCCAGGCACCGAGTGTCGGTGATTCCCAGTTGTCTTCGACGAAACGGATATCGTGATCCTGCAGGTTCAGTCCAAGATACTCCAGACTTTTGAGGTAAAGTTCCTGAATGTTGTCCGGGCTTGGCTTGATCAGTGCCTGGAACTGATAATAGCTTCCCAGACGGTTGGGGTTCTCGCCGTAACGGCCGTCTGTCGGACGGCGAGACGGTGCCACATACGCTACCGACCACGGCTGTGAATCAAGTGAACGTAAAAAAGTCGCAGGGTGGAATGTTCCCGCACCTGCCGGGATGTCGTAAGGCTGAACAATGTTACAACCCTGCTCTTTCCAGAATTCCTGTAATTTTAAAAGTAGATCGCTAAACGTTATCATAAAGGCCCTCAAGAGAAATAATTGGCGCATTATAGCATTTTTACTTTCAGCCTATGAATCTGTAGGCAATTCACTTATGGAGCTTACACTCTACTTACACTCAAAATGCTATAATAACCGTTAAGAGCGTGAAGGATCTTTAGGTGACGAAATTTTTACTGTTTTTATCTTTTCTGTTATTACTGGGGTGTAGCTCCGGTTCTGGAACATACAATAGTGCTCCTGTTGCGGATGCAGGTCAGTACCAATATTTAGAGACCGGTTCAACCGTCCACCTGGACGGAAGTGGCAGCAGTGATGCAAACGGTGATCCTTTGACCTATATGTGGACCATGACTTCCAAACCAAGCGGAAGTACGGCAGTTCTGCAAAATACCACCAGTATTACCCCCTATTTTACTGCTGATCTTGAAGGCGACTACATTATCAGGCTCATTGTCAATGATGGGCAACTTGACAGTGCAGCGGACTATGTCACCGTCAGTACCGTTACCTTTGTTGACCCGTCAACCGGTCCACAGGCTGCCAATGAGATCTTTACACCATCAAATATACTCGAACAGCAGCCTATGCTGGTGATCCGGCTTGAATTTGACAACCAGCTCTTCGTCTCGGACGAAACGACATGGCAACAGATCCACTTCGGTACACAACCTGGTGAGCTGAATCACTATTACCACGAAATCTCTCATAATCAATTTGAATTTATCCCTGTTGCAGACGCAGAAAATGTCACAGACGGCATCACAACCATACACTTTTTTGAAAACCACCCCGACCCGGACATTGATTCATATACTTTTGATGATGAGTTGCACCCTTTCTTGAAACAAGCCATCGAAACCGTCAGTGCCGGCGGCTTTAATTTCGCGACATATGACACCGACGGCAATTACGCTATCACGCCGGATGAGCTCATCATCACCTTTATTATGGCCGGAGAAGAGGATGCTTATCTCGGAAACACACCTGCAAACGGTGTTTGGGCACATCAATATTGCACAAGTTCACAATATACGCCGACTGTCAATGGCGTAAGTGTGATGGGTTGCAGCAGTGATGGGAACTACGCCATCTTCGGAGAACGTCATAATGATGCAACTTTTGATAATGTTTTTTATCCAGCACATAATGCTATAGTTGGTATTATCGCCCATGAGCTAGGCCACTCCACTTTTTCACTTCCCGACCTTTATGATACCAACTCCTATTACGGCGGTATCGGTTACTATGGACTGATGGCAAACGGAAGCTGGGGGCAGGTCGGCACCAGCGGTCACCCCGGTGATACACCGACGCATATGACTGCATGGAGTAAGATCTATATTGGCTGGTACAGTGCCAGTGCCAACTCAAATGATGTCAATGCCAGTCTGGAAGTCAACGCGACCGGAACAAATAGCTATAACATCATTAAAACACCTATTTCCGGTTCATCTGACGAATATTTTCTCGTTGAAAACAGAGGAACAAGCGGCTATGATGCCGGATTAAAAGTCATCTACAACGACTACCTTGGCGGTATCGCTATCTGGCATATTGATGCCAATACGATCAGTACTAATCTATCTACTAACAGTGTCAATGACAATGCCTCACATAAAGGTGTTGATCTTGAAGAAGCCTATACTCCGAGCTTGGACAACAGTGATGGAGACGCGCTTAAAAACCTCTATTACAGCGGAAATAAAACAGAATTTACACCGAACACTGTCCCGAACACCAATCTCTATGACAACAGCAGAAGCTATATCTTTTTCACCGATATTTCCGGTATCTCAGATACGATGACCCTGCGTATCAACAATCCTCTATAAAGGCAGACTATGAAATACCTGATCATTTTCATACTGACACTTCAGCTTTTACATTCGGCCCCCGCCTTTCAAGGTAAACGGACCTATACTCAGCCTGACGGAACGCAAGTAAACTATCGGCTCCGGGGCGATGAACACCTCAACTGGATGGAGAGCGATGACGGCGAGGTGCTGCTCTTCAGTAAAAAAGCAAAACGGTTAGAGTTTGCCGAAATCAAAGACGATACCCTGAAACCTTCCGGTATAGCTTATTCCAATAGAGATGTGGCGACGGCAGCTTCACGAGCTATGCCCTCAAAGATCTCAAAAGAAGAGCTCTCTGCTCTGTATAAAAAGAGACGGGACAAACATCTTTCAAAGATGCAAAGCCGTCATCCGGTTCACTAAGAGGGGCTCTAGTAGATAAAAGGAATAAACCTTTTTGTCTTTTCCATATAGACCTTATACACTTCGCTTCCTTCACACCAAAGCCACTCTTCTCTGACAGCTTTCAAGGCCAGAACAAAGATCAACAGCATAAAGCTGCTCCACTCCAAATAGATGGGTGTCGCAATAGCTAAAGCAAATGCTATCAATAAAACCGATGTATACATAGGATGACGGACAAAACGGTATGGACCGGTTGTAATAAGGTGACACCCCTCTTTGATCTCGGGGCGTATATTAAAGTTTCCAAGACGGTTGTGCATTATGGTCCAGAGACCAAAAACGATGCCCGCCAATAAGATCGACATCCCGGACCAGGAACTGAAGATATTCTCTGAATAAAGCACCATCAGAGCAAGCAAAAAAAACTGAGCGAAGACAAGTGAACGCGAGTACATCAGTTCATCTTACAGACAATGTCACCGACCTGCTGCCCTAAAGAGTTGGCCACAACATTGCATTTTACTTTCAAAAGGTAACAGAGATTTGGACGGGGAGACGGGGAGAGGCACTCATAGTTCCCCATCCCCTTGGTAATGACCAGGTCCGTCTCATCAAAAAGTTTTTGACTCGCTGCATTCGCTCTGTCGTAGGCAAAGCCCGGGGTGTTGACACCGCTGTCAACAAGATGGCACAAGGTCTCAAAACCGGCCTCTTTCGCTTCGACCATGGTCACATCGTTGATGATAGGATTACCCCGCACCATATAAAATATCTCAAGCTTCGGATAGAGCTGCTGCAGGGTCTCAATACAGAGATAGTCGAAGATATGTTCACCTACATTATCACCGATATACAAAAGTGTTGATGCCTTGGACAATGCGCTTTCAAGCATATCGACATCGTCATGCGCAAAATTGGTCTCGAAGATCTTTTCCATCTCTTCATTCAGATCAAAGGTCACCTCAGCTGCAAGATCGATCACATTGCCTGCGACCGCGATTTTGATGGCGGTTAAAAGTTTGTTGGCGGAGTGTTCAAGCTCTTGATACAGTTGTGGAATAAATATTTTTGCTTTTTCGGTTGCATGCGCTTTTAATTCACCGTACAGGTCATCCATACCGGCCATCTCTGCCATCTGTTCGTACACATCCGAGGCGACTTCGGGAGGTGACTTTTTAAAATCAAATCTCTCACCAAGCGCTTCTACACACTCAACCATCCGCTTGCTCAGCGCACTGTCTGCTCTGATCGCGTCAGTCACCCGACGACTTTGGTTGATAATACATTCAACACAGGCATTGTCGATCTTCATAAGTCATTCACTTTCTGGGATGGTTTAGATAGGGGAAGTATAGCATTGATGAAAGTGCAAAAGTCTTTGTGTTCTTAAATGGCCTCGCGACCCGTGGGGGATTAAAGTAGGCGAAGCCCACTTTAATGCACCTGAAGTATTATTTAATAATCGTTTCGATCTCTAATGAATCCATCTCAACTTTTTTCGCTTTTGCGATACGATCTTCTTTGAGTTTTACCGAAAGATCTTCATCACTCAGTGCCAAAATCTGCATAGCCAGGTACGCTGAGTTCATTGCACCTGCTTTTCCGATTGCAACAGTCGCGACCGGCATACCGGCAGGCATCTGTACTGTAGAAAGCAGAGCATCAATACCGTTCAACGCCGAAGCACTCATCGGAACACCGATAATCGGCTTGACTGTTTTAGAAGCTAACACGCCCGCCAGGTGCGCAGCCATACCTGCTGCGGCAATAAAGACCTGTGCCCCTTTTTTCTCAGCATTGATAATATAATCTTTTGTGCGTTCAGGTGAACGGTGAGCCGAAGAGATAATAAGTTCATGATGAACACCAAACGCTTCCAATGTGTCTGCACACGACTTCATAACTTCATAATCACTTTTACTACCGATGATGATTGACACGAACTTCATACAATTTCCTCTTGTTGGCTTAACGCCTCTTTTTGTTGTCGGAATTATAGCAAAATCGTTATTAGGGTTTTATCTCTCGATGAAGTTCAAATTTCAACTCTTCGTTGTAAAATTAACATTTACTATAACTGGAAGGTTTTTTATGCGATACATATGGCTGCTTTTTTTACCCATGTTGACCCTTTATGCCAGCGATATCATCGATGAACTCTATGCGAAACCCACCCTTACTGCAGAACAGATAGCGGACAAGAGAGAGGGAACCTATTTCACAGGGCTGCCGCTTGTCAACTATGATGCGGACAAAGGGTTTGGTTACGGTGCCCGGGTCTATTGGTATGACAACGGCAGCAAGAAAAGTGACCTTTTCACGTTAACACCCTACAAACAGCAACTCTATGCACAGTTGTTTCAAACAACCAATGGCTGGTCATACCATGTTCTCCACTACGACGCTCCTTATATAGGCCAATCGCTCTTTCGCCTGACAGGTGAGATAGTCTATGAGAAAAATACGCAAGCCAATTACTTCGGCACTACAGCAACCTCTATGAACGACCTGACCGACACCTTGGGACAAAGCTACACGACTGCCCAGGAGCAGCAAGATGCGCTGGACAATCAAGGAAGCCGTTATTACAACCGATATCTCTTGGTCAAACCGAAAGTCGAGGTCAATCTTGCCAGAGATTTTTTCGGCGGCCTGGTCCGTTTGAGTCTCGGCGTCAATTTGGCCCATGCGAAAGTCACCGACTACAACAACACAACGGTTTCGGGCACCTACAACCAGGAGAGCAAACTCGCTGATGACAAAGCGAGTGTGACAGGGTATGAAGGCGGATGGGACAACGGACTTAAACTGGCTGCCGTCTACGATTCACGAGACTTTGCACCGAATCCGAAAAACGGATCGATCCATGACTTTACGGTCGGACTATATGGTAAATTCATCGGCAGTGATTTTCAGCACCAACGTTACACCTTTTCTACCCGGAACTTTTTCACCCCTGAAAGTGCAAAGTTTTTTACCTTGGCCCTTCAAGGTATCTACTCGGTACAATCAGGTGATACGCCATTTTTCGACCAGAACATTCTTGGCTTTGCCGACGACTATAAAACCGGTTTAGGCGGGTATCGTACCCTTCGCGGATATCAGCAGGACCGTTTTGTGGCTGACGTTAAAGCGCTTTTCAATGTCGAAACACGTTTCAACTTCTATAAGACCCACACCTTAGGCCAGACCTTTGACTTTATGGTTGTCCCTTTTGTAGATGCGGGCAAGGTCTTTGACAATGTTAAAGATACGGATCTGAAAGATTACCGGTACACCTATGGCGCGGGTATGCGTATCGCCTGGAACCAGGCAACCATCATCATGATCGATTATGGACTAAGTGTCGAAGATAGCGGTCTATATATTAACTTCGGGCATATATTCTAGGGAGCCTGTTAATGGCTGATCGTCTTGGAAAAGACATTCATCACAATAACACCCGCAATGATCAATCCCATCCCTATCATTGCAGGTGTGTCAGGCACCTGTTTAAAGAAGAGTGCCCCTACTATGGCGATCAGAACAATCCCAACACCCGACCATATGGCATAGGTCACACCGATGGGAACAGTTCTAAGTACCAATGACAAGCAGTAAAATGCCACACCATACCCGGCGACCACAATAAGTGATGGCCCTAATTTGCTAAACTCTTCTGAGGACTTTAACGCACTTGTCCCGATCACCTCGGCAACAATGGCAATACTCAAATAGACAAAACCCATGTTCATTGTGACCTCCTCACCGATAATTGGTCTATAGACGGGCTCATCTACTGTGGCGGAGACTGGTCAATACCTTCTGAAGGTATTCGTAGAAAAGTATACTGAGGCAGTGTGATCGGCAGCTTGATAGGGTTCACATTACCGCTGTGAACGGACTCCCACTCTTTGCCGTTATCAGCCACCAGCTTTTTAAAGATCATATAGTACGTTTCGCCTTCTTTAGTGACAGTGCCGATCTCATTGTCGACCTCTTCGATCAACGTTCCGAGAGGCGCCATGATCTCAACTTTGTCCCCCGGCAGGGTTTTGTACTTACATAGGAAATGTGTTCCCTCGGGCGTTACCATACCGCTCACCTGATGCGTCCCCATCTGCATAGTGAAATCAAGGCTCTGCGTATCATGTTTTTCAAAAGGGCGGTTCACAAGATAAGCATCTGTAAAACCGCGGTTCTGCATAGAGTGGATCTCATGCTGATAACGTTCAGGGTGGTAATCATCTGCGTAATAATCATCGATCGCCATGCGGTAGGCTTTTGCCGTCGTTGCCGCATAATAAGAGGTCTTGGTACGCCCTTCGATCTTCACAGAGTCCACACAACCCGAGTCCAGAATCTCTTGCATATGTGACGCGAGGTTAAGATCTTTCGAGTTCATGATGTAGGTTCCGACGCCCGGATCCTCTTCGAGTCTGAAAAGGGTACCGGTTTCAGGATTCGCCGCATACATCTCGTACGGGAAACGGCAGTCATTTGCACACGAACCTCGGTTCGGAACACGCCCGCTCTGCAGTGTCGAAATAAGGCAGCGGCCGCTGTAGGCAAAACACATCGAACCGTGGACAAAGACCTCAAGTTCAAGTGCCGGGAGCTCTTTTTTGATCTCCTGCAGGTCACGCAGCGAGATCTCACGCGCCGTAATGATACGCTGTGCCCCCATCTCATGATAAATCTGTGCATCAAGCACATTCATCACGTTGGCCTGCGTCGAGAGGTGTTTAGGGATATGCGGTGCGATCTCCTGCGAAAGTTTGAGTACACCCGGCGTTGCGACGATCATCGCGTCCGGCTCCAGCTCCGCCATCTTTTCGATGTGTTTTTTCAGCAGATTCAGCTGCGAGTTAAAAGGGAAACCGTTGATCGTCGTATAGACCTTTTTACCGCGTTCATGCGCATAGTCGATCCCGGTTTTAAAATCTTCCATCGTAAACTCTTTACCTGAACGGATACGGAGAGAGAAGTGGCTCACCCCTCCATATACGGCATCAGCACCGTAATCAAGGGCTATCTTTAGCTTTTCCAGGTTACCCGCAGGCGATAAGAGTTCAACTTTGTTCTGGTTCATGGCAGATCTTTCGTGTTTAAGTAGTGCAATTTTAGCGAAATGTCCAATAAGATGATTTAAAACTCTAATCTATATTATAATTACAGTAACAATTTATCGGAGAGATCATGAAAGTCGACCTGCACAACCATACGACACTTTGTAACCACGCCATGGGAACCGTAATGGAGTACCTTGAAAAAGCGGTAGCCTGCGGCATCGATGTCTATGGTTTCTCCGACCATGCACCAATGGACTTTGATCCCGAATACCGCATGAGCTTCGGGCAGATGGCAGAGTACCGCGGTTGGGTTATGGATGCCAAAGAAAAATATGCAGAGCAGATAGAGATCCTTTTCGGCTACGAAGTCGACTACCTGCCCGGCCATATGGACGAGCGCATTTTGAACGCCGATGTCGACTACCTTATCGGATCTGTCCACTTTATCAATGAATGGGGCTTTGACAACCCGGCATTTATCGGTCATTATGAGCATGAAGACATTGACCTTATCTGGCAGAAATACTTTGATCTTATCGAGGAGATGGCCAAGAGCGGACTGTTTGACATCGTTGGGCACATCGATCTGATCAAGGTCTTTAAATTCATGCCTACACGAGACATACTGGAGATCGCCATGCCGGCGCTCAGAGCCATCAAAGAGGCAGATATGGTAATAGAGATCAATGTCGCCGGCTACCGTAAGCCGTGCGCAGAACCATACCCCTCTCCCTCTATTTTACAAGCCGCCTTTGAACTGGAAATCCCTATCACCTTCA
Source organism: Sulfurimonadaceae bacterium (assembly GCA_041596355.1). Classification (GTDB taxonomy): domain Bacteria; phylum Campylobacterota; class Campylobacteria; order Campylobacterales; family Sulfurimonadaceae; genus Sulfonitrofixus. Next base: position 68,751 of record JBFHIS010000012.1, on the reverse strand, counting down.
GTTCCGATGCCCACAATCCTGAGCAGGTAGGTCTATTTAGAGAAGAAGTCGAAACCCTCGCGCGTTCTGTCGGCTACAAGGAGTGTGTCTATTTTAAAGATCGTAAAAAAGTGGTAGTACCCTTTTAGACAAAGCGGTCGCACAATTTGTCAAGATCATACAATCCGGATACACAATCCGTTTTTTTAATATAGCGTCACTGATACAACAAACTGACTAAACATCCTTATACTGTGGCATAACAATAGATTGATCAAGAAATCAACACTTTTTATACCCCTTATTGCAATTACCATAGGAAACATCGCCCAAATTGCCTATTTTTTAAACAATACTTACAGTTAAGTATTACTTCATTTGAGTTATACTTTCTGCAATCAATTTATCTAGGAGATTACACATGGGAAAATTCGTTAACAACACTGAAGAGTTCTTCAAATACTGTGAAGAAAATGATGTTCAGTTCGTAGACCTTCGCTTTACAGACCTTAAAGGTGCATGGCACCACTTAACATACCGCATGAGCGCAGTTAATGAAGGCAATATTGAAGGCGGTTTCCCGTTTGACGGTTCATCAGTAGATGCATGGCAGCCGATCAACAAGTCAGATATGCTGTTAAAAGCAGATATCGAAACTGCTTTCCTTGACCCGTTTACTGCTGATCCGACCATCATCGTTATTTGTGACATCTTTGACATCTACAAAGGTGAACTCTATGAAAAATGTCCACGTTCGATCGCTAAAAAAGCACTTAAACATGCTGAAGAGATCGGTATTGCTGATGCAGCATACTTCGGTCCTGAAAACGAATTCTTCATCTTTGATGATGTCAAGTTCACAGACAGCATCAATGAAGCCGGTTACAGAATAGACACTGAAGAGGGTGAGTGGAACTCTGGTACACACTACGAAGATATGTACAACACAGCGCACCGTCCTGGAACTAAAGGTGGTTACTTCCCGGTTCAGCCGACAGACTCTATGGTCGACCTTCGTGCAGAGATGATGATGGTTCTTGAGCAAGTCGGTCTTGAAGTTGTTCTTGGTCACCACGAAGTGGCACAGGGTCAAGGCGAGATCGGTATCGTCTTCTCTGACATCATCGGTGCATCTGACAATGTTCAAAAATACAAATATGTTGTAAAAATGATCGCTCACCTTAACGGTAAGACAGCAACATTTATGCCTAAGCCTCTTTACGGTGACAACGGAAACGGTATGCACGTACACCAGTCTCTTTGGAAAGATGGTAAAAACCTTTTCTACAAAGAAGGAAACTACGGTAACCTTTCTGAGATGGCGCTTCACTATACTGGCGGTATCTTTAAACATGCTGCAGCAGTTGCAGCGTTTACTAACCCGTCAACAAACTCGTACAAGCGTCTGTTACCAGGTTTTGAAGCGCCAAGTATTTTGACGTACTCTTCTCAAAACCGTTCTGCTGCATGTCGTATCCCTTACGGTGCAGGTGAAAAAGCAACACGTATCGAGATGCGTTTCCCAGACAGCACAGCATGTCCATACCTTGCATTCGCAGTTATGATGATGGCCGGTCTTGACGGTATCAAAAATGCTACTATTCCTGCCGGCCCGATGGACATCGACCTGTTTGAACTCTCTCTGGATGAGATCCGTGAAAAAGGCATTGTTCAAATGCCACACACACTACGTGAAGCGCTTGAAGGTCTTATCGGTGATCATGACTTCTTGAAGCCGGTATTTACTGACTTGATGATCGACACATACCAGCACTACCGTTTCGAGCGTGATGTATGGCCGGATGAAGGTCGTCCAACAGCTTACGAGTTTAAAACTACCTACCAATGTTAATCTTTTGATGCCTTCGGGCATCATCCACATATTCCCCTCTTTTTTCCTCATATTTATTTTTCTAAACGCCCAATATCAGGCACACTTTATTAATTCCATGTTATAACATACACTATAAAATAGAACTTCCATCTAACAGAATCAGGGATTGTACACAGTGACAAAAGAGAAGACAAAAGAGCTGCTTAATGCTGTTATAGAACTTAGCAGTCAAGCACACCCTGATATCCATCAAAAAGTTCTGCTCCTCTCAAAGATGTATATTCAAGACGTACGCTTTCGTACGATGTTGGTCGATCAGAATACCCGCTACAATGAAAAACTCCAACGCCAGGAAAAAGAGCTTGCACGTTACAAGTATGAGCTGACCAAACTGGTTAAGCAGGAGACCGAAGAGCATCTTAAAAATGAGAAGATGCTTCAACAACAGGCAAAAATGGCCGCCATGGGTGAGATGATGGATGCTGTTGCTCACCAATGGAAACAGCCCCTAAATGCGTTAAGCATGTTTGGCCAGCTCCTGCAGATGGATTTTGAAGAAGGCATAGTTGACAAAACCTATGTGGACAATCTTGTCAAAGATGCAGATGAGCAGATCGAACATATGATCTCAACATTGACGGAATTCCGTACCTTTTTCCGTCCGGACAAAGAAGCTGAACCGTTTGGACTTAAACGCTGTATTCAAACCGTCATGCTCTTGATGAAAGATGAGTTGCTCCGTAACCAGATCGAAGTCCATATCGAGAGTGAAAAAGAGATCATTATTAACGGTATTGAGAACGAGTTTAAACACCTCATCTTAAACATCCTCAATAATGCCAAAGATGCTTTCGTGGAGCGGGAGCGCAAACAGCGTGCCGTTTACGTTCGTTTTTATAAAGAGGACGGTAATATCATTTTGAAGATCGAAGATAATGCCGGTGGTATTCCCGACAACATTATCAAAGATATCTTCAAGCCTAACATCACCTCCAAAGAAGATGGGACCGGGATCGGCCTCTATATGAGTGCCCAGATTGCGCAGAAACTCAGCGGACAGCTCTACGTTGCCAACACTGAGCGCGGTGCTGAATTTACCCTCGAAGTCCATCCCTGCTGTAACTGATCTCTGCACATGACCATTTAATGAAAATATCATCAACTATTTAGCCCACCTCTACTTTGCCTCACCTACGCCGGAATCGATGGTCGGTAATTTGCTGCCTGACTTTACCAAACAGATCTCAGAAGAAGCATATTCGGCAGAGGTCATACAGGGCGTAAGACTTCACCGCTTTATCGATACCTACACTGACACACATCCAATCGTTACACAAAGTAAAGCGCGCATATCGTCTCAACGCAGAAGGTTTTCGCCGATTCTTGTCGACATTTTTTATGACCATTTTCTTGCTCTGCACTGGGAAAAATACAGCAGTAATCCACTGCTTGAGAGTACACAAACATACTATGCGTACCTCTTGAAAGCAGACATGCCTCTGCCGACAAGGTTGAGAGAGTCTATACAACGCATGCCGAAAATTGAACTGCTTTACAACTACCGGACTTTAAATGGTATCGCTCATGCAGTCGACCGTGTCGCAGCGCGTATTCGTTTTAAAAACAACCTTTACGGCGGTGTGGAAGAGTTGGAAAACAACTTCACAGCATTAGAAGCTGACTTTCACCTGTTTTTCGAAGAGCTGCAAGATGCAGTGAAAAAGTATCAGGAGACCCTTTAGACTTTTCGCTGCTCTCTCTTCTCTTTCGCATTCAATCGCTCTACTTAACCTTGTCGGCTATTCTGTATCGTCCCAGTTCTGCTCTGCATGCGAATAATCGCAATAGGGTCTGTTTTTTGAATAGCCGCAGCGGCACAGCGTGTATTTTGAGGGTGCGAAATGTGTCGGTGTCGGCATCCCTTCGAAAGGAATACCTTCTACACGGTACGGACCGTTTTTGACGATGGTTATCCTTGGAGAAGTGCGTGAATCGACATACTCTTTTCCATCTATACTATACGAAAGAGCCCCCGACGGACAGGCTTGAATGGTTTCAATGATCTCGGCACGGTCAGCCTGGTCCGGATGGATCCAGTCCCTCGAACCTTCTGAAGAGAAAACGGTCGGCAGTCCATTCACACAGGCAGCTGCGCCGGCACAGATGGAACGGTTAAAATGTACTGTGATCTCTTTGCCGATATACTCTTGAAGTTTTTCTTCAGTGATCTCTCTTTGACTCGTAAAACAGGCACTTTCATGCGAGCCGTCACACCAGGGCTTGCTTTTTGAGTGACCGCATCGACAGGCGTACGCCGGGTTTTCAGACACAAGTTCCTGACCTTCTTTTAAAAAAGTCACATCGCTGCAATCAATCTCAAAAGGGCCATTCTCAATTCCTCTTATTTTACAACGCATGCTATTACCTTTATACATTTGCGTGGCTTACGCGTTAACTTTTAGCCATCTCTACCAACAAGAGGTGCAGACCGCTGATCGCTGCAAAGCTCAAGATCTCGTCTGTAACTTCTGCTGCATCGCCTGCTGAAAGAACAGTGCCGTTTAGCAGCCCCTCACCTTCCATCACTTTGACATAAACCTGCCTGTCCGGTTGCAGGTCGAACACTAAGGTATTTCCTGCATCGAGCTCACTGGCAAACATATTGGCATCTTGATAGATAGTGATCGCACTGTCACTCCACTCCGGTCCGACAAGATGCAGCCATTTGTTATGCCGTTCACTGAATGTAAAGACTTTTGAACCATACTGCGGCGTCAGACCCTTTTCTTGTGGAATGATCCAGGTCTGAATAAGATGCACCTCTTCATCCCCTTCGTTCATCTCGGAGTGTGTGACACCCGTACCCGCGCTCATATACTGCACCGCGCCTCGTCCAAGGCTCTCTTTGTGCCCCATACTGTCTTGATGTGTCAATTGTCCATTTAAGACATAGGTAATGATCTCCATGTCGTTATGCGGATGGGTTCCAAATCCGGTATTGCCGTTAATACGGTCATCGTTCATGACGCGAAGCGGACCATAATGGATATTCTCCGGATTACGGTACTCTGCAAACGAAAAGTGGAAACGGCTTTTCAGCCAGCCGTGGTCAGCTAAATAGAGGGTACTGAAAGGTATGTGTTTAATCATCTTATCTTCTTTCTATCGAAGCACATCATTGATGCCTTTATAAGTGTTCAGATTAAAACGATTCTCATAATAAACAACTTAACAAAAAAGGCTACTCCAAACATGCGGGCCGCTATTCATCTTCTGACTATTTGGCCACATTCCCCGCGACATTGAGCGCATCCCAGGTCTTAGAAATAGGCGGGGAGTAACAGAAGTCCATCATACCGAGCTCCTGCGTCGTCATTTTGGCTTTGATCGCCATGGCGATGACATCGATACGCAGTGCCGCACCGTTCTTGCCAAGGACCTGTCCCCCAAGAATCACCTTGCTCTTCGCATCATAGACGAGTTTTATGTAAAGATCCTGCTGGTCAGGGTAATAGTCGGTATGATTTTTGTCTTTCACAAAGACACTCTTGACCTCGAGACCGAGTTTCTCTGCGTCAGCTTCGGTAATGCCGGTCAAGGCCGCTTCATAATCCATCACCTTGACACAAGCCGACCCTAGAGAACCGGGATAAAAAGCCTCGACACCGGCCATGTTCGAACCGACAACGCGTCCCAGTTTAGTGGCTCCGGTTGCAAGGGGGATGTAGACATTCTCATTTTTAACAATATGCGGTACCGTAGCACAGTCGCCGGCTGAATAGATATCCTTAAGATTGGTCTCACCTTTGTGCGTCACGACGATCGCCCCGTTGTCGAGTGTTTCAATGCCGCTGCCTTCCAGAAATGCCGTGTTAGGCCTGAAACCGGTCGCGATGACCACCAGGTCTGTTTTATAAACGCCCTTATCTGTCACAACAGCCTCTACTTTTTGCGTTCCCGTAAACTCCTCGACCGATTCACCGGTGATGAGTTCAACACCATGCGCCTGCAGCTCATCCTGCATCAACGCCACGATCCGGTCATCGAAAATATGGTTAAAGATTCGTTCACTCCGTTGAATAAGACGTACTTTTTTACCGAGATTCTTCATCGCTTCGACGACTTCAACCCCGATGAACCCGCCGCCGACAACCGTAACATCCTTAACATCATCAGACATTGCCAGCGTTTTAAGCACTTTGCCTTCATCCATCTTTGTCAGCATAAAGATGTTCGCAAGAGCGCTGTTTTTAAAAGGAGGTTTAATCGCATTGGCTCCGGTTGCGATCATTAAACGGTCGTAATGATCCTCAAAAACAACGCCGCTCTCGAGATTTTTCACGGTAAGCGATTTTCTCTCCGCGTCTACGCTGAGCACTTCGTGTTTAACAAAGATTTCGATCCCCTCTTCCTGCATCTGTTCCACGCTCCGTGCGATCATGTTGGAAGGGTCGCTGAAAAAGTCACCCACAAAATAGGGCAGACCGCAGGCTCCGAAAGAGATGATCTCTCCCATCTCGTAAACGGTGACGCTCCCTTCTTTAACTACTCTGTTTGCTTTTGCTGCCGCACTCATGCCTGCCGCTACACCGCCTATGATGACTATTCTCATATCGTCTCGCTTTTTATGATCTGTCGTTTGAAGAGCTCTTTATTGTAACGCTTTTTTGACACTTTCTGCACGGCATCTCACCTTCTCTTTTTTAAATAGAGCTTCAACCGTTCAGGCAGGTCATACTCTTTTTCGTTTTAGAGCCGCTATTTGCTATAATTGCGCCAATGATAAGTCTTGCAGGAGTTATCAGAATTTCAAGTTAAAGGATTTTACCATGAGCACTATGCAAAATGGAAAATACCGTCCCTACCCACAAGTTGACTTGCCAAATAGACAATGGCCGTCCAAAGTAATCGAAAAAGCACCGATCTGGTGTAGTGTTGACCTTCGTGATGGCAACCAGGCACTGATTACACCGATGAACCTTGACCAAAAACTTGAACTTTTCAACCTCCTGCTAAAACTCGGTTTTAAGACCATAGAGGTGGGTTTCCCATCGGCATCACAAGTCGAATTCGACTTTTTACGCAAGTTGGTCGATGATGATCTGATCCCTGACGATGTGACTGTTCAGGTTCTTGTTCAAGCACGCGAGCACCTTATTGCACGTACATTTGAAGCCTTAGCCGGTGTAAGATCGGCAATCGTTCACCTCTACAACTCGACATCGACAGCGCAACGCAAGATTGTTTTTCAAAAAGAGCGCGAAGAGATCATCGAGCTTGCCTTGGAAGGTGTTGACCTGGTCAAGAAGTATGAGGCCAAGCATGACGGTAAGATCGCACTTGAGTATTCACCGGAGTCATTTACCGGTACAGAACTTGAGTTCGCTGCCGAGATCTGTAATGCGGTGACTGCACGCTGGGGTATCTCTGCTGAGCGTAAAGTGATTATCAATCTACCGGCAACGGTCGAGATGGCGACGCCGAATGTCTATGCTGACCAGATCGAATGGATGAGCCGCCACCTGAACAACCGTGAGAACATTCTGATCTCGACCCACACCCACAACGACCGTGGGACTTCGGTAGCCGCAACAGAGCTTGCTTTGCTTGCCGGTGCCGACCGTGTCGAAGGAACCTTGCTTTCAAACGGCGAACGTACCGGTAATGTCGATATCATCACCCTGGCGTTGAACATGTATACGCAGGGCTTGGATACAGGACTTGACTTCAGCGATATTAACACGGTGTTGGACGTCGTCGAACGTTGTACCGATATGAAGACCCATGAACGTCACCCTTACGTCGGTGAATTGGTCTACACGGCCTTTTCCGGCTCGCATCAGGATGCGATCAACAAAGGTCTTGCTTACCAGCGGGCTAAAGCGGAACCGTTTTGGGAAGTGCCTTATTTGCCGATCGATCCTGAAGATGTGGGGCGCTCGTATGAGAGTATTATCCGTATCAATTCACAGTCAGGCAAAGGCGGTGTTGCTTACATTCTTGAAGACAGTTTCGGGTATCAGCTTCCCAAGAAGATGCATCCGGAGATCGGTAAGATCGTTCAGGCTGTAACAGACAAAGAGGCGAGAGAGCTGGGTAACGATGAGATCTTGGCGATCTTCGAAAAGACCTATTTCTCACCGCCGCAGCATCTTGAGTTTGTTTCACGTTCAGCTGCGACCAAAGAGGATACCGTCTGGTGTAAATTGCACTACCGATACAACGGTGAAGATATTGAAGCAGAGGGTGAAGGAAATGGGCCGATTGACGCCTGTCGTAAAGCCTTGCTCAAAAACTATCCGAACAAGTTTGTGCTCAAATCGTATTCAGAGCACTCGTGTGGAATGAAGTCATCCGCAACAGCGGTAGCCTATATCGAAATCGAAACAAAAGGCGGAGACTCTTTCTTTGGCGTCGGCAAAGATAACGATATCACTTTAGCATCGATCAAAGCACTCTTCAGTGCTCTTAACCGCGCGTTTAAAAGCTAAAACCGATAACCGCTTCGGGGTAACCCGAGGTGTCATCACTCTGATTATCAGAGTCCACTCTATACTCTTGAACCCAACCGAATCCGGCATAACCGTTTTGAAATAAGATGGCCACACCTGCACGTCCGCCCACACTGCTGTAGTTGTCATATTGATCGTCACTGATATAGGTATAACGATAAAATGCACCGGCATAGGGACGGAACTTTGAGTTTGTTGGGATGTAATAGGTCACCGGGACCGTCGCTTGATTGATAGTAGGCGTTCCACCGAACCAACCGCGATACCCCAAACCCACCGCCAGGTTTTCAGCCACAAAGAAGTCGGCATTCACCCCTACGATAAAGTAATTCTCAACAGAAGAGCCGACTAAAGTACCGCCGCTGTAACTGACACTCCCCGAACCAACTGTGATACCGACACTTTTATTACCTTTGGCAAATGGATCAGCAAAGGCGAGCGAGCTTACAGCAAACAGCAGCAAAAAAATCTTTTTCATCCTATACTCCTAAAAAAGCAGCTCTTCGTCTGCTTCAGCTTTGACTTCAGTTTTTGGCGGCTTGGAGATGTCTGTGAAATACTCTTTGTTCTTCCCATCGACCGTCACTTCGATAACATCATCGGGTTTTTCAAACTTGCGCGGCATCTGCGGGTATATCTTGATCAACTCTTTATAATAGTAGCCAAAAGAGGGGGCTGCTGTCCAACCGCCCTGTTCTCTCCTCCACAAAGGAGAGTTGTCATCATTGCCGAACCAGACTATGGTCTCCAATGACGGAGAGTAACCGACAAACCAGGTATCAATGGAGTCATTGGTCGTTCCCGTCTTACCCGCAAGTTCAATACCGTGTACTTTTGCCCGACGGCCTGTACCACGTTGAACAATATCACGCAGCATTGTTGTCATCAAAAAGGCCTGTCGTTCTTCCGTTACCTTTTTGACAACCTGTTCCGGGTGTTCCCACAACGTTACACCACGTTGCTCCACAGAACTGATAAGCCGGAGATCACTCAGCTGACCGCCATTGGCAAAAGAGGTGAAGTACTCAGCGAAACGCTCCGGCGACAGCGTAATACTGCCCAGAGACAGAGAGAGGTCACTCGGCAGATCTTTGATCTCATACTGCTGTGTGAGTTTACTTTTGATGGTGTTGATCCCAATATCTGTCACAAGATTAATAGTTGCAAGGTTGCGAGAGTGCACCAGTGCTTCGCGAAGTGAGATCAAACCTTTAAAGTTATTCTCGTAGTTCTTCGGTTTCCATTGGCGCGTCTCATTCGAATCATTATCCTGATCTGTCTCAAAATCATATGTACGGGAGATATCGATCAGCTTGGTCGCACCCGAATAGCCGAAGTCAAGTGCCACCTGATACAGAAACGGCTTAAAGGCGGAACCTGGCTGGCGGTAGGCCTGCGTTACGCGGTTAAAAGAGCTCTTTCTATAGTCTATACCGCCTACCATAGCTCTGATCTCCCCAAGTTTGGGGTCAACTGATATTATGGCACCATTGAATTTACTCAGGTTCTGATCGGCGTATGGGACATAATTCGCACCTTCTTTCTCCGCAGCTCTTTCATTCTCTTTGGCGAGACGAATCTGGGCCTGCTCATAACCGTATGTCATTGCCTTGCGTGCCGCCGCCTGCATATTCAGATCGATCGTCGTATAGACCTTGTAGCCGCCTGTCTTAAAGTCAGGGAACTCTTCACGCAAACGACGTACAACCTCATCGACCACATACGGCGCCTTGTTCTGTGTCAAGGTCTCATCATAGACTACAGGCTTCTCCTCCAGCGCCTTTTCATAGCTCTCTTTATCGATCCAGTTAAGGGCATAAAGACGCTCTACAACACGGTTGGCGCGCCCCAAAGAGATATCGTAGTTTTTTGTCGGGGCATAATAGCTCGGTGCCTTAGGCAAGCCGACCAGAATCGCCATCTCTTTGAGTGTCAGATCTTTCAACTCTTTATGAAAGTAACCGTCTGCCGCCGTCTTAACACCGTAATAGTTGTGCCCAAGATAGATCTCATTAAAGTAACGCTCTAAGATCTCGACCTTGGTCAGTTCCGCCTCGATCTTATAAGAGAGAATAAGTTCTTTTATCTTTCTGGATATCTTCTTCTCTCTGCTCAGGAGAGTATTCTTGACCAATTGCTGAGTCAGGGTACTGGCCCCCTCGACCATTGCCATCGCCTTGATATCTTTGATAATGGCCCGCATTATCGCATCGTAATTGATACCGCCATGCTCAAAAAACGATGTATCCTCGATCGCTAAAAGCGCTTCGACCATCTTGGGCGGTATCTCGTCAAACGGAGCATAAAACCGGTGTCGGCTCTCAAAGACGTTAGCGATTTTGTCGCCATTGACATCGTATATCCTGGACGAAACCTGTGGATTATAGTCTGTTGTCAATTTGCTGGTGTCATACGTCAGGTTCGTCGCGATCAAACCAACATAGACGATCGGTCCGAAGATCACCAATAGAAGGATTGCAACGGTAAAGAATTTTTTTACGCCTGACTTTTTGACTGGCTTTTTCTCAGGGATCTCAATTTTAAGACCTCTCTCCCGGTTTATCTTTTTCTCTAATACTTTATCTATGTTCATTCTCTAAATTTCCTGTTTGCAAAACTTGCTTCGATTAATGTTTTTGTATAGGGGCTTTCCGGTGACAGCAGCACACTCTCCATCAGCCCGCTCTCTTGCACTCTGCCCTCTTTTATGACACAGATCTCATCGCAGAGCTCAGAAGCGGAGTGCATGTCGTGGGTCACAAATAGGATCTTAAACCCCTGACTCTCTTGCAGCTTTTTCAACAATGCAATGATCACCGCTCTTGTCTTGGGATCAAGTGCCGTTGTCGGTTCATCCAGCAACAGCAGTTTCGGCTCACCGCTCAGGGCTATCGCAATGACCACACGCTGAAGCTGTCCGCCTGAAAGTTCCGGTGGAAACCGCTCCAACAGTCCGAGGTCCAGCTCCACGCTCGCACACAAGGCCGCCACCTTCCGGTCATCGACAAAGAACTGATCTTTGATCTTTGTCAACGGAGAGAGCGCCGTAAAGGGGTTTTGCGGTACAAAAGCGACCGTCTTGCCGCGCTCCAGTGTAAAGTCAGCATCACACTCCAGCTCCAGGCTCATCTGCGAAGGGAGCATTCCAAGCAGTGCTTTGAGTGTCAGACTTTTACCGCTGCCGCTCTGTCCCACAAGTGCCAAAGAGTGTTTGACCGTAAAGCCGATGTCGACTAGATGTTTTTCCGCAAAAGAGACCTGGAGTTTTCTGATCTGCATGACACCCTTCTCATAAATAGTAGATATTTTATCTAAAGTCAGGTTAATAGCCTATCCACGGGTATTATGCCGTGTCGATAACCCTTTTGATTTTTAGAGAGGCTTCTCTAAATACCGCCTCTTCTATGCCAAGTCGTGCGATAAAACGAATAATTGCGGAAGGTACGGTAGGTTGGCGGATCGCACCGACTAACAGCGCATCTTCCAACAATCTTTTTTGGATACTTATCACCTTACGGTTATCGCCCACAAGGACCGGGACGATCAGTCCTTCGACCGTGATCCCGAAAATCTCTTGAACAACAGTTTGACGCGCTCTGATCGCTATTCGTAATCGCTGAGTGTTTGCCTGAATGTAACGCAGGGCATGGTGGCCCAACAGTGTGTCAAAGAGAGAAGGTGCCGTCGCATAAATGATCGGTTTGGCCCGGTTGATCAGAAAGTCGATGATATGTTCTGATGCCAGGATATAAGCACCGAAACTGCCATATGCCTTCCCCAGTGTTCCCATCTTGATGTAGTTGGGTTTCACCTCTATATTGTAATGATCCAGGATCCCCATCAAATTTTCACCGATCACACCGGAACTGTGCGCTTCATCCAATATCAGAATTGCATTGTAGCGGTCGGCAAGATCGATAATCTCTTTAGCCACAAGGTCTCCATCCATCGAATAGATCCCTTCTACGGCAATAATATTGCGTTTTGCAGAGGAGTCTTTCAGTAACGCTTCTAGCGCTTCAACACTATTGTGAGCAAAATAATGCAGCTCACCGTCAATGAGTTTAGAGGCCAAAACGCCTGAAGCGTGATACTTTTCATCCATGAAGAGCGCATCACCTTTACGCACCAAGGTCTCGATCATGGCAATATTTGCATTGAAGCCTGAACCGAGTATCACACCGGCTTCGAATCCGTTGGCCTCGCATAAAGCATTCTCAAAATCCTGATGCACCTTTGTATAGCCGTTGACCAGCATAGAGGCCTTCGAAGCGTGTGACTCTAAGGAACGCAATGCATTAACAGCTGCTTCCAGTATCTCTCTGTTGTGTGCCAGACCGAGGTAGTCATTCGATGCCAAATCGATAATATTCTCATCAAAGATACGACGTTCGCGGTATCGGCCCGAACGGTGCAGTGCAGAGAGCTCTTTTTCATAATAGTTCATCTTGTTATTGTACCGTTTGTCTTCTCATTACATTCATGGATGCGCAGGCAAGGTACTGATAAACTTGTTTATAGCGTCAATACGGGACTGATCGGACGGGTGTGTGGAGAAAAATTCGGGAGTACTTTTGCCTTGCGACGCCACCTTCATCTTTTCCCAAAAAACCACTGCCTGATATGGGTCATACCCCGCTTTCCACATCAAGTACACACCGATCTGGTCCGCTTCATGCTCATGACTGCGACTGTATGGCAGCATCACAGCGACATTCGTACCGATGCCGTACGCTTGTTCATACAGCCCCTGATATTGTTCCGGCACATTGAGCACCGCACCTAAAAGCTGCCCGCCGGTCTGACTGACCATCTGCATAGAGATACGTTCCGCGCCGTGTCTGGCTAAGGCATGTGCGATCTCATGTCCCATCACCGCGGCAATCTGATCATCATTATCCATCATCTGCAATATCCCCGTGTAGAAGAACACTTTCCCGCCCGGAAGACAAAATGCGTTCACCTGCTTGGATTCTATGACATTAAACTCCCACCTGAAATCCTCACGTCCGCTAACCTTCGCGATCTTGCCGCCGATCTGACGTATCTTTGCGACAAGAAGCTTATCACTGCTCAATTTTGATGATTGTTTGATCTTTTCGGATTCACTGAGACCCATCGCGATCTCTTCCTGGTTGGAGACTAAGATCAGCTGGCTTCTGTTCGTGACAGGGGTCTTCGTACAACCGGTTAAAAGCAACAGCGTTACCAGTAACAGTGACGTCATTAATCTTTTCATCTCATCTCTCCGGCATTAGATCCACGGCAAGAGCACTTCGACGCTCAGTCCCATGGCACACGACTCATACCCTTTTACCTCTCGTATGTAAGGCTTGCAGAACCCTTCTACCATGCAGCCTCCCGCTTTACCCTGCCAATCACCCGATGCCAGATAGGCCTCAAGATCATCTGCATCAAAGGTATCAAAAATATAATCGGTCGACGAGATGTCCAGCAGTTCGAGTCTGTCACTTTTGTAGATCATACAGGTCACAATGGAGGTAACACTGCCGCTTTGTGTCTGCAAGATCGCCCGGGCATCTTCGAGGGACTTTGCTTTGCGCAGGATCTTACCCTGGGAGGTCACTACTGTATCGGAAACGAGTAAGGGCATCTCTGTGTAGTCATACGCTTTAAGAGCCGCCTGGAACTTCCCGACAGTCGCCTGATAGACAAAGTTTTTAGGCGAAGTCGCGATAATTTGTTCCTCATCATATTCGACAGGCGATTGAATAAAACCGATACCTGCCTGACGTAAGATAGTTGCCCTGCTTTCAGATTGTGAGCAGAGGCGAATTGTAGGAGTGTTCATCAGTTTCCTTTTGACAGAGGTTCTGAAGCGTGTTCAGAAATGGAGTTTAGGTATGCGAGTAACGCAGAACTACACCCAGGTAGATCGCGATCAGACCGAGAATAATATTCAAAGGAACAAGATATTTACCGATCATCCCCAACATCGCTTTGGCAGCCGGCATATCGTCTAATGCAAGGAATTTTTTAGCCTTGACAAGACGCCAGACCATATAGCCGTAGTTCACCGCCATAATCAGCCAGATGGCTTCTTTGACATGGACCAGTTGATAGACGGCAAATGCTGTATCATCGATAATGTTGCCGCTCGCATCAACCGCGGCCGCTCTGAAGCCCCAGCCCACTGCCATTAAAACGGCTGTCACGATCAAGATAACAATAAACGGTGCTACGATCTTGAACAGGTTGCCAAGAGCCTGTGCCGTACGGGGAAGCCGTTGTGCCGGCTCCAGCTCCTGGAACGAGTAATGGGCTGCAAAACGCATCGCGATCATACCGCCGACCCAGACCACCGCACTCAGTACATGGACAAAGACCAGCAGTTCCGTATGGGCCCAGAAAAACTCAACCATCCACGCTTTCATTACCCTAGTACCTCTTGAACGTATTTGAGAGCGCTCTCTTTAGCTTCCGGCAATTTAGATGCGTCTTTACCGCCGGCCTGTGCGAAGTCGGGACGACCGCCGCCACCGCCGCCGAGTATAGGCGCAATGTTTTTGATCCAGTCACCGGCTTTGACAGAGGCTTCTTTTACGCCCGCTGCAAGAATCACCTTGTCGCCTTTGACCTGGAAGAGCATCGCTGCTACTTTGTCGTGGGCATTTTTTAGCTCATCGATACGGGTTTTGACATCACCGCTTTTGATCTCTTCAATAATGACCGTAACCCCGTTGATCACTTGCGCAGAAAGCTCCTCTTTCGAAGCAGCCAAGGCTTCTTGGACCTCTTCTTTCAAGGTCTTGATCTGCTCTTTAAGTTTGTTGACCCCTAAAAGAACATCGCGGTTCTTGACCTCTTCAGCCACGCTGTTCAATGTATGACGCTGCTCTTTGAAAAGGTTGTAGGCTGCATTACCGCAGACCGCTTCGATACGGCGGACACCTGCCGAAACACCCGACTCTTTCGTAATGATAAAGGTACCGATAACCGCCGTGTTGGCAACGTGAGTTCCCCCGCAAAGCTCGACCGAGGCATCGCCGAAACTGACCACACGCACTTTGTCGCCGTATTTCTCGCCGAACTGCGCTTTGGCACCGCTGTTCTTGGCATCGTCAATACTCATCTCTTTCGTCTGACCGGCTATACCGCGGAGAATCTGGTAGTTTACCTGCTCTTCAACTGCTGCGATCTCTTCGACTGTCATCGCTTTAGGATGCGAGAAGTCAAAACGAAGACGTTTGTCATCGTTCAACGAACCCGCCTGTGAGATGTGGTCTCCCAGAATATCATAAAGCGCGGCATGCAGCAGGTGCGTTGCCGAGTGATGCTTTTCGATCTCCAAACGGCTGATATCGACAACCGCTTTAACGGTCTCTCCTGCCGTAATCGTCTCTTTCACCTCAACATGCGAAAGGTTAAGATCAAAAAACTTGCGCGTGTCTGTTACCGTTGCATGTCCTTCGATGACACCCTTGTCACCGACCTGTCCGCCGCTCTCGGCATAAAACGGTGTCTTCTCAAGCAGAATCCAGCCGGTATGCATCGCATGAAGCGTATCGACGATCTTAAAGTCTTCACTCAAAAGGGCCAGTACTTTCGTTTCGTTACTTTCACCTTCGTAACCGACGAATTCGTTTTTACCGAATTTCTCCAAAAGTGTTTTGAAGTCACCCTCGTTTGCCGCGTCGCCGCTCCCTTTCCATGCCGCTTTAGCACGTTCTCGCTGCTCTTTCATAAGGGCATCAAAGGTTGCGGTGTCAAGTTTGAGATGTTTCTCTTTAAGCATATCTTCGGTCAGATCCAGAGGGAAACCGAACGTGTCATAAAGTTTGAAGGCGACTTCGCCGCTGAAGACCTCCTTGGTATTTTTCAGCTCTTCATTAAAGAGCTCGATCCCCGAAGCAATCGTTTTGAAAAAACGTTCCTCTTCAAGTTGAATCTGTGTCTTGACCGCTTCCGCTTTTGTCTCCAGATACGGGTAGACATCTTTCATCTGCGCGACGAGGATATCGACGATCTTGTACATAAAGGCTTCGTGCAGACCAAGCAGGTAACCGTGACGGACCGCACGGCGCAAGATACGGCGAAGAACGTAGCCACGCCCCTCGTTTGAGAAGTTGACATCCTGTGCAAGCAGGAACACAGCCGTTCTGATATGGTCTGCGATAACACGGTACGACGCACCTGTTTTGTACTCATACTTTTTACCAGTGAACTCTTCGACCTTATGGATCATCGGCATAAACAGTGACGTATCGTAATTGCTCAGCGCACCCTCTTTGACCGCGATAACGCGTTCAAGTCCCATACCCGTGTCGATAGACGGTTTCGGAAGCGGCGTCAGTGTACCGTCTTTCGAACGCTCGTACTGCATAAATACAAGATTCCAGATCTCCAGGAAGCGGTCGCCTTCACCGCCCATGTAATCTTCCGGACCGCTGAAGTTTTCAGCACCCTGGTCAAAGAAGATCTCAGAACACGGACCGCACGGACCGGTGTCGCCCATCTGCCAGAAGTTGTCTTTGTCCCCGAGACGCATGATTCTGTCGGCAGCGACATACTTTTTCCAGATCTCTTCCGCTTCATCGTCGCTGTCATGGACCGTCACCCACAACTTTTCAACCGGGAGTTCCAACACTTCGGTAATAAATTCCCAGGCGTAGGCGATAGCCTCTTCTTTAAAATAATCACCGAACGAAAAGTTGCCCAACATCTCAAAAAAAGTGTGGTGACGTGCCGTATGACCGACATTCTCAAGGTCATTATGCTTGCCGCCTGCACGAAGACAGGTCTGACAAGAGGTCGCACGCGGGTTCTCAGGGCGCGGTATCTCACCTGTAAAAACCGACTTAAACGGGACCATCCCCGCATTGTTGAACAACAGTGTTGCGTCGTCCGGTACAAGTGGAGCACTCTCAACTTTAGCGTGCCCTTTTGATTCAAAATATTCTAAAAATGCTTTTCTGACATCCATGTTTCTATCTTTGAAAGCCCTTTTTCAGGCCAGTATTTATGCCGCGATTATATCCAACAGGACGTTAAAATTGTATGAGGGTAAGATTATAGAGCTAATGTGCATTGTAATTGGTAGCGAAACGTACCTTATAAAAAATAATTATTTGAAGTTTTAGATTTGGTGCAAGTTGTGCAGAAGTGATCCCGAAGACGTACATCAGTACGTCAAGAGGTGAACTGAAGTGCAAATAGTGCCGAAGCTGGAACTTCAATTTAGCAGTTGGTTTCCCAGGCGATGACAAACTCGTTGATGGCAATACTGGGAATCTTCATCCGTGCCGCTTTTGCAATATTGACCAGTATCTCCGCCGCGACATCCAGATCATCATTGATAACCAGATAATCATACTCACTGATGCGCTGCACTTCGCGCTTCGCCATCTCGATACGACCATCGATGACCTCTTGGGCATCCGTTCCGCGGGCATTCAGTCGCTTTTGCAGTTCGCAGAGTGTCGGCGTTGTGATAAATACAGATGTTGTAATATCCGCCAATCTTTTTTGCACGGCATCATGCCCTTGAACATCGATGTCGAAAATGACGAGTTTGCCCTCTTTGAGCGCTTTTTTTACAGGCTTGATCGACGTACCGTAGTAGTTACCGTGAACAAGAGCGTATTCTAAAAAGTTCTCTTCTTCTATATCTTGTTCGAACTGCTCTTTGGTGACAAAATAGTAATGGATACCTTCGATCTCACCCTCACGCATTGGACGTGTTGTCGTTGAGATGGAAAAATGGTACGAACCGATATCGGCTTCTATTTTTTTGATCAGTGAACTTTTTCCGGCACCGCTTGGGCCGGAAAGGACAAGGATCGCTCCGGTATCTTTGTTCATTAATCTTCTCCAAATGTCAGATTGATCGTAATAGTTCCTCTCAGAGAGCGGGCGATCTGCGGATTTTCCAACGCTTTTACGAGTGTCCGCAGCGTCTCGATGGATTCCTGATTTTGTTCAGTTGATGTTCGCGGGCTTTGCGGCTCATCCCAGGAGAACTCCTGATTAGAAATATCGTCCAGTTGCAGCAGTACCGTATCGTCCAACTCGACTGAAAGGTCCTCTTCACTGAGATTACGCAATGCTCTCTCAAGTTCCTGATCGATCTCTTCATCGAGTTCACGCTCTTGAACTATCTCCTCAACGATCGCTTCTTCATCGCTCTCATCACTGTTCAAGGCATCCAGGATCGCTTGAACTTCAGAGACTTCATCTGCAGAGAAGATGTTGTCCAGAACCTCTTCCTCGCTCGCTTCATCAGCCTCTATCTCGTCAAACATCTCTTCTTCTATCTCTTCAAACGTCTGCACCCGTTCCAAAGCATCTTGTTCAAAATGGTCTTCACCGCCGATGATCTCATCATCGCTGAAAAATGCGTTTTCAAAGTCATCAAAAACGATCTCTTTCGAGAGCTCTTCTTGCTCTTTTTTTACCTGTGTTGCGAACTGATGCAGCATAAAGAGTAGTTCCGTCGGTAAAAAAGGTTTGTATAGATGTTTTTCAAAAAACTCTACATGCGTACTCTCTCGTGTCGTAATGTAGATGGAGTGCGAGTAGATGACTTTGTCGTTAATTTGCTCAAGAAATTCTCGGCTAAAAAGGCTCTCATCCAAGATCAAGAGATCATAGCTCTCATCTCTTATCGCTTCGATAGATGTTGCTATGTCCAATCTGTCACCTGTCTTTTGCGTACTTAGTTTGACAAGTTTTGTTACAACAGCATCGTTATTAACGAGAAGAACATTCATCGAGAAGAGCCCTTTTTGGGCCGTAACAACAGCCCTTGGATTTAATGGTATCATTGTAACAAAAGATAACTTCAAAAGATGGTGAAGGCAATGCGATTTTTTTCTACTCTTATGACCTTCATTTATCTAGCGTTCACACTGAATGCTGATGAATACTACCTGCTTCCTGAGCAGAAAAGCGATCTCATACATACGTTGAAAATGAAGATAGAACGGGCGAAAAGCGTCACTATCATCACAAACAGACTGGACTCTCCAGCGCTTTTGAAAAGTATCGAAAAAGCCCTCAGCCGCAGCAGTGAGTTTCGGTTGATAACAAGCAGTTTGGATAGTGCCGCATTCTATGCCAAATACAAAAACACCAAGGTTAAAGTCCCTGTTTCTACCCGCGTCGATGAGAACTTTGCACTGAACCTGTTCTTGATAGATGAGAGTGACGTCTGCTTTTCCACTGTCGCTTTCAGTCATGCCGATCTGAATCTTAAGATCGGCGAAGTCATCTGCACAACCGACAGTGAGGATATTCGTTTTGCTAAAGAGCTTGAAAAACGGTTTTCACACCGTTTTGAAGACTACAACCGATAACACGCTTCTGTCAGAATTTTCATTGACCCGTTCAGAACACTCTCCATTAAGATCTATCGTCACATCTGCGCTTTATGTTTTCTAATTCTCTTCCCAGACACTCACACGATTCCGGCCACCCTCTTTGGAACGGTACAAGGCCTGATCAGCACGGTCAATCGACTCTTCGACAGTAAGTTTTGGAGATAAGGGAGCAATACCGAATGATGCCGTGACCCGGATCTCTTCACCTTCATTATAGGTTGCCGTCAACATTGACAACCCTTCTCTAATTCTCTCAACGACTATTTGAGAAGTCTCAAGATCGGTATGCGGCATAACGATCAGAAACTCTTCGCCGCCGTAACGGTAAATCTTGTCATACGGACGTATATGCCCTAAAATATACTCTACTACCGACACCAGAACCTGGTCACCGCTTTGGTGTCCATAGGTATCGTTAACCGATTTAAACAGATCGATATCCATAATACAGATCAAACTTTCTTGAACACCTCGCTGTGCGAGTTCCAATAACCTTCTCAGATCACTGAGCATTGTTACCCGGTTACGCGCCCCTGTCAAAGGGTCACGATTATATAAAGTCTCTTCGATCTCATGTTTGAGCGTTTCAATGTTAATACCTAAGCGTTCGAGCGTATTGGCAAAATTGTCATAATCGATGGGTGAGACCTTCTCCATATGATTGGACATATTAAGCAATTTTGCTGCCAGCTCATGCATTTTACGGTGTTCAACTTCAATAGACTGATAAATCTGATTATCAGCAAACTCATCTTCTACAAAGGCATAATACCATTGCCCAAACCGGCATTGATGATGCGCATCTTCAGCCAGGTCCCTTGAATCAGGTGGAAGCTGGCAGGCGATAGAACGTATGAGGTCTTTGTACCATATTCTGTGGTTGTAGCTGGCCTGCTCGAGTTCTCGCAGTGTTAGTTGCAGTTTTTCACGGCTCATTCTGAACATCTTAACCCTCCCCTAATACATATGTTGCATCATACCCTAAAATTTTTTTATCGTAAAGGACTAAAGTCTAAGGATTAAAATCTGTAAAGATAAAGAAGAAAAGGAAGTGTCAAACGTGGAGATATAAAGTGAGCTTTACTTATTTAACTCTTTCAAGAACTTTTTCATGCAGTCGGTAGACTTTGTCGCAGCGGTAAGCAAACTCTTCATTATGCGTGACCAGGACCAGTGCTGCCATCTCATCTTTGACATACTTTTCAAAGATATCCATCACCTCTAACGAAGTATTGTTATCGAGATTACCTGTCGGCTCATCCGCAAAAATAATACGCGGCTTTTTTGTCAGCACACGGGCAATCGAGATCCGCTGTTGCTGCCCGCCGGAGAGTTGTGTCACCTTCATGTTGATCACATCTTGCAGACCCAGTCTCTCTATCAGAGTGTTGTCGATAGGCTCTGATGACAATAGCGAAGCGACCTCCAGGTTTTCATATGCACTAAACCCTTTGAAAAGATAGTGCGACTGAAAGATCAGTCCCAACTCATCACGCCGTAAGGCCACAAGTTCACGCTCTTTAAGCTTATAGATATCACTGTCCAAAAGCTTTACAATGCCTTCATTCGGCTCCAGCAGTGTTGACAAAGTATGTAAGAGAGTCGACTTTCCACTGCCGCTTTCACCTACGATCGCCATTGTCTCACCCGAAAAAAGGGAGAGATCAATATCGTTAAATAACGGGTACTCAAAACGGTGGGAAAGGGAAGTTGCTTCTAATATTTTCATGGAGTTATTATAATCAGATAGATTTAAATTAGGGGAATTTTAAAAAGGAGATGTTAAGAGCCGGAGCTCTCAACAAAAAAAGTTTGAGGCAATTATGCCATTTGTGCTGCAACTTCAGCAGCAAAGTCATCAACTTTTTTCTCGATACCTTCACCGACTTCAAGACGAACAAATGCAGTAACTTCAGCCGTTCCGCCGACTGCTTTCGCAGCAGCAGAAACAGCTTCAGCAACATTCATCTTGTCATCAAGAACATAGTTCTGATCAACAAGTGCTTGCTCTTTGTCAAGTGTTGTATTATCCTGGATAAAACGTGCCAATTGACCCGGAACGATCTTGTCCCAGATCTGCTCAGGTTTACCCTGCTCTTTCAGTGTCGCTTTGATATCCGCTTCAGCCTGAGCCAAAACATCATCAGTCAATTGACACATAGAGATGTAAGAAGGGACGTTAAGAAGTGGTTTCTTCATACGTGCACGCTCTTCGTTCTCTGTTTTGATCGCTTCAATACGACCGGCAGTCTCTGCCGCTACGTAATCTGCATCAAAATCTTTGTACGAAAGTGTTGTCGGTTTCATTGCAGATGCGTGCATTGCAACTTGCTTCGCTACCGGAACCATCGCTTCAGCTGTTTTTGCAGAGTCACATTCGATCGCAACGATAACACCGATACGTGTATTTGAGTGAACATAACCGTTAACAGCTACATTTTCATTACCGCTCAGTGCTGCAATACGACGTACTTCGATCTTTTCACCGATCTTGGCAACAGCCTCATCGAAGTAAACGCTGAACGCTTTACCTTCAAGCTCTGTTGAACGTAACGCTTCTGTTGTATCAGCATTTGTCTCAAACGCTTGAGAAACTGTTGTCGATACAAGATTTTTAAAGCCCTCATTTTGTGCGACGAAGTCCGTCTCAGAGTTAACTTCTACCAGTGTAGCACGTTTAAAATCCGGAGAGATCTTAAGGCCGATAGAGCCTTCAGCTGCTACACGGTCAGCTTTTTTAGCAGACTTGGCGACACCGCGTTCACGCAACCATTCTGTCGCTTTTTCCATGTCACCGTCGTTTTCAGTCAACGCTTTTTTACAATCCATCATTGGTGCATCAGTTGCTTGACGCAACTCTTTAACCATTGCTGCTGTAACTGCCATGACTACGCCTCTTTTGTTTCAGTAGCTTCAGTCGCTTCTTCAGCTGCTGCTTCTACTTCTGTTTCTTCAACTGCAGGCATCTCTTCTTCACTTGCAGCGTTATCTGCGTTAAGTGCTTTACCTTCGTTAATAGCTTCAGCCATTTCACGACAGAAAAGTTGAATCGAACGGATTGCATCATCGTTACCAGGGATCGGGTAAGTGATAAGGTCCGGGTCACAGTTAGTGTCAAGTGGCGCTACAACCGGGATGTTAAGACAGCGTGCTTCGTTAACAGCAATGTGCTCTTTAACAGCATCAACAACGAAAAGCATATCTGGAAGCTCTTTCATGTTACGGATACCACCAAGGTACTGCTCGAGTTTTTCAGCTTGACGAGACATCATCAGTTGCTCTTTCTTAGTAAGAAGCTCCATCTGACCATTCTCTTTCATCTGCTCGATAACGTCAAGTTTACGAATAGATTTTTGAATCGTCGGGAAGTTAGTCAACATACCACCCAACCAGCGGTTATCAACATATGGCATACCACATTTGATCGCCGCTTCTTTTACAGAATTACGCGCTTGCTTCTTTGTACCGACGAAAAGAACTGTTTGTCCTTCAGCTGCTGCATCAACAACGATCTGGTATGTGTTACGGAAGTAACGTAGTGTCTTCTGAAGGTCAATAATATAGATGTTTTTACGAACACCGAAGATATATTTTTTCATTTTCGGGTTCCAACGACGTGTCTGGTGTCCGAAGTGTACACCACATTCTAATAGGTCTTTCATAGTTACCATTTAAGGTCCTTTGATAGCGTGTAGTAACGCTAGATTTTTATCGGTTTGCTTCAGTATCGCCAGCTTCGCGCTCTATTATTTCAGAGACGTCACACCGATTTTTTAGCATGATACTTGTTTTGTTTTCAACTCACGAAAGAGTGAAATCGCGCGAATTATATCAAAATATTTTTAAATTACAGCTGTATTCAGCCATCGCACCTGATAGTCATCATATGACCTCAATTTATATAATTACAGTTTTAGACCAATAATTTTCTTCCAAAACTGCCCATTTACAGCTTATTTTAAAACAAATGAACGGTAAATGGGTTTTTTGATGATAATTAAAATTACTTTTATATTACTTTTGCTAATCTTACCGGAGTTCAGGCATTTACAGCCTATTTATGGAGAATCTAAAATGATCAAAAAACCATTACTTGTCTCACTTGCAGCCGCAGCACTTCTAACAGGAAATGCTCAAGCAGCTTCAATGTTTGACCGTATGACAGAGATGGAAACCGAGATGAAAGCGCTTCAAGCGGAGCTTGCAGAAGTAAAAGCAGCTAAAGCTGCGACAATGGACGAAGCCGGTGAGGTTGAAGTCGAAGAGGCCGTCGCGACCGATGAGGAGGAAGAAGATGATGAAGTATCAGTTGATGATGCTCTTGCAGACATCGAAGATCAACTAACTGAGCTTAACAAGCGTACAAGCGGTAACCACCTTAAATTCGGTGTTGACTTCCGTACGACAGTCGACAATCTCCAGTACACAATGGCCGATGGTTCTAAACAAGAGAACAATGCACTGTTCACAAACCGCCTTTGGTTAAACATGGATTGGGCTGCGACTGAAAACATAAGTTTTACCGGTCAGCTGGCTTACAACAAGACTTTTGGTGCACGTTCAGGTGTCCAAGGAGATCCTATGAGTGGAAATCCTGGTGCTGCATATGAAACATTCGACTGGATCACCAATGAAAATGCATACGATGATGTAGTCCGCGTTCGTTCAGCCTACTTCTTCTATAGAAATGACACATTTCTGGGAACAGATATCCCATGGACATTCAGTATCGGCCGCCGCCCGTCAACAAATGGACACCTGGTCAACTTGCGTGACAATGATGTTGCCGCTTCACCGATGGGACACACCATCAATGTTGAGTTTGACGGACTGAGCTCAAAGTTCACTTTAATGGAAGATATCGGTATGTACGTCAAGTTCTGTGCAGGACGAGGTTTAACAAATGCCACACCTCGTTTTAGCGCTGCACCTTATGCTTCAAACGACGAGATTGATGATATTGATCTTGCCGGTCTAATATTTGTACCATACGATGACGGACAGTACACTGTCGGTACACAGTACTACTATGCTGCTAATCTTATTGATGCTGTGAATCCTGGAGACCCATCACAAGGTATGGAAACCGTCGGTGGCTTACACTCATTTACCGGAAACGTTGTAATTAACGGTATCGGTAACGAATGGAGTGACTTCCTTGATGATACTACAATCTTTGCCAGTGCTGCTATGAGTATTACCAATCCTGACAATGGCAAGATTATGATTAATTCATCAGATGCATCCCGTGGTTACTCTGCTTGGGTAGGTATGCAGTTCCCATCGTTGATCTCAGAAGAGGGCCGTTGGGGTATAGAGTACAACAAAGGTACTGCAAACTGGCGTGCTATAACTTATGGCGAAGATACAAATATTGGTTCTAAACTCGCAGCTCGTGGTGATGCCTATGAAGCCTACTTTACTGAGCCATTGATCGATGATATCTTCAGTTTCCAACTTCGATATACCTACATCGACTACAAATACACTGGAAGCAATGGTTTCTTCGGAGGTACAACTGGTGCTTCAAAAGAAATTGCAACATTACCTGCGGGTTATGGTGGGTTTTATGTTGACAAAGCACAAGACATCCGTGCTTACCTTCGTTACCGTTTCTAAGTCACTTAGCGTTTAAAGACATTCCTTTAGGGATGTCCTTCCTCTTACCTCTTTTCTTTTTATATCAGCAAAATATTTATTCAACATATACAAGTTTCGTATGAAGTATGAAGTATGAAGTATGAAGTATGAAGTATGAAGTATGAAAAGGTAATAAGTTATTGCTCGTGCTGTCAAGACCTACCCGTCACCTCTTATACAAAAGAGATGACAATAAATGCCTATTTTTGTAATTCAGCTAACATCTTCTTTACCTCTTCGACATGAACGATCTCGTACGGTACGCCATCTTTTTTACGCTTCTGACGTACTTTAACATTTTCCCAACCGGCCGCTATCTCCCCTTTGGGGTTGATGATGTAGGTTGAACGGACGATCCCCATGTACTCTTTGCCATAATTCTTTTTCAACTGCCAGACACCGTACTCTTGCATCATCTTCGTATCTTCATCACTCAGAAGTGTAATGCCAAGGTTTTGCTTGGCAATGAAGTTCTGATGCTTTTTAGGCGAATCCGCACTAACCCCGAGGATGATGGCATTAAGACCGTCATATTCCGGCATCTGTGCCGTAAAGTCACACGCCTCGGTCGTACATCCGGGCGTATTGTCTTTTGGGTAAAAGTAGAGCACGATCCACTTTCCTTTAAGGTCTCGCAGACAGATCTCTACCTCATCTTGATTCGGAAGACAGAATTCCGGGGCTTTGGTTCCAATTTCTAACATTGATCATTCCTTGGTTGTATATCTCTTGACATTATATACTAGGAGTTTTTACTTTTTCTTCTAAAGCTCAAAGTGACATAAAGTATAGCGATGAGGATGGCCAATCCAAAAAGAAAAAGTGTCCCCTCGACGACGACAACATGGGCATCGTCAGAGTTGGAACCGAACATATAGCCAACCGCCAGCATAAACCCTACCCAGATGATATTGGCCGCGTAGGTAAACGGGATAAAGTAGCGAAAAGGCATATGCGACAATCCGGCAGGAAGGGAGATATACTGGCCCAGACCGGGAGTCAACGGTGCGACAAAAACAGAGACCTTGCCATGCGACGTAAAGAAGTTCGTCACTTTGTCAATAAAACCGACTTTATGTGAGAGAACCTTTTTAATGATCAGTTTGGCAAAAAAGTAGTTCACCAAGGCACCGCTCAGACTCCCGAGTGACCCGCTTAGAAGCAGCAGGCCATAGTTCATCTGCCCCTGTGAAGCCAGATATCCCGCCGGAACCAAAACCAACTCACTCGGCACCGGTACAAAGGTACCCACCATCACCATATAGAAGTAGATACCGAGATAGCCCATACTCTCGGTGGCCGAAAGCAGAAACGCGATCAGTGACTCCAGCATACTTTGTTCTCCCTCTTATAGCAAACTCGATTCACTCAACCCGTCATTCCAAGTTTGCACAGTCCGTCATTCCAAGCTTGATTTGGAATCCATACCTTTTACAGCAGCACCGCTGCTATCTGTATCTTTCGATACAGTGGATCCTGAATCAAGTTCAGGATGACGAATCGAGTTGAGTATGGTTGAAACGTGCAACAGTCCGTCATTCCAAACTTAAACACCCTGTCATTCCAAACTTGATTTGGAATCCATACCTTTTACAGCAGTACCGCTGCTATCTGTATCTTACGATACAGTGGATCCTGAATCAAGTTCAGGATGACGAATCGAGTTGAGTATGGCTGAAACGTGCAACAGTCCGTCATTCCAAACTTAAACACCCTGTCATTCCAAACTTGATTTGGAATTCACTCCTAATATTTCATCATATAGATCTTGCCAGTTTACATTTGACTTCTCAATCAACTCTATCTTCCATTGGCGTTTCCACGCTTTAAGTTGTTTCTCTCGCTCTATTGCACTATTCATATCTTGAAACTGTTCGAAATAGACAAGGTCATAAACTTTGTACTTTTTAGTAAAACCATCCGCTAAACTGTTTTTATGTTCATATACCCTTTTTATCAGGTCAGATGTAACACCTATATAAAGTGTTCCATTTTTCTGGCTCGCAAGAATATAGACAGTTGGTTGACGCACTCAAGACCTTTTACATTTTTTAAATCATCTATTCTATCGAAAACACTCGAACAGTCTGTCATTCCAAGTTTGCACAGTCCGTCATTCCAAACTTACACACCCTGTCATTCCAAACTTGATTTGGAATCTACTCCTTGATATCAGCAGTGCTGATATCTCTACCTAACAGTAGAGTGGATCCTGAATCAAGTTCAGGATGACGAATCGAGTTGAGTATGGCTGAAATGTGCAACAGTCCGTCATTCCAAACTTGATTTGGAATCCACTCCTTTAAAAAAACTGCTCTCATCAAAGACTTTACCGGCAAACGTCTTACTGAATAGCTGGGCCGCCACTCCGTTACCGCTCTTCAATACATCCCTTGATGGCGACAGGATCGGTGTCGTACCCAGCCCGCAGCTCGGGGATTTGGACTTCAGAACGACAATGTCGGCATCCGGATGTGCTTCTATCATCTTTAGTGTCTGCAGTTTAAGAGCGGTCGTCACCTCAATGCTGCTGTTGTCGATGATCACCTTCTGTTCGTCATCGACTTCAATAACAGAGATGCGTTCGCGCGGTGTTCCCATAACAGGATCTTCCGGACAGAAGGGAATGATCTCATACTCTTTGAGCGCTTCTATCACAGCATTATTGATCTTGGTGGTTCCATCATAACGCACTGTCTCGCCCAATAGACATGCCGAGACGATCGCTTTTTTCTTATGCATAAACAATCCTATCTATCTTACTTTATCCGATGAAAATGTGCATTCAGCACATTTCTCATTCGGCATATCATCATAACGCACTATCTCGCCCAATAGACATGCCGAGACGATCGCTTTTTTCTTACGCATATACATCCTTCTCTATCTTTGCATTCTTAGATATGACTAACTGCATCTTCTATCTTGGTATAGAAAGTGACGCTATCGAAGCTGAGTGTCTTGTTGAGTTTCATCAGCTTGTTTCGGTGTTTTACTTTTGCGACTATGATAACGCTGATATTGTCTTTTTGTAACTTCTTGATCAAGTTCTCCAGTGAGAAAATCGCGGTCAGATCGATAAAAGGGACATCTGCAATATCGATTATAATCGTCTTTATATTGAGGATAGAGTTGACCCGGCTTTCAAACACAGTACTGGACCCGAAGAAAAAGGCCCCGTTGATCTTTATGATCCGGGCCTGTTTTTCCTGCAGTGCATACCCGTCTTCAGTCGTACTGTCGCTGTCAAGTACGATCTGGGTCTCTTTCGTGATCCGGTAGACGATCAGCAGTGAGGCCAGAACAATACCGACGCCGACAGCCGTGATCAGATCGACAAAGACGGTCACCAAAAATACACTGATCATTACAGCCAGATCATTTCTTGGGATCTGGTTCCAGACCGCCAAAAGTCTGTAGTCGAGAATATCGATACCGACTTTTATCAGAATACCCGCCAGTATCGCCAAGGGTATCTGTGAAGCCAACGGAGCGATGAAAAGCACAACCAGCAGAAGCGTCACGGCATGGACCATCCCTGAGAGCCGATTGGTTCCCCCGCTTTTTACATTGATGACGGTCCGCATCGTGGCCCCTGCACCGGGTACAGCCCCGACCAAAGAGCAGAGTGCATTTCCCACCCCCTGGCCGAACAGTTCACGATCAGGGTTATGTTTGCTTTGCGTAAGCGAATCGGCCACTATCGATGTCAGCAGTGTATCTATCGTCCCCAGGATCGCCAGGGTAAACGCCAACGTAAGGATGGTTCGATACTCTCCGAAATCGAAAGCGGGAATGACGATGTCCGGTAGGGATGCGGGGATTTCACCGATAACAGGGACATCAAAACCAAAAAAGACACTTATCGGCGTCAAGACCACCAGCGCTATCAATGGCGTAGGGATTATCTTAGAGAGCCGGGTCGGGGTAAAAAACATGATTGCCAGCGTCGCTGTTGCCAACACGAAGGTCCATAGATTCGTATGAGAGAGGTTCGAAGGCAGTGTCATCAATATATGTACGACTGACGCGTCACTCTCAAGCCCAAGATAGGGGTTTATCTGTAGAACAATAATAATAATTCCGATACCGCTCATAAAACCTGATATGACCGGGTAGGGAATGTATTGTATAAATTTGCCAATTTTTATAAAACCGAACAAGATCTGGAAAAGCCCTGCCATTAAGACGACCATTGCGATCAGATTGATATCGCTGTGCAGACTGATGACAGCAGAAGCGACGACAACGGTCATCGGACCGGTCGGACCGGAGATCTGGGTCGGCGTACCCCCGAACAGTGAAGCAAAAAAGCCTAGGATGATTGCGCCGTAGATCCCTGCCGTCGCACCCAGTCCGCTTGCGACACCAAAAGCCAGCCCAAGGGGCAGAGCGATAACCGCCGCTGTAACACCGCCGAACAGATTGCCTTTCAAGTTTAGTCCCTGTTTCAACTTTTGTTCTCCTTGTCTGTATCGCAGCAATCGCCACATACCGTTTTTAAAAATGATAATAGAAGTGTACTTACGAAAGTGACAGACCGGTGTATTTCAGAGGGTAGCAGGGAGATACAAGAGCCCTATCATGACAATGCAAAGAGGACCTTGCATCGATCTATTTAAGTGTATAAGGGTACAGACTAAGCAATAATAGATTGCTTAAACCCGCACAAGATAGAGAGATCTAGCGTTCTATATCTAGCAGACAATGATCGATTTGATCTCCGTCATCTCTTCAATGGCGAACTTCGGTCCTTCTCGCCCGACACCGCTCAGCTTCACCCCGCCATATGGCTGGATGTCAAAACGGAGTGTCGGCATATCATTGATCACGATGCCGCCCGCCTCCAATTCATCGATCGCCCGTTGTGTCAAGGAGAGATCATTGGTAAAGACCGAGAACTGCAAACCGTATGGCGAGTTGTTCATTCGAGGGCACGCGTCGTCAAAACCATTCACTTTGACCAGAGAGACGATCGGCGCGAAGACCTCTTCACAGACGATCGCCATATCATCGGTCACATCGGCCATAACCGTCGGGTGGAACATTGTCCCTTCGCATTTGACCTCCGTTACAGCACGCGCGCCTTCATCGATAGCGGACTGAACCCAGCCAAACGCTCTCTGAGCCGACTCTTCATCGATCAACGGCCCCATAAACGTATCGTCTTCATAAGGTGATCCGACGACCAGTTTATTGGTCTCTTCCGCCATTTTTTGTGCAAACTCATCATATACAGCAGCATCGACGTAGATACGTTGGAGTGAGATACAGACCTGTCCCGAGTTGACAAAGGCGCCAAGGGCACAACGGTTAGCTGCAAGAGCAAGATCTGCACTTTTGTCGATATAGGTCGCCGCATTTCCGCCAAGTTCCAAACTTACTTTTTTAATACCCGCTGACTTTGTGATGATGTTGCCTACCGGTACGGAACCGGTAAAACTGATCACACGGGGGATGTCTGAACCCACCAGTGTCGAGCCCACCTCTGCGTCGCCATAGACCACGCTCAAAGCATCTTTAACAGCATATTCACTCTCGATGAACATCTTGGCGAACTTATAGGCCGTCATAGGCGCTTCGGGTGTCGGTTTCAAGACAACGGTGTTTCCTGCTACCAAAGCGGGTGCCAACTTGTGTGCGACCAGGTTCAGCGGGAAGTTAAACGGGGTGATAGCGGCAACAACGCCCACCGGTTCATGTCTGAAAAAGGCCATCGTCTTTTTACCGCTTGGCATCGCATCCGTGTTGATCGTCTCACCGTGCATCGTCCGCATCGTCTCTGCCGAGAGTGTCACCGTCTCGATACAGCGGTCCACCTCCACACGGGCAAATGCTATCGGCTTTCCCACTTCCGCAGTAATGGTCTGCGCCATATCTTCACGGTTCTCACGCAACTTCTGTGCGACATCAAGTAACCAGTTGCATCGCTGTGAAAGGGTTGATACCTTGGCCGCTTTCGTCGCTTCCTGAGCGATCTTCAACGCTTTTTCAGTCTCTTTAACACCGCAGACAGGTGCTGTTGACACCACCTTCTTGTCATATGGGCTGAGACGTTCACTTCGTGTTGTCGTCTCTGCTTCGGTTGAACCGTAAAATATTTTTGCTTGCATGCTTAATCCTCTTTGGAGATCTTTTTAAAACTGAGAGATAAAAATACCGTCATTCTGAACTTGATTCAGAATCTACTGCAGTGCAGATGCAGATGACAATTCCATTGTCATAAAGAGCTGGATCTGTGACCAAAGGAAATACCTTCAGGTAAATCAAGTTCAGGAAGACGAAACAAGTCCAGGATGAGAAAACACTCGAACGGCCTGTCATTCTGAACTTGATTCACTCAACCCGTCATTCTGAACTTGATTCAGAATCTACGCCCTTTTATAACAGCTTACTGTTATCTGCATCTAACGATGCTGTGGATCCCATATGCAGTATGGGATGACGACAAAAAAATCTCCCTGATGGGTAATATTGCTCTTATTCTACCATTTAATGGCTACATCTTTTTTTTAACATCCCTCTTACTAAGTAAACTCTAAAATTCCATTACTCTACTACAAGGTATCTTTATGAACTTGACTATTACACCCTCTCGTCTCGGCGATAAACCGCCTGTCACAAAAGCCTACCCCGAGTTCTATCAGCAAGTCGGTGAGGAACGTTTCAGAAAACTGATCGCAGATCATTATGAACTTATCAAAGAGAGTTCTATAAAACATCTCTTTCCTATTGACAACCCACACGCCTTTGAACTTGCAAAAAAACATGCCGCTGACTTTTTTATCCAGATCTGCGGTGGGCCGATGTACTTTAAAGCCTCCCGCGGTGCGCCGATGATGGGCAATCGTCACGCTCCTTTTGCTATCACTGCAGAAGCACGCGTTGTCTGGCTTGAGCTCTATGCCCAACTGCTTGAAGGACTTGTTGAAGAGGGTGTCAGTGAAGCCAATGTGGAATCGTTCTGGCGGTATCTTGAGGTCTTCTCAAAGCATATGGTCAACACCCCTTCGAACAACACTTTCAGATTCTAAAAAGCATCTGCACAGAAAAGAGTGTTAACAAGAGATAGTAAGAAGATAAAAGATTTCATTTTACACCTGCCAAAAAATCTATGATATGGTGTAAAAACTTTTATGCGGATAAAAAAATTTTATTGATTATTTGGTACGAGAATTTTTCTCTGCAATCCCGCTCATGCCGAAGCGGCGGGCAAGCTCTTGCTTGATGCGGTCAGGTGAGATATTTCTGTATCCGAGTGCCACCATCACATGATAGGTAAGATCAGCGCACTCATAGACGATCTCATCCTCATCATTGTCTTTAACGGCAAAGCTGAACTCACCCGCCTCTTCGATGACCTTTTTCAAGATATCATTTTCACCTTTGGCAAAAAGTTTTGCCGTCCATGAGCTTTTAGGATCAGCATTTTTGCGCTCTAATATAGTGTGATATAACGTATCGATAACACCATACATCGCGTCCGTATCTACACTTTTTTCAATAGTCACCTCACCTGAATCGAGTTCAGTGAAGAAGCATGACTTACGCCCGGTGTGACACGCTACGCCATCTTGCTTTACCTTAAGCAGCAAAGTGTCATTGTCACAGTCGATCATAAAAGAGCTGATATGCTGAAGGTGGTTAGAGCTTTCACCTTTTTTCCAGATGCGCTGTTTGGAACGGGAGAAGTAGTGTGCCAGTTTGGTCTCCAGTGAGAGTTGGAGTGCCTCTTTGTTCATGTAAGCCATCATCAACACTTCATTTGTTGTGTCATCTTGAACGATCACAGGCAGTAGTTCTGACTTGTCCCAATCAACGCGATTCAGTATCTCTTGCATTATAGTTCCTAATTGTCTTTATAAATAGTAGTGGGATTATAACATCTTACACAGATAGATAGGGGGAGTGATAAATTGGAAGAGGTAAAGGAGAGAGCTCCTTTACGCAATAGCTATTGGATACTTGCTTGTGTCTTAGCACTTTTTGTATCAACCCAGATATTTGGTGTTGAACCGCCAGGGGTTAAGAATATCTTCGCATCTTTGTTGACGCTAAGTGCATCATTGAACTTCCCTTGAACCTGGATCTGCTCAAGTTGAAGCAGTCTTGGCGTTAGTGAAGCAGAGATCAGCTTGTTAGCTCTTGCTGTTGCATCGGCTTCAATAGTGATGGCCTGTGCCTTACCTTGTGCCGCAATTTTCACAGCATCTGCTTTACCTTGCGCTTCAGCAGCACGTTTGAGCGCATCTTGTTTAGCCTTCTGAACTTCCTGCTCAGCTTGCTGAACCTGTTGCTTCGCAAGTTGTACACGCTCGATCTGATCTTTTACCTTTGTTGGCAAAACGATCTCACGAAGCTGAACAGACTGTAGTTCTGCAGGTGTGTTTTTAAGACTCGCAATACTTTCGATCATACCCTGCTCGATAGCAGTTGCGATGGCATTACGTTTTGTCGGAAGGGCCTCCGCCTCATAATTACCGACAACATTACGAACAACGTCACGGACAACAGGGTTGATGATCTTCTCTTCCCAGCTGAAACCCCAGTTCGAGATCGTCTGTGCTGCATATTCCGCATTTAGACGGTACTGAACAGTCAGCTCAATAGAGACCGGAAGACCACGTTTGTCAAGAACCGTAATCGCCGGTTTGATCTCGATACCGTCACCCATAGTTGCAGTGCGCTCTATACGGCTTGCATAGTTGATGATACGGACTTTGGTATCAACAATATAGACCTTTTGGATCATCGGTATAAGAAAGTGAAGTCCCGGGAGCAGTGCTTGTGACTCATACTTACCGTTTGTCGCCAAAATACCGCGTTCACCCTCGGTAACAATGACAAAAGGTTTCGCCAGTATCAAAAGTAAAAGGATACCACCGATAAAATAGATGATCCCCGCTTTTCCGCCGCCAAAGTTGAAATCCATCTTCGGTGCTTTTGGTACATTGAAACCATTGTTATTGTTTGAGCCGCTTCCGCCGCTGTTTTTCTTTTTGTTGAAATAGTCATTCATATCTGATGCCATTAAGACTCCATTTTCTTTTGAATTTTTTTGTTGCTTAAACATATGTTAAGTAGTGCTCATATTTCTCGATACGGCCGAAGACCATGTCGAAATAAGTGCTCTGGATCTTCTCGGTGATCGGTCCGCGAGAACCGATACCGATAACACGGCCGTCAATTTCACGGACTGGGGTCACTTCTGCAGCCGTACCTGTTAAAAAAGCTTCATCGGCAATGTAGAGCTCTTCTCGTGTAATACGGCGGCGTTCCACTTCAATGCCCATATCTGTTGCCAGTTCGATGACCATTTTCTGTGTGATCGATTCGAGGGCATTGTCACTTGGAGGTGTGATAAGTTTACCGTTACGTATCATAAAAAAGGCTGCGCCTGTCGCCTCGGCAACGTAGCCCTGGTCATCCAGCAGAAGACCCTCATCATACCCGCACTCGATCGCTTCATATTTTGCCATCTGCGAGTTAAGATAGTTCGCTGCCGCCTTTGCTTTACCCATATTCGAGGTGTTCGAAGGTCGGTTAACGGACGAGATCTTAAGACGGATACCCCGTTTAAGTCCCTCTTCTCCAAGGTAAGCACCCCACTCCCAGGCTGCAAGAACCGTCTCGACCGGAGCATCTTTGTGGTAAACACCCATAACGCCGTAACCCAAAAAGGCGAAAGGACGGATATAGACATTGTCACCGGTAAAGTCGTTTTTACGAATAAGTTCGATCTGTGCCTCGTTCAGCTCTTCAACCGTATAAGGGATGTTGATAAGCGTCATCTTTGCTGATTCGATAAGACGTTTAGTGTGATCGTTCAGACGAAAGATCGCATAACCCTTCGCAGTTTTGTACGCTTTTGTTCCCTCAATAACACCATTTCCATAGTGTATAGTATGTGAAAGTACGTGCGTTGTTGCTTCATCCCATGGGATAAATTTGCCGTTCATCCAGATAGTTTTTGCTGCATCCATTATGTGCATTCCTAATGTAGTTTTATTCTTTATATAATTGGTTTGATTTTAACTAAAATGTGATTAGCTTCTTGTTAATTATGTGGGCTTAATCTTGTTGCCAACGGGGTCTCGCATGGAAGAGGGGCACAGCTCCGCTTTTTTTGTTACGCTACAAAAAAGTCAACCAATCTCCCCAGCTGAAAGGCGGGGACTATTCTAATACTTTAGACCGACCTTCTTCAACGCTGCGTTCACATTTCGTATCTGCTGATTCTTGTCACGGCACCAATCCGGTGAAATAAGTGAACTGTCATCAATGCCTGCCGTCATACGCTGTACACTGACATGTCCAGGTTTCATCTGCAGTGCCTGCACCAGGACATCAAGATAGTCCTCTTCGCTTATCGGCGTGAATTCACCGCGTGCATACTCGTTTGCCAGAGCTGTTTTTTTCACGACATAGAGCGAATGATATTTTACTGAATCTATCCCCCATGCATACGCCTCTTTAGCTGTCTCCAACATCATCGCTTTGTCTTCACCCGGCAGGCCGAAAATAAGATGGCCGCAGACATTGAGACCGGCAGCTTTAGACTTGATGATCCACTCTTTGACATTTTGGGAATCATGACCACGGTTGATGCGTTCAAGCGTCTCATCATAGATCGACTGAATTCCAAACTCGATCCATATCTCTTTTTTAGTCGCCAACTCCGCCAGATAATCAAGGGTCTCCTGCGTGATAGAGTCTGAGCGTGTACCGATACTCAGGCCGACAACATCGTCAAATGAGAGTGCTTTTTCGTAGAGTGCTTTCAATGTCTCAAAGGGTGCGTAGGTGTTGGTAAATGACTGAAAGTAGACCAGAAACTTGGTCGCGCCATACTCTCGACGGAGACGGGCGCTCAGTGCATCAAACTGCATCTGAAGCTGTAGTAGCTGTTTGTCAAGGAACAGATTCTCTTTAGAGTCAAGATTCAGATAAAAACCTTTGAGCTCTTTAACCTCATCGGTACTGGCGCTAAAAGAGTCGTTTTCACAAAAAGTACATCCCCCTTTTGCAACCGTTCCGTCAATATTTGGGCAGGTAAACCCGGATATATTGATACCGACTTTGTACACTTTCTCTCCAAAGGTATCTCGCAGGTAGGAACCAAAAGTATAGATCTGTTCTGTTTTCAATAGTTTATCTTCTATACGATGTATTCGCCGGTAAAACAGGCCGTACAGTAGTTTTCACCGTCAGAGTGTACACTTCGCATCAACGCTGCATGACTTAGATAAGCCAATGAATCCGCTTCAATATAATCACAGATCTCTTGATTGCTCATGTTCGCTGCGATCAACTTATCTTTGTTTGGTGTATCAACACCGTAAAAACATGGGTCAGTCGTTGGAGGGCTCGAGATGCGCATATGAACTTCAGCTGCCCCCGCCTCTTTCAACATTCTAATAATACGGCGTGACGTTGTACCGCGAACGATAGAGTCGTCAATAACAATAATACGTTTGCCTTTAATGAGATTGGTAATCGGAGAGAGTTTCATCTTCACTTTCAGGTCACGCATCTCTTGTGTCGGTTCAATAAAGGTACGGCCGATGTAGTGGTTACGCATAATACCCATCTCAAAAGGGATACCGCTCTCTTGCGAATAACCGATAGCCGATGGTACACCGCCGTCAGGTACAGGAACGACCATATCGGCTTCGACCGGCTGCTCTTTTGCCAGTTCGACACCCATGTTTTTACGTTTTTGATAGACATTTTGGCCATAGACCTGTGAATCGGGACGTGCAAAATAGACGTACTCGAAAATACAGTGTTTCGGCGTTGCGTCATAGACTTTGATAGACTGTGGGGCCTTCCCTTTTTCAAAGATCAGCAACTCACCCGGTTCGACTTCACGGATGTATTCTGCACCGATAAGGTCAAAAGCACATGTTTCGGAAGCGACGACATACCCGTCGCCGATCTTACCAAGACTGAGTGGACGGAAGCCAAAGCGGTCACGCATCGCGAACATCTTGGAGCGGCTTAAAAAAACAAGAGAAAAAGCACCCTCGATCTTTTTTACAGCATCGACGATACGGTCTTTCAACTTGGTCTGCTCACTTCTGGCGATCAAATGGATCAGGTTCTCCGTATCCATCGAACTTTGGAAGATAGCACCTTGCTTGATCAACTCTTGACGTACTTCCTGATGGTTGGTCAGGTTTCCGTTATGAACGATAGAGAGTTGTCCCAGATCATAATTGGCATGTACCGGTTGGGCATCCAAAATCGAGTCATCGCCTGCTGTAGAATAACGTGTATGACCGATGGCCATATGTCCTTTAAGTGTCGCAAGTTTCTGTTCAGTAAAGACCTGTGTGACAAGTCCACGATCTTTAATGGTGTGAAGACGGTGACCGTCACCCGAACTTATCCCGGCCGCTTCCTGACCACGGTGCTGTAGTGCGTGTAGTGAGAAGTAAGCCAGTTTAGAAGCCTCTTCATGGTTAAATATACCGACTACAGCACATTTTTCATTTAAATTTTCGCGCATGCTCTTCCTCTTATAATTCTAAACAGTCAGCGATACTGTACAGTCCGCTCTCTCTGTTTGCCAGCCATTGTGCTGCACGGATCGCACCCTTGGAGAAGGTGTTACGACTTGTCGCTGTATGGTTAAGCTCTATGAACTCTCCATCATTGTAAAAACCGACTGTATGACGACCGACGATATCACCGCCGCGAAGTGCCATAACAGCTATCTCATCCTCGCTGCGCTCACCGATATTGCCGTTACGTCCGCTTACGCGTACGTGGTCCAGGTCCAGTCCGCGACCTGCTGCTGCAGATTCAGCCAGGGTCAATGCCGTTCCGCTTGGCGCATCTTTTTTATGGCGGTGGTGCATCTCGACTACTTCGATGTCAAAACCGTCCAGTTTTTTTGCTGCCGTGTTGACCAGCTTGCTTAACATCGCCACGCCCAGTGACATATTAGTGGCATGAAGTACCGGCATCTGCTCGCTGACTGTCTTGAGTAGATTGAGCTGGTGCATGTCAAAACCAGTCGTACCTGATACGATCGGTTTTGGATTTTTCAAAGCCTCTTCAAAAAGCACCTGAGCAGCCTCAGGTAGAGAAAAATCGATCACAATGTCACATTTTTCTAAAAATGTTGCGGCATCATTTGTAACGGTTATACCCTCAGCTAACGGAAAGTTCAACTCTTTACGGATATGAATTACACTCAGTTCAATTCCATCTGTCTTTGCCAGATCATCAATCAAAAGACGGCCAACTCGTCCACTGGCCCCATATACACCTGCTTTAATCATCAACTTCTCTCTAACTGTTTTTTACTTCATCCACATACGGGATGACATTAACCGCTGCTACGGCACCATCACCGGCTGCAGCTACAACCTGTTTAGGTGCATCAATACGGATATCGCCTGCGGCATAAAGGCCCGGAGTCGACGTTCTCATGCGAAGGTCGACGATCACTTCACCGGCCTCGTTCACATCACAGATAAACGTTCCGTCCTCTTTTTTCAAAACGTCATTGTTGACATTCATACCTACAAAGGTAAAGACGCCCGGTACCTGAAGGTCGCGGATACCTTCCGGTGTGTTAAGCTTAATACCGTTTACACCCATATTGTCACCATACACCTCTTCCGGTGTTGCGTTTAATATGAGTTCAATATTTTCGGTCTCCATAACACGCTTGATCGTATTTGGAGCGGCTCTAAATGTATCACGTCTGTGTACGATATAGACTCTTGAACAGATGTTTGAGAGGTAGATCGCCTCTTCCAGGGCTGTATCACCGCCACCGATCACAGCGACCTCTTTACCTTTATAGAAGAAACCGTCACATGTTGCACATGTTGAGACACCTTTACCGAAAAGTTCGTCTTCGCCTTTAAAACCTGCACGTTTAGGTGTTGAGCCTGTGCAGATGATAACAGACAAGGCATCTTCGCTTGTTCCGTCACCTTTATGAATTGTGAATGTACCGTCGTCATTATGATCGACTTTCATGACTTCGACCATGGCATGTTTCAGTCCAAAACGCTGGCACTGTTCCGGCCACGGCATCATCAGGTCCATACCGGTGATCTCACCTGTTACACCGGGATAGTTTTCAATCTCAGAGCTGCCTGTTATCTGACCGCCAGGCATCCCTTTTTCAAACATAGTTACATTTGCCAAACCACCGCGTGTAGTATAGAGACCAGCCGTCAAACCTGCCGGACCGCCACCAATAATCGCACAATCTAACATCTTTGTTCCTTGTAAAGCAGAGATAAAATCATAGTTTATATTATGTATAAAATAATACCCGTTTACTACTAAAGAGTCTCTTTGTAAATAGATTGATAAGATTTGATAAAGAATGAGGTTTCAGTTCAGAAAAGAGCCATCTGATAAAGTTTGTGACATCGGGAGTATGTAAGGGGGTTTAACAATTTTACAATTAGGTATGGATGGTGTCACCCAGACCAGGAACGTATCTCGATACGCCAGGTCTATCTGAGTTCGGCGTTTATAGCGCCCAATGTAGAAGGATTAGATAAGAGCGTTGATCTTTGCTGCAAATGCATCTTTAGAAGCTGCACCTACCATTGTGTCTACTTGTTGACCATCTTTGAAGAAGATGATAGTTGGAATAGAACGAACACCGTATTTTACTGCGATATCCTGCTCTTCATCTGTGTTAACTTTAACGATCTTAGCTTTACCGTCAAAATCTTCAGCAAGCTCTTCAACAACCGGTGCGATCATACGACAAGGCCCACACCATGGTGCCCAAAAGTCTACCATTGTTACGCCTTCAGCGATTGTTGCGTCGAAATCTGCAGATGTTGCTTCAATATATTTAGCCATAAGATTACCTCTTTTGAATTTAATTTAAGTATTATATCTCTTCATCAGTTAACTTTTCTTTACAACTACGACAGGTTCATCTTAAATGTAGTCGTTATGTTACTTTCTGAGATATAAATCGGAGAAATTCTATCTGATTTAGAAAATCCAATCAATACCACTCCATATTATTCCATTTCTTTAAGCTAAAATCAAGATTTAGCTAAAGTGTGATGTTTTCCAAGTGCGTTATTTTGTCAGGTGTGACAATAATGCCATCAATACAATACTCAAGATCTAACTGATGTTTTTTTTGATAACTTGCGACCGTCTGTAAAAACCGCTGCATCTTGGTAGGGGTTATGTTTTGAACGGCTGTCTCATAGTCATTAGAACTTTTGACCTCAACAAAGTGTAAGACCTCACCTTTCATCGCGATAATATCGATCTCGCCGAACCGGCTATAGACGTTGCGGTCTATGATCTCAAAACCTTCTGCACGAAGAAAGCTGCAGGCTTTCTCTTCGGCTAAGGTTCCTTTAGCACGACTCACGTCGGCTTCCTATTCAATCTTACTTTATCCGATAAAAGCGTGCATTTAGCACCCTTCTTATCGGCATATCCTTTAGCACGACTCACGTCAGCTTCCTATTCAATCTTACTTTATCCGATAAAAGCGTGCATTTAGCACCCTTCTTACCGGCATATCCTTTAGCACTGCTCACAATATATCTTTTAGTGTACCGGAATAACTTCGACTTTGATCGTCTTAAACGCAGCCGTTAGGATCACTTCATCTCTGGCATCGCCGAAGAGAGCATTGATCTTCGATTTAGCGTGGTGGAAGGTTGAAAAGAGTGTTTTTGGCTGTACCTTGTCGGTAATTTTGATCGTAAGCGGTGTTGTTTCACCAAACTCACTTCTAAGGATCACTTTTTCGGTTGTAAAGTCTGCGGCATCCTGCTCACACACCAACAATACATCTTCATCATAACGTTTCATCAGATTCTCACTGCGTGACGTTTGCGCGGCATTATTATAGTGCGCCAGAGTTCTTCCTGTACTAAGATGATAGCCGGTAAGTTTTTTCTCAAGGATCTCTTTTACCATGCCGCGAAGTTTGTACTGGTTATATTTAAAATGCCCCAGCCCATCATCGGTACGGAAATCCAATTGGTGCAAGATCGGTGTGTCTTCGGTGTGAACCGGCCACTGAAGACCGCGCTTGCGGTGTTTTTCAAGTCTATGGTAATCAGCCCCTGAGAAACGTCTGTATGCCACTTTTTGCACCTCTTCCCACACATCTTTAGAGGTTTCGTAGTTATAATTCCCGCCCATTTTGTTGTCAAGCATCTGCAGTACTTCCCAGTCATCGGGAAGATTTGTTTGTACCAGAGGTTGTGATAGGTGAAGTCTTCTCATCGCATTGACGTAAACACCCGTCTTCTCATAGGCTGATTTCACACCGACGACAATGTCTGCGCGGTTTGCAATATCTGTCATAAAGAGCTCTTGTACAAAGATCATGTCAAGCTTCTCAAATGCACGGTCGATCTTGTTAAGATTTGGATGAATGTGCGTTAAGTCCTCACCGATGTTAAGAACAACTTTCACTCTGTCTTCAAGCATCTCATCAACCAACTGCGGTGTCATAAGACCAACCTCTTTCGGTGTCTGATAATCGGGGTCATAATAGGGGAGCATCCCCATATCGCAGGTTCCCTGAACATTGTTTTGACCCCGCAAAGGCATCAGCCCGGCACCCTCTTTTCCGACATTACCTGTCATAAGTGCCAAATGGACCATCGCCATAACTGCATAACTGCCGTCAATATGTTCCGTAATGCCCAATCCCCAAAAGATCATAGATTTTTTGAGCGCGTATTCACGAGCCACCTTACGTATCATTTTCGACAGATACTCATACCCCTCGATCTCATTGTAATAATCAGGATTGGCATAGGGATCATTCATGATTTTGTCTTTAAAATCGTCAAAACCTTTTGTTCTATCAGCCAGGAAATTTTCATCATAAAGTTCTTCGTCAATAATGACGTAGGCAAGCATATTAAGCGTTAAAAGATTGGCTTCATGCGGCATGATCGCCTTATATTTTGAGAAACGGTGAAGCTTGATCTCACGTACATCAAACACCGCCAGGTTGTCATGTTCACGGGCAACGTCAATGATACGGTTGGAGATAATCGGATGTGCCTCAGTTGTGTTCGAACCGATAACGATCATGAACTCACAGTTGTAGATGTCATTGTAGGGGTTGGTAGCAGCACCCTCGCCTATAGTGACACGCATACCTGAAAGTGAAGGGGAGTGACAGACCCGGGCACAGTTGTCAACATGCGGCGAGTCAAGCGTATGGCGGGTAAATTTTTGAAAGAGATAAGAGCTTTCGCAAGAGGTTCTTGCTCCACCGATAGAACAGATCGATTTACGTCCATAGTTCTTTTGTGTCTCTTTGATCTTCATCGTACAAGCTGTTGTCGCGCCATCCAGATCCGTCTCATACCAGGTCTCATCAAAATCCACCAACGAAGAGGCCACCGCCTCTTTAATCTCAGGGTTTTTTTCTAAAAAACTTTTACGGATACGAGGAATACGAAGTCTATCTTCTGCCGATACAAAGTCAAATCCATATTTTCCCTTGATACAGAGTTTCCCTTGTGACACGACACCGTCCGGGTGCGCAAAAATCTTGACGATCTTATTGTTTTCAACATTAGCTGCAATATCGCACCCAACCCCGCAGTATGTACATACACTATCAATTGTTTCCATAGTTTTGCCTAATTGTGTGATTAAAATAGTTAACAATAAAATCTTTTCGACACAATTTTATTGTTCACTATTTTACCAAGCCAGTTTACAGTGTCGAGACTTAATATGTATGAAAGGGGTTGGAAAACAGCAGCGCTTTAATTAATTTGTAAGTGTCACTAAAGCAAAAAATATACCATGGTTTTAGAGATAAAAAGAGCACCATAACATTATAAAATGTTATGGGTTTAAACTCATTATACGATTCTGATCATCACCGGTTTCGCGACAACGAAATCAAGTTTTTCGGAAATGGCGATCACGTCCTGGATGTTACGTTCTACTGCCATGTGTGTAGAGAGAAGAAGGTTCACTCTGTCAGAGTGAGAAGGACGCTGCAGGATGGTCTCGATAGAGATATCATGCTCACTGAAAAGCTTAGTGATCTCAGCTAAAACGCCCGGTTTGTCGATCACATGAAAACGCAAGTAGTATTTTGAGCTGATGGCATCTTTATCTTTAAGTGTTAGGCCGTGTTCAAGAGGTTTGTCGAAGCCCAGCATCGGAGATGATTTACCTGCACGGGCGATATCGATAATATTCGCTACGACAGCACTTGCCGTAGCATCACCGCCGGCACCCGGACCGTAATAGAGTGTTTCACCGACTTTGTCACCGATAACGCTGACACCGTTCATCACACCATCGATCTTTGCGATCATCTCATCTTTGGAGATCAGTGCCGCATGAACACGCAATTCAACCTCTTCACCGTCGCGTTTTGCGATGGCAAGCAATTTGATCGCATAGCCGAACTCTTTGGCAAAAGCGATGTCATCCTGGGTCACATTGTCAATACCTTCGATCAGTATATCTTCGGGCTTAGCATCAATGCCGTAAGCGATAGAAGCGAGAATAAGCAGTTTGTGCGCCGCATCAAAGCCGCCGACATCGAAGGTCGGATCTGCCTCTGCATAACCGAGCTCCTGGGCCTCTTTTAAGATCGCATCGTATGCCACACCTTCGTCCGTCATCTTGGTCATCATATAGTTACATGTACCGTTCATAATACCGATAATCGACTCGATGTGGTTTGCAGAGAGACCGTCACGCAGTGCATTAATGATCGGGATCCCGCCTGCAACACTTGCTTCAAACTCAAACGGCAGCTCTTTGGCAATATCCTGCAGTTCATAACGGTGATACGCGAGCAGTGCTTTATTGGCCGTAACGACAGCTTTACCGTTCTGTAACGCTGCTTTTACCACTTCAAATGCCTCTTCTACCCCGCCC
Source organism: Sulfurimonadaceae bacterium (assembly GCA_041596355.1). Taxonomy (GTDB): domain Bacteria; phylum Campylobacterota; class Campylobacteria; order Campylobacterales; family Sulfurimonadaceae; genus Sulfonitrofixus. Next base: position 24,559 of record JBFHIS010000012.1, on the reverse strand, counting down.
ATAAGTTCAACAACAACGTCGATCTCAGGATCATTGACAATATCATACGGATCTGTTGAGAGTTTAATATCCAGTCCACGATCTTTTGAGAGATTTTTGACTACACCTGATGTCACAACCACTTCACGGCCTGCACGGGCAGTGATCATCTCTCTATTGTCGTTCAGGATCTTTACAACAGAGGTTCCGACCGTACCGACACCGATAACACCGATTTTAAGCATTTGTTTCCTTCTGATCTTCATACTGTTTTAAAAATTCTTTAATATTACGTGCTGCCTGACGGATACGGTTGTCATTCTCTATCAGGGCAATACGCACATACCCTTCTCCATATTCACCAAAGCCGATACCCGGAGCTACCGCCACCTGAGCTTCGACAAGCAGGCGTTTTGAGAACTCCAATGAGCCTAAATGCTCAACACACTCAGGGATCTTGGCCCATACGAACATACTCGCCTGATTTCGTCTGATCTTCCAGCCTGCTCTATCAAAGGCCTCAAGAAGTACATCTTGTCGATGGTCATATTTATCAGTGATGTCACGAACACACTGCTGGTCGCCGTTGAGTGCTACCGTAGCAGCAACTTGGATCGGTGTAAACATTCCATAGTCCAACCATGACTTGATCTTCTGGAGTGCCCCGATAAGTTTTTTATTTCCGACAAAGAAACCGACACGCCATCCGGCCATGTTGTAACTTTTAGAGAGGGTAAACGACTCTACTGCAACATCTTTTGCGCCTTCTACCTGCATGATCGACGGCGTTACGTAACCACCGAATGTGATGTCGCCATAAGCGATATCCGAGATAATGTAAAAACGTTCTTTTTTTGCCATGGCGACAAGACGCTCATAAAATTCAAGTGTCACGGTTGCCGTCGTCGGGTTGTGCGGAAAGTTGACCAACACATACTTCGGTCGCGGTGAACTCTCTTTAAAGACACGGGCCAGATCTTCGAGGAACTTGTCTTCATTGATTTTATAATCTTCGTCAAACTCCAGACCGAACTTGACTACATTACCACCTGCCATTATAAAGGCGTAGCTGTGGATCGGATAGGTCGGATCAGGTACAACCGCTACATCACCGGGATTGGTAATGGCGTAACAGAGGTGTGCATACCCCTCTTTACTTCCCATCGTAGCGACACACTCTGTCATCGGGTCAAGATCACAGTCGTAACGTCTTTTATACCAATCTGCTATCGCCATCAGCAGTTTCGGGATACCCTTTGATGTCGAGTAACCGTGTGTCTTGGTCTTCTGCGCCGACTCAACGAGTTTTTCGCGAATATGCTCAGGCGTATCGCCATCGGGGTTTCCCATTGAAAAATCAATTACGTCGGCACCTGCACGACGTTCGGCCATCTTTAAGTCGTTTACTTCTGCAAAAACATATTTTGGCAGTCTTTTTATACGCTCAAACTCTATTTCATCAAACATATTTTCTCCTATCTTTTCCCAGAGGGGGTAAATTCAAGCCCATATCTAATATTGGTTATTGTGTAAAGGTCGCTGACACTGATATAACGTGTCTCTTCCGGCAGCTCAACCGTAAAATTTGCAGTCTCTTCATCTTGTTTTATGACTTTTAAAAGTCGTAACGAGCTGTCGTAGAGTGCAATATACGGGTACCAAAAATTCGCTCTATGACTCTGGATATCGATGGTTTTAACATCAGCGACATCTAGCCATTTGGCATATTGAATACGATTATATTTCTTTCTTTCTCCGTTTTTAAGTTTGTAAACTTTCAGATGTGCTTTTGACGTGTCGATATTGTAGTGCCAATCCGTTGCCGAATTACGGACAATGTCAATGATCTCACATCCCCGGGTTGCAAGCTCTTTGCGTAAAAGAACCGGGTCTGTGACATATTCTGCTTCAAGAGAGATCTTCCATTCGAAGCCGCTTCCATCGTTGACTGACTCTTTCGTCACATAACGGTAATAACCTATATCACGCAACGTATCGCCCATCAATTTCACAAAGAACAGTGGGTCGCCCGTCGAGTAAAATGTCATCTCATACTGTTGCGGCGCGTCAAAAAAGAGATGAAGCAGACCGTTCTCTTCCAGCGTCTCAACAACTTTTACAACATTGATACGCTCTTTGATGTAAAAGCTGTCAACATTTTTGAAATTAATATGGATGTAATCCTCATTTCTTTCATAAGACTCTTCTCCGATAAAGGAGATGATCTTCTCGTCCAGCGCCTCTTGCTTTGTCAGCGGGGCTTTTTCTATGAGAGCTTGCTGTGTCGATACATTCTTCTCATTTGCTCCCGTTGTTATGATCTCTACACCAAAAAGGGCACAAGAGAGCAGCGCAGTCCATAACAGCGTCTTTACCACAATCTGCCCTTGTTGCGCGCTTTAAACTCTTTTTCGTCAATAACCTGGCAGATACCGTTTTCATATAAAAAAAGCAGCTTGTTGTCTTCTCGGTATTGCTTCGTTGCATCACCGCAATCTAAATCCAAGTGTCCATAACCGGTCATAATCAACCAGTTTTTCTTTCCATCAAGTACCAAGGGCTTGGTTATGGTCTCAACGCGACGCTTATACGTCTCTGCATCGATGATCCCCAACCAAAGCTTTCCTTTGGGAACGATACGGAAATAGAGCGGCATCATCGGTTCGGTGCTGCTTACCGGTTCTTGTTTGTCTATCTTGCCGGCATTTTGAACGGGCTGATCGTCCGAAGTTGAATTTTCGGTTTCCGGCAGGTCTTGTCCATATTCTGCTGATTCAACGTCATTATTATGCATCATATCTTCAACATTGGAAACATTTACCGGTTCTATATTTAAATTCTTTTTTGCTTGATCGATCGCCGTATTATTGATCTCTATCTTCTGCTCTTCCGGAGAAGAGAAGTCGATAAAACTGAACAGGATGACGACAAGAAGTACCACTGCTGCGCCTGCAGCACCATAGATCACCTTCTTGTTGTTCAAAAGGGCTTTTCTATTTTCAAAGATCTTTGAACCTGTCTCTGCAATATCGAAGTTGGTCTCTGTAGTGATCACCTCTTCTGCTCTGGCAAAAAGGAATTCCTGTTTAAGGCCTGAAAGGTCGACCTTATATTCACGTTCCAAAATTGAAATAAAGCCGAAAAATTGCGCCTTTTGAAAACGTTCAAACTCTTTGTTTAACAGGCTTTCAACATGAGCCATCGGGATATGTGTCGCTGAAGAGATCGTCTTGCTTCCAAGTTCTTTAAGCGTATTTAACCCTTCCATTGCTAACGCATCCTGTCCATTAGAATTGCGCCTGCAGCGCTAACGTTGAGTGAATCAAAACCGTGTGCCATCTTGATACTGACAGGATAATCCAGTTTGGAGATCACTCTGTTGGTCAATCCTTCAGACTCATTTCCCAGAATCAGTGCTCTTTTGTAGGTGATATTGGCTTCGTTAATATCTTGACCATCCATAACAGCACCATACAGGTATGTGCCCGAAGTCTTAAGCTCATTGAGTACATCCTGAACATTGTTGACAACACAGATCGGCATATCAAATATAGCACCGGCAGAACTACGGACAACACCTTCAAGGTTAAGATGTTTGATACCGCAGACAATAATACCGTCGACACCCAGAGCATACGCACTACGGACGATGGCACCGATGTTTCCGATGTCGGTCACACCGCTCAGGACAACAAGAAAAGGCTTGGTGCGCAAAGCATCCAAGCCTTTCACTTCAACCCCGTCGATATCCGCTAAAAACCCCTGATGGTTTCCGCTTTTAGCCATTTTTTGGGCAGCTTCGGGTGGTATACGTTTGATAGTAACACCCATTCGCATAAGACGTGAGTACTCTTTTTTTTCTAGATCTTTCGCTAGATAGAGGGTCTCAATACGGTTCGGATACTTCTCAAGAAGGTAATAAACTGGTTGTTTTCCATAGATTAACATGGGGTGATTTTAGCCAAAATTTGCTTGATAATATGTAACGGAGAGTTAACGGACCTCTTTTTGCCTTGAAATAGGGTTTTCTTTGCTAAATCAAAGAGATTTAAATGGTCTTGTTTTTTTGGAATCTTAAATGACTTTGCAGCCCTACTATTCAACTTTTTTGATTTCTTTTTTTGTGGAGGGGATGTACCGATAGCGCAATATCACGAATAACAGAACAAGGACACCATTGTCGAAGGGATGTCTCTCTGAAGATAATGAGTCGTGAAAGAGTAGAGGACTGTCAGTAAAATTCAACCGTCAAAGTCACTACGAAAATATTTTTCTTTTTCCTACATCCATCGCAAATCAATGCAACCCATTATCTTATACGATAAAAGTCTGTACAGGAATAGGCAGAAGCAAGTTATTTACCTTCATTCAAAAGCCGTTGGTAACAGGCTTTTGGGTTCTCTCCGGTGATCTTGGCTATCAGCTTGGAAGCCACCTTCATCGGTAGATCGAACGCCAAAATATCGCGCTCGCTCATCGTTGAATGGTGTGCTTCCCCTGCCTCGATGACAACAACCCACTCTCCTCTGATCTGTCCGACAAGCTGCTCTTTTATTTCGCTTGCGTTTCCGTGTAGATAGGTCTGATACTTTTTGGTCAACTCTTTTGCTAAAAACAGTCGACGTTCCGGGGCTTCCAGGATCAACTCATCCAGCAATTTTTCAAGACGGTGCGGGGCTTCATAGAGTACCGTTGTATAGCCGTTAAAAAGAGCCTCCTGCAGGCCATTGCTGCGTCCGCTCCCCTTGTGGTCCAAAAAGCCGAAAAAGAGCATCTTCGTTGCAACAAAACCGCTGGCGACAAAGGCTGTCAACACCGCATTTGCCCCCGGTAGGACATCGTACTTGATATCGTTGTCAATGCAGTAACGTACAAGTGCCTGACCCGGATCGCTGATACCCGGCATCCCTGCATCACTCACATAGACAACATTCTGTTCAAAAAATGACGGTTCAAGTTTTTCAACAAAATCTTTTTCATTATGTGAATGAAGGGAGATAAACTCTTGTTCACGACGCTCAAGATTGTAACGTGTATCTAAGATGTTAAGAAGTTTTTTGGTGACTCGGGTATCTTCACAGAGTAATATGTCTGCTTGGGAGAGAGCTTCCATGGCGCGCAGCGAGATATCGCCGATGTTGCCGATGGGAGTGGGGACAAGTGTAAGCAATGCTTACGCTCGAATTATTTAGCTGCGTAACGTGCTTTGAATTTCTCAATACGTCCGGCAGTATCTACGATCTTCTCAGAACCTGTGAAGAATGGGTGACACTCATTACAGATGTCAACACGTAGTTCAGGTTTTGTACTTTTAGTAACAAACTCGTTACCACATGCACAAGATACAGCACATTCAACTGATGTTGGGTGAATCTCTTTTTTCATTGTTTTGCCTTTTGTGCCACGTCATGTACGTAGTCACGGTATATTTTTAAAATCCGTACGGGTGCGGATTATTAAGACGCGAATTATATCCAAATAAGTTTAGAAAAACAATATATTAAAAACCGGTCATCGAATTACACGAATTTTTGCAAAATATGAAATAGGAATATCATCAGCAGATGACGTAGATGCATACACTTTACAATAATATTTTTGAAGCAATCGCGGTAACTGCGGTTTCAGAACGGAGTATCATCGGCGTGTCGAGACGAAAGACTCGCTGCTCTTTCAGAAGTGCGCGTTCTGCATCGCTGAGTCCCCCTTCGCTGCCTATAAGCACCGTGTCGATATCCCTGCTCTCACCCAGGACCTCATCGCAAAAGTCAAAGACAACGGTCTGCGGATTCTCTTTGATGAAGGCTACAACGCTTTTCATTTCGTCAAACAACATCATCTCGCTGCGTCCGCACTGCTGCATGGAGCTCTCCAAAATACGCTCATAACGTTTGAAATCCGGTTTGAAGTTCTTTTGCGAGCGGTCGCAATAGATAAACGTTATTTTGGAGACACCCAGCTCATTAAGCAGGGGGAGGACCTTTTCAACCGACTTGCTGTCAACGACGCACCAGCCGATATGCAGCTTCTTAGAGGCTGCCACCTCCTCATAGTCTACACTCTGCAGTTCAAGAGTGGCACTTCGTCCGTCAATATCAACGATCTTGTAACGGTAAAGTATCTCACTGGAGTTCTGCTTGCGAAACCCCAATTCATCCCCGACCTGATGCCGGCGGACTTTGATAATGTATTTAAACGATTCGCCTTTGAGTGTCAACTGCTCATTTCCGGCACTCTCGTCAAAGAGAAACCTCATAGGTACATCCAGAGACTGATGAGTACGATCAGAGCCAGTTCCCCCAGCAGAATGGTCGTCGCATCTTTTTTATACTTGTCAAAAGCACCCTCTTCGACGATAGAGGCATATTTAAGAGGACGTGAGCGTTTGATCTCAAAAAAGATCAGTACGATAGAGAGAATGATCATTGCGATATTGACAATGCTAAACTCAAGATGTTTGGCAGCCATCATCACCATACCTGTAAAGATAGGAAGAAACATCGCCATAAAGATCAACGGTCCCTGAATACGCATCTTCTTCATATAAGAGAGTACGTCATCGGTTCTTTTCAGATCCCACATGCTTGCTAAAAATATCATCACTAATATTAGTACACCGACTTCATGAAGAAGCAGGCTCATTTCATACATTTTATCCATAACCAAGATTTTACACAAATTCTTCTATAATCTTTATGTTTAGACGACAAAGGTACAAAACCTTTGCCTGGCATAACGCTGAGTTTGCCTAAAAAGCGGACTTTTTCGCGGTTAGCGCGTTTAATTTATTTTGAAACAATCCAATTTCCAAGGAAGCATGATGGCTGTCACAGTTGACGAGGCACTTTCTCTTATTTTTGAACATGTTCGACCAAAATCCAAACAGTTGTTGCCTATTGAACTGGCACTTGGGCATGTGCTGGCTCAAAAGATCACCGCGACACACAACCTGCCTCCTTTTGACAATTCGGCCATGGATGGCTATGCCCTTAAAACAAGTGATGCCGGCAAAAGTTTGGACTGTGCCCATACGATCTTTGCTGGTGATAAAGAGGAGATCAGACTCCAGGATCGTAACTGCATCAAAATAATGACAGGGGCACGTATTCCGCACGGTTGTGAAGCGATCGTTCCGATTGAGGAGACAACTCCCGACGGAGACAAGGTTATGATGCCGGAGCATATTACAGCGGCACAGCACATCCGTCTGACGGGTGAGGATATTCAGTGCGGTGACCTGTTGTTGGAAAAAGGCGAACGGCTGCATGCCCATCATATCACCCTGCTCGCCTCTCAAGGTATCTCACAGGTGGAGGTCTATAAAAAGCCTCGAGTGGCTCTTTTTGCCTCGGGCAGTGAACTTAAAATGCATTTTGAGCAGGTGACGGATTACCAGCTTTATAATACCAACACCCCGACCATTTTAGCCCGCTGTCAAGAGCTTGACTGTGCGGTACAGTTTATCGGTACGGCCACAGATGACCTTGATTCTATCCATGAGCACATCGAGTCTGCACTCGATTCTGACCTTATTATCACATCCGGCGGTGTCAGCGTCGGTGATGCCGACTACACAAAAGAGGCATTCAGCGCTTTTGATTACGACTGCATCTTTGAAAAGATAGAGATCAAGCCGGGTAAGCCGACCACGTTTGGACGTATCGGCAATACCTATGTCCTCAACCTGCCCGGTAATCCGCTGGCTGCCGCCCTGATCTTCGAGATCTTCGGACAGAGCACCATCAATGCCCTCTCTGCCGTTAAAGAGAAATATCTCTCGACTATGACAGCAAAACTAAAAAAAGAGTATGCATCACGCCCGGGTCGCAATACCCTGGTACCGGGTTTATATGACGGAGAGACCTTTGAAGTGTGTGATAAATATGCCCCTGGCATGATCTCACCGCTTGCGAGATCGAATGCTTTGATCTTTGTGGATGAGAGTGTCACTGAGTTGAAGGCCGGAGCAGTTGTCAAAATCATTCCTACCCGCTTTAGTTTTAACTCGGCGGAGCAAAAGTCACTGTTTACGAAATAATCTAAGATCGTGCGTCAACTAATGACACTGATTTTCGCGAATGGTAAAAAAAGTATTTTTTACGAAGATTTGATACTCCGTCATTCCTGCGAAGGCAGGAATGACGGGTTGTTATACTGCTGCTTATCGTTTAAACCGTCTCAGGGTTGATAAACGTCTCACCCTCTTTTATCTTCTCCCACAACTCAGATTCATGCCAATCGGCACGAACCCCGTCACTGAAGATAATCTTGTTCAGATCAATATTCCCCATTAGTTCCGAATAGGCATCCTCTTCAAAGCCCTGGGCATACCCTGTCGCCGTCTCATGAACAATAACACTGTTGAGCCTGACCTTCTTTTCACCGTTAACCATTGAGGTCAGCTTCAACAGCTCATTGATCATCACAAAGATGACCCTTGAAAACTGCTCGGCTGATGGTGAGACAGGCAGCTGCACCCAACGGTCGGAGTGCTTTTTCATATCTTCCAGATACTCTTGATCATCCCCATCCCACAGTGTGATAGCATGATCAAAACTGTCTATGAGATCTTTCATATTCTGTTTCATCAAACCGAAATCATAGACCATCTGACCATTGTCCAAAAAGTTGGATTCAAAAAGTATTTCAATGATATAGGAGTGACCATGAAGAGAGGCCCGGCAGCGCTGGGAAGAGCAGCCACGGACGATATGGGCATTTTCGAATTTAAACTGTTTTCTAATTATCATAAAGTGATTATAACATTTTAAAAGTTGCCAAGTGAATTTGACAATACTTTTTTACTTGCGGTAAATATTTCAGATTTACAATGATTTTTATGGTCCCGTAAAAGTGTCAGATTTCAGAGAAACATCGCTTTGCGAGCGGTACCCTTGTTTTGGTACAGGTTGTGTTTAACTCCGACCGAAGGCGTACATCGGTACGTCGAGTGTCGGCGTTGGACGCAAGATGTGCCGAAGCTGACACTTTCACGATGCGGCATTTAGTGCCGCCCTGTATTGAGTTTTAACTCTTTATACTTAGACGCCGTGGACTTCATCCCATATCCGTATGTGAAGCCGATCGCTGTAGGTATACCCCTTGACCTTGCAGTACTCAATAAGCGGCTCTGCATTGCGTTCGACTTCCGCCTTGGAACCACCCACGGGCATACAGTAGACCTGCGTATTCGGTGCATGGGCGATAATCTCTTCTATCTGTTCATCCAGTCCGATATCGATTGAGTCTGCATCAATAGAAAACTTGAAAAACGCCTCTTTTGAGTTGGTCGCTAACGAAAAAATCGTGTTGGGTTTTATACGCTTACTGTAGGATTCGCCGCTATTTTCCAATTTGACAGAGAGGGCAAAAACACAGGCCCGGTAAACCGGGAATTGTTCAAAATCAACACCGATCGATCCATTGGTCTCAAAAGTGATACGATGCCCTCTGGCTACCATCGTCTCCAAAAAATCGATAAAGACCGGATCATCCGCATAGAGCAACGGTTCACCGCCGGTCAACACGATGTCAACATGATTTGGTAGGTCATATAGCTCCAGTACCGAGATCAGTTGATGTGACTTCTCTATCTCTATCCAGCTTTGTGCAAAGTTTTCACGGTTGACCGCATAGACGGTATCACAACCGACAATAACCTTACCGTTTGGTGCTTCTTGTGCACACCCGAAACCTTCGCAACGCATGTTACAGCCGCCAAACCTTAGAAATAGAGAAGGCACACCGACATACCTTCCTTCACCTTGTATGGAGTAAAAGTGCTCAACAAGATAGACCATCAGCCACCTGTCTCATAAAAAGCTCTTGTCGACGTTTCACCGTCCTCTTCTGACCAACGGTTTTTCTCCGGCTTGGTTCGCACCACCTCTTTTAATACCGCAGCAGCTGTCTTGATGTCGCCTTTTCTGACCGCGTCACGGATACTCATCGCTTCATCAAAGTAAAGGCAAGGGATAAGATCCCCTTCAGCCGTAATACGGATACGGTTGCATGTCGAACAAAAATCATCTTTATACGGCTCGATGATGCCGAAACGGTAGCCATCTTCTAGCGAATAGTAATGCGATGGGGACTGCGCTTCCAACCCTTCATCTTTATACTCGTACTTTTTAGCGATAAGACTTAGAAGTTCATCGCTTTTCATACCCTTAATGTCAACGGCAGCATGCACATTTTCCATATACTCAATAAAACGCACCGTCATCCCCCGTGCTTTACAGTACTCTAAAACATCAAGGATCTCACTGTCATTCAGGCCTTTCATCGGCACCATGTTGACCTTGACTTTCAGCCCCAGGGCCAATGCTTCATCGACTCCGTCAAGGACCTGTTTCAAGACAGCTTTCTGGGCGATCTTCTCTGCAACATCCGGGATCAATGAATCGATAGAGACATTGATACGCTTCAATCCTGCATCTTTTAACTTCTGAGCTGCGCCTTTAAGGAGGTAGGCATTCGTCGTCATAGCCAGATCGATGGTCGGTTTATAATCGTAGATCATCTTGATGAACTTGTCCAGATCTTCACGCAGCAGCGGTTCACCGCCGGTAATGCGAATTTTGTTGATCCCTTCATCGATCGCCACTTTCATAAACTCGAACATATCTTCAAAGTTAAGCAGGTTCTCTTTCGGAACCCAGGTAAAAGGCTTTTCCGGCATACAGTACTGACATCTAAAGTTACAGCGTTCTGTCACTGAGACACGGAGGTAGTTGACTTCACGCCCGTAACTGTCAATTAATTTGTTCATTATGTATCGCTTTTTTGTACTCTTTTCGTCCGGCCTATAGCGTCGGACGTTATATAGTTGAAAGAGTATCCAATAATTTATATTAGTACGATTATAGAGAAAAGGTGATGCCAATAACTTGACTTGTGTTAAGAGTAGGAAAAAATTGTGCCAGTGTCGAGAAAGAAAACCCCGTCGGTCTTCTCCCTCTTAAGGAGATATAATCTTGCGGTACGGCCTTTATGGCCTCCCGTAGTGAGCATCTGCTCATCTGTTTTGCACTACCGATTATTTAGTAGAGAATTTATAGTCGAGTTGCACCCAGGCCAGTGTTGTGTCATCGGCTGTCACTGTATTTGCATCATCATTCATATACATAGCCGCTTTTACAAGAAGCCCAAGATTATTTACACCCGGAACTTTTGTAGAGTAGGCGATATCAAACTCTGTACCGTAAGCATCACCGGCACTGATACCCGCACCATCTTCGACTGCATTGAACATGTGATAAACACCAATGATCTTACCTAAAGTAGCGAATTGGTAACCACCGCGTACGTTCAAATCGGCCAGACCTGTACTTGGCGTCGCAAGAAACTGATCAGCCCAACCGTTGAATTTATGCTTGGTTGCCAAGGGTGTATCAAATTGACCAGCTCTACCGTCTGTTAAATCGTCATCACCGCCTAGTACCTCATAGTTAAGACCTATAAGGAAACCCGAGATATTGGCTCCGACGTCCAGGTTATAGTACATTGAATCTGTACGTAAGCTCGTATTACCGGAAACGCCGTTGACCTCTTCGAGTGTCGCATCTGTCTGCATGGCAACCTCAGCGCGGTAATCCAGCTTTGCACTGTCACCCATTGCGATGTTACCTGTCGCTGCAATGCCGTATGTATCACTAAAACTTGCAAGCAGATACGCATAACCGGTTACTTTAATCGGCTCAGCGATCTTGTAAGAGGCATTGATTGCAACCGAGTTTGTACTACCGGACGTTATACCGCCTGTATAGACCATATTTCTAGTGCCAAATCCAGAGTCACCAATCGCATTGACACCATAAACATAAGCAGCAAGGATGTTCAAATCACCGATTCCATATGCCACGGCAGCGAGGTCTAATGTCTGGAAGTTCTGTTTCCAACCAACCGAACCTATAAAACGCTGGTTGTCAAGATTGACTGTTTTACGACCGACAATACCTGTTACACCAGAAACGGTGTACGCGACATTTGCCTGCGTCATCTTTGCAACGTCTGCCTCGGCAGCTGTTTGATGATTCTGCTGGTCAAGCGTGTTAAAGTCATTGACAGAATTGACCTCGACAGTACCCACAAGGCCATCGACCTCAAACAGTTTACCGCTCAAGTTCAGATTTGTTCTATTGGTCAGTGTACTGCCTGCGTCAAGCGAGCTAGCCGCATGATCAGTAAATTCATAACGAGGACGTAGCTCCGCTTTAAATTCAACATCACTAAAGATATTAAAACCTTCTTCTGCCGCGTTGACAGAGACTGCCATCGAACCTAGGATCAATGGCGTTGCTGCCAACGACAAGATTAACTTCTTCATTTTCACTTCCTTGTATTGTAAAGATATCGTTACAGTATAGTTATTTCTTCCAGAGGTCTGTTTGACTTACATCAATTTTCCGGCTTTATGCATAGACAATTTACAGATTTCAGCAGAGTTGCATTTTAATGAAAATATATTCACAACAAACATATGATCAATATATAACCATAGTATTTTATTCTCTTTACTTGTATACATCATCACATCAATCTCGACTTTTATCTGAGCATCAAGGGGTCTACTTACATGAAGTATCTGTTAAAAATTAGAGATTTTTACTAAAAAACTTTATCGGCTTGAGATATATGTATATTTTTTAATCTTTTTAATGTATTAAATTTGCATATCCCAAACTATAATTTTCGCAGTAACAACTACAGCGTTTACCACTGAGAAGAAATAGAATCTAGGCACTACCAATGCAGAGGTAGGTAAGTCCTTATTCCATGTGTGTATGTGCGTGTAAACACATACTCTTTCACATTTCTCCTAAGAAAGCCTAACATCTTAACGTGTTAGGCCCATAGAGGATATCTCTCAAGAACCTTTTATGCAAGTATTTTGACAGAGACCCTTATATTTAAAACACTATCTTTTTCAAGGAGTTCAAATGCAGAATCTAGTCAAACTTTACGAACAAAACCGCCCTTTGATAGAACAATTCATTGCCTCATCACTTAAACGCGCGCATTTAACGACCATTACTAACGACAGCTATCTACTGCTCAAAGAGTCCTTCCCGAGTCTCGAACTCATCTATGCCTGTGACAAAGAGATGAATCAGCTCTCTCCCAATCTCGGTGCTAAGATCGAAGATAAGACTCGTATCGGAGAGAACCGAGCGTATCTGATAGACCTTGAAGAGTTCGATGGCGAGTTTTTTGCCACAGATCCCTATATATCGAGTTTGACCGGTACACTCTGTATTACGGTCATCTTCAAGTATGGGGAAAACTTTCTCTTTTTAGACTTCAAACTCCGTTCACTTTTAGAACGTTTTCATCTCATCGAAGGCAACAGTGCTTTTCGCATGCTCAGTCGAATCTCATACGGGGTTATCGGTGGAGGTCTGCTCCTGTTTGGTCTCTTCGTGGTCTTTTACGGAATCGGAAGTTTTCTACACTATCTCTTCTCTGATTCCGAGATGAATCTTGAGATCGTCTTTAAACCGGTCATCGCACTTACATTAGGGCTTGCCGTGTTTGATCTGGGTAAGACCATCTACGAACAGGAGGTCATACCCCGTACGCAGAACATCTCCGAGGTCTTCAACCCAAAGAGTCTGGTCACCTTTATGGTCTCGATCATTATTGCGCTTCTCATCGAAGCCCTTTTGATTGTTTTTAAAATATCGATCAATGACTATAAAGACCTCTATTATGCCGCAGCACTGATCTTTGCCCTCGCGGCACTGCTGTATGTCTTTAGCAAGTTTATCACTCCCCCTTCTACTACGGTTAAACTTTCGGAGGAACCTAAACAATAACAGCATTAAAGGCCTGAAGAAAGTGTACAACTTGGTCACGGCAAGCGTCCGCGGAGCTAGACCTTGATAAGCGGTTCACCTTTTTTCTCTTCGATCTCAGCTTTATGTTCCGCCATCTTCATTCTGATCTCGTCCATAACATAAGGCGGAACATTGTCATCTTTATACCAGTTGACTGCATCAATATTGCCGCCGTAGTCGCTTCCGAAATCTTCGACTTTGGCCGCATACTCATCCATATCTTTGCAGTTGGCCACTCTTTCGTCAACCATATCTTTGAGTTCGATATACCAGTTGTTTTCTTCGTCCATTTTGATTGTGGAGGTAAAGATAACGCCCATTATCGCTTACCTTTGTCAAAACTCTTGGCGAATCCTTCAAGGTCTTTTTTCTTGAGGTCTCCGTTGTAGACGATATCTCTGGGATCGATATTATCGTCATTAAGCATTTTTGGAACGGCATCGGCACTGTTGATCACTTCGATGTGTTCATCGAGCTCGTCTTCACTGTAGGCCATCTGCATATCGGCTGCGATGACATGGGGGATCGCTTCAATGACCTGCAGCTTTTTAAGCTCTTCACTCACCCCATCACCCTCTATCGTGATGATAATACGCCCTTTTTCATCATGAAAATGGTAGTCACATTCAGGGGTATTTTTGAGCGCCTCGACAACTTCGTCGAGAAATTTTGGAATCGTCTGTACAACTATGCTTGATACGTTCATTCGGTATCCTTTGGCTATAAATTATTTTCTCTATTGTGCTTATTTTAGCACAAGCTCACCAGCGGATTTTTGACCTAAGTCATGCACATGAGCGATATCTTCTGCCTTACGCTTGGACATAGGTCACTTTTCGGACCTTTTCGCCGTCGTCCGCACGCATTTGATCATAACGCTTTTGCGCTTCGAGCTTCTCTTCATAACTGACAGGGCTGCGCAGTGACTTGTACTCCACCAGCTCCCCGTTTTTATAGACACCCGAGACATGTGCCCGGACCCAATAAAAGCCCCTGTCTTTACGCAGATTTTTGACAATGCCCGTCCACTTCTCTTTGCGTCGAATTGTCTCCCACAGATCCTTGAACACCGCAGCAGGCATGTCGGGATGTCTGACGATGTTATGCGGCTTTCCGACAAGTTCATCTATTTCGTAACCGCTGATCTCCGCAAAGGTCTCGTTGGCATAGGTGATGACCCCCTTAAGGTCTGTTCTCGAGATGATCAGTTCCTCTTCAGGCACCGTTGTTTCGATTAAAAATTCCGATTCGTTAAATTCCATGCTACGCTCCTTACTTTATCTTGTATCGATTGACGGTGTTGTCATCGCTGGAGACCAGAAACTCTTTTTCGTTAATAAAGAGGATCTTTGACAAGGTCATTTTATTACCGCCGTAGTAACCGAGCGTACTTTGCGTTGCCGTATTAAAGACAGTCACATTATTCTGCTCGTCACTGGCGTAGGCAACCAAGCTTCCGCTGGGAGAGAGCCCTACGCCATAGATCAAAAACGGTGCTGTTTTGTAATAGGATGTGCCCGCTTTGGTGTCATAGACGACCACCCGTCTGTCCTGCCCGGCCGTAGCGATCATGCCGTTTTTATAATCGACCTGAAACACATTGTCGAGATTTTGACCGGCCAGGGTCTTTAACCATCTACCGTCTCGCGTACTGTGTATTTTAAGATCGCCGCTTTCATCTGCGGTGACCACCTCGCTTTTCGTCTCATTCAATGCAAAGTCAGAAAACTTCGAGCTCGAAACCTGTTCGCGATAGATCATTTTTTGCATGCCAAGGTCGTAGGCGATGATCTCACTGCTCAACATCCCAAACAAGAGTTTGTCGCTCTCCAAAAACGCCACTTTCGAGATGTAGAGCTTCTCATCAACAGAAATCACCTCATCGAGTTTGCCATTCTCATAAATATGGACACGTCGGAAACCTTTAGCCCCCTGCGACAAAAGAACCACTTTTCCCTCAAGTACATCCACAGAATAGACTTTTGAATCGATTATATCCCCCATAAAATCAGTGATCTTGCCCACCGTGATCTTCTCAACGAGCTTTGCACTTTGAAGGTCAAAGATGTCAACACTGCCGGTGCCTGTCGCACAATACAGCCTATGGTTTTCTACTGCCATATCCACAACGCCACCGCTCGCAATATATTGTTGTGAAGGGAGTTGAAAGTTGACTGCATAGAGAGTGCTGATGACTATGGCCAGCATAAGCAAAAATCTCATCCTATGACCTCGACTTCGATCGCCTGAACCGGGCAACGGCTGATGCAAAAACCGCATGCCGTACATTTATCGGCATCAATAATGGGCTGGAACAGCGATTTAAAAGCGATCGCATCGTCCAGACAAGGGTCTTTACATGAAAAACACATCACCGAATGCCAGCTGATACAGAGCGATTTGTTAATGGTGATCCTGGCGTTGATCTCTCTTTTGTTTTCCAGTGTCAGCACATCAAATGTACAGGCTTCGGCACACTTGTCACAGTAGGTACACCCGCTCTTAAGAAGATTCAGGATCGGTGTTTTGTCCTGTGTGATGAGAATGATCCCCTCTTCGCAGACAGAGGCACAGACACCCTCGCAATTTTGACATTCGCTGTGAAAAAGAGAGAGATCGTTGTTGTATGGCGGTCTTAACAGACTCTCTTGCTCTTGTTTCGGGGCACTGCCCTTCAATGTCGAAGCAATGGAACCAAAGAGTTCTCGTCTCTCCATTCGTAACCTTTATATAAATTAAGACATAGACACCGAGGTGCCTACTATTTACATCACAGTTAAAGATTATAACACCTATCTCACGACAGGCGCTACACATTTTATACTTAGTGACTGCCGCCCATTGTACCGGCTGCAGATTTGGAAAGGTCCAGATCTTCCGGTGTTACTTCCGATCCGGTGGTATCGAGCTCATCAAGAATGACCTCGTCCCATCTTGATCTGACGGCGCCGTCTTCGCTTGTATAGGTCGGCTCAAAGGTGTTTGCGACCGGAATCGTACCCGTCGATTGCGGTGCGTGACACTGTGTACAGTTAAAACGGGCCTGTGATAGGTGGGTCAATTTCTTGACATCCGTCTCATTTTTCATATTGTCAATTGACTTTGTAAACTGCTTTCCATCAAACTTGTGATGCGGACGCATGTCCAAAAAGTGCGATGGCGGGATCGGCGTTGCCCCCATTGCCGGCGCAATTTCCGGCATATGACAGCCTGTACAGGCATTGTTGCTCGCCGTAATCGGCAAAAAGTCCCCAACGTCATGCGGGATCATCGGCGGAGCGTCCTGATATGCTCTCTTGATCTTTTGGCTGGCACCGGCCGGATCAGCACCGTACGTCGTTTTGTCACCTGTGGTTGTCGACTCACTGTAGATATCTGTTTTTCGAAGCCCCAAAGACTCTTCACTGACACTCGGTACCGGCTTTGCCTCATTGACAGGTGTCGCCTTTTGCGTTTCAGTTCCCCCGCATCCGACAAACAGCATACCTGCTGCCGCCAGAGCGATCGTTAAATTAACCATTGTTTTCATCGTTATCTCCTGTTTTATTACTATTTACAAGTTTTCGGATTGAAAATCCCAAAGCTTCATCGTCACACACTTCAACACACCGCGCACAATTGGTACACTCTCCGGAGAGAACAGGAACAGTTTCCTTACCGACCATATGCAGTACCTGAGGTTCAGGACAAATTGTTTTACACTTCATACAGAGCGTGCACGCTTCTTCATTATGATGCACACGTATGAGACTAAATCTCCCCAGTAGTGAATAAAATCCGCCTAGCGGGCAGACATGTCCACACCATCCGTTTTTCAACACAAAAAGGTCGAAAAGAAAAATAACAAGCATCGCAGCCCAACCGAAGCCCAGACCAAAGACGATCCCTCTGTGTACCATCGAGATAGGCGAGATAAACTCGAATGCCGCCACTCCCATCAATGCAGAGATGACCAGACTCAGACCCAGGACCCCGTAGCGCATGTAGCGTACAAAGGGGACCTTCGCACTTTGAACACGATTGATCTCCAGTTTTTCACGCAGCCATGCCGCTGCATCCGTTATCATGTTGACAGGACAGACCCAGCTGCAAAAAGAACGTCCGCCTATCAACAGATAAAACAGTGTTACAACAGCTGCACCCAGTAAAAGATCCGCCGACAACAAAGCACCTGCTGCCAGCATCTGCAATGCGGCATATGGGTCGCTCATTGGAATAACATCAAAGATCCGTGATGAACTGAGATTACCTCTCAGCACCGTCCAGCCCCAGGCATTACCTCCGAAATAGAGAAACAACAGCCCGATCTGAACAACCCTCCGCATAATCAGATAACGGTAATTATTCCATACAGTTTTCATCAGTACAGATCCCCGCTCTCGTTCAAAGAGTCCATGGCGGACTTTTCACTCAATTTGGTTGTTGTCGTCTTCGTTTTAGCACCTTCAAGACGCTTTTCGTCCGACTTGTCCCAACCTTTAATATAGTGTGCGCCCGCCTTGCCTGTTGAGATCTCTCTCGGAAGGACAAAGATAGACGCTTTCTCCGTTACACAGGCCTGTTCGCACATACCGCAGCCCGTGCAGGCATCGGCATGAACGACCGGCGTCATAAACGCATGTTTGCCCGTACGTTCATTTTTAGCATAGTCGATCGTGATCGCTTCTCCCAGAATAGGACAAGCTCTATAGCACGCATCACACTGAATTCCCCAAAAAGCGATACAGCTTTCTCCGTCAATCACCGCAAGGCCCATGTCAGCACTGTTAATGTCTAAAGCACCATTCCTTGAAACACTCTCTTCATTCAACGCACCCGTCGGGCAGACCGGGACACAAGGAATATCCGTACACATATAACACGGGACATCTCTAGGAACGAAATATGGTGTTCCCAAGGGCTTATTGTCCCCCGGTTTAGCCAATAACAGCGTATCGTACGGACAGGCTTCAACACACAGTCCACACTTGATACAGGTCTTCAGAAAATCTATCTCAGGCAGTGCTCCCGGCGGACGAAGCAGCAGCGTTGACGCTGTCACCTCATCGACATAGGCACTCCACACAAAACCACCCAGTGCCGCTAATCCGACACCGCGCGCCATGTTGAGAATAAACTTTCGTCTATCTGTTAACGGTTCTCGTCTCTTTCCAGGACTGTTTTCGCTCAAAACGATACTTCCCTTACCTTGTTATGCTTTGTAAATTTTTACAGCACATTTTTTAAAGTCGGTCTGTTTTGACATAGGACACGTCGCATCCAGACAGACTTTATTGATGAAGACTTTCTCGTCAAACCACGGTACAAAGACCAGACCACGTGCAGGTCGGTTACGACCACGTGTCTCGACACGCGCTTTAACACGGCCGCGGCGGGACTCGACCCAGGCGAGACCGCCTTGTGTCAGCCCTTTATCTTTTGCATCCTGCGGGTGCATATAACAGAGTGCTTCTGGCACAGCACGGTAGAGCTCAGGCACGCGCATCGTCATCGTTCCGGAGTGCCAGTGCTCAAGCACACGCCCTGTGGAGAGCCATGTATCATACTCTGCATCCGGCATTTCAGGAGGATCCATATATGGACGCGCAAAGATCTTCGCTTTGTTGGTCAACGGTACTTTCGCACTGTCCTTGTCTTTACCACCCAATGTACCTGACTGCAATGCTTTGGCAATCGTTCCATAGAAGGCGAACTCATTACCGCTCTCTTTTGTGGCTTTTGCCGCGTATGGGTCATACTTGGCATTGAAACGCCACTGCGTCTCTTTACCGTCGACAACCGGCCATTTCAGACCGCGTACCTTATGGTAGACATCAAACGGTGCAAGGTCATGCCCGTGTCCACGGCCAAATGCCGCATACTCTTCGAAGAGGTATTTGTGGATATGGAAACCGTACCCTTCAAACACCTTGCCGTCCGAGCCGACAACATTTCTGCTGTCGCCGTACCCTTCGGAGTTGTCATACCCTTTTTGGACCGGGTCATTCTGGTCCAGTTTGTATGACTTGGCATCTGCATTGGCAAACAGAATATCGAACATTGTCGTATCTTCACTGTAGCCCATCGCTTTTGCTTTTTCAATGACATTCGGAAGGCCCTCTGTACGTGCCCCCGAAGGTTTCCACTCACCCCAAAGATCTTTCACTGTAAAACGCTTGGCGAACTCTGCCCACTGCCAGGTATCGGACATCGCGTCACCTACCGGCAATACCTGCTGTCGCCAGTGCTGTGTACGACGTTCGGCATTGCCGTAAGCACCCCATTTCTCATAGATCATTGCCGACGGTAGAATAAGGTCTGAGACTTTTGCCGAGATTCCCGGATAACCGTCTGACGTCACAATGAAGTTATCCATCTCACGCGCCGCTTTGATCCAGTGGGTCGCACTTGCCGAGTCCTGATAAGGATTACAGACATTGACCCACGCAAATTTCACAAGCCCATCTTCGATGTCACGGTGTATCTTCATAATATGCTGAACACCGACACCGTTGAGTGTTCCCTCAGGGACCTTCCACTTGTTTTCTGCAATTTTACGGTGTGCCGGATTGGCCACCATCATATCTGCCGGAAGACGGTGGGTAAAGGTACCGACTTCACGGGCCGTTCCACAAGCAGACGGTTGACCCGTCAGTGAGAAGGCACCCGAGCCCGGTCTTGCCTGCTTGTTAAGCAGGAAGTGGACATTATAAGAGAGCGTGTTGTCCCAGGTACCGCGCGTATGTTGATTCATACCCATGGTCCAGAAAGAGACGACTTTACGCCCTTTTTCAATATAGAGGTCCGCTAACGCCTGCAATTTCTTTTTAAAATCTTCAATGTTCTCATCCGGATCACCTTTAACAATTTTCGCTGTGTAATCAAGGGTGTACGGTGCAAGAGATTTTTTATACTCTTCGAAAGAGATCTCCCAGTGGCCTAATGTACCCGCGGTGTGGTTCATCGTATCTCCGGCTTTGTAACCGTACGGCTCCAGAGCAGGACCCTCTTTTTCAGAGACAATCGTCTTCATCTCTTTATTGATGATCTCCATCTCTTTAGCACTGTACTTACCGGCACTGCCGTCCGGATTGACCGGAGTAACCGATTTTTCGCCCGCTCTTCGCATACCGTATCCGATATTCACCGGACCGGCAGCAAAGATGATATTTTTTTTGACAAAGTCCCAATCAATCGATTCCGGACTGTTGTAAACGATCTCACGCGCAATATAGTTCCAGAGTGCCGTGTCGGTATTTGGTGAGAAGATGATCTCAATATCAGCAAGATCCGATGTACGGTGTGTATAGGTCTGGATAGAAACTACCTTGACACGGTCCGGATCGGAGAGTTTCCTGTCCGTCACACGCGACCACAAGATCGGGTGCATCTCCGCCATGTTAGAACCCCAGGCGACGACAGTATCCGTCAGCTCAATGTCATCATAACAGCCCGAAGGCTCATCAATACCGAATGTCTGATAAAATCCGACAACCGCAGATGCCATACAGTGACGGGCATTCGGGTCGATCGCGTTTGAACGGAAACCGCCTTTCATCATCTTTTGGGCGGCATAACCTTCCATAACCGTATATTGTCCTGAAGCAAAGACAGCGACGCCTTCCGGACCGCTTGCTTTGAGTGCTTTCTTCGTATGAAATTCCATCTCATCAAAAGCACGCTCCCACGATACCGGCGCGAACTTTCCGTGTTTGTCAAATTCACCTTTGGAGTTCACACGTAAAAGCGGCTGCGTCAGACGGTCCGCCCCATACATGATCTTCGCATTAAAATATCCCTTAATACAGTTAAGACCACGGTTGACCGGTGCAGCCGGGTCACCCTTGACTGCTACGATCTTGCCATTTTTCGTCGCCAACATAATACCGCAGCCGGTACCACAGAAGCGACAAGCCGCCTTATCCCAACGCCACTCGCTCTGCGCAGCATCTGCTTTTGCCTGAGCAGTAGACGGAACCGCCATACCAATCGCACTGGCAGCTGATGCCGCCGCTGCGGACTTTAAAAAGTCTCTTCTTTCCATTGCCATGTGAACTCCTTATATTTAACTGAAACTTATCAAGTATAAATTTCAACTTAGCTGTATAGTAACACTAAAGAGAGAATAGATATTTGACACAGGTCAATTTTTATAATTTGAATCTTTTTATAAAAGTAGTAAACAGCTGCAGGGAGCGATAACGTTGATGAGCATTCCACAAGCTATTTATGCTTGTATACGTGGGGGTTGGAACTATTTTCAGAGGGAGTAGTCTTATGATTATAAAGAGCGATAACGGGTATGTCCTTCATACTATCTCTGAAATGACCTGACATTTGCCTATTACCTTTTTTTAACACGCGTCCGTTAAATCTAAAAGTACAAAGTTACTCTTTTTTGGATATCTCTGCATTCTCCTGGAGAATCGCATGGAGGCTTTGATGTAATTTTTCGAGTAACAGAGAGGTCGATCTTAGCTCCTCTATGGACTCTATCGCCAGATCTTCACTGCGATCGATATACTTACTGACACTTTCTTTCATCACAGGGTTCTTACACTCCTCTTCCAACGCACTCTCAATATCATCCGTTAACGTACCTATCTGTTGGGCTGCTGTTTGTGACTCCGCTATCGCCATTTGCGCGTGAATGATCGCCTGATCGACCCGCTTGACAAAACTATCCAGACCAGACGATGCCTGTTCCAACTCATTGGACCTTGAACAGACCTGCTCCTCTTCATCTATGGTCAGACTCTGCGTCTTTTGTGAAAACTGTTCAAATTGCTGCATGATCGTTCGAATAATAAAAAAGGAGATCAATACCAATATCAATGCGATTGCCCCCGCTATAAGCTGAACAGTTTCAAAAAAGTGTTTCTCCTCGTTGCTATACTGTGTATAAGAGAGGACCACACTGTTGACTGCATCAAGAAGGATCGTGTTGTACTCATAAATAAAGCTCACCTCTTTATGGACCTGTGCATGTGCCGTGACAAACGTCATCAGATCTCTTTTATAGATGTCAAACTTCTCTATGTTCTCACGATACAGTTGCGCTGTTATTTCATCATTCGACAATACGCTGTTTTTAGACAAGGCGTCAAGCGTCAATGTGTAGCTGTTCATATTGTTATTCAGCTCCGTTATAATCGTTTCCGAAGGCATCGAGAAAAACTGTGTTGTCAAATGTGCCATCTTTTGGATCATCATACGCTGCTTACCTGCGCGGTCGATACAAGCTTCACCGGCATTCCGTTTAACCGCTTCGACAACCACCTTTTCAGAAAGCTCTGCCAATGTTTTTGACTGCTGTTGAAGTGCCTGGTAAAGTTGGGAACTGACACTGTATTTTTCATTAAAGCTATCTGTAGAGTGTACAAAGCGCTCCATTAATATGCCGACATGATCCAGCTGATTTGCGATGTTCTTAGTCGGCGGAACATTGATACCAAGTGAGGTATCACCTTGATCCAGGATTTCAAAATTCTTCAACATCTCATCCCTGGCTTTGAGATAAGCACCATTGTGCCACTGCTGTTGCATCAAGGCATAAAAGACCTCTTTAGAGATGATCTGTGTCAGCATACGCTCACGGCCTGCCATGTTAATAATATCTTCATTACGTTTTTCGGTTTCAATAAGATAGATCGTCACAGCGATCAAAAACAGTAAAAACAGTGAAAGCACAGCACCGACAGATCGTATTTTGGTAGTGATTTTCATCGTTCAAGACCTTTAATTAAAAATTTTTCAGAGATGGTCCACGCTCTGGTTATTATCCGATATCTCATACCAGTATCTCCTCCAGTGCTTTCTTGTCAAGTATTACCGCTCGTTTAGACTCCAACCGGATAATCTCTTTACGTTCTAACTTTTTAAGAATACGAGAAAGTGTCTCCGGCTGAATATTGAGCATATAGGCGATCTCCCGTTTTTTCATTTTGGTAAACATCTCCGTCTCGTAAAGCAGTGTGTATGCAACTTTTGCCGTTCCGTCATAGACCAGTTCACGGTTTATCAGGCACTGCATCATTTTGGCTTTCGTTGAAAATGCGGACAACAGCCGTTCATAAAGTAGCGGATACTCGTCACAAAGCTTCAACAGTTTGTCTTTATTCATGGAGAGGATAACAGACGGTTCGATCGATTCGATGTTAGAAAAACAGCGTACGTCATCAGGAGAAAAGTCCGTTATTTCCGATATTACGGTCCCCGGAAGGATCAAGTAGAGAAAAGTCTCATGACCGAAACGATCGACTTTATAAACCTTCAACATACCGCTGCATAAAAAATTGATGGTTTCAACCGTGTCATTTTCATACATGACAACCGCATTTTCACCCAACGATTTAAAATATGAGATATCAGTTAAAAGTTTATAAAGGGGATCGGGAATATTTTGAAACAGTGAAAACTGCTTGATACAGGTGTAGTCCATAAAAGGCTCACTAACGAGGCGATAAACGCCTCATAAAAGGGTACAGCAACCTACACCTTAGTGCAGGTCTTTCCAGATCTCACGTTTCCAAAGATACGCGAACAGTACGAAGAAGATCATGAAGATCATAACATTCTTACCGACTTCATTACGCATCTCAGCTTTAGGATCACCTGCGAATTCAAGATACTTGATCACTTTCTCAGCAGATTCAGCAGTCACACCTGTACGAGGCATTGCCGTACCGTGCAGCTGACTCTGAGGGTTCTCGATAAAGGTACTCAAGAAGTGCTCGCTACGTGAACGGATATACATTGAAAGA
>JBFHIS010000011.1:0-84096 GCA_041596355.1 Sulfurimonadaceae bacterium | reverse complement strand
TGCACTTACTGAAAAAAGTGAGTTCTATAATGGATGGCATTTAATCTTCGAGTGCCCAAATGATAATGTAAAAGAAACTGGTTGGGCATTCAGATGGTAATTAAGCATAACAAACCAAAGGAGACCAATCAAAAACCCGCGGGCGGCTTTTTGATTGCTCATTGAAAACGTTATCCGCTCGCTACGCGACCGTATAACCGGGCTGCGGGTTGAACACCTGCTAGTTATATAATTAACGAGGAACCATGATAAGAATATTTGCTTTTGTTTTATTTTTGATACTGTTTTCAGGGTGTAGTACTGTTGAGAAACGGGGTTATTTTACACCTACGGTGGGTCCTGTGTTTACGACTGGACCAAAAAAACTGCCTTGTGGTTTTGCTAATTTTGGCGGTCAGCCAGATCAATATGTTTCACCGTTAGGTGATTATAAAGTCTCTATTACCGCATATCAATATTATGATCCTTATTTATGGGGTCCTTGGTTTATCTCAGTTGTACCTGTATTCCCAATAACTTGGATTGTAGATATATTTACTGATAATGACCTTCGAATTGCAGTAGCCGTGAGCAAAGAACTGAATGAGACACCAAATACTGACAGTTTCTCTATCACTTATACAAAAGACGGTGAAGAAAAAACGCTGAAACCCTCTTCAATAGATATTGAGTATGCCACCATCTACATTACTTTTCCCATTGATGCAAGTAAATTTGATACTATGGTGTTTCATATGGAAGGTTTTGAAGAACCTATACACATCCCTTTTTCTAAAACATATCGATGGTCTTGGACACAATGGACACCAAACTGCTAGAAAGAGATAACAAATCAAAGGCGACCGATCAAAAACCCGCGAGCGGCTTTTTGATCGGTCATTTTAAACGTTCACTCATATGACCATCTGGATCAGACTTTCCGCCCACATACTGAGTTGATCTTTTGAGAGTGCACTGCTGAAACGGTTGACCTCTCTGCCATCTTTGAAGGCGATGATCGTCGGGAGCATGTTGACGTCATACTGCCTTGCCAGTTCAGGGTACTCCTGGGTGTTGACCTTTAGCATCCGCACTTCCAAAGCAAAAGAAGAAGCTGTCTTCTCATAGTCCGGGGCCATCTTCATACAGGGTGCGCAGTCCGGCGAGTAGAAGTCAACCATCACGGCGATGTCGTTGTCCATAACATGCGTTTTGAACATCTCTGGGTCACAATCGAGAGGCACGGTTTCAAGCAGAGAACGCCCACATGAATCGCACAAAACCTCCTCTCTTGTAACTTCGTTCTTGATCGTATTGATACCGTTGCAATAAGGGCAGACGATTTTTTGCGTATCCATAGCTACCTCTCCAATTAATTGATTATTCAATATATATATATTCAATGCAAATCCTGTACCATACAATACAGCAGGATACCGACATAATGGCGAAGAGCTGAAAGATATTCAAGATTATCCTGAAAAGAGTTTGGCGCTGTTAAAACAGTGAGCGTACTTGCCAGCATAGCAACATTTTCAATTTACTGCACTCTTGTTTTTACGAGACTTGACATGCCCCTATAAGACAAGATAGCAATGTGTAACTTTAGCACTTGCCGCTGCAAAAAAAGTGGCGAAATCTGCCGTTGCTTTTTAGCGATATCTGTCGGATTGGCGGAAGCAAGCGGTACTTTTTTTGAGCTTGCTGCGTCAGAGTTACTTGGTAGGGGAAAATTTCAAAAATACACCGAGTGCTATCAGCAGAAAAGCCGCACTGCTGATAATAGCCACCGGATAATATAAATTCCCGGCCAGATCCAGTTGGCTGTACTTGATAACCATAATAAGCCCCTCGAGAGACAAAGCGACGCACACCGTTCCGATAAACCGGGGCAGGGTTCGCCTGAGCATATCAACGACATCATGCTCATTGTCATTGCCGTACTCTTTGTTGATGACAATGGCAAGCTCAAATACAGCGATTGCGATAATACTGGTATTTACCATCTGTATAATGACGGATGTGATTTCCTCGCCGTTTAAAATATTCTCAAGTGCCGAAGTAAATGTTGATAATATGATTGCGGCAGAGAGCGAGAAAAAAATATAAGTAAATGTTTTTGCAAATATTTTTTGAATCGAAAAGTTTGAAGATGCATCTGTCATGTCAGGCCTGTTTTTTAGTTTATTTTGAAGTCAATAGAATATATATATATTTAACACATAACGTTTTGGATAAGAGACCGAGCGATTAGAGAGGGTAAAACGAGTAGCAGAAGCAATCCAGAGCCATTACTTTGGCCTAAAATTGTCAATCACAAAGTTTAATTTCTTGATAAAACGATTCGATTGCTTTATCAGTGTATTTATAGATATCAGATCTGATACTATACAAAAGTATCTTCACTCTTGGTTAATATTTTTCTTTTGACACGTTCAAAGAGCACGTTGCACTGAGACCAGACTGTGAAAACTTGACATGAAGATGACGCAGGTATACTGTTGTTTGACAAGAGCTGTCCCAGGCGAGATCGAAAGACCAAACTAACAGCAGCGGCAACTGACCTGCAGTATTACAGCACCTGCAGTTGTGTTATGATCTTCGAACCGGTTTGGCGATAAGGCCATGAAACGCCGATGGCACCGGTCTTAAATGCTATAATAACCCAACATCAAACCCGAAAACAGTTTCTGCAACGGGCATCCCGCAAAGGTTTTAAACAATGACGCCGCATACCTCAAAGGTCTCTTTTGTCGAGTTTGTCACCCTTATGGGGCTGATGACGGCCATGACGGCACTCTCCGTTGACGCCGCCCTTCCTGCCCTCGGTGAGATCGGCCATGCGCTCAACATCGCCAACAGCAACGATAACCAGCTCATTATCTCCCTGCTCTTTGCAGGAATGGCTATCGGCCAGATCGTCTACGGCCCGCTCTCCGACAGCATCGGCCGTAAAAGCAGCATCTACATCGGTATTTTTATCTTCATCATCGGCTGCCTCTTCTCCATCTTCAGCACCGACCTCACCACTATGCTTGTCGGACGGTTTTTGCAGGGACTAGGTGCCGCAGGACCGCGCATCGTCTCGATGGCGCTCATCCGCGACCGGTACGAAGGCAGGGAGATGGCACGGGTGATGTCTTTTATCATGACCGTCTTTATCTTCGTGCCGGCAATCGCCCCGGCTTTTGGAGAAGCCCTCCTTTTTCTCTGGGATTGGGAAGCCATTTTCATCAGTTTCCTGATCATTGCCATTCTCGCACTCGCCTGGTTCACACTGCGACAGGAGGAGACGCTGCCTCGCAGCGCACGCGTTCCCTTTTCACTTCTACATATCTATAAAGGGGTCAAAGAGACCTGTCTCAACCGCACGGCCTTCGGTTACACCGTTGCGACGGGGATCATCTTCGGTGCCTTTTTGGGCTACCTGAGCTCTGCACAGCAGATCTTTCAGGATGCCTACCAGACCGGTGATGCCTTTGCCCTCTACTTCGGGCTGCTCTCCATCGCCATCGGTCTGGCCTCCTTTCTCAATGCGCGGCTTGTCATGCGCCACGGTATGCGCAGAATCAGCGGTTATGCCATCAACACCATTACCATCCTATCGGCGCTCTTCTTCATCTTTGCCTTTACCTTGAACGGTCTGCCGCCCTTTTACAGCTTCATCCTCTACGGTCTGGTCACCTTCTTCTGCATGGGGCTGCTGTTCGGTAATCTAAATGCTATGGCCATGGAACCTCTGGGCCATATTGCCGGAGTGGGCGCCGCCGTCGTGGGGTCACTCTCGACCTTTATCTCTATTCCTCTCGGCGTTCTCATCGGCCGTTTATATGATGGGAATATTCTTCCCCTTGTGGCAGGATTTGCCGTTTTGGGACTGTTCGCCGGAGTTGTCTTCCGATATGCGAGCGGCTCGACGATGCAGCCCGTGCAGCTTGATGACGATGTCGACTCCTTCCAAAGATGTAAGCCGTAGACCGAACCTAGTGCCGTATGTTGATCTTGTTGCTTGTAATCGTCTCGATAAGCCCGGTGATCTGCGCCATACGTTCCTCTTCCGCTTTCATGTGGTCGACCGCCTCGAGGTTAAAGAGAGGAAGTTTCTTGTCAAGGTAGCCCGTATCGAACCGCCCCTCTATGAAATCCAGGTCCCTTGATATCTCTCTGTGAAGAGGAATATTGGTTACGACCCCGTCTATATAGAACTCATCCAGTGCCCGTTTCGCTTTTTTGACAGCTCCTTCCCAGTCCAGTGACCAGATGATCAGCTTACCGATCATCGAGTCATAATTGCCCGGGATCGTATAGCCGGCATAGAGACTGGTATCGAGTCTGACCCCGGGACCGCCCGGCGCCATATAGTTGGTGATCTTCCCCACCGAAGGGAAAAAGTTGTTCTTCGGGTCCTCTGCATTGATACGGAACTCAACGGCATAACCTCGAAAGACGATCTGATCCTGGGTAAAACGGAGTCGGTCCCCTTCCGCGATCTCGATCATCCGCTGGATGATGTCGATACCCGAGATCAGCTCTGTTACCGGGTGTTCGACCTGTACCCGTGTGTTCATCTCGATAAAATAGATGTTATCCGCTTCATCCACAAGGAATTCAATAGTACCGACACTCTCATATCCCAGCTCCAGCATAGCGTTTATCGAGATCTTAAAAAGCGCCTGTCTGACCGTATCGTTGAGTCTCGGCGAAGGTGCGATCTCGATCACCTTCTGGTGGCGGCGCTGAATGGAGCAGTCACGTTCGCCGAGATGGACCACTTTGCCGTATTTGTCGGCAATGACCTGCACCTCGATGTGGCGCGGATTTTCAACATATTTTTCGATAAACATCTCGCCCCTGCCGAAATATTTCTTAGCCTCGGAGGTCGCCGACTCGAAAAGGGCATCAAACTCTTTTTCTTCCCTGACGATACGCATCCCTCTTCCGCCGCCGCCGAACGCCGCTTTAATGATGACAGGAAAGCCGATCTCTTTTGAGATACGTGCCCCCTCTTCCAGACTGCTGACCGGCTCATCCGTTCCTTCAAGCACCGGCACACCGACCGCTTTCATGGCGACTTTTGAGGCCATCTTGTCCCCGAAGAGAGCAATATGTTCTGCCTTCGGCCCGATGAAGATCAGGCCGTTTTCTTTACAGGCTTCGGCGAAATCAGCATTTTCGGAGAGAAAACCGTAACCCGGGTGGATCGCTTCACAGCCGGCTTTAAGCGCCAGCGAGATGATCCGATCATAGTCCAGATAGGCCTCGATAGGGTTCCCGAGTATCGGATAGCACTCATCGGCTTTCCTGACCCAGATCCCTTCGATGTCGACTTCCGAGAACATGGCAACGCTTTTTATCTCCAGCTCTCTACAGGCCCGGATGATCCGAAGCGCTATTTCACCTCTGTTGGCGACCAGTATTTTTGTGATCTTTTCCATCTCTCTTCCACCTTTTTAAAATGATGGAAGTATTGTAGGATTTTACAAATATTATTTCTTTATCTTACTTGCGATGCTAATGAATCTCTCTTGCTTCTAATGTGATCTGTATGTGTTTATAAAGTTGTTTAATATTGCTATAATAAAGCTATGAAAAAAGAGACTCTCCAAAAACGGACCAAGATTGCCAACGATATTATGTACTATATCTATACCCATATCGATACGCACATCGATATAGAAGAGCTCAGCAGTGACCTCGGCGTAAGCAAATTCCACATGCACCGTATCTTCAAAGAGGCCTTTGGCAAGAACATCTATGAAAGTATCAAATCGATCCGTCTGCAAAAAGCCTCCAACCTGCTTTTGACCAACAAATACTCCACCATCTCCGATGTCGCTAACAGCTGCGGTTACAGTTCGCACTCCTCCTTCATCAAAGCCTTCAGAGAACGATTTGAGATGACACCGAAAGCGTGGAGAAGCGGCGGATACAAAAGCTACTCGAACAAGATTCTCCAACAATCCGAAATTGCGGGCAGATCAACAGCCGACTTCAGCGGTATGGAACCGACCATTGTCAAGATGCCCGCAATAGAGAGCTACTACATTCGCCACAAAGGGTACGGTCCGACGATCAGACAGACCTGGCAGAAGCTTCAGACCTGGGCTATGGGTCAGGAGATCGGTCACTTTGACGAGATCGCCCTCTTCCATGACAACCCCACCATTACCCCTCTCGATGAGTGCCAGTACATCGCCTGCATTGTGCCTAAAGACGCAAAGGAGATAGAGAGCGACCGGCTGCCGAAGTTCATGATCTCGGACGGTATCTATGCCCGCTTCGACCTGCAGGGCAAACACGGTGACAGTCTGAAGTTCATCCACTGGGTCTATCATGAGTGGCTTCCCAAAAGTGAATACGAAACAACGACAAAGCCCTCTTATGTTCTCTACAGAAGAAACAACTTTCTTTCGGATGATATGACCTTTGATTTGAGTTTCTACGTCTCGATCCGATTTTGATTGGAAATAAAGATACTGTTTTGGGGAAAAGTTAAAACGGAGAGCAGCAGCTCTTCAAGCTGCTAGGGGAAAGTCTTACAGGTAAAGTTCAACCTCGATACGGCGGTTAAGTTCACGGCCGGCATCCGTATCGTTGCTCTCGACAGGATCGCTTTCACCCTTGCCGACAGCCTCTAAACGGTTAAAGTTGATCCCTTTTCGGTTAAAGAGTTTTAAGACATCTTCAGCACGGTCTTTAGAGAGTTTCATGTTATAGTCAGCATCTCCGACATTGTCGGTATGACCGATGATCTTGACCTTATACTCAGGGTGCTCTTTCAAAAAGCCGACTGCTTTTTCAAGGACGGACATCGATTTCGGTGTTATCTCATTGACACGCGGTGCATAGTAAAGGTTAAATGAGACAAAGTCCGCACAACCGTCCGCTTTGATCTTGGCATGCGGCATTGAGTTCGGACATTCATCTTCATAATCTTTCACACCGTCTTTATCGCGGTCATATGCACAACCCCCTGCATCAACATCGACACCGATGGGTGTGTCGATACAACGGTCCTTGCCATCTTCGACACCGTCATGGTCTTTGTCAGCCATACCGTCTGCAAAATAGGTCGGAACAACCAGCGCATTACCGTTTTTATCGGCGCTGTAATCCATATGCGGTGAGCTGCTGACATGTTTGGCTTTTGGCGGAACACTCTCGTCCGGTGAAGTAGAACATCCTGTAAAAAGCAGCAGCGTTGCTGCAAATAGAAATAGATATCGCATTAACATTCACCTGTTTTAAGACAACGCACAGCGCTCTCTACATCATCTTGACGCATCAGTGATTCTCCGACCAGGAAGGCATCTACACCGGCTTTGTTGAGATCTTCCAACTGCCCGTGTTCATAGATACCGCTCTCTGCCACAATGATCTTACCGTTAGGAATGAGCGGAATAAGCTCATAAGAGAGATTCATGTTCATCTCAAACGTCTGCAGATTACGATGGTTGATACCGATAATGTCAGCACCGGCAAAGATCGCCTTTGTAAGGTCCGATTTGTCATGCACTTCTACAAGTGCTTCCATACCCAAGTGACGCGTATAGTTAAGCAGATGCTTCAGCTCTTTGCGAGAGAGCGCAGCTGCGATCAACAGCACAAAGTCTGCACCGTGGACCAAAGCCTCAACCAGTTGATATTCGGAGACGATAAAATCTTTACGCAGCAGAGGAATACCGACATATCGGCGCAGACCCGAAAGGTACTCCAGATTTCCCTGAAAATAGTGTGGCTCTGTCAATACAGAGATTGCACTTGCCCCGCCTCTCTCATACGCTTGACCGATCGCCAGAGGGTCAAAGTCTTCTCTGATCACACCCTTGGAAGGGCTTGCTTTTTTGACTTCGGCGATGATTCGGTACTTGTCCTCTTCGGTCGATTTCAGATATGGGATCACGTCACGCGGTGCACGTGCGTTGAAAGCAAGTGAACGCCCCAACCACTCCATGGAGAACTCTTTTTCTCGAATGGCCAGGTCCTCTTTGGTCTTGGCGATAATCTCATCTAATATCATTTTTTACTCTTCCTTTTTATACACGTGTTTATTGCTTTAATATGGGCTTTAACTTCGGGGTCATCGGCACCGAGCAGTTCAACGACTCTCTGCATCAGTTCATTTGCTTTCGCACAGTTGCCCTGCTTATAATAACCCCAGGCAAGCGAGTC
The DNA here is from genome assembly GCA_041596355.1 of Sulfurimonadaceae bacterium. GTDB lineage: Bacteria > Campylobacterota > Campylobacteria > Campylobacterales > Sulfurimonadaceae > Sulfonitrofixus. Next base: position 75,945 of record JBFHIS010000011.1, on the reverse strand, counting down.
GATAAAATAGCCGGAATCAGGCTCGATCACCAACGCTCTTTTCACATAGGCTATTCCCGCATCGACATCCCGGTCATATTCGATCAAGCAGTAACCGAGATAGTTCAGGTAATAGCTGGTCTCTTTGACTTCAACGACCCTGGTAAGATCGGCGATCACACTGTCGAGCAGTGCTTTATCGCGCTTATCGGCAGCTTCGTAGCGATAGATCGCTTTTTGTCCAAGATAGTCGATCTCTCCGGTCTCTTCATACAGTTTTTGAGAGAGAGGTATCGCTTTGGTATACGCTTTTTCGCTGGTATATATCTTTAACAACAACTCGTCGTTTGAATGGGTGCGTTCCAAAAACTTTTTCAGCTCCTGCACTTTGTTCGCATTCCAGTAAAGTTGTATCAAGATCCCTGCATTGTACTCTGTCGGTTCCAACTCATAGAGCTGCGGATAACTTTTCAACAGCCCCTCTTCATCGCGTTGATCACTATAAAATGCCACTAAACGTTTGGTTAAAAGCAGCGAGGGACCAAGGTTTTTGTTATGTTCCTCTATTCGGGCTATCGCCTGGTAGGGGTTATTCATATTGTTATAGGTGATGACAGCGATCTTGTCTAGAGCCTGTTCCGAATAATTGAGCCAATAGGCCGTTTCCAGTGTTGCCAATGCTTGAACATAATCTTTTTCGGCCAGGTAGACCTCCGCCAACACCATATAACTCTGCTCTGCCTTGTTTTCTTCGACTAAAGCGAGCGCCTCTTTTCTTGCGTTGGCGATATCTTTTTTGGCCAAAAAGGCTATGATCAGATAACGGCGGTTCACATAGGAGAGCTGTTCACCATTTTGGCGTCTCTCTTCAAGGCGTGACTCAACATCATTGTAGTAACCGCCTTTTGCCAAGGCCATGATCGCATGGTCTCTATAGAGTCCGCTGCCTGTCTTTTGATATAGAAGGTCATAGTAACCGACCGCTTCAGCATTGCTATTGCGTGTTTCGGCATCAAGCGCAAAAAGGACCAGTGTATTTTCATCAATGTACATCCGCTCATTTTTTTGGGCTGTCGCTGTAGAAGTAGTAAGGTGTGAACAGCCGCTGAACATGGTCAACACCAACAATGTCAAAAGTAGTGTTTTATACATCAACAATTCCTGGGCATTCGCGCTTCAACTCGCCTAAATGGGTCTTGAAATAGTCCCAAAAAGGAAAAGTGCGGCACTGCATCGGCCGTGCTTCATAGACACCGCAGCCACCCATCTTACGGTCAAAAAAGATACAGTCATGCGACATCCCGACAATACGCTCTTTTAACGAGAACTTATACCCTTTTTTCAACAGGTAGGTTGACCGGAAAAGTTTCTCGTCCATCTTCAGGTGCGTTGACAGGGCAGATATCTCTTGCGGTGAGACAAAAATATTGCCACTTTCACCGGTGCAGCAGCGGCCTTCACAGGTGTCACAGGCCGACGGCACAAATGCAAAGTCAAAACCGTCTTGTTTAATTAGATCTGACATCGTAATGTATGTGTCCTCGCTTTAGAGTAGATAGCCGCCGCCTCAGTCGAATATGTCTCACCCTCAAAAGCAAAAAAAGGTGGCCACACCTTCATCAACGACTTTGAGTTTTTACGTGCATGTACCATCACTAAGGAGGCCTTTCTGTCACGTTTAGAGTGGACGAATTGTACATCAACAACTCTTAATTTCGCGTTGTCCAGAGCTGCACACAAAAGCCCGAACTGCTGGGCGTCGTAACAGAAGATAAAATGGCCCTGCGGACGTAGAAGCGATGCCGCTTTCCTGACAAACTTCTCGATCGGAAGATGAATGTTGTAACGCGCCGTATGGATCATCTCATCTTCGCTGCGCGAGGAACCTTCATGATAAAACGGCGGATTGGAAACAATATACTCATAGCCCTTACTGTCTTCATATTCCAGGAAATCGCTTTGGTGCAGCGTATAAGGGATCTTGTTGATTGCAGCATTTTTTGTCGCCAGGAAGACGAAAGTATCCTGCTTTTCAACGGCTTCCAGATGGACCTTCGGATTGTCGCGGGCGACTAAAAGACCTACGACTCCGCTGCCGGCACCGACATCGAGCATACGCCCCCGCGGTTTGAACGAAGAGATAAAGTCATATAGAAAAAGAGAATCACTGTTGTAACGGTAACCGCTTTCTGGCTGATAAAACAGCATTGTTCTCCTTTTCGTTAGCCTCTCAAGAGCTATGTTATAATTACTCAAATTATACCCTACTAGGGTGAATAGAAGGCACTTCATGATCATCATTCCGGCCCGTATGGCTTCAACCCGTTTTCCCAATAAAGTCTTAGCAGATATCGGTGGACTGCCGATGGTCGTCCGGACGGCAAAACAGGTAATGCACCTTGACAATGTTGTCGTTGCTGCTGATGATGAGAAGATCATAGAGATCTGTAAAAGTCACGGCATTAACGCCATGCTCACCTCAACGACACATAAAAGCGGAACAGACCGTATTAATGAATGTGCACAGCTTCTTGATATCGCTGATAACGAACTGGTCATCAATATCCAGGCTGATGAACCTTTTATTGAGCCTGAAGTCCTCATCTCTCTGATGGATCGCCTTAACAGACTCAAAGAAGAGGAACGCGATTTTATAATGGGCAGCTGCTACAATGCTATTAATGCCGAAGCCGCAGAAGATCCGAACCTGGTCAAAGTCGTTATGGATGCCGATCATAATGCTATCTATTTTTCCCGTTCACAGATCCCTTATAACCGTAGCGGTTCAGCCACCTACTTCGGCCATATCGGTATCTACGGTTTTACTAAGAAAAGTCTCCACCAATTCTGCGCTTTGGATGACGCACCGATCGAAGATATTGAAAAGCTGGAACAGCTGCGTGCTATTTACCATGGTAAAAAGATCTCAATGGTCAAAGTGGCCAGTACCGGTTTTGGTATCGACACCAAAGAAGATCTTGCACGGGCCAAAGAGATCTTTTTAAAAGAGCAGTAGATGCCGAAAATCCTTTTATCGCTTTTTACGTTGTTGATGATGAGCGGCTGTGTACATGACATCTCTGTAGCGCCCGAACTCTCCCACATCAAAAAAACGCGGCCGGTTACCATAGACAGAACGGTCGCCTATTATATTCCGGCTGAACGATATGAAGCCAGGGTCACGACACCGGGCGGCAATAATGACCAGCTTAGGTACACCCCCTATAAAGACACCGAAGCATCCTTAAAAAAGGTGCTGGAAAATGTCTTTACCCACGTCTATAAAATAGATGCTCCTGATGATGCCAAGATCGGCGAAAAGAAGATAGCCTTTATCTTTGTTCCGACAATCGAAACGATGTCCATCTCCAACTCTAACGTTGACTGGCAGCCTACCAAGTTTGATATGATCTTGAAAGTTGATGTGCTGCATGCCGACAATCAAAAACTTTTCACCACCTATGCCCACGGCAAAGGTGTCGCTAATTTCGGCCGTTACGACGAAGACCCTGCTTACGCTGTCAAGATCGCCTCCCGTTCAGCTTTTTTACAATTTCAAGATGAGATCATCACAAAACGAAAACGCTTTCAATAGCCTCGGTGAAAACGCACTGCTTCCAAAGAGCGTTTTGGGCTCATACCCTCCATGAGCGATAGTGTAACGAATGAAGAGATAGAGATCATCGCAGAGTATCTTGACCATTAAAGAAGTCTACGGCCATCCTCGCTCTGTACCACTACCTCTCTTGATAGTACAAGACGCCTAATCTTCTTCTTGTAATTCAACCATATACTGCTTGGCATTCCGCTCGTGCCAATAACATTTTTTAGGCTGTCCCATCAAGTTGATAGAGAGACCTGTATCTTTTACCGCACACTCTATCTTGCCTCGTTTTGTGAGCAGCCAGATCGTACCGTATTTATACGCCGACATTAAAGCGTTCTTTTTAACTATCTCTTCTGAAGGCTGACCGTTTTTGGCGATATACTCTTCTATTTTGATCCCTTTTTTAGCATCGATAAGTACCTTGTTTGGTGTAATGACGATCTTCTTTGATGCTATCGTACAAAACTTTTCTGCATTACATACCTTTAATACAACAATATACTCACCCGCTTTGGTATAGACATGTTTTGGGCTACGTTTTGACGACTTGTAGCCATCGCCAAAACTCCATTGATAGCTGACGACCTTGCTTTTTTGAGAGTACGACATGTTCTTAAAATCAACACGTTTTTGCGCTGTATAAGTACGACGCTTCGTATTGAACAGCGCAACCGGTTTTTCTGATGCTTCGACTTTGACTAAAATGGCGGTACTGTTGTTGACGTCATCGCTATCTTGTACCTGTAGTGTTGCATTGTACTCGCCAACCTCGGGATAGGTGTGTAAGGGGTTTCTTCTTGTCGACACTTCACCATCACCAAACTCCCAGTAATAACGAAACTCTTTAGACTCATCTTTGACCTTGGAGATAAAGCCGACCTGACACTTATAATTACTGTGTCGATTGCATTCAATGAGTGCTATACCCACTGAAGGTACCGCATTTATGGCGTTTTCCAATGCCGTCTGGTTCAGATCAAAAGGAGCCAATCCACTCGGGGCGATCGAATTTACATTTGCAAGCGCTTCATTAAATGCATTTTGTTCTGCTTGCAGAGATTCGATCAGTGCGGCTTTTTCATCATACAGGACACTATTATTTTGATCGGTAATAGAGCTGCTGATCTTTGTTCTCTGTGTTTGAAGGTCCTGCAGATATGCAGACCACTCTTTATATCTCAAAACGGCTTCATAACAGAATGCCTTCTCCCCGGAAGTACGTCTAAGGTCACTAAATTCAGAAAGAGAGGGAAGATGGGTGGCGTCACTCAACGCTGCCAAGGCGAGCTCTTTTGCTTTGTCTTCTTCGTCGTGGCATGCAGAAGCAGATGCAATCACTTTTTTGTCTTGAAGTCTCTCTGCACGGGACTTATAGGAGACTTCACAGCCTGAGAAAAATGTTAATACTAAGACAATAGCAACTAAATAATTACGCAAACCCACCCCATCTTTCATGACAATACTTGATTATTAATACTATAGCTACATTGCGTTTAATATATATAATATATCCGGACTATAAAATAGAGATGCTATCTGTTACTCATTTTATGCGGTCACTGTTTATATCATAATATTGATCGTCAGGTGTCTTTAAAGTGTTGTAAAAATAGAGGTTAAGAAGGTTAAGGAGAGGGGTAGCAACGCAATAGCGCTGCTAAAGAGAATTAGATATTGTCGCGGATTGAAAGTGCTTCAATCGTTTTCATATAGCTCTCTCTGTTTGTACGTTTTAGGTAACGCATCAAACGACGACGTTGACCGACTAGTTTAAGTAGACCAAGACGTGAAGCGTGATCTTTTTTGAACGTTTTAAGGTGTTCAGTCAACTCTGTAATACGAGCACTTAGTAGTGCAATTTGAACTTCTGAAGAACCAGTGTCCGTCTCATTTTTTCCGAATTTGCTTACAATTTCTTGTTTTTTCGCCGCATCTAAAGCCATAATAGCCTCCATAAGGGTATATAAATTTCAATCAAGCACGTAGCTGTAATTGTTGGACGCGAATTATAGCGAAAAAAATCTTTTTTTATCAAAAGAGTTCACCTTTTATAAAAAGAGCAGTAAATTACGAACAAAACCACTGCTTTTTTTAAGATGGCGATACCCAAGGGGGCAGACCCAGCTCATCCAAATCAGACAAAAGTCTCAGGTTGTGCTGGAGTGAATCCGAAGGCGTACATCGGTACGTCGAGAGGTGAGTTCCAGTGCAAGGTGCACCGAAGCAGAGACTTTTGTGCTATAATCATACAAAAATTATCCGAGATAACCTATGTTAATGACCCGTGCAAGCGAATACGCTCTTTTATCACTTATTATGTTGGCAAAAGCAGAAAAACCTATGGATGCTGAAACACTTTCTCGTGAGCTGGATATTTCAAAAAGTTTTTTGGCCAAGATACTCCAGTCAATGGCACGCAAAGAGATCCTCAACTCCTACAAAGGGGCCAACGGCGGTTTTGCTCTGGCCAAGAAGAGTACAGAGATCTCGGTTCACGACATTATGTGTGCCGCTGAAGGCAAATCACCTGCTGTCTTTGATTGTGCATCAAGTGAAAACAACTGCCCGTCCGAGAAGGCATCCGCCTGCTCCATTTGGCCATTTTTAAACCGCCTGCAGGGAAAGATCGACGACTTTCTTGAACAGTTGACCCTCGCTGACATTATGGAACGCTAAATTCTTGTTCCAGGACTAAATACTCTTCATCTCAAAGGACCATTTTGAAGCCTACGATCTATCACCTTTCCCACATTGACCTTGATGGCTACTCTTGTCAGCTTATTATGGAGTATACCCCGTACAAGATCCACTCCTATAATGCCAATTATGGTGCCGAAGTCATCGAACGGCTCAATGAGATACTCGAAAAGCTCAAACAGAGCAGTGAGCCCTCTCTTATCTTTATTACCGACCTTAACCTGACGGCAGATGAAGCGAAATGGCTTAACAGAGAGGTCGATAGACTCAATGAAAGCGGTAAAAAGATCACGATCACTCTACGTGATCATCATGGCAGCGGGCAGGAGTGTGCCAATAAATATGCATGGTATTTCCTGGACACCGAGAAGTGTGCGACCAAACTCACCTACGAATATGCCAAGGAGTTCTTTGAGCTCAATGAACCGGAATGGATGGCAAAATATGTTGCCGTCGTCGATGCCGTTGACCTCTGGCATCAGGATCAAGTCGAAAATTTTGAATACGGAAAAGTCTGTATGCGTCTTGTCACTGAGACACGCGAGCTCAATCGTGTTGTCTTTGGTGATGAAGACCGCAAGTATAAAGTCGCTCTGCTGAAAGAGGCGGCACAGATGGTCAACGTTGAAAATGCCAACATCCTTTTAGACGAGAAGATACATACGCTCAAAAAGAACTTTTTCCGTGAAGAGCATGATGACACCCTTGACAACCTCGCAACACGGTTTATTGTCAAACTGCTCGGAACGAAAATGCAGACAATGACGATCTATTACAAAGGCTACAAAGGTTTTCTCTCTTACGGTGTCGGCAATACCTCGATTATCGGAAACGGATTTTTGGTGACATACCCGGAGTATGACTTCATCGTCGATGTCTCTACACGCGGGACTATGAGCCTTCGTGCCAATAACAAAGTCAATGTTGCACAGATCTCTAAAGAGTGGGCCGGCGGAGGTGGACACCCCAATGCTGCCGGCGGCCGTATACAGGGGTTTAAAGAGCAATTTCGCTATGACAAGGTCAAAATGCAGATCGAAAACCTCATTCATGCAAAAGAGTCTATTGCCGGAAAACTGGATTACAAAAGTAATTAACGCCTGTTTCGAACAGGTTCTTCCACTTTTATAATTCTCTTACCCCACACCTTTCAAATCAGCTGGATCACCGTTGCCTATCTTGACGCTGCCTTGTCAAAAACTGACAATATCTTTTTGACACTTTAATGCTATAATCACTCCTACTACAATAAAAAAGCACGGTCAAACAAGTTTACAACTGTGTATACAAAGAGCAGCTATGCTAGATCTAAAATCACACTATTTTTTTGAGAGCCTCAACGATGAAGAGTTTAAAGAGCTTCAGAAGATTTCAAAAAAAGTCTCTTACAAAAAAGGGAGTATTCTTTTTTATGAAAAAGAGGAGTCGTCGTCTCTTATTTTACTGGTCGAAGGCGTAGTCAAGATCTACAAAACCGATCTTAAAAACAATGAAGTGATCATGAGGCGTATACACGCCACATCTTTTATCGCTGAAATGGCGACCTTTGAAAAGATCCCCTATCCGGCATCCGCTTCATTTGAGACAGACGGAACCGTCATCATGATCGACTTTAAACGTTTTCAAGAGAACTTTATGCATAATCCGATGGTCTCAGTAACGATTATCAAATCACTTTCTAAAAAGATCAAGCAGCTTGAAGAGGTGATCGATCTAAACATTGTCCTGGATACAACAGCACGACTTGCCAAATATCTTTATGAGCACAAAGATATTCTGAATGAACTCAAAAACTATCAGATCGCCGAAGATCTGCATATGACACCGGAGACACTCTCCCGTACACTTAAAAAATTCTCTATATTGGGTCTGCTTGAAAAAGGAAGTAACGGTTATAAAGTGCCTAACATCGAAGGGCTTCGTGTTCTATTTGAATAGATGAGACAGCTGACTGATGCTTCGACGGAGCCTGCTTCTAACGCCGTTCTTTATTCATAAAATATTGATCAACCCCATCTGCCAACCCTTCGGCAAACGTTTGTTGATAGCGTTTGTTGACAAGCATCTTCACCTCTTTGGAGTGTGAGACAAAACCGACCTCTACGAGAGCCGCTGCAGAAGTAGCCCCGACCAGTACCCAGAAGTTGCCTCCGGCGACCTTTGCATCTTTGACCTTGTATTGTTTGTCTCTGAGACGACTGACAACATTCTGTCCCAGGTCAATCGCCAAAAAATTGGACTCTACCACTTTGGCACGACTCTGTGTTGCACTGAAGAGTTCACTCATACTTCTGTCCATTGCTTTATAATCGGCGGCATTCTCTTTGCGCTCCAGCCGGCTTGAACGTTTTGAACCCTTCTTGGGGTCGAGATAATAGATCTCTATACCGCGGGCTCTATGCGCGTTCTTTTTTGGTACTGCATTGGCATGAATGGAGAGAAAAAGGTCCGGCTTCATCTTTCTGGTAAATTTGGTACGCCACTTAAGCGTGAGGGTCTTGTCTCTGTCACGCGTCATCTTGACCCGGTAGCCCTCCTCGCGTAACAGCTTGGCAAGACGGTTTGATATCTGCAGGACAATATCTTTTTCCAGATATTTTTTAAACCCTACCGCACCACCGTCACGTCCTCCGTGACCGGGGTCAATGACAATGAGCTTGTTCTTCTTCGTCACACGCGGCATCTGTTTTGCCTTTGGTGCGAGGACCTTTGATACACCCAGCGTAATGAGTAGCGAATGTCCGTCACGTCTAAAACGCGGTTTCAACTCTTTTTGGCTTTCGATGACGATACGGATCGTATCTCGTTTGTATTGTGAGATGGAGATACGCTTGATCTCTTTATGTTTGATCACCGGTTTTTTATAGACGATGGCATGGACATCAAATATATATCGATAGCCTTTGTTGCCTTCAGGCCTTAATTTAAAGTAGTTGACATCCTTCTCGTTCAGCCTGAAATCAAAGTCGAGAACAAGTGCGTTTCCTTCCCAGGTAAAACCGCTGAGCGCATGTTGGGAACGGATTTTGACATCACTCTCTTTAAGCGGTGCAGCTGATTTGATCTTTTCTGTTTTGATCGCTGTACGATTTGTATTATAGTCCGCCACACCCTTGTTCGATGCCATTTCAGACTCAAGTTTTTGACGTTTTTTCGCATAGGCACTGATGTCGATGCGCAGTTTTTCACCGGCGATACAGATGCCGTCCAAACAACGTTTTTGTCGCTTCACATCTCCTTCGATCAGGGCGTTGAGATAGTGTCGTTTATAGGTATCATACGCTTTGAACTGTTTTTCTTTAGAAGAGGAGTAGAGATTTTGTTTGGCATCGTCTAGCTCTTGCTGGGCCGATGCACTGAAAAGAAGTGTTGCTGTCAGTAGCAGAAAAAGGAGAGGACGCAGCATTATGCGTTATTCACCTTCTGTCAGTTTGTCCATTAACTCTTTGACCGAGATAAGTTCATTAAGACGGTAGCCGTTCGTCCCGGAGAAGAAAAGTCCGAACTCAATATTGCCTTCATAAGCATCACTCAGTCGGTCTGCAATACAGAAACCGACCTCTTTCGCTTCTACCCCGCGATGACAGGGAGCAACACAGTTGGAGATACACTTGATGTCCGGACCGGTACGTGTCTCTATGAGACCGGTAAGATTTGTTCTGACGCCACGGGCAGGATAACCGACCGGTGAACCCATAAGAATGATATCTTCTGCTTTGGCATTCAGCAGTACTTTTTTAAAGTTAGCGTGGGCATCACACTCGTGCGTTCCGATAAAACGTGTACCCATCTGAACACCGGAAGCACCGAGTCCCATCATCTGGTCGATGTCATTTTTGTCCCAGATACCGCCGGCTGCGATAACCGGCATACCGCCCCACTCTTTCGCTTCTGCAACGACCGGTTCAACAAGGTTCTCAAGTTGATTTTCTTCCATCGCACACTGCTCATACGTAAATCCTTGGTGTCCGCCGCTTTTAGGACCTTCGAGAACAACGGCATCTGGAAGACGGTTATAACGTTTTTGCCAACGCTTGGCGATGATCTTGAGTGCTTTAGGCGACGAGACGATCGGCACAAGTGCCACATCCGGATACCCTTCGGTGAACTCCGGCATATTTGTCGGCAGTCCGGCACCGGTCACAATCACATCAAAACCGATCTCACAGGCATCACGAACGACCCGTCCGTAATCATTAATGGCATAAAGAATGTTGACACCGAGCGGTTTGTCACCACAGATCTTGCGGGCGCTCTCATAGATCGCTTTTAACCCGGAATATGAGTAAAAGTTTGCGACATCCAAAGGACGGTCTGAAACCAGTTTCTGTGAAAACTCTTTGTTATTGTAATAGCCTGTTCCTACACAGCTTACAATACCCAAACCACCCTCTTTGGAGACATTTCCGGCCAGTTGATCCCAACTGATACCGACGCCCATTCCACCCTGGAAGATAGGCTTCTCAATGATGTGTTTTCCAATTTTCAACGGTGCAAATGCCATTATATTACCTTTAATCGTGCAAACTTGCGTTTGCCTACTTGAAGTACATACTCGCCGCTCTCAAGTTGTAACTGCTCATCTGAGACTTTTTGTTGGTCTATTTTAACAGCACCTTGCTTAATATCGCGTCGTGCTTGCGAAGTGGACACTTCCAACTTGCATTCGTTTAATGCTTTTGCGATCCATATCGGTCCCTCAAGCTCAAATTCGTCCATCTCGGTCGGGATCTGGCTCTGTCCATGGACTTTGTCAAATTCAGCTTTTGCACTTTCTGCCGCTTCATCTGAATGGAAACGCGCAGTGATCTCTAATGCTAACGCTTCTTTGACTTTCTTGGGGTGCATCGAACCGTCTGCCACGCCGGCTTTGATCTCTTCGATCTGCTTAAGGCTCTTGGCGCTTAAAAGCTCATAATAGCGCCACATCAACTCATCCGAGATACTCAGGACCTTACCGAACATATCGTTCGGTGCATCTTCGACACCGATGTAGTTGCCAAGGCTTTTACTCATCTTCTGGACACCGTCCAAGCCTTCAAGGATCGGCATCATCAAGACAGCCTGTTCTCTGCCCGTCTCATAAGCACGTTGAAGGTGACGTCCCATCAGGAGATTAAACTTCTGATCTGTTCCGCCGATCTCGATATCGCTTTCAAGATGGACACTGTCATACCCTTGAAGAAGCGGATAGATAAATTCACTGATCGATATGGAGACACCACTTTTATAACGTTTTTCAAAGTCATCGCGTTCGAGCATACGGGCAACATTAAAGGTCGTTGTCAGCTCAAGCATTCCGCTCGCACCAAGCGGGTTGATCCACTCGGAGTTAAAGACCACCTCGGTCTTCTGCGGGTCGAGGATCTTAAAGACCTGGTCTTTGTACGATTCGGCATTTTTAGCGATATCTGCAGGCAGCAGTTTTTTACGTGTTTCGCTTTTACCGGTAGGGTCACCGATCTGAGCCGTGAAATCACCGATAAGGAATTGGATCCGCGCACCGTATTTTTGAAACGTAGCCAACTTATGCAAAAGAACGGTATGACCCAAATGAAGGTCAGGTGCAGTCGGGTCAAAGCCCGCTTTTACAGTGTAGCTCTTACCTTCATCAAAATAGGCTTGCAACAGTTTTTCTATACGCTCATTGTCTATAATTTCTGCTGTTCCGCGTTGTATCTCTTGTAGTGCTTCTTGAATCATCTCTATCCTATATTCGTCTCTATTTATTTCGATATGCATCGTCTGTACGGAAAAATTGTATGACTTTAATCTTTTGCTCTATTTTAGCGCGCAGACGGTTAAGATCGCCTTCCGAAGACTGAAATTCGAGCTCACAATAACGAATATGTTCCTCTTTTTCTTTTCCCAGTTCAATACTGTTAATTTCTATATTTAATTTCGCAAGATACGTTAAAAAACCGGCCAAGGCACCTTTGGCATTATGCATACTGACGATCATATGATAATTGAAAATACGCTCTTTTCGCCAGCGTACAAACAACATCTTGTTCTCTTCATCCATCATCTTGGCCGCATGTTTACACATCTTATGGTGAACATGCGCTTTTGAGTCCTGCTTGAAGGCAACGATCTCATCCCCTGTTTTAGGGTGGCAGCAGTAGTCAAAGACCACATCGGAGATGTTTTGGTTGGAGTAGAGTTCAAGTGAACCGAAATTGTACTCTTTGAGTTTGAAACGGTGAGAGGTCAAAAAACGGGTAAACCGCCCTTTCATCTGAATATCATGAATATAATTGTTCACTGTCTCTTTCAAATAGTCAATATCCCGCGCTAAACGGACACGGTTGTCACTGGTGCCGTTTGTATGACACCACTCTTTGATCCTTGACGCTTTAAGATTCAGGATACCCACCAGTATCATCAGACCGCTCTGACGGTCAATAGCACGTATACGTTGATTACAGTTGGCACGGATGTTACTTTTTGCACGCGTTGTCTTGACGGCATCCAACCATGAACAGCGGGTGATCTTCTCTTCAGCGGCCTGAATATTTACAATATCCCCGTTGTGCAGTTCGCTCAAGAGCGAACTGCGTTCTTTGTTGATCAGGCAGTACTCAGCCCTGTCACCGATCTCGGTGTGTATCGCGTAGGCAAAGTCAAGTGCAACTGCGCCGCGAGGCAGTGTAAACGGTTTTCCTTTCGGTGAGAAAACCGTGATATCTTCCGAGTAGAGATCATTTTTGATCATCTCGTAAAAATCTTCGGCTGTCTCGTCCTGATACTGCAGGTTGTTGAGCCAATCAAGGTTAATACTGTTACCGCCGCTTTTATATTTCCAATGTGCAGCAACACCCAATTCAGCCGTCCGGTTCATCTCAAACGTTCTGATCTGCACTTCCAAAATCGAGCTGTCATGAAAGATCGTCGTATGTATGGTCTGGTACCCGTTCTCTTTGGCAATCGCAATATAATCTTTGAATCGTGAAGAGAGCGGTTGAAAATGCAGATGGACAAGACCCAGCACCTTGTAGCAGTCAACCGGATTCTTGACCAAGATACGTACTGCTAGAAGATCGAGTATCTCATCGATACCGATACCTTTACGCTGCAGTTTCAAATAGATGGAGTAATGGTGTTTGACCCTGCTTTGTATCTGAAAGTCTTCGCGCATAAAGCCGTTTTGCAAGATGAGTTTTGTCACCTCTTGCTGAAAAGCATTGAGTTTCAGCTCGATAGCGTGGTAGTTTTCACTCAAATATGCGTCAATTCCCTGCTCTTCCTGAGGAAAAACATATTTAAAACTCAAGTCTTCCAAAAGGTTCTTGACAAATGAGATACCCAGGCGGTGGGCGATGGGAGCGTAAACGACCAGAGTCTCTTCGGCGATACGCTCCTGTTTTTGTGGCGAAAGTGCCTCAAGCGTCAACATATTATGCAGTCGGTCACACAGTTTGACGACCAAAACGCGAACATCTTCGATAGAGGCTAAGAGCATCTTTCTAAACGACAGTGCCGAAACGATCAGTTTTTCATCTGAAGAGGAGCTGACAAGATTGGCATCGCGAAGAGAATCGATCTTCGTCAAGCCGCCGACAAGATGGGCCACATCATCGCCAAAACGTCTTTTCACCTCTTCAATACTGACCGGAGTATCTTCAACAACGTCATGCAGCAGGGCCGCCATGACCATCGACTCATCCTCGGTGATCTTCGCAACAATAGACGAGACAAGGATAGGGTGTATGATGTAAGGCTCACCGCTTTTTCGAAACTGATCTTTATGGGCATCCGTTGCAAAGGCGAGCGCATCCCGTATCTGATCGTTAAGCACAATAGCCTCTTGTAAAAGTACTACGGCTTCCTCTACAGTTGACGTACTTTGAATAGCAGTAATATCGACCTGATCCATTCTGATCCTTAAAATAAGAGACTGAAGCATAAACAGAGTAGTCCATACTTCAGTGCTTGAAAATTATTCAAATGAATTATAGCAAGGCTAGTTTAATTGATGTGGAAAGTCAGGTCAAAAAGGGGGGGGGGATGACGGCTAAAGCTTAGAAAGAAAGCCGCCAGGATAGATAAATTGTTAAGATGAGGCGATCGCCTCATCTATTATTTTTCGTTGTCAACGAAACCTTTAATACGTACAACACCCTCTGCGATCTCCATAAGAGCCAGGTCAGCAGCTTTCATCGTTTTAAGATCAACGTTAAGTTTGCTCTTGGCACCGTTTAGCAGATCTTCTGAACGTTTTGCAACTGCGATCGCAAGTTGATATGGGTCGATATTAGCCGTTTGAAGTGCTTTTGCTGTTAATTCTTCTGTTCTCATCTTCTCTTCCTTATTTTACAATTGAACAATTTGTAAGATCACCGTTGATGATCTCCAAAAGATTATTTTCTTTAAACATATCACAAACAATGATCGGCAAAGAGTTGTCTTTTGCCAAGGCGATAGAGGTGTCATCCATCACTCTGATATGCTCTGACATTGCCTGGTCGTATGATATAACGTCAAGCTTGACGGCATCGTCGAACTTGTTTGGATCTTTGTCGTAAACACCATCGACTTTCGTCGCTTTAATGATCATCGCTGCATCGATCTCAACCGCACGAAGCGTTGCAGCCGTATCTGTCGTAAAGAACGGATTCCCCGTGCCCGCTGCAAAGATAACAACACGCCCTTTTTCTAGGTGACGGACCGCACGACGTTGAATATATGCCTCAGCGATCTGTTCCATTTTGATAGCCGTCTGAACACGTACTTTCATACCTGCATGTTCACACGCTTCCTGCATTGCAACAGCATTGATCACTGTCGCGAGCATACCCATATAGTCACCGGCAGTACGACGGATGATCCCGTCCTGTGCTGCTGTTACACCGCGAATAATATTACCGCCACCGATTACAATACCGACCTCGATACCGTTATCCACCAGTGTTTTAATCTCATTGGCGATATATTTTAAGATCTGAGTATCAATACCATGACCATTCTCGCCGGCTAAAGCTTCTCCAGAGAACTTGACTAAAACACGTTTAGAACTCATTCGGTACCTCTTAATTTCAAAATTTTTGGATTATACTTAAGAATTGCTTTGAGAGTGCTTTGAAGGATGGGCTTTATTGTATAAGAGTGTACAAAAGTCTTAAAAAAAAGCTTTTTATATCTACGGCTGTTAATAGATTTTTATATACACATAAAGTTCGGGAAAGAGCTCTGCATGCTGGAGGTCGTCAGGGTGGAGCATCTTAAAAATCGTGGCCGAGAAATCGGGGTCCATACCCGGACGGATTTTGGCCGCTCAGACAAGGTTCTCTTTAAGCGTCGGTTTAAACATATCATAGGATTGGTACGTCTCTGTTTCCATTAACCGGCAATTGGATCTGCGTCCGGACTTGAACATTTCAAACTGCCCGAACTTTCCGCTATCAAGCTCAATTGTCGATCGATTTCAATCAATATAAACTTATATATATTTACCCAGGAATATTACACCTCATTATGCAAAAGTATGATTATATGCCTAAATCACAGCCACTTTCTACATAATATATAGAATATTATAATAATTGAAGCCGCTATCATTTAAATTTTATGTTAGAATAGTATGATTACAGTAAACCGCTACGAACAGACAGTGCGTGGTGCAAAATTAATTTCTATATTGGCAGAGTCTGAAAATTTCTTTGCAATATAATAAAGTGAGTCCAGCTTTGCGTATTTCCTTATTTCTTTTACTTCTTAATGCTCTTGTTTTCACACAACTCTCTATGGCCGTCGACGATGAGACCAAACTCAAAAGTGCTTTATTAAAAGCGATAAAGACACATAACACAGCAAAGGTAGAAGAGATTGCCGGTGCCGGATACAAAAGTATCGATAGAGATGATGTCTTGCAAGAGAAGATCTATGAGTATCTTGAGGCTGAGCGCTTGCGAGAGATCGCAGCTAAAGAACAGGCGAAAGCAGATGCTATAGCTAAAGCCGAAGCCAAAGAGAAAGCACGACTCGATGCTATTGCCAAGAAAGAAGCCGATGCAAAAGCGGCAGCTGCAGCTGCAGTTGCCGCTGAAAAGAAAAAGAAAAGAGAAGCTGCTGCTAAAAAAGCGGCACAAGATAAAGCCAAAGCAGATGCAGCCGCTAAAGCTGCCGCCAAGCCAAAAGCCACGGCCGCTGCTGTAGCTGCCGCAGCTGCCAAAATAGCTGCAGATGATAAAAAGAAAAAAGAGGCTGCTGCCGCCAAAAAAGCCAAAGCAGACGCAGCTGCCAAAGAAAAAGCCAAAGCAGCTGCTGCCGCTGCCGCTGCTCAAAAAGCGGCTGAGGAGAAGAAGAGAAAAGAGGCCGCTGCCGCTAAAAAAGCAAAAGCAGATGCTGCTGCCAAAAAAGAAGCTGAGCAAAAGAGAGCAGCAGATGCTTTAGCCGCACAAAAAGCAGCCGCTAAAACAACTGTACCCGCGGCATCAGCTGCAACAGCAGCTCCTGCCGCAGCTGTAATCGCTGCACCGGCTATTGTAGCTGAGGATGACAAAGCAGATGAAGAAGAAGCAGCGCCTGAACCAGTGACTGTTTCTGACCAGAAGCTGATAGGAACATGGAAACAGATAAGCAGTGATAAAGTGATCACGCTCATCGTCGAAGCTGACAAAAACTTCACCCTGGAACAAGTAGAAGATGACGGTACATTGACTATTATGGGCAGCTGGAAAAGCGAAGAGAACATCTTTATGATGAGTATCAAAAAAGTACAGCGTAACGTTCACTCACGGGATACCGATATTCACCGTATCTACAAAGTAGAGAGACTAAGTAGCCACCGTTTTGTACTCCGTGACAAACGTAACCGCATCGCTTACGATCTGAAACGATAACCCTTCGGGAAGAGAGCACTTCTCTTCTTCCTCCCCCTAATAAACTGCTCTAATCAACACAACAAAGATCTATTATCCCAAAACTGATATTTTTTAAATCATTTTACAATGTCACTATCCATACCCAATCCAAACAGTCAACTTTTCTTCTTTAAACTACTCTGCAACCATTTAGATATCGGATGCTCCTTATCTTGGGAGAGTTATATCTAAACGAGCGTACTTTTTTTGTCCTGAAATTAAAGAGATATTTTTATAAAGAGAGGTACGGATACTGTAACAGTAATATTGAGTAAAATACTGGTAATAAAAGAAGGAAGCTTAATGGGTAAAGTTTATCTAACAGGTGCCGGTCCGGGGGATATGGATCTTTTAACGCTAAAAGCCTTTCGTGTTATCAAAAAAGCCGATGTCATCATCTATGACCGTTTAGCCAATCCCGATATTCTCAAAGAGGCAAAAAGCGGCTGCGAGTTTGTCTATGTCGGTAAAGAAGACGGTCTGCACATCATGCCACAGGATGAGATCAATGAGACGATCTATCAAAATGTTCTGAAACATGACACTGTTGTCCGTCTCAAAGGTGGAGATCCCTTTGTCTTTGGACGCGGCGGCGAAGAGGCAGCCTACCTTCATGAACGCAATATAGCTTTCGAGATCATTCCCGGGATCACCTCTGCCATCAGTGTACCGGCCTATGCAGGTATTCCTGTTACCCATCGCGGCATTGCTGTCTCCTTTCGCGTTGTCACAGGGCACGAGTCTCCGGACAAAGAAAATTCACAGATCCCTTGGGAAAAGCTGGAATCTGACGACACGATCATCTTTTTGATGGGACTGCACAATCTTGCAAAGATCTCTCAAAAACTTATAGAGATCGGCAAACCGGACGACTACCCCTGTGCCGTCATTTCAAAGGGGACCACCAAAGATCAGCAGGTCGTCGTGGGGAGATTAGATACCATTGTTGAAAAAGCAGCAGGACTTTCGACACCTGCGCTGATCATCGTAGGAAAAGTCGTTGAATTGCGAGAGCAGCTACAGTGGTTTAAACCATAAAGTATGAATTTGTTTTCAGCTCTTTCATTACACATAAAGTCATTTGTGATTGTCATTAACGATATGCGATTGTCAACTTTGAGACGATTTTACTTCCGTCAAAACTGCCTTTAGGATTCTTAATATGACCTATCGTTTCAACATCCTCTACAAAGCCTTGTAGATAGTAAGTCCCGAGGTACCCTCTTTTTTCAAGATCATAGGCGATAGCATTAATATCCGCTTCACATAACAGATCGCTGTGCAGCGTTGTTCTGACTTCAAAAGGAATACCCATGTCTATAAGCAGATTAAGGCTCTCTGTAAAACAGGTAAAGTTCCGATTTTGTGTAATACTGTAAAACTTTTTCTCAGGAGCTTTATAGTCCAGAGCCATGTAGTCAAGTAGACCTGTTGCCAGAAGTGCTTTGAGTCTTTTCGGATACGTTCCGTTAGTGTCCAGCTTTATTTTAAACCCGAGCGCTTTGATGTCGCGGCAAAATGCAGCGAGCCCTTCAAAAGCTGTTGCTTCGCCGCCCGAGAGCACGACCCCGTCCAGCAGACCGATTCGCTTGCGTAAGAATGTAAGTGCTTCATCTAAAGAACGTCCCCCTTTTGAAAAGACGATATCGGCGTTATAACAGTACTGACAGCGCATGTTACACCCACCGAACCAGATAATAGCGCTTAAATGATCAGGATAATCCAATGTGCTGAAAGGGGTTATGTCATAGATAGGTCTAGGCGCTGCATCGTGCTGATTCAACAAACTGTTTGCGTTCACCGTGTTCACCTTTTTTACCGATATTAAAACTCTCAACCGGTCTGTGATAACCCATCACACGGGTATAGACAATACACTTACTCCGTTTTGCTTCCATCTTTGTTAATATTTCCTGGTTAGTCATCGTTAATCCTTTAGTATTTTTATCGCTCTGTCCGTCTCCGTTCATCCTGCCGCTCCTTCTCTTTCTGCTTCATCTGCATTATGCATTTTATATTCCGCGATCAGAGCTTCATCACACTGCGGACAGTACTCATGCTCGCCGCTGAGATAGCCATGCGTTTCACAGATGGAAAAGACCGGAGTGATCGTGATGTAGGGCAGTCTATAGTTGGAGATGACATTTTTCACCAGTTTGCGGCACGCCTCAGCCGAGCTCACTTTCTCCCGCATGTAGAGGTGAAGCACGGTGCCTCCCGTATATTTGCACTGAAGGTCATCCTGCAGGTCCAGTGCTTCAAAAGGGTCATCCGTATAATTGGCCGCGATCTGTGACGAGTTGGTGTAGTAGATGTTCTCATCAAAACCCGCCTGCAGGATCTCCGGATACCGTTTTTTATCCTCTTTCGCGAAGCGGTAGGTCGTGCCTTCGGCCGGAGTCGCTTCGAGATTATAGAGGTTGCCCGTCTCTTCCTGAAATGCCACCATTCTCGCCCGCATATGTTCCAACAGCGCAATGGCGAAGGCTTCGCCCTCGCTGTCGGTGATGCTCAAGGTATCTTTACTGAAATTTCTGATCATCTCATTGATCCCGTTGACACCAATGGTGGAGAAGTGGTTGTTAAAGCCAGGCAGATAACGTGCAGTGTACGGGAAGAGTCCGCGGTCGTACATCTCCTGAATGAAAACACGCTTTTTCTCCAACGTCGATTTGGCCAGTTCCATCAATCTGTCCAGCTCGCCATAGAGTGCTTGACTGTCGCCGGCGTATAGATAACCGAGACGTGCCGTGTTAATGGTAACGACACCGATGCTGCCGGTCATCTCGGCCGACCCGAAGAGCCCGCCCCCGCGCTTAAGAAGTTCTCTCAGATCAAGCTGCAGACGACAGCACATGCTTCGGACATGCCCCGGTTTATAGGCTTCCGGGTTTTCTACCAACGCGCCCTCTTCATCTCGAAGATACTGGCTTCCTATAAAGTTCTGAAAGTAAGAGGAGCCGATCTTCGCACTGTTTTCAAAGAGGATGTCCGTATTCTCGCCATACCAGTCAAACTCTTCCGTAATGTTGACCGTAGGAATAGGAAAGGTAAAAGGCTGACCGTTTTTGTCCCCTTCCGTCATCACCTCATAAAAGGCTCTGTTGATGATGTTCATCTCCTTCTGGAAATATTTATAGGTCATCTGCGTCAACCCTTCCGCCCCTCTCTCCCAAGCCTCCATTAATAGTCCATAATCATCCAGATCGGTGAAAAGATGATGCTGGTTTCGGGTCGGGATCTGCTCTTTCAAGTCCTCCGGCACCGTCCAGTCGATCGTGATGTTGGTAAAAGGACTCTGTCCCCAGCGTGCCGGAACATTCAGGTTGTAGATAAAACTCCGTATCGCTTTTTTAGTCTCGGCGTAACTCAGTTTATCTTTGAAGAGGTACGGTGCAAGGTAGGTGTCAAATGAGCTGAATGCCTGTGCCCCCGCCCACTCGCTCTGTAGGATGCCAAGAAAATTGGCCATCTGCCCCAGGGCTTCTCTGAGATGAGAAGGAGCATCCGACTCAACACGCCCGCGAACCCCGTTAAAGCCTTCGTCCAGCAGAACACGAAGGCTCCACCCTGCACAGTATCCGGTCAGACAGTCGAGATCATGAATATGGTAGTCTCCGTTACGGTGGGCATAGCCCTCCTCTTTCGAGTAGATCTTGTCCAGCCAGTAATTGGCGATGACTTTGCCGGCACTGTTGTTCACCAGACCTGCGTTGGAGTAACCCGTATTGGAGTTGGCTTTAATGCGCCAGTCTGTTCCGTTGATGTACTCTTCGATGGTCTGTACCGCATTGATGTAGGTCGTATCTTCATTAAAACCATAGGTATGTTCACGCTTCATCTTATGCATTAGACGGTAGAGCATAAACGATTTCATGACATCAAAATAGTGTGCTTTGTAGAGTTCCCGTTCTATCAGGTCCTGGATCTCCTCAACGGCGGCTAAACGTTTGGGTTTAAGGCCGTCGAGGACACGAAAAAACAGACTTCTGTCATACGTTACATTCTCACTTTTAAACGCTTTTTTAATCGCGTCTTCGATTTTATAGGGAGCAAACGCTTCACTTTTACCATCACGTTTTAAGATCTCTGCTATCATCATCGTCCTTTGGAAGTTGTACAAATAAGTATAAAGAAAGAAGTTGTCAAATCGTGTCAATCTGTAAAGGAGCGTTAAAAAAGTCATCAGCCATAATTTTGCCATTCTGCATACAAAACCTGTTTTAGGAAGGTAAGGAAGGATTTTTATGTGTGGGTCAGAGGTGCACCAATTCTTAGTTCAATAATCAGCATAATTCTCAAGGATCTCAGTCTTAATGCAGAATACATTTATTAGGAGTAAATGTGCGCTTTGTCTGCACCTCTTGCTAAAAGTATAAACAAAGAGTTTGTCAAACCTTGTCAAATTATTTGTTTTGATTTTTTGTTCCAAAACGTCACGTGGGAACTCTGTTCAACGTTTATGGTAAAAAGTAATTTGGTTAAAACGCAGCGATAGTATGTTTTTTTTGAAGTCTGACAAGGACGTTTTTCAGTCAGAGGTGCGCAAGGGAATTTCGTCGTTGTCTTAAGGCTTTGAATCTTAAAAGGACACCTCTGCAGAAAGTATAGAAAAAGAATCTGTCAAACATTGTCAAACCCACAATCTTTGCCGACTTTCAGCGGGTATGCAAAATATACCCGACGCCATAGACCGTAGCTATAGTCTCTGCCGGCAGTCTGGGACGGACACGCTTCATCAATGAGGTCACGGCGTAGGAAGAGAAGTCGCGCTCCGGCTGATCTTCATAAAGATGGTTGTAGATGTCAAAGACGGAGACCGTCCGGTTGGCGTGTGTGCAGAGCAGGTCCAGCACTTTTTTTTCGTTCTCTTTTAACGCGACCGCCTCGGAACCTTTAAAGAGCATCTTTCTGCTCTTATCCCAAAAGAAATCCTCTTTAAGATAGATCCGGGCCGAATTTTGACGCAGTTCAGCGACCAGAGAGAGCAGCAGCTCCTTGAGAAGATCGCTCTGCACGGGTTTTATGAGGTACTTGACCAGATGCAGCTCTATGGCCTGCATCAACTTCTCTTTTTCCGAATGGGCGGTTGTAATAATGATCTTTGTCTCTTTATCTTTTTTACGGATCTTCTCTATCATGGAGAGCCCATCCAAATGGGGCATATTGATGTCTGAGATAATGATGTTCGGCTTTTTGCTCTCATAGGTCCGGTAGGCAGTCAAACCGTCTTTAGCGGTATAGACATGTTCAAAAAAAAGTTGCAGATACTCGACCATGGTGTCGAGGAGCTGTTTCTCATCTTCGGCTATCAAAACCGAGACATCGCTGATCTTCTCATTCATTTGCCATGACCCTTTCCATCTCTATGGTGAATTTGGCACCCTCGTCCCTATTTTCGACATGCAGTGTTCCGTTCATGCTGTTTTCAATGATCATTTTGGAGATATACAAGCCCAATCCCGTACCGGAAGACTTATGTTTTGTCGTGAAATAGGGCTCAAAGACGCGATGCAGGTTATCCTCTTTCATACCGCCGGCATTGTCACTGACCTCAAGTATAATGCGCCCGTTTTTTTCAAAGAGCTCGATCTTTATGTAGGCAGACGCCACCTTTCTATGGATCAAAAGATCTTTTGCATTGGTCAAAATCGAGACCAGAACCTGCGTGTATTCATTCATGTAGCCATGCACATAAAAGTCATGCTTTGGCATAAACACCAGGGCAATACCTTTCTCACGAAGACCGGGGTTGATGATCTCCAGCGCTCTTTCGACGGCATGCGATACGGAGAAATCCTCTTTTGTCTTGTTAGGTCGGTAAAAACTCATAAAGTCGTCCATCGTTCCCGACATGTACTGAACACTTGTTTCCACCTCACCAAGCTTAATGCCAAGCTCTTCATCTTCGAGCATATGCCGTCTACTTTTCTCTTTCAGCACCGCTATTATCATCGTGATCATTGAAAGCGGTTGGCGCCATTGATGGGCGATATTGCCGATCATCTCCCCCATGTCTGCCATCTTCGCTTTTTGAAACAGCAGGCTCTCCTTCTCTTTGAGCTCACTCAGATCAATAACCGTCGTAATTCTGACGGGGCGGTTGTCGCGGTAGCTTTTGCGTCCGCCGACCAATGCCGGAAAGGGCTTTCCGTCTTGACGGGTCAATGTGACCTCAAACGGATCGAACTGATCCATCAACAGCGCTTTTTTAAAAGGTTCCAAAGAGTTTTCCGAGACGAGGTCGAGCAGTTTTTTTTTCATCAATTCCGGTTTTATGGTAGTGAAAATATGTTCGGTCGCGGCATTGAGATCGATGATCGCATTGTTCTCTGCCGAGACGATGACGGCTTCGTGCATCGTGTCCATCAAGATCTGAAAATGGCTTAATGATTCCAAAAGTGCACTGTCTTTTCTCTTTAAGGCATCAATAGTATTGATCAGCTGCTCATTATAGCCTTCTTCGATATAGAGACCGCATTCAAGCGCCTTCATCTGCCTTATCAAAGGCGCTATCAGCTCTTTTTCAATAACTGAACCGTGCTGAGGCGCAATAAGGTTAAGCTCCAGGCTCTCTATCTTTGAAAGCGCATAATTAAAGATGTCCTTGCTGGGCATATACTCCGCATGGAACTGCCTGGCTTTGTCAAAATAGTCCTCTTGTGCATAGAACTCCCAGGACTCTTCAATACCACCGAAGATATCGCCGGAAAAAAGTGTCTTTGTCACCGGCTCATACGAGACAAAGGCACCCGGTGAGTGGCAATAAGGTGTTGTTAGAAATTGCAGTTCCAAGGCTCCGGCCTGCAGTTTAAACGCTCGTTTGTCTATCTCATAATAGTCTGACTTTATCATGTAGTGCTTGACCAAAGGCACCATCCGGCTATGGGTGACGACAAGCAGATCGTCACGGTTGATCAGTTTTTCAAACTCCGGTACTGCCGCCGCAAGATCGGGGTCCTGGTGATGCAGAATGATATATTTGACACTTTTCAGGGAGCTGACGATATTGATCTTCTCAACGACCGCCTCAAACTCCAACATCGAACCCGGGTCGATAAGAACGGATTCATCACCATTCTCGATAAAATAGGGATGACACTGAAACGGATCATTCTCCAGATATTTTCCGACCCAATAGATCTTAGGAGCGATCTCAATGGCACGTGTAAAATCCATCTTGTTCCCTTTGTATTATCACCATCATAGATATTTACATTTTACCGTGATTCAACCTAAAAACAGGGGAAGTAGAAGAAGAGAGATCACAGTTAAACTCTATGTGAGAATCTATTTGTACAGCGAAGGCAGTATAGAACCGCCCGTAAATAGAGAAATCAGGCCTATTTACCGATCATGTCGGCGATAGCCTGTATGTCTGCTTCACTTAATGCCGCAACCTGCCCTTTCATTACCCCTTTCATCGGACCGCCGTATGTCCCGTCCTTGTACCCTTTTAACGCAGTAACGATCTCCGCTTTAGACATATCTTTGATGATCTTGCTTTTACCTAAAGCCGCTTTTTCTCCGGCCGATCCATGACAGCTGACACATTTTTTATAGACTGCCGTAGCGTCTGCAAATGCAAGTGAAGAGACACCCATCACCAATAGACCCGTTAATATTACTTTTCTCATTTTCTGTCCTTAGTGTTGTTTGAGAAGATTATAGTTGAATCGAAATCAGAATAATTTGACGTGTGTCAATTCCCGCTATACCACTCAACAATAACACTTTTTCAGACAACTGCCTGTATTATGATGATAATAGTGAGTAATATCAGCAGTATCAGCTATCAAAAAAAGAGAGTGTATGGATTTTAAAAACTATATCAAAGCCGTTGGAACAGGCCCAAAAGGCAACAGAGAGCTTAGCTTTGACGAGAGTAAAGATGCGATGTTACAGATACTCTCCGGAAGTATCTACCCGGAACAGACCGCTGCTTTTTTACTGGGCTGGCGGCTGAAACCTGAAACTATTGACGAATTCAGAGGTGCTCTTAGCGGCTATGACAGCTGTATCGAACGATCAACGGTCCCGAATTCTATTGAACTCGGATTCGCCTATGACGGAAAACTCAAGACCCCCTATCTCTTTCCGCTGGTGGCAAAGATCCTCGAAACATCCGAACTCAACCTTGTCCTCTCAGGTGACATTGTTCAACCGGCGAAGAGTGGCGTTACCACCCAGGCCATCTGCCGAAGTGGTATCTCAAGCGAGAAACTGCACTATTTTGACCGTAAGGAGTTTTCCAGACCGATGCACGACCTCACCGAGATCCGCAGACGTATCGGGGTCCGTACCGGTATAAACACGATAGAAAAACTTCCCGGTATCGGTAATAGTGATTTTGCCATTACCGGGCTGTTTCATAAACCCTATGTCGAAAAATATATTGCTATCTTTGCTGAACGATATAAGCGCTTTGCCCTGATCCAGGGCAGCGAAGGCGGACCGGAGATCTTTTCGAAAGGACGTCTATGGATTGCCCGTAACGGTGAAGTAGATGAGTATCTTGTTGATCCGGCACGCTATGGCATTGATTATACCGCCCATCAGCAAGAGCTGATGTTCGAAGATATGCTTGCACTTCTCGACAACCCTTCCGATTCATTTGTACAACTCGCAAAACTCAATGCCGCCGTCTATCTTTTTGTAGCACAGAAAGCTGAGAGCATCGATGCCGCTTTTGAAAGCCTGACACACTAAAAGAGAGCACGCCTTATTTTGATCGCAGACTCTCTATATAGGCCCGCGCTTTCTCATCGAGCATCTTCATCCGTTCCTTGCCTTTAGGCAGCGTTAGGCGAAGCGCTTTCATCTCCGCTAAAAAGGTCCCGATCGAATCGGGAATCACACTTTTAAGATAGTACTTGAGATGTTTCGCCAACGCGGGTGATGCACCTGAAGTCGAAATGGCAATGGTAAGGTCATCTTTTTTGATATAAGAGGGGAAGATAAAGTCGCAGTAATCTACTGAGTCCACCGCATTGCACAGACAGTTATATGCTTTAGACTCCTCAAATATCGCTGCCTGTAAACCGATATCGTCTACCGCCACAATGACAATGAAAAAACCTTCTAGATCACCCTCAATGTAGCTTCGCTTTTCAAACGCAAGATTATATTTACTGATCTTTGCCAACATAGGTTCTGAGAGATCTTTTGCGATGACCATAATATCCTCGGTAAAATCCAGAAGGCGTTCAAGCTTCTCATAGGCGATCGTCCCGCCGCCAACAATGAGGACCTTTTGCCTGTCAAGTTTGATAAAAGCGGGAAAATAGCTCATCGTTCTCCTTTATTGTGATCGTTTCCGTTAGCATACCAAAAAAAGAAGAGTGATGCGCAGAGCATATATTAATTTACATACCATGCAGACGCTTGGTCAAGACAGTGCAATAGTGCTCTCTTTTTGCTACAATTAAAAGATGAAGCATTCATATTGCATATCCTATACTTTTTTATTGTTATTCTGTGACAGAGATCTAAGATGACAAGCCTCTTACTTTGGATTCAGGCCTTTGCCGGACTCGGGCTTTTTCTCTTTGGGATGCTCTACCTCGAAGTGCAGATCAAGGCATCTGCAGGACGTGCTTTTAAAAGCTGGGTCCACAAGACGACCAGCACCACTTTTAAAAGCCTGGTAACCGGCCTCTCTGCCACCGCCCTTTTTCAAAGTTCTTCCATCGTCTCACTCATGGCCCTCTCTTTGATCGGGGCACAGTTGATCAACCTTGAAAGCGCCATTGCAATGCTTTTTGGTTCTAACATCGGTACGACGGTAACCGCCTGGATCATCGGTCTTGTCGGCTTTAAGATGGACATCAAGGTTATCGCCTATCTTTTCATCGGTATCGGGGGGCTGGGCGGTGTTATAGCGAATGAAGAGAGCCGCTGGAAAAGTCATTTCGGAGGGCTGGTCGGTTTCGGACTGATCTTTTTGGGACTCGAAGGGATGAAAGACAGTTTTGCCGTCATATCGGAAAATTTCAACATCACTGACTACAGTCCTTCAAACCCCTATTGGTATGCACTGATCGGCTTTGGCATCACCGCGGTCATTCAATCGAGTTCCGCAGCAATAGCTATTATTCAAAGTGCGCTTTTCGCACAGCTAATCGGCATGGAAGCGGCGGCTGCGTTTGTGATCGGGGCCAATGTCGGGACAACGGTCACGGTACTTCTCGGCTCATTTGGCGGTACCTCCGATAAAAAGAGAACCGCACTGGCACATCTCTTCTTCAACCTCTCCACCGGTGTCATCGCACTGCTGGCGGTTCAGCCGTTATTGTGGTTGGTTTTACACATCATCCCCGCCGCAGACACCGTCATTCAGATCGCACTTTTTCACACTATTTTCAATGTTGTAGGTGTTCTGATCTGGTTCCCTTTTATCGCCATACTGGCAAAATGGCTTCAGCGTTTTTTCAAAAAAGAGCCGGTGCACGTCACCAAATATCTCTACAGGGTTCCTATTGACATTCCCGATGTCGCATTGGACGCTTTGAGAAATGAGGTAAGACATCTTGGAAAGAAGATAGAAGAGTTTGCACTGCTGGCCATTAACATTCCACCGCCGAAAGCACTTGAAAAAGGTGTTTCTGTCAAAAAGCTCCTCGACCGATACCAGGAGAACATGGAACTCACCTACGATAAACTTTATGAGCATATCCGTCATCTCGAAGGAAAGATCTTCCGTTACATTTCGCTGCTTTCACAAAAAAATACCGAAGCCGATTTTCAAGAGCATCTCAATACCGTAGCACAAAAAACCACCTACCTTGCGACAGCCGCCAAAAGCATCAAAGATATGCTCTATGATATCGAGCTGCTCTACAATGCCAAAAGCAGTGAGGAACAGACTTTTTTACGTAACCTGCGTTATCAGATTCTAAACAGCGTAAAAGTCTTTGAAAGCGTCTGTAACGACGATGAGACAATTGAGGCGATGGAGGAGGTATACAAACAGATCGCTGACTCCAATAAAAACAGTATGATGCTGATCCATGATATTATGACGAACCAGAGTATCCCCTCAGAGATGAGCACCATCGCCATCAATGACCTTCATCTCAGTAAAAGTTTTACAAAAGCGCTTCGCAATGTACTCCGCCTGCAGATCAAACAGGCGATGGGAAACGGAGATCAACCGCTTTTAGAGGAGAACAGCGTTACAGAAAAATAGACCGACCCTTTTGTTACTGAAAAGAGAGTTTTCTATGGTTTATCTTTATGTTTCAAAGTTGAGACAAAAAAGTAACCGCTCAGATATCAATATGCACTACTATCATTAACAGAGCTTCCTTTTTATAAAGAGTCATATCAATCTTCAAAACACCAAAAGAGTTTAAATGTTTAAATTATATACAAGTTCATGGCAGACAAGCGTACATTATAGGCTATACTAATTTCCATGTTATCACATAAACTAAGTAATGAGACATTGATATTTACCGACCTGGACGGTACACTGCTTGACCATGACAGCTACAGTTTTCTACCTGCACTCCCAATGCTTGATTATCTTAAAGAGCAACACATCCCTCTGATTATCGTAACCAGTAAGACAAAAAGTGAAGTCATACTGATCCAAAAAGCCCTTGGTCTGAGAGCCCCTTTTATTATTGAAAACGGTGCCGGGATCTTTATACCGAAGAATGGGGACTATGAAATGATCGCACTGGGAAAGCTCTATGACGAAACGATAGAAGCCTTTAACCGTTATGCCGAACAGGTTCAGATCCGCGGGTTTCATGATATGAGCATTGAAGAGGTCGCTGACTATACCGGCCTCAACTTTGCCGATGCAGAGCGTGCAAGAGAACGTCACTTCAGCGAACCGTTTATTATCGATGATGAAACAGAGCTGGCACAACTTAAAAACATGGCAAATGCAGACGGTTTTGACATTGTCAAGGGGGGACGTTTCTACCATCTTATCACCAAGGGGCAGGACAAAGCGTCTGCCATTAAAAAAGTGATCGACCTTTATAAAGAGAGATGGCACGACATCTGCTTTGACACGATCGCTCTCGGCGATAGCGCCAATGATCTTACTATGCTCAATAGCGTTGATCTTCCTGTACTGATCCCCCATAAAGACGGCAGTTATCTCAACTGCAATATTGACGGCGTGATCAAAGCGCCTTCTCCCGGACCTGAGGGTTGGAACAGTGCACTTAAAAGGTATTTCCATGTCTAAAAAAAACACTTTACACACCGTTTTCAATGCCTTGATAGAACAGGTAAAACCGCAACGTCTCATCAATGAGCAGTGCCGTTATATGGACGATATCTTAACCGTTCAGGAAACCGATATCGACCTCTCAACCTATAAAAAAATCCACCTGCTCGGTTCGGGCAAAGCCGTTGTACCGATGGCCGAAGCTCTTCGCGCACTTTTAGGTGAAAGGATAGAAAGTGCTCTTTTAGTCGGTGCCTATCCGGAGAGTAACGTAGAGGATGATACCGAATATATCAAAAGCAGCCATCCCCTCCCTTCACAAAAGAGCATAGAGGCGGCAACGGCCCTGCGTTCAAAACTGCTTTCGCTGGAAGAAGAGGAGTTTTTTATCTATCTCCTCTCAGGCGGAAATTCTGCACTGGTCGAACTACCCGAGTCGCCGATCACCCTCGAAGAGTTCCAGACCACCACTTCGTTGATGTTGCAGGGCGGCATGCCCATCGAAGAGATGAACGCTGTGCGCAAACATCTCTCGCGGGTCAAAGGCGGGAAACTGGCGCAAGGGACAGAAGCAAAAGGCATCGTGCTTGTACTTTCCGATGTGATCGGAGACGACCTTCATGCCATCGGTTCAGCGCCGCTCTATTATGATACGACGACCTTCAATGATGCTATAGCTTCGCTGAAAGCACATGCGCTTTTTGAAAAAATACCTAAGGGTGTACAGCAGTTTTTGCTCGAAGGTAGAGAAGGCGTCCATGTAGAGACACCGAAATCAGAATCTGAAAAGATCCGACATTTTATCTTAGGCTCCAACACCCATGTTCTGAACAAGGCAAAGATGCTACTTGAAAACGACAACATCCCCACCACTATTGCTGATGAGCCCTTACAGGGTGACACGCAGATATTGGCGAAAGAGCTTGTGAATTTAGCAGAGACCTACCGGGGGGAGAGACACTGTTTCATCTTCGGCGGCGAGGCGACCGTTAATGTACGCGGTGAAGGCAGAGGGGGAAGGAACCAGCATCTTGCCCTCTCGGTCCTGCAACTGCTTGAGGGGAAAAACGATATCACCTTTTTAAGTGCTGCGACAGATGGCATCGACGGTAATTCAGATGCAGCGGGCGCACTCATAGACACGCATAGCCGCGTCTATGCTCTCGCACATGAGATCGACCCGACTTTCTATCTTGAGACCTTTGACTCCAACGCCTTTTTTTCCAAAACAGGCGAACTGCTCATCACCGGACCGACACACAACAACCTGCTAGATATCGTCATGATATTAATCGAATCTACACTTCAAAAAGGAGAGAACAATGGCTGATTTTTTTCAAAACGGCGTCATAACAACCCTACAAAAACTGGGGAACCGGTCCCTGCCGGAGATGGAATCAGAATTAGTCGAATATGGTAAACGTCACCGTATGGTCCTTCTGCTGCCGGCACTCTACTCGGAGTTTGAGACACCGGCTATGCACAAGATCATTGAAGAGCTTAAAGGTGTCAACTACCTCTATAAGATCATCCTGGGTCTTGACCGGGCGACCGAAGAACAGTTCGAAGAGGTCAAAACGCTTATGTCCGTACTGCCGTGCCAGGTCGACGTACTCTGGAACGACGGGCCGCGTATCAAAGAGCTCTATGCAGATCTTACGGCTGAAGGGTTTCCGGGTCTGGACACACCTGGTAAAGGACGCAATGTCTGGACCATGATAGGTTACGGTCTTACTGACCAGGATGCCTACGCTTTTGCCCTGCACGATTGTGACATCGTAAACTACACGCGTGAGGTTCCAGCACGTCTCTTTTTCCCTATTGTCCACCCGGCACTGGATTTTGAGTTCAACAAAGGCTTCTACTCCCGCGTCACTGACAAGCTCCACGGCCGCGTAACACGTCTCTTCTATTCACCGCTGGTTCACTCACTGGTCAAGGTCTTTGGCAACAACCGCTACCTTGACTACATGGAGAGCTTCCGTTATTCGCTCTCCGGCGAATTTTCTTTTATCCGTTCATTGGGCCGGGGTATCAGTATCTCACCCACGTGGGGGCTTGAGGTCTCGACACTGAGCGAGGTCTATAAAAACACTTCCAACCGCCGTATCTGTCAGACAGAGATCATGGAGAGCTATGAGCATAAACATCAGGAGCTCGGCAGTCAAGACTCAGGCGACGGCATCTATAAGATGGCCAACGACATCGCCAAAACACTTTTTAGAGTCTTGGCTCAAGAAGGGGTTGTCTTCTCCCAGGCTTCGTTCAAGACGCTCCTCGCGACCTATTTTCAAGAGTCGCGTTTTGAGATCTCAAAATACAACGCACTCAGCAAGATCAACAATCTCAACTACAACCGCGAAAAAGAGATCAATGCCGTTCAGGCCTTTGAAAATGCTATCAAAGAGGCAGCGGAAGAGTTCTACGAAGACCCAATGGGTATCCCCGCTCTCTCGCCATGGATCACCGTCCGATCGGTCATGCCCAAGTTTTCTGAAAAGTTTGCGGAGTATGTCAAAAAGGATAATGCATGAAACACATTTCCGACCCGGATCACACGATAAACAGACGTCTGCACAAACTCTACTCGCCGGAGATAGCAGAACGGGCCGTCAACGACATCATCGATCTTATCTTTAAGTACAAACAGCGTATTACCTCGAAAGAGTATCATCTCAGTGAAAAAGACATTATCCTGATCA
The DNA here is from genome assembly GCA_041596355.1 of Sulfurimonadaceae bacterium. Classification (GTDB taxonomy): domain Bacteria; phylum Campylobacterota; class Campylobacteria; order Campylobacterales; family Sulfurimonadaceae; genus Sulfonitrofixus. Next base: position 43,911 of record JBFHIS010000011.1, on the reverse strand, counting down.
CCTACGGCGACCAGGTCAGCCGTGCCAACGAAGCCACGTTACAGACCCTTAACAATTTTTTAGACGAGCATCTGCACGGCATTATCAACTCTGTCCATATCCTCCCCTTCTATCCGGCATCGTCTGACAGCGGGTTCTCTGTCGTCAACTACTCCGCAGTCGATCCCCATATGGGTTCATGGCGCGAGATAGAGAGCATCAGCGCCGACTACCGTCTGATGGTCGATGGGGTTATCAACCACATCTCACAATATTCCGACTGGTTCAAGGCTTTCCTTGCAGGGGACACCTACTTCAAAGATTTTTTTACAGAGTTGGACCCTGCCACTGATCTTAGCAAAGTGGTTCGTCCCAGGGCGACACCGGTTCTAAGCGAATTTGTAGACAATGAAGGCAAGATCCATAATATCTGGACCACCTTCAGCAGAGACCAGGTCGATCTCAACTACAAAAACCACCGCGTCTTGCGCAATGTTCTTGATGCTCTTTTTTACTACATTGAAAAAGGGGCAACCCTAATCCGCCTTGACGCTATCGCCTTTATCTGGAAAGAGGTCGGCACGGAGTGTGTCCACCTTCCCCAGACCCATGAACTCATACAACTGATGCGTGAGGTGCTTCACGAAGTCGCGCCCGAGGTGATCATCATCACCGAGACCAATGTACCCCATCATGAAAACGTCTCCTATTTCGGAAGCGGTGACGATGAAGCGCAGATGGTCTATAACTTTGCCCTGCCGCCCCTGCTGCTTCACTCCGTCCTACACGGCGATACTACGACATTGACCGAATGGGCGAAGACCTTGACCCTTCCAAGCGACAAGGTCTGTTTCTTTAACTTTACCGCCAGTCATGACGGAATCGGTCTGCGTCCTGTCAAAGAGATTCTCACCCATGAAGAGGTTGACTACCTGGTCTCTACGGTACAGGATCACGGCGGTCTGGTCTCTTTTAGAACAGAAGAGGATGGTTCAGAGTCGCCGTATGAGCTTAACTGCAGCTATATAGACGCATTGACCCATCCGGACGAAGAGGACAGCGTACGCCTTAAGCGTATGTTGCTTGCTCAGGCCTCTGTCCTGGTCATGCCGGGTGTCCCCGGCGTCTATTTTCACTCGCTGGTCGGTTCGCGTAACTATCATGACGGGGTCAAACATACGGGTATCAACCGTACTATCAACCGTGAAAAGTATCACGTAGACTGGTTGGAAAGTGAACTCTCTACGCAGGGAACCCTCGCCAAAAATATGCTGGACAGCTATAAGCGTCTTATCTCGATCCGAACAAATGAGATCGCGTTCAACCCTTTCGGTACCTTCGAGTTTTTGGATCTGGACAGTCGTCTCTTGGTCCTCGATCAGCATTGCAGGCAGGAGAAGGAACATGTTCTGGCCATACACAACTTCTCAAACGAGACCGTCAACTTGAAGCTGCCCGATGAATATGCGGCAGAACTGTTTGACCTGCTTTCGCCTTTCCGTGTCGATGAAAGTAGAGAAGTAACTTTGGAACCGTACCAGATGATGTGGCTTAAAGGTCATGTCTAACATAAATGAACTACAATATACAAAAGAAGGAAAGTCTATGATCACAAAATGTTTATTCCCCGCCGCAGGTTACGGCACACGATTTTTACCCGCAACAAAAGCGATGCCAAAAGAGATGCTTCCGGTATTGACAAAACCGCTTATCCAATACGGTGTTGAAGAGGCAATGGAGGCTGGATGCGATGTCATGGCGATCATCACCGGTCGCGGAAAACGCGCCATCACGGACCATTTTGACATCTCTTATGAACTTGAACATCAGATCGAAGGTTCCTCGAAAGAGGCGTTACTGGGCGGTATTCGTAATATCATCGACAAATGTACCTTTACCTACACCCGTCAAAATGAGATGAAGGGTCTCGGCGATGCGATCTACAAAGGAAGAATGCTGGTCGGAGAGCAGGACCCTTTTGCCGTTATTTTGGCAGATGACCTCTGTGTCAACCCTGACGGTGACGGCGTTTTAAAACAGATGATTGACCTCTACAACAAATACAAATGCTGTATTGTCGCGACCATGGAAGTCCCGATGGAAGAGGTGCATAAGTACGGTGTCATCGAAGGCAACATGATCGAGAAGGATGTCTACATGGTCTCAAACATGGTTGAAAAGCCTGATAACGACAAAGCCCCAAGTAATCTCGCAGTCATAGGCCGCTATATTTTGACACCGGACATTTTCCGTGTCATCGAAAAGACAAAACCGGGTAAAAACGGCGAACTTCAGATCACCGACGCGCTCTGTGAACAGGCAAAAAAGGGTATGGTTATTGCCTATAAATTTAAAGGTAAACGTTTTGACTGCGGAAGTGTTGACGGTTTTGTGGAAGCGACCAACTACTTCTACAACTTAGAGAAGAACTAGTCCCCATTCGGACGAAAGGCAGGCAGCTATGAGTGAATTAGAAAACCTATGCGACATTATGATCTTTGGAGGGCATGGCGACCTGGCTTTTCGAAAACTCATGCCGGCACTTTACTTCCTCTGTAAAGACGGCTATCTCAATGCCAACTCACGCATCATCACCATCAGTCGGGACAACCTGAGCCGTGATGAGCATATCGAACTTGTCAAAAAGAAACTGAAAGAGTTTTTACCCGAAGGGCACTTCGATGCAAAAAAATTCGAAAAGTTCCAACATCAGCTTCACCTTAGCGTTATCGACTTTGCCGACCTCTCCAGTTACCAGGGACTGCAGACCCTTTTAGGCGAATACCCTGACCGCGACCGGGTCAATTACCTCTCTACCTCACCGAGTTTCTTCGGCTCGATCTGTAAGGCTCTCGACCATTGGGAGCTGAATACAGCGCAAAGCCGCGTCGTGTTGGAGAAACCGATCGGTCGCGACCTTAAATCTTCGCGAGTCATCAACGAAGAGGTCTTGAAATATTTTAAAGAAAAACAGATCTACCGTATCGACCACTACCTTGGAAAAGACACCGTACAGAACATCATGGCGCTGCGTTTTTCCAACCGATTTTTTATGCCGTTGTGGAACTCCAACCACATTGACCATGTACAGATCACGGTTGCAGAAAGTGTCGGTGTCGAAGGACGATGGGGCTACTATGACGAATACGGCGCACTCCGGGACATGATCCAGAACCACCTCATGCAGCTTCTCTGTCTTGTTGCGATGGAGCCGCCGTGTTCACTCGAAGCCGACAGTGTGCGTGACGAAAAGGTCAAGGTCCTTCGCTCTCTGCGTCCAATGACCTTCTCCGACATTGCCCAGAAAAGTGTCCGCGCCCAGTACGCCAAGGGCTCAAGCAACGGCGAACCGGTTCCGGGCTACCTCGAAGGCGAAGGAGTCGAGAAGAGCACGACCGAGACCTATGCCGCCATTCGTGTCGACATCGACAACTGGCGTTGGAACGGCGTGCCGTTCTATATACGAAGCGGAAAACGGATGCGTCAACGCAACTCCGAGATCGTGATCCACTTTAAGAGTGTGCCCCACTCTATCTTTGCCAACAACGGTGCCTGCATCTCACAGAACCAGCTGGTCATCTCCCTGCAACCCAGAGAGAGTATACGCCTGAACCTGATGAACAAGATCCCGGGTCTCAGCGAGAGTATGCGTCTGCAGCAGGTCGAGCTCGACCTCAATGCCCCGTTGAACAGCGAGCGAAAACCCGAGGCTTATGAGCGTCTTCTTCTCGATGTCATCCGTTCCAATCCGACGCTCTTTATGCGTCTCGACGAAGTCGAAGCCGCCTGGAAATGGGCGGACCAGATCATCGAGGGTTGGGAGCAGAACCTCACACCGATGAAAAGATACAGCGCCGGTTCAGACGGACCGAGTGCCGCCGTACAACTTGTAGCAAGAGATGGAAGGAGCTGGCACGATGAGTAAACTAGTCCATGCCTTTACGGCCCAAGACACCCTTATCAAAGAACTCAGTCGGGATATTGCCCGTAACATTCAAGAGAGCGTCCGCCAAAAAGGACGGGCCTCGCTTCTTGTCTCCGGCGGCAGTACCCCGAAGCCACTTTTTGAGACCCTGCGTCAGATCGATCTTCCCTGGGAAAAGGTAACGGTAGGTCTCTGTGATGAACGGTGGGTCGATCCCTCTAACGACGCCAGCAATGAAACTTTTGTCAAAAAGCACCTGCTACAGGACAATGCAGCCAGGGCACAGTTTGTCGGTATGTATACAGACGGTGTCACGGCAGAAAGTGCCCAGGATCAATGTACCCGAAAACTCAAAGAGTCACTTTGGCCCTTTGATGTCACTGTCCTCGGCATGGGTACCGACGGTCATACCGCTTCTCTTTTTCCACACAACTACAACCTTGAAAGAGCATTTGAAGCCAACGAAAACATGCTCTGTATCGCAATAAAACCTGAAGGCGCTCCCCATGTCCGCATGAGTTTGACACGTTCTGCAATTCTGAGTTCAAAACATCTCTATCTTCATTTTGAAGGGCCGGAAAAACGGGCTGTCTACCAGAAAGTCATCACCGGCAACGACATATACGAGTACCCCGTACGCGCTGTCTTGCAGCAAGATAAAACCGATATAAAGGTCTATTTCCGATGAATCCCATAATCCAGAGTGTTACCGAGAATATCCAAAAACGTTCGGAAAAAAGCAGAAAGGTCTATCTGGAGAGACTCCAGAAAGCCAAGGGGCACGGAGTGAACAGAACCTCTCTCGGCTGCAGCAACCTCGCCCATGCGATGGCACCTATGGATAAGGACGAAAAGAGCGCAATTGCTGAGCTGAAAAAGCCCAACATCGCGATCGTCACTGCCTATAATGACATGCTCTCCGCCCATGAGCCCTTTAAGCTCTATCCGCCGCTTATCAAACGCGCCTTGATGGATGTCGGTGCAACGGCACAGGTCGCAGGCGGTGTTCCGGCAATGTGTGACGGCGTAACCCAGTCGCAGCCGGGTATGGAGCTCAGCCTTTTCAGCCGGGACAACATTGCGATGGGAACCGCTATCGCCCTCTCGCATAACGTCTATGACGGCGCCCTCTATCTGGGTGTCTGCGACAAGATCGTTCCGGGTCTTCTTATCGGCGCGCTCTCTTTTGGTCATCTTCCCGCCGTTTTCGTTCCCGCCGGACCGATGCCTTCAGGTATCTCCAACAGTGAAAAGTCCAAGGTCCGTCAGGAGTTCGCCCAGGGTAAGGTCAGTGAAGGCACCCTCCTTAAAGCCGAATCAGCCTCTTACCACAGCAGTGGGACCTGTACCTTTTACGGTACTGCAAACTCCAACCAAATGCTGCTTGAGATGATGGGACTGCAGCTTCCCAACAGCTCTTTTGTCAACACGAACACCGGCTTAAGAGATGCATTGACCGTTGAAGCGGCGCACCGCGTTGTCGGCATGACGGAGAGTGCTGGTAACTTTAAACCTATCGGCGAAATAGTGGATGAGAAAAGTTTTGTCAACGCCATCGTCGGCCTTATGGCCACAGGGGGTTCGACCAATCACACCATCCATATCATTGCCATGGCCAAAGCAGCAGGTATCGTCTTGAACTGGGACGACTTTGACGCTATTTCCAAAGTGACACCGCTGCTCTGTAAGATGTACCCTAACGGTCAAGCCGATGTCAACCACTTCAGGGATGCCGGCGGCATGAGTGTCGTCATCCATCAGCTTATTGAAGCGGGACTGGTACATGAAGATGTCGAGACAATCGTCGGCAGAGGCTTGCGTAACTATGTGGTCGAACCGCTGCTTGAATCAGGTTCTTTGACCTTTTTACAAGGCCCGAAGATCTCGCGCGACAAGAGTGTTGTCTCCAGTATAGAAGCTCCCTTTCATCACGAAGGCGGCCTGAAACTGCTCCAAGGCAACATCGGCCGCAGTGTTATCAAGACCTCGGCTCTCAAAGACTCTCTACTCTACATCGAAGCACCGGCCATTGTCTTTGAGTCGCAAGAGGCACTCCAAAGCGCCTTTAAAGCGGGCGAACTCGAGCGCGACTTCATTGCTGTTGTCCGGTATCAGGGGCCAAAAGCCAACGGGATGCCTGAACTTCACGGTCTTATGCCTCCGCTGGGCGTCCTACAGGACAAAGGGTTCAAGGTGGCCATCATCACAGACGGCAGGATGTCGGGTGCTTCGGGTAAGGTCCCCTCTGCCATCCACCTCTCGCCCGAAGCGAAAGACGGCGGTCTGATCGCCAAGGTCTGTACCGGCGACATCATCCGTCTGGACATCGAACACGGTACGATGCAGGTCATGGTTGACGATGAGACCCTTGCCAACCGCAGCGTTGAAGCAGTTGACTTTACGGCCAATCGGCACGGTTTCGGGCGTGAGCTCTTTGCGACTATCCGTCAGAATGTCGGCAGTGCGGAAAACGGCGGTTCTATTTTTGACCTTACCGGCGAGGAGCGCGCATGACCCCTTTCGACGTCATGAAGATCTCACCTATCGTACCCGTCATCGCACTCGATGATGCCAAAGATGCCCTTCCTCTGGCCGAGGCGCTGCTAGAAGGCGGCATCAGGATCATGGAGATCACCCTGCGCACTCCGGCCGGGCTTAAAGCGATCGAAGCCATCGCCAAAGCGATGCCGGAGATGCATGTCGGTGCCGGAACAGTCTGTAACCCTACCGACCTGAAACGGGCACTCGAACACGGTTCCGGTTTTATCTTCAGCCCCGGTATCAGTCAGGAGCTTATTGTCTCTGCAAAGGAGAGTAAGATCGCCTTTATTCCAGGTGTTGCCACCGCCTCAGAGGTAATGCTGGCACAAAACAGCGGCCTGATGCATGCCAAACTCTTTCCGGCAACGGTAGCCGGCGGGATCGCTGCGCTCAAAGCCTTCGGCGGTCCCTTCAGCGAGATGCGCTTCTGCCCGACAGGCGGCGTCAGTCTAAGCAACATGAACGACTTTTTGGCATTACAAAACGTCATCTGCGTCGGCGGCAGCTGGATCGTTCCCAAAGAGGCCATGGCCAAACAAGATTTTAAGCTGATCACGACACTCTCAAAAGAAGCACTCGCCACACTTTCATAAACATGCGTGTTCCACTCTGTGTTAAGTGGAATAGCTGTTTTCAGCTTTACAGACAGTTCGAAGAAAATGATTATTTTTTATACATATTATTGTCTATATTTTTAATTTCAAATGTTATTATCCTTAACCTAATTTCAACACTTACGAATAAAGGAAGAAAATGAGTCTGTCAGATAAAACAATCGAAATTGTAAAAGCGACAGCTGCCCCTGTCGCTGCCAACAGTGAAGCAATAACTTCACGTATGTATGAGATCTTATTCAGCGACTACCCGGCCTTAAAAGAACTTTTTAAAGATGCAGACCCGCAACAGCATAAAAAACTGGCTGCTGCCGTTTCCGCCTATGCCGCTAACATCGACAATCTGGAGGTTCTCTCAAAAGCGATCGAAAAAATGGCGCAGACACATGTTAAGACATTAGTCAAACCCGACCACTACCCGCTGGTCGGCATCTCACTGCTGCAAGCGGTCAAAGACGTTCTCGGCGATTCAGCGACGCATGAAGTGATCAATGCATGGTCAGAGGCCTACTTCTTCCTTGCAGACCTCCTTATTGCCCGAGAAAAAGAGATCTACGCCGCATAAATCTTCTGGCGGATCTTTAGATCAGGTCTCTTTGAACACGCCTTCAGACGTTCTACAGGTCATCTTTAACAACCTTTTTCAATCTGATCAGGGTTGTTAACGGTCTCCTCTACTTTCTATGTTTCCATCCTGAGTCACTTCAGTAATCATACCGAGATGATAAGCCTCTATAGTTCAGTATCAAATCATTTAGGAAAGCCTTCTTATGAAAGATAATGTTTTTTTGATTCGATCTTTGGACAGTGGTTGGGATTGGCCGGACATTTACAGTGAAAACGACATCGAGCTCTATTGTCTCGAAGAGCTGGAGATCCCTGAAGAGCACATCGACGACGTTGAATTTCTTGATAACGCCTTTCGATTGACACTTAAACGAGCGCGCAGCTACCATCGTGACGATTGGTATGTCAACCTCCGTCGCAGTGCGTAGTCAACCTACTTCGCAGCGATTTAATAAAAGGAAAAAAGATGACTAAAATGAGTGTTAAAGAGTACGCCCAGCTGATAGGAAAAAATGAGAAGACCGTCTACAAGATGATCAAAGACAAGAGTGTCGCCGCAGTCAAAGAGGACGGCAAGTACCGACTTACTGTCGACAAAAACCTCATTAAAGTGATCGAAAGAGCACAGCAGGCACTCAACGAGGCAAAAGCGATCCTCCTGAGCATCGAACAGGCTTCCGAACAGATCAAAAAGCCGTCCAAAGCTGCTGCAAAGTCCCTCGTCAAGAAGAGCGTTCCTAAGAAGAAAGCAGCTGTTAAAAGTACAAAAAAGGCTCTGAAACCCCTCAAGAAAAGTGTCAAGAGCGCAACTAAAGCAGTTAAAAAGAGCACAAAAACGGCTACAACAAAAAAACCTGTCGTCCAGAAAAAAAAGTAACTACTCCAACCAGGATGTATTTAACCCCTGGCATCTCTTTCTATTTCTAAAAATAGGCACCCAACACTCTTTTAACCTCCCTGCACAGTGTAAAAACAGGACATCACTCTCTGCCAATCTGTCTCATCAGAGAAGCTGAGCTATACTTCGCCTATTATATTTAGAGATCTACCCCAAAGGATAGTCAGTGATACATGAGAATACACTCTCTTTGGCAGACTCCGAGACTCTGGTCCAGACAGCGGTAGTGCACTTAAAAGATATCATCGAGGTGGTCTATAACCACACAGACCAGGAACGCGCCGTTGTGGTCTATGACACAGGCTGTCTCTTGTCCACTGTCTTGACAGAGGCCTATAAGCGCTCTCTGCCCGATGCCGTCTTCGTTGATTTTGACAAACAGACCCCGGAGGTCATTCTGGAGACACTCGGCTCCCTGCAAGCCTCAGACTTTGTCGCATTGATACAGTCGACCAATTTTCGTCTCGATGCCTTTCGCATACGCGTTGAGCTCTTCAAGCGAAAGATCAAAGTCATTGAACATCCGCACCTCAGCCGCATAGCGGACGAAGATGCCCCCTATTACATTGATGCACTGGCATATGACCCCGGTTATTACCGCAAGGTAGGGCCTGCACTCCAGCAAAAGATCGATACTGCAACCTCAGGTGTCATCAACAGCGGCGACGACACGCTCCTGGTCTACGGTTCACCTTTTGAACCGGCGAAACTTAACATCGGAGACTATGCAGCAATGCCCAATGTGGGCGGTCAGTTCCCTATCGGTGAAGTCTTTACGGAAGCCAGGGAGTTGACAGCACTCAACGGGCGTCTGCGCATCTTTATTTTCGGCGACAGCGACTATAAGATCAACAGACCCGAAACACCTATCACTCTCATCATAAAAGAGGGACAGGTCGTGGCATGTGAAGATTCGACGCCGGAGTTCGACCATATTCTTTCGATGATACGCGAAGATGAGGATGTCGTCTGGGTACGTGAACTCGGGTTTGGTCTCAACAGGGCATTCAGTAAAACACGTACCGTCGGAGACACCGGTTCATATGAACGGATGTGCGGTGTTCACGTCTCACTGGGCGCCAAGCACGGCATGTACGGAAAGCCCGGCTTTAAACGCAGAGACGGCAAATACCATGTCGATGTTTTTGTCGACACCCATACCGTGACACTCGGCGGTGAAGTCGTCTTTAGAGATGGCAGCTGGATCGTTTAAAAAGGTAAAAATACAATGTCGCCTTACGCCAGGTTTAGAGAGTAAGGGTTTTAAAAGAGAATGAAAAGACGAAACGGAAGCGTGGTTGTCAAGCTCATCTGACCGTCAGAAACAAGATTGCCTATTTTACATACAACCATCTGCCTATTATCCCTTATCATTTCGATATTATTTTCATATACATATTTAAATAAGCGATCTACCCCGTGTAGAGAGAAGGACATCTGTTTATGAAAGATAATGTTTTTGTGATTCGATCTTTGGATAACGGTTGGGGTTGGCCCGACATTGAAGGTGAAAGTGACATCGAGCTTTACTGTCTTGAAGAGCTGGAGATCCCGGAAGAGCTTATCGACCACGTAGCCTGTTTTGACAACGCTTTTGAGCTAACCCTGAAACGCGAACGCAGCTACAGAAGCGACGACTGGTACGTCAACCTACAGCGCAGCGCGTAAGAAGCAAACGCTTCTTCACCCCTGCCATCGCCCATCTATAAGAGAGAAAAGACGCTTGACTCTTCTCTCTTTTATTTTAATTTACCTGCCAGTTTCAGAAACAGCGCTACCTCGTTTGCATCGAGCGGTTTAAAAGTACTCTCTGCCGCCTGTTCGACGCTTTTCATGGCATCGTCTAACAGTCTGCTTCCTGCATCCGACAACTTTACAAAACTGACCCTCGCGTCCCGGGCGCTCTGCTCTTTTTCAACGATCTTCAGTTTCTCCATGGGGTTGAGCAGACGGGTTATGCCCGACGCGCTCATACCGACACTCTCTGCCAGGTCGACTCTGCGCACGGTTTTGTTGGTCGCGAGTGAAAGTTCGTACATAACTAAAAACTCGGAAAACGAGATGCCGTGAACACTCAGGTGTCTGTCGATGTTCTTGAAGACATTTCGATGCAGCGCGGAAAGATTTAACAGCAGTTCAACATTGGTAGTCATCACTACTCCTTGCAATAAATTTGATTGCGCAAGTATATTGCAACTGTTCTTATTTGTCAAGTCGTCACAAAACTAAAATGCAATCCGTTCCAAAGTATCTTCTCTCATATTGTTCTCCAAACTCCAGAACGTGGCCTTTGAGTTTGAAAGTCTAAAGAGTATAAAGTTTTCATCCTCGGCCGAAAATCCTTTTAGATATTCTCTAGTCTCTATGAGGTGCTGTTTGATCTTCTTGTCATCCACGATATCCAAGGTCGTGTTGATCCTTAACATTTTTGAAAAGTCCGGCGCAAGGTAGCATAACTCGCTCTTTTGGTTTTGCAATATTTCGACACCTACATTCTTGTGTGATGACGTGGTAAAGTAAAACTGATCATCGATAATGTTGGTCAAGAATGCTCTTACATGCGGTTCGTTCTCTCTGCATGTGGCGATGGTACACACCGGGTTTTGCGTTACAAATTCCAAAATATCTTTATAGTCCATAGTTGTTCCTTATTTTCTTACTATAGTAATGAAAACGGGGAATTAAAACTATCACTAGCGTGTGGAAAACTATAAAAATCGACTTATTTTGCTCTTTGTGCAAACTCTTTTGGCGTTTCATTGAACGCCTCTTTGAAACTCTTAGTAAAGTAGGAGCTGGAGTTAAAACCGCACTGCTGTGAGACCTGTGTCACAGAAAGACGGTTGGAGAGCAGCATCTTCTTTGCGTTTTGCAGTCGTATGGTTTTGAGGTACTCCATCGGTGTGAGTTTCATGCTCTCGGAAAACACTTTCGTAAAGTGGCTTTTAGAGAGGTTCGACAGTGCGGCCAGCTCTTCCAAGGTTATGTGTTGCTCATAATTTGTGTTTATGTGCCTTATGACCTCATTAATAGCCTGATTGTCAGACACATGAGTTGGAGGCGCATCATACGCTAAAATTGTCCGTATAATCTCATGGGTGACAAGAGAGGCCAAGTTGTCTAAGACAATCTTCTTAGATGCATGTCTGTTTTGAGACTCGTACATAAACTCTTTGACCAACATGTTGAGTTTTGTACTTTTCATGTCGACAATGACGCCTTCCAATGAGAGCTCTTCTTGCGTATAAGCGTTCAGGTTTTTCTCAAACATCTCTTTTTCAATAAATATGGCGCAGTACTTCGGCGGCAGATAGTTTTGGACCTCATGGTGCTCTATCTCGGGGGAGAGGCAGAAGATGGTGTTTGGGTAGGATTCGAGTTTATTCTTGCCTACAAACACGGCTGTCTCGTTGTCATAAGAGAGCACAAACATATACGAGGGGTGTCTATGGTCCGGCGACACGGCATAACCGCAGTTCCCGCCTACGGGCATGAACATAGAGAGTGTCTCATGAACAAAAGAGTCGACAAAGCGAAGGTTCTCTTTTGTAATGGTCTCGCCGACCAAGTTCTTAATAGTGCTGAACTCTTCTTCTGTTACATTCATGAAAACCTGACTAACTAAAATATTTCTGTATATTTTACCGCAAATGAAACTCGACCATTTAATGTTGTACGTATCTGTTTTAATGATTGGTACGATATAGTTTTTCATACTTACTAACGGGAATGCGACACATGACAATCTCTGACGACACTTTTTCTCTTTAAACAATAGATTAGTACATAGTTTAAATATTTTTATTTGACATAGTATAGAAAAACATTCTTTTTTGTTATATACTCGCTGTTCTTTAGGCTTCCTCATATACTATATACATTAGGTAGTTACAACAAATAGGTTATTAAATGGAAAATGATATTTACGATTTCAATGTGGATGAGAAATTACGTCCCTCTATTGAGCGAAAGTTAACCGGCACAACAAAGACCGATTCTGAAATAGCTGCTCTAGATTTACCAAAAAATCCATTATTAGTTAAATGGTCTATTTCTCTTCTACGAACATACCGTCGTATTGCGCCATCAAGCATCAGAAATAGATGTGTTTTTGAGCCTAGTTGTTCTCATTACAGTGAGGCGGTCATTCGGAAACATGGCTTCATTCATGGAAGTTTTATGACAATGAAAAGATTAAACCGTTGTAAACCACAAAACGGCGGAATTGATTTACCATAATATAAGGAGTGCATAATGCAGTATAAAATAGAATCAATAGGTGCAGAGTTTTCCAATAAAGCAATCTCAAATCTTGAACAAAGATTTACATCAAAAGCATCTGAAGGGTATAAATTCCACTCTGTCTTTCAAATCCAGCAACCGGGTTGTCTAGGTATAGGAAAGCCTACTATCACGTATTTAGCTGTATATGTTAAAGAATAGTTATCATACAAAATGTTTCACTTAACATCGCAATTTTTTTAGTATGACATTCATACAATACATAACGATATTTCTGAGGTCAAATACCCTCATTATAAAATAGAAAAGGACATAAAATGGGATGGAAAGGTACAATCCGTTCAATCAATGCTGCGGCTAAAGCAGCAGAAAGAGATGCTAAACGCCGCCAGCGAGAACTGGAACAACAACAAAAGCAATATCATAAGATGCAGGAGTTAGAACGAGCTGCATATGAAGTTGATAAATATCAAAATCATATAGAAATAATCCAATCAATGCATAAGGAGTGTAGCACCCCAGTTAATTGGGAAAAGACTGCATCTGTTCCAGAACCTAAAAAGCCTGAAAATTCTAAGGCTCGTGAAGAAAAAGCAAAAAGTGCCGAGAGTAATTATCATCCTGGATTTATTGATCGAATCTTTAAAAGAGAAGATAAAAAGCGAAAAAAATTGGCAGATGACATATCAACAGCCATTAGAGCTGATGAATCAGCACATCAATCAGAGATAAAAAAATGGCAAGAAAAGTGCAATGAATGGGCTGAAAATACTCAATTGGCTCAAGGAGTCTTGAATAATGATGCAAAGTCAAAACTATTAGTAATTGAAAAACTGAATCCTTTTTCGGAGCTATCCACTCTCGGATCAAGTTTATCATTTAACATCGATGACAATTCAATTATAGGTGCTACCATCAATATCCATAGCGTTGATATTATTCCAAACGAGTCAAAAAGTTTATTGAAAAGTGGTCTCTTGTCTGTCAAGAAAATGCCGAAAGGGCAATTTAATGAGATTTACCAAGATTATGTATGTAGTTGTGTACTGAGAGTAGCAAATGAATTATTTTCAATTCTACCCGACGAAATGGTTTTTATCACAGCAGTTGACAAACTACTAAATAGTAAAACAGGGCACATTGAGGAATCTCCAATATTATCAGTCGCGGTAGCACGTGACACTTTACAATCACTTAATATGGACTATATTGATCCATCAGACTCTATGAGTAACTTTGTCCACAATATGTCATTTATGAAAACAAAAGGTTTTGAGGCAGTGGAATATCTTACACCTGACAACTTTTTAAATATGTAACATAAATTAAAAAAAAACAGGGGCTTCGGGGTCAGGTTACCAATATTAATTTTCATCTTTACTCTGCGTATATGATCCTTTTTTCTTATCATCATAGTCGATTTGGAATTGGCAGAAAACATTTTATGCTACCGAAATGGTCAGTGCATTCATCAACTTTATAGGGGTCAGGTTACCAATATTAATTTTATCTTTCCCATGGAAGACGAAGACAGGGGTCAGTCGTTACCTCAACCATGAATAAATCACGCCCCCGGTTGCCGCACGGACATAAGGTGTTGTGAACGGTTTTTATAGGGGTCGATAGACCTTGATGTTGTCACATTTTTTATCATCGCGCAGGTACTGGGCGTGAAGTTGGCTCATGATGCCTTTGTCACAATAAAGCAGATACTCTTTGTCTTTCGGCAGTTTCTCAAACTCGGTTTTGAGCTGATGAAAAGGGATCTTGATACATTCGCATGCGGTTTCAATACATTCATCTTCCGTACGGATGTCGATAACGACATCTCTCTCCGGGTCGAGGTCGTGGACCACTTCTACCGGTGCCAGTTTGTTGATGTCGGCGACGATCTCATCGACGTAGATATACTGCGCCTCTTCGACCGCTTTGTCCAGCACCTCGTAATTAAACTTTTTCGCCTCTTTCTCCATCCGTTTGAACGAACCGTGAATAATAGGGTTTTGCGAGATAACACCGCAATACTCCGGCATGCTCTCCGCAAAATGTTTCGTACCGATCTCACTGGCGATCTTGATGATCTCCGGTTTGTTGACGGTTGCCAGCGGACGCAAAATGAGTTTGTTGGTCACCTGGTCGATGAGTGCGAGGTTACGCAGGGTCTGGCTGGAGACCTGGGCAACGCTCTCACCGGTGAGAAGCGCATCGATCTCAAGTTCGTCAGCCACTTTTTCAGCTGCCGTGAGCATAAGACGTTTGAGCGTTACACCCATGTAGGTCGGTGCCGTTGAGCGGAAGATCTCTTCAACCACACTCTCGAAATTGACCGTGACAAACTTGACCCGATGGGCGGCCCCATACTTCGACCACAAATAGAGAGCGACCTGTTTGACCCCGATCTCATGCGCCATGCCCCCAAGGTTGAAAAAGACGAAGTGCGTTCTGATCCCTCTCTTCATGGTCAGATACGAAGCGACCGTCGAGTCAAACCCGCCCGACATCAACGAGAGGATGTCGCCTTGAGTACCGAGCGGAAAACCGCTCAGACCTTTATAGGCGGTCGTGATGACGTTGAGCTGAGACTCTATGAGTTCCAGACGGATGGTCACATCCGGGTGTCGAAGGTCAACCCCTTTTGCTTCTGTATGTGCCAGCAGATAACCGCCGACCGTCCGCTCAACGTCGAGTGATTTAAAAGGGTGCGTTCCGCTGCGTTTGACCCGGACAACGATACTCTTGCCCGCGATCTTCTCGGCCATCAATTCGCCCACTTTGACCTTGATCTTGTCGATGCTGTCCATGCCGTCAAACTGAAGGGCTTCAAGCACCTGTTCGATGCCTGATGTCTGGACAAGCGCCTGTCTGACTTCCGGAAGTACCGTTATCGGTGAAACGACCTCGATCTTGTCCGAATACTTTCTGACCGTGATCTCAGGGTCAATACCTTTGAAGATAGCCACAAGGTTGGCATAGAGCTGTCCCACCATCTGTCGTTTGGCGGAAGGCCCTTTGATCATGATCTCGGGAAAAAGTTTTAAAATAAATTTTTGTGTATTGCTAGAAGATGTCTGCAAAATACCGCCTTCTGTTTGTATAGTGCAATTATAGTATAAGTTGCTGTACCCTCTCTATTCAAAAAGCGTTAAAGTCCACAGAGTGCTGCTTTGTATATATGCAGGTTTATCTTAGGAATTTCAAGAGTAGAAAGAGACTCTGTTGCGCCCGGTCTCTTTGGAGTGGTACATCGCGGCATCTGCGTGTTTTAAGATCTCTTCAGATGTAAAATCGTGGTCAATGAACATCGCTACACCGATACTTGCTGTACAGTAATGCTCTATTTTGATCTCTACACCTTCATTGTTCCCGTGTACCAATACAAAAGGTTCTTCCAGTGCGGCACGGATCTTTTCAGCAATCACACCGGCTTGTGCCACAGAAGGTCCATGATCAATGTCGAGTTCAGTGAGCATGATGACAAACTCATCACCGCCAAAACGGGCAACCGTATCCATTTCGCGTACACAACCGGTTAGACGTTCTCCCACTTCAATAAGAAGCATATCACCCACTTCATGTCCATGTGTATCATTGAGCGATTTAAAGTTATCCAGATCCATAAACATCACCGTACCGTAACGACCGCTTCGTTTACTGACTGTCATCGCATGTTCCAAACGTTCATTAAACAGACGGCGGTTCGGCAGTCGTGTCAACGAATCATAAAAAGCGAGCATGCGTATCTGCTCTTCAGATATTTTACGTTCGGTGATATCTTCCATGATACCCATCACTTTTTCTATGGGTCCATTACTCTCTTGTATCGGGATTAAATAGGACTTGAATATCCGATCCGACCTGGCAGATTTATACTCAAAATCGCTACCGGCACCGGCAAATGCGTTGTTAAGCAACTCCGCAATCGTTTCGCGGTCGTTTTCGCTGATCGTATCCAGGTATGCTGAACCTTTTAGATCCGACTCATCTTTAAATCCTTGCAGGAGAAGTCCCGACTGATTGATAGAAACTATTTTACCCTCTTTGTCTATTTCATAAATGCCCATAGGTGAGTTTTCGATGAGCAGACGGGTACGGTATTCACTTTCACGCAAAGCACGGGTGATCTTCTCGTTTTGCAGTAAAGATACTTTCAACTCCTTGGTACGACGATGTACCTCATCTTCAAGGGTGATCGCCGTCTGAAACAGGTTGAAGTCAGACCCTTGAAGCGTAGCACTGCGTTCAGCACGATTCATCAATGCCTGAACCATCTTGTTTAGCCTTATGATCTCATTTTGCAACGTTTGCACATCGGGACTGGATGCCATTATTTTTCCTCCGAAGACCTTCCAATAGCGATTCCGGTGAGGGTCTGGTTGACATGAACACCGTGAAACTGCTCACCGTAGCTGCTGAAGCCGATAGTGTTGTTCTCCTTAAATATCTCCCCGACACGACTCTTCTCTTTGTTTTGTGTTATTTCCTGATTACGCAAGATACAGTCACAGCTGATAACGACCTGCGGTTCGCCTATCTCATCGTGAATCTTCTCGAATGTCTTTTCCAGATTTGTGATAAGGTTCACACCATGCGCGACTCTGACCACCAGCCCTTCTTCGATGGCGCAAAAAAATGTGAGGCTGCCGTCAGGATTGGCTTTTTGAATAGAACGTACATAGTCCGTCCCGTCTATCATCACGACAATGGGGGACGCGGCAAAATGCATAGGGTCGAGTTCTTCCATGCTGATACCCAGTAACCGGGCATATTCTTCGGCCGCAGGAACGCCATTGATCTCTTTGACAATACGCTCTGCAGTATTTGCTTCGGTAACAACAAGGCGCTCTTCAGTAGAGACGAAGTGCTGTGTTTTAAACATTTTGAAAGGTAAAGAAGTGGCTATAAGCACCACGACAGTACTGTCAGAATGGAACCGTCCTTTAAAGTAGACAAAGGTTTCTGAAAATTTCAAACCGTCTCCCGCCGAGCCGCCGAACAGAGGTATAGATCCCAGAGAGTGCTGCAAGGCATGGGACACGGGTTCCTCACGTACCGACAGACCATCGATCAGCATTAAAGCAAAACACTCCTCTGAAGGTGCACCCGGGGCCTTGTTTTCGAGTTGCTGCAGCAGCGTTTGTGCAAATTCATCCGTACGGGAGATGGTGAATTCATTTAGATCTTCCAACAGTCCCGTAACGGTGACAAAACTCTTAGAGGGAAAACTTGCCCCGGAAATACTATGATTTATATAACCGACCGGTCCGATCTCTCCGGCTGTGGTACAGCCGATGACCTTCACACCGGAGAAGAGACGGTTCATCTCCCCTGCCAATACGTCAAGGTCAAATTCGTTGGAGCAAAAAAAGATGACCAGCTCCATCTCCGGTTGGACCACAGATGCATGGAACTCTTTAACAGCCTCTAACACCGCTGTTGAACGGGATTGTCCTGTACGAATCATTATGACTCCTTCCTGACACATTATATGTACAGTATACTATATATTTTACTTATACTAAATTTTTATAATGTCCAAACTATTTTTCATGGTCGTGACTAATGCATTCAAAAAGGATAGAAAAAGTGTTATGTTTACTTCTTGCTCTCACACCAATCAAATACTATTCTATTTATCAACTATAGAGCTATTAAAAGTCCTGTCAATAAGATAAAGCACGGCATTGTCCATACAGGAGGGCTTAACCACACAAAAGAGGTCAGTCGTAACCGATATTAATTTCCTCGTTCCCAAGTTTCATTGGGGCATGCCCACCTCTGCCCTAAACAAGAAAGCAGAGATCGTATTCGGGGTAGCTGATGAACAAAAGCGTATCGAAACCATGCATGCAATAAGCAACTGGATTATCCGGCTCGCTTTTTAAATGCAAACTTCTTTGGATCTCCCTCTACTGCATGTTGTTCGCCATGATGCCTGTGCTGACTCAGCAATAATCTAGAAGAAAGAGGTTATCGTTAACACCAGACCCTTGTTTTGGACACGCTCCACGAAAAGAGATTCAACATGACAAATAAAAATCGTACCACGATCACGCCACTCAAAGACGGGCCGCTCCGGGTAGAAGGCCTCAATACGTTCGAGGGCGACTACGGCCAAATCGAGACCACACAAGAGATGGCTCTTTGTCGCTGTGGCCGGTCAGAGAACAAACCGTTCTGCGATGGTACGCACGTCGCTTGCGGTTTCACGGACGAACGGGGCGAAAACAAAGATGACAAACGCCTGGTTTTTCCCGGTGACCCCATCACGATCTACGAGAACGTTGCGATCTGTTCACATGCGGGTTACTGCCCAAGCGGAAAGCCCGACAAGTGGCGACCAAAGACCGAGAACAGCGGATTTACCGACGAAGAGCTGATCGAGAAGATTTCGAAATGTCCTTCCGGGGCACTCAGCTATGCCCGCGGGACAACCGAACATCGAGACCCGAAAGCGGGTCGTCCTCCGAAGATACGGATAAGGAAAGATGGCCCCCTTGAAATTGAGGGAGGCATTGAATTGCGAAACACGAAATGGGCCGAAGGTGCGTCACGCGAGCACTACGCGCTCTGCCGGTGCGGTACCTCCAGGATGAAGCCTTTTTGCGACGGAACCCACGACGAGGTTTGGAAACACGGCGGAGGGGATTACAACCCAAAGAGCGAAGCGCAGTCGGCCAAATCGACGCCACTGGAGCCACACGTGGCTTTCATTCACAACGTGGCACAAAAGGGGCTCCAAGGAGAGGATGGGGTCGGGCCTGAAGGACCGATGGGCGCAATGGGACCGCCGCGCACAGAGCTGCCGACCTGGGACCATATTCAGATCATGACCGCGCAGCTCAACCCTGCACCGCTGGCGCAGGACGCAGAGGTCGGCACCGAGCTCATAATTGGTCCGAAGGCCCGAAAGCCTCTTCGCCTGAGCATGCCGATCTTTGTGTCGGACATGAGTTTCGGAGCGCTTTCGCAGGAGACAAAAGTCGCACTCTCAAAAGGCGCCGAGTTGGCCCAAACGGGTATCTGTTCCGGAGAAGGCGGTATGCTGCCTGAGGAGCAGGCGGCCAACAGTCGCTATCTCTATGAGCTGGGCTCCGGTAAGCATGGCTTTAAGGAGGAGCAGCTCCGTAAGGTGCAGGCTTTCCACTTTAAATGCGGACAAGCCGCGAAGACAGGGACCGGTGGCCATCTGCCCGCCAGCAAGGTGACGGAAAAAATCGCCGAAATCCGTGGAATTGAGCCGTGGACGGCCTCCGAGTCGCCGCCGACATTTACAGATATGTCGAGTACCGCCGACTTCCGGGACTTCGCGGACCGGGTGCGTGAGATCAGTGGGGGAATCCCTATCGGGTTCAAGATCTCTGCCAACCGGCTGGAACAGACGATCGACTTTGCCTTGGAGGCTTCGGCTGACTACATCATCCTCGATGACCGGGGCGGCGGCACCGGAGCGGCGCCTCTGATTTTTAGAGACAATATATCGGTGCCGACAATCCCCGCGCTGGCTCGGGCGAGGCACCATCTGGACCGCTGCGGGGTAAGTGGCGATGTTACACTGATCATCACAGGAGGATTGCGGACACCCGCTGACTTCGTGAAGGCGTTAGCGCTGGGTGCAGACGGAATTGCCTTGGCGAATGCTTCCATTCAGGCGGTCGGCTGCATCGGAGCCCGGATCTGTCATACAAACATGTGTCCGGCGGGAATTGCCACTCAGGATCCCGAACTGAGAAAACTTGTCGACGTCGATGCGGCAGCGCAGAGAGTTGCGCGATTCTTTGATTCGGCCAACAAGCTGATGCAGGTGATGGCGCGGGGGTGTGGCCATAACCACCTCAATCAGTTCTCAAAACAGGACATCGAAACCTGGCACTCGGAAATGGCCAAACTCACCGGCATCGAGTTTTCCGGACTGATGGAGGATCGACCGATCTGGTAAAAAACCCGAAGCCCCTAAAGAAACATCACCCGGCTCTCTAACTCTGAGCCGCCGCGAGTTTGAGAACTTTCCTTAACTTGCACCACTAACCCGAAGTCCAAATTCGCCTTCAAGTTCGGCTTCGGTAATCTTGATGATCTATCCAAAAATATTTTAAGAGGAGTGAACAATGGCAAATGAAGGCTATCACGAACCGATCAATGAACTCTCTGATGAGACCAGAGACATGCATAGAGCGATCACATCGCTAATGGAAGAACTTGAAGCAGTAGATTGGTATAACCAGAGGGTTGATGCATGTAAAGATAAGGAGTTAAAAGCAATTCTCGCACACAATAGAGATGAGGAAAAAGAACATGCCGCAATGGTTCTTGAGTGGATCCGTCGACAAGATCCATCCTTTGATAAAGAGCTCAAAGATTACTTATTTACCGATAAAGAGATTGCACATAAATAGCAAATAGACAACAAATCGTTTGGTGCAGGTTTTCTCACTCGCCTCTCCCGAGGCGGAGCGTATATACCAGTTTATTCATCATTGAAATTTCTGTCTGCATTCCATCTCAAGAGAGATGGAACGAGAAAGTTTATGACGACCTCGATCAATACAAAAGAAATATACAAACAGAAAATTGGAACCCATTTGGATCTTGCACGGGAAAAATCAGTCGAGCTTAAAACCAAGATAAGAAGTTTGTCGGATCTAGAGTGTCTCAAGGCTATCGACGAAGTCAAACAACGAGAGGAGATGGTAAGGAGATGAGGAGTAAGATAAAGGAGCCCAATGAAGAGATGGAAGTTTCTTGGGAGTAGATCAAAGACGGTATTGATCGCTCTTAGAACACTATAGACGAGTCTTTTGCAAGGTTAAACGGGCAAGGAAAATAAATGCAGCATCAACATCTCACGGAGATTATGGCATCAATACTTATCGTTGGTATTGCTCTGCAATGGATAGGCTGGCGTTTCAAAATACCGGCATTAATACTCTTGATAATCGCAGGGTTTATTATGGGGCCCATAACCGGATGGGTCAATCCAAAAGAAGATTTTGGAGACATGCTGCATCCTATCGTGTCGCTCAGTGTTGCCATAATTTTATTTGAAGGCGGGTTGAACTTAAAATGGCATGAGTTTAAACAGAATTCACAAGTCATCAACCGCTTGATAACGTGGAATGTCATAGCCACCTTTTCACTCGGAACAATAGCTTCATACTACTTGGCAGGTCTCTCTCTGCCTGTAGCATTGATCTTTGGCGCTATCATCATCGTAACCGGGCCTACGGTCATTGTACCGCTGTTAAAGCAGGCAAACTTGAATAGACGACCGGCAGCACTGTTACGGTGGGAGGGGATCATCAATGATCCTGTCGGTGCTCTGCTTGTGGTCCTGATCTATGGCTACTATATGTTATCGCAAAGCGAGACTTTGGTGATCAACATCGTTCTGGGGCTGGGGTTGAGTCTTGTCGTCTCCTTGATGCTTGGTGTCGGTGTTGGCTTTATTATCGCAGAAGCTTTTAAAAAGGGAAAAGTCCCTGAACATCTGAAATCACCTCTCATCTTGATCAGCATTTTTCTTGTTTATTCCTTGGCAAACCTTGTGCAGAGTGAAGCCGGACTTATGGCGACGACGATATTGGGAATTACGCTTGCCAACCTAAAATTAAACTCATTGCGTGAGCTAAGACGCTTTAAAGAGTATGTGACGATACTCCTGGTCTCCACTGTATTTATTATTTTGACAGCAGAGATAGAGCCCGAAATCTTACAACGTTTAGGTTGGCAAAGCTGGTTGCTTCTGTTTTTAATCATCTTTGTGTTTAGACCGTTGACTATTTATCTCTCTACGATCAGAACCGACATCGACTCTCATGAGCGCCTGCTGATAGCATGGATCGCGCCAAGAGGTATAGTAGCGGCAGCCGTTGCCGGTCTGTTTAGTCCTCAACTCATAGAAAAAGGCTATGCCGGTGCCGAGTTGTTGCTTCCTTTGGTTTTTACATTGATTATTCTCACGGTTGTTTTTCATGGCTTGAGTATTGGCTGGTTGGCAAAAAGACTGGATTTGGCATCCAGTCATCCTGACGGACTGATGCTGATCGGTGCATCAGCCTGGAGTATTGCACTGGCGGGTGAATTGCAAAAGAATGAAATTCCAGTACTGTTAGTCGATAAAAAATGGAAAAATCTACAACCTGCCAGAATGCAGGGTATCCCTACTTTTTACGGAGAAATTTTAGCAGAGAGAACCGAAGAGGTCTTAGAGATTTCACACATTACCAAACTCCTCGCTTTAACGCCAAACAGATCCTACAACACCTTAGTGTGCTCACACTTTGCCCCGGAACTTGGCCATAATAATGTCTATGAAATAGCTTGGGAGCAAGAAAATGAAAATAAAAATAAATTACCCAGCGAAGCAGTGAGAGGAGATTCCCTTTTTGGCGCAGAAGTGCTTTATAGTGACTTTATCAGTCATTTCGATAAAGGATGGAAGTTTCAAACAACGCTGCTGTCTGAGGAGTTTACTTACGAAGATGCTAAAAACAAAAATGCAGAAGACGCTTTGGTCATTGCCGTTATAACAAAGAGTGAACATATATTTCTTTCTCCTTTTAAAGAGAATGAACTGGATAAAGAGTTAAAAAAACTTATACTGTTCGTGCCTCCGGAAAAGACAATTCCCAAAGTTGAATCATAAAAATGCCAGCCAATGGCATTTTTCATCCTCAAACACCTTCTCTTCATTTACGAGTATTCTCCGCGTGTTTCTTTAAACCACCAAATATCAGGTTACAATAAGGCATGAAATATTTCACCTTTGTTGACAGAGACGCCTTTCTATATTCACGCGCAAACATTTGGGACACCGTCTTGAATGTGACGGCTTGGCCTCAGTTATGGAAGCATGTCTACCGGGTGCAGATACGTACCGAAGGCGAGATTGGCCCGCATTCCAAGATAGACTGTTATTTCACTCTTTTTTATATTGTGCACCTGCGTTTTGACATTCAGATCTCAAGACTGCAAAAACCCTCTTATGCCTCCTTCAATGTCGGCGGTGACTTTTCGGGTCAGGGACGATGGGTACTGCGTGAACACGGCGATGAGACCTTGTCGACACTTTACCTGCATCTGCGTACACACCATTTCCTGCTTAGGTTCGTCTCCCTCCTTCCCTACGGAAAACGTCTCATCCAGTACAGCCATATACGTGTCATGCACGAAGGAAAGAAGATGATCATTAAAAGGCTTTCCGGTGCGTAAGCTGCTTTTGTTACTTCTTCCCGTACTCCTTTTTTCCTGGCAGGAGTACAAAGATGTAGACGGCATCAAGATCTATAAGAAGCATGACAAAAAGTACGAGTTCGTCCAGTTTAAAGCCCGGACACAGATGCCCTACTCTTCTGAACTCATCTCCCATACTATAATGAACGCACAAACCTATCCCTCCTGGCTGGCAGATTGCATAGCAGCAGAGAGCATCGATAAAGAGGTCTATCTTCTCATGCAGCCACCCTGGCCGCTTGACCAACGTCAGGTCTGGGCAGAGATACAAAAAAAAGAGTATGCAGACAGGCAGGTCATCACCTTGCGTTCTATCAAGAAGTATGAAAGCAAGAACAGCGGGGTCTGGTTCAATTATCTTTATGCCGAATTCATACTCGAAGAGACAGAAGATGGTCAAACACAGGTCACGCTCACCCTGCTTGGCGACCCGGGAGGTTTTCCCCCGAGCTGGCTGGTCAACCTCATGGCTTGGCAGATTCCCTACAAAAGTCTTAAAGGCTTGACTGCCTATATGCGTGAGGGTCAATAAACCTGTAAAGGCAAGTTTCTCAATGTCACATCTTTCTTCTGATCAGCACTGCTATTATTGTAAATCTAACAGCTCTCTTCCTTGTGTCTTACCATAGCTCTCGTAAGTATTTTACGTCACTTTTGGTTGTATCGACTATGTCTGCAAATTTTCCATTCAGCATTAATTTTGCCATGGATTGTGCATAACCTTTCATCTGCTCAAACGTTATGGAAGGCGGCATTGCAAGTGCGTTAGGGTCTGTGAATATGTTGATGATCGCAGGCCCCTTATGGTTAAATCCATTGATAAGCGCTTGTTCCACGTCTTTTGATTCATTGGCTTCCCATGCGGCAATATTCATGGATTCCGCCAGTTTTACAAAGTCAGGATTTACCATGTCCGTTTGCCAATCCACATAACCCTGCACCCGCATCTCAAGCTTTACCATGCCCAGGGTCCGGTTGTTAAAAATGATGATCTTAACAGGGATCTGATATTGGCTGATCGTCATCAAGTCGCCCAAAAGCATGGAAATACCGCCGTCGCCGCAAAAAGCAATCGTTTGTCGATGAGGATGTGACAGACCGGCTCCAATGGCCATTGGCATCGCATTCGCCATCGACCCATGGTTGAATGAGCCGGTCAGGTAACGGTTTTTACCCGCTTTAAGGTAGCGGGCAGCCCATACGGCACTCATCCCGGTATCAACCGTAAAGATGGCATCGTCGTTTGCCAACTTATCCACCAAATAGGCAACGTATTCGGGATGGATGTTTTGTTCGGATCCCTTCTCTTCTACATAACTGTCATAGATGGTTTCAACTTCTTGATGCAAAGCACGCATTTTGTCGAGGTAATCAGTCGAAGTTTTGACTTCAAGCAGCGGTATCAGCTTTTTCAGCGTCGGTTTTATATCGCCGCAATAGCCGTAGTCCACTTTGGCTTTACGCCCCAGTTTTTCAGGCTTCGTATCTATTTGAATTATGGTGCATTTTTCGGGAAGGAATTCGCTGTAGGGAAAATCTGTTCCCAACATCAAAAGAACATCAGCCTGGTGCATGGCTTCGAAACCCGCTTTGCTGCCTAAAAGTCCATTTAAACCAACGGCATAGGGATTTTCTGTACGTTCAAAAAATATTTTTCCTCTAAAGCTGTACCCTAAAGGCGACTTGAGTTTTTCTGCCAGCTGCATGACTTCATCGACAGCATAACGACACCCATGTCCGCAAAACAGCATCACTTTTTCATGGTCATTGATGATGCCGGCAAGTTCCTGCAGATCTTTATGGAGTGGGATTATTTTCGGTTGCGTATAGAAGTTTTTGTCGGAAGAGTGCACAGACTCCATTTCGGCTGCAGCCACATCGCCCGGAAGCCCCAGAACGGCAACCCCTTTCTTGCTGATGGCATGCTGGATTACCGTTTGTATGCCGTTTATGGCTTGTTTGGGTGTATTGGCCTGAAATACATACTTCGAACAATCCTGAAAGAGAGCTTCTACGCTTGTCTCCTGAAAGTTGTCCAGCCCCATTTTTTCGGTATGAATGGTTGAGGCAATAGCGATCACAGGGTTTTCAGATTTGTTGGCATCGTATACCCCATTGACCAAATGCACATGCCCGGGTCCGCTGCTCCCCATGCAGCAGCCGATGCCGTTGAGCTCGGCTTCCATCGAAGCCGCATAGGCTCCGGCCTCTTCGTGTCTGACATGTACCCATTTGAGTCTGCCATCTCTTCGTATGGCATCATTGACAGGGTTTAGACTGTCTCCTGTTACCCCATAAACTCTCTTTATCCCTGCTTCTACAAGCATCTCTACTAAATGGTCCGATATATTTTTTGACATAAATCACTCCTATTTAAATTATAGAATTGGTGACTGCTCTGCATCTTGTCAATATCACTGTTTCATTGTATAGCGTATAGACTAATCAACAACGAATAGAGAGACACATTACAAGTCGAGTCAATAATTCATCGACCTTACTTACTGCCTGCGTCCATACAACAGCACCGGAGACTATGAGGGCATAACGGGTATAATCCTTTATTAAAAAAAATTAAACAGTTATACATGCATTCCAAGAGCAACTTGGCGATGATAAAAAGGGGTAAAATGATCTGTCCGTGTGGTTCTGAAAAAACATATGAGTCGTGTTGCAAGCTTTACATCGAAGAGGACAAAAAAGTGCCGAACGTTGAGTACTTGATGCGTTCAAGATATACGGCCTTTGTGCTCAAAAATGCCAAATACATCTTAGAGACCAACTATAAACAAGTCGTCAATGACAAAGCTATCAAACTGCTTGAACGTGAGTTTGACAGTGTCGAGTGGCTGCAGCTTTATGTCATAGACTCCACTAAAAACGAAGTCGAATTCAAAGCCTACTATAGAGACTTCGATGAAAAGTTGCATGTCCAGCATGAACACAGTCACTTTGTCTTCGAAGATGGCAAATGGTACTACCGTGACGGTGTCATCTTTAAGTCAAAGATCGAACGTAACGAACCGTGTCCTTGCGGCAGCGGCAAAAAGTATAAAGATTGTTGTGCCAAAAAATAGGTACGGCATATGTAGCACTCAGAATATAACTTTTAATAATCAATACGCTATAGTTTTTCATACTTCGTTAACAGGATCATGCATGGTACCTACTGACAACAATCAACACGATTACAATGACAAGATGCTCGAAGCCTTTGTCAACAAGCCTGAATCACTCGGATGGTACAAATACGCCTTTAACCGCTTTTCTGTCAACGGCGCGGAGAAAATCTCATGGGCATGGAGCTGGTGGGCCTTTTTCGGCAGTGTCTTCTACCTGCTCTACCGCAAAGCCTACATGGCGGCACTCGGACTTTTTTTCCTCTCCCTCATCGCCGGATTTATCCCCTTCGCCGGATTCATCCTCTGGATCGCCACAGGCGGACTTGCCCCCTACTTTGTCTACAAGGTCTACCTGACTAAAAAAGCAGATATTGAAGCGACCATCGAAGATGAGCAGAAGCGCATCGAGACCATGCGCGAAGTCGGCGGGTACAACGACTGGGCGATCTGGCTGGCCGTCGCACTCCATGCCATCTTCTGGATCTCTGTCTTCTATATGCTTTTTGCCATGATGCCGATGCTTATGGAGCAACAATTTTAAGCCAGAGCTGGAGTGCGTATACATTCCAGTTCCAACTTGAGAATGAGCAAAGCCGATCTCCAAGGAGAAAACATGAATGTAACGTCAGAGAAAGTTCAAAGAGCAGCTAACATCACTGCCGTCGACCATTTCAAATATTTTCTCGTCGCACTCCTGCTTGTAAGCCTGGCTGCTCTCTTGCGGGTATGGCCGTTGCAAGTCCTTGAGTCAGAACTTCCCTGGCTGACATTTTATCCTGTAGTGTTTGCCGTTGCACTCTATGCGGGACTTTATGCCGGATTGATGGCAACTGTGCTTGCCTCTCTCTCGGTCGCGTTTATGTGGCCGCTGTTGGTGGCCCGCCCTTTTATAGAGAATGGCTTTGACCTTCTAGAGATGGCCCTGTTTATCGTCATCAGTACGCTTGTTTCCTACTTTTCCGAAGTCATACACCGCACAAAAAAGAGACTGGAACAGGCCGAATCATTCTCCAAGACTACTGCCGAACAGGCTCAGTTTCTCAGCTCCATTATTAACTACATGCCTAACATGATCGGCTATTGGGACAGTGACTTGCGCTGCCGACTCGCTAACAATGCCTACAGTGAGTGGTTCGACAAGCAACCCGAGGAGATTATCGGTATGTCGTTTCAGGAACTTACGGGTGAGAAACTGTTTGCTATGAATGAGCCCCACATTTACAGCGTCCTTTCCGGCGAACCGCAACGCTTTGAACGAACGCTAAACAAAGCCAGCGGAAACGTGGGGCACATTCTCGGACACTACATTCCCGACTTTCATACCGATGGTTCTGTCAAAGGCTTTGCGATTCACGCCAGTGAGGTAACGGCGCTAAAGGAGACACAGGCGCAACTTCAACTGGCTGCATACGTCTTTGACAAAACCCTCAATGGTGTCGTGATCACCGATGCCGAGGGGATCATCCTATCGGTCAACCCTGCTTTCACCGAAATAACCGGCTATAGTGCCGAAGAGGCTGTCGGCCAGACTCCACGCATCCTTAAATCCAACCGGCATGACCCAAAATTTTATGCTTCTATGTGGAAAGATATAAACGCCAAGGGCCAATGGGATGGCGAGATCTGGAACCGTCGTAAGGACGGGGATGTTTTTCTCGAACGCCTCAACATCAGTATGGTTAACGACGCAGAGGGCGAACTTGTGCGTTATGTCTCGATATTTAGCGATATTACTGATCTTTGGCGTAAAGATGCACACTTAAGGCATTTGGCATTTCACGATGCCTTGACCGACTTGCCTAATCGCACCTTGCTGATGGAACGACTGGAGCAGAGGGTTATCCATTCCAAACGTCAAGAGTGGAACCTGGCATTGATGTTTCTCGATCTTGACGGCTTCAAGCTCGTCAACGATCAGTTCGGCCACAACATCGGTGACGACCTCTTAAAGGTGGTCGCAGAAAGGCTCATGGAGCTGGTGCGACAGTCAGATACCGTGGCCCGCATAGGCGGTGATGAGTTCATCTTCATCCTCAACAATCCAAAAGGAAAAGAGGCGGTCACCTACGTTGCCAACCGTGTTCTCAACTCCATAAACAAACCTATTGAGATTCACGGAGAAGTACACCAGATAGGAACATCCATCGGCATTGCCATGTTCCCCGACGACGGAGAGACATCCGTTGAGTTGATCGAGAATGCCGACACGGCAATGTATGCCGCCAAAAGCTCCGGTAAAAATACGGTTAGTTTTTTCTCGCCTGAAATGTCAACGCATAAAAAAGGCTGACATACAGGGTCAGAGACTATGAGGGGAAGGTGAATGGTATAGATACGCGTTAAAGTCGGCGCTATCAGCATATGATATAACAAGCATAAGCCACTTATTTTGATGTTAGATGTTATACTGTAAAAACTTTATTTCTCAACTATAGGAAGTTAACATGGCAAATCGTTCTAAAAGTACTATGAAAATTGTTGCTATCGCCCTGGTGGTTATAGGTGTTGGGCTTGGATTATGGGGGTATCAGCTGTCCGATTCTGTCGGTTCACAGATAACCCAGGTTGTTACAGGTTCTGACACAGACAAGGTCATGACCCTCTACATCGCCGCGGCTGTCAGTTTAGTTGTCGGCATCTTCATTTTCATCAAAAAATAAGAGGAGAGATCATGGACATTACCAGTTTGATCATATTTTTGGCAATAGGTGCGGTGGCAGGATGGCTTGCAGGTCTCATAATGAAGGGGCGAGGATTTGGTCTCCTCGGTAATATTATTGTGGGCATCGTCGGCGCTGTGATGGGTGGCTTTGTCTTTAGTTTCCTGGGCATCAAAGCAGGCGGGTTAATAGGCATTATCCTTACAGCCACTGTGGGCGCTGTTATTTTGTTATCTATCATCAGTATCGTTAAGAAGGCTTAACACACTAACGGCTAACATGACAACAAGTCATTGGAGAGGCGTTATGGAATATGCTTCGCTCTCCCCTCTATCTGCTCAGGGTGCCATCAAACCTTTTCATCTAAAAAGCACCTTTGTTTAACGCCAAACCTGATCGTCCACAAAACTTCAGCATGATCGCCATAGAAATTGCTACAATACTATACTTTACTACATAAACACATCTTCATAGAAGATGTTATAAAAGGATTACTATGCGTTTCCTACTGACTGTTCTACTTGCGCTGTTTATCGGTGGATGTTCTTCTCTTAAAGTGTCGACCGATTACGATCCGGATGCCAACCTGAGCACACCCAAAAATTTCACCGTAATCCACAAGTTCCTTGAGGGTGAAGACACCTTGACCGACAGCAGGATTATTGCCGCGCTAAAGCACGAACTTACGCAGAAGGGGTATAAAGAGAGCACAAAAGATGCGGCTGATTTTTATGTCCTTTTTCACACGGGTGTCACCTCGAAAACACGTATCGACACCGACTATCAATATGTCAACATGTACCCTTATTCGTACGGGTTTGGCTACGGAGGGGCAATTATCGTTCCCGAAACACGCGTCTACACCTATGATGAAGCAAAACTGATCGTTGATGCCGTTGTCCCTACAAAGAACAAGATCATCTGGCGGGGCACTGCGGTCGATTACCTTAAAAACATGAAAACACCGCAGGAGAAAACCGAGTACATTAATAAGGTTCTCCACACTCTGATGAAAAAATTCCCTAAGTAGAGAAGCGGGGTAAAGTCTTTTTTCAGCCACTGCACTCTATACTCACTTAAGATATGTGTGTAAGGAGTCTTGATGAGTGAGTGGTTCGATCGTCTCTTTCACTATTCAAACAGTACAGAACCCATGCGCCACCAATTTGGCCGGGACATCAACGCACAGCTCAACCCTCAAGAACATCAGCTTTTTAATCAGGCAGTCGAAGCCTTCAGAGAAGGTAAGGTGACGCTCGCATACGAATACTATCTGCGTTCTCTTGAAAACTTCAACGGCAGCCTCTCCAACCGAAATGTGCGGTTGCACTATGAAGAGGAAGTTCTCCATTTTGAGCTTTACCAGGGTACTGCCATCGTACGCGGAACCGTCACAAACAAGACCTTTCAAGCCAGCAGTGTCATCACCGGCACTACCTTGATGAATGTTGCCATTAAACGCCATGTTTTAGAGCGAAACGATCAACTCACCTATATCCGTTTCTACACCCACAACGACTTTTTAGGGCTCAAACTCTACCTCGATAATACCACCATGACGCCCCAAAAGATCTTCTACCCGCTTCGAGAGCTTACCCTCAACGCCGACTATGAAAAAGAGTACCTTCAATACCACTTCAAGCAGAAGCAATTGACGGAAGTAGATCACCTGCAGCCCATCGATGAAGTGGAGTTGCGTATCAAATATGATGCCATGCAAAAATGGATCGAGGATTGCCAACTGGAGCTGACCCAACTCCCTGCCAACGACAACATCAGTACCGTCTCGTTCACCCTCTTGAGTCTCCTTTTTCAGATCGACTATCTTCTCGTCCCGCACAAAGAGATCATGCAGGAGACTTTTGAAAAAGTCAACAGCTATTTTACAGACGATGAACGCCTCGTAGAGCAGAAAAATGACGAACTGCTCACCTTTATTCAAGCCTTGCAGAAACTGGAGTTCAATACCTTCGCGGACCATTTTTACAAAGCATCGTACACCTTCTCACCGATGGAACATACCACCTCCGAAGAGTTAAACCAGTTTATTGAAGCATCATTAGAGAAGTACCGCTGGTTCAAACAGCACCGCTATGATCATGTTGCTGCCACCATCAACCGTTACATACCGCTCTACATTCTCTATAACTACGGGCTGCACCCTTCATACCGGGCCTTGCTGCATCTGTTGGTCGAAGTCCAGAACAGTGATTTTTTCAATACGCTGGGGTACGAACCTCTATACAACACCCAGAACAAAACCTTCAAAAAAGAGGCTATTATCACGACGATCAATAACGCTATTAAACCCTATAAAGAGCGCTTTCTTCATCTTGAAGCCTTTGGAAAAACGCTCAACTATACTACACTGGAGGAGTTCAGTCACAGCTTTTTTCTGCACCTGAAAAACCTGAACTATACCGAACGATGAATACGCAGACCATACTCCAGACCTATATCAACAACATCATCCAGATCAACACCCCTTACGGCAGCGGAAGCGGTTTTGTCATCGGTGACCTCATCATCACCAATTCCCATGTGGTCAGCGGCCTTAAAGAGGTGGTCATCTCCGCCAAAAAGATCAAGCGCCAAAAGGCGACCGTCATCTATGATGACCAGGTCGTGGACCTCGCCTTCATCGCACTTCCGCCTACAAAGATAGAGACACCGCTCACCTTGGCCACAGAGGCGGTGCATGACGGTGATATCGCCATAGCGATCGGCCACCCTTACGGCCTCAACTACTCTACGACAGAGGGGATCATCTCAAAAGCAGACCGCTTGGAGGGTGAGATCGAATACCTTCAGATCGATGCTGCCATCAACCCCGGCAACAGCGGAGGTCCGTTGCTTAATATCAACGGAGAGGTCATCGGGGTCAACACCTTTATTTTGCTTAACACCCAGAACCTCGGGTTCGCCCTTCCCTACTACTATGTCCGCGAAGCGCTCGACACATTCAACGCCCTTAACACAACCAACATCATCCGCTGTTTCTCCTGTAAAAATCTTATCGAAGAGGAGAAGATAGAAAATGACTTCTGCCCCCGCTGCGGGGTCAAACTCGAAGTGGCCAAACAGCGACGTCTGGGATACCGCCCATCGGGGACAGTCGCCCTTATCGAAAAGATACTTTCAGCCATGAATGTCGATGTCACCATCGCCCGCGAGAGCCAACGGAGCTGGAAGTTCAACGAAGGCAGCGCCCGTATCAACATCAACTTTTATGAGAACGGCATCATCATGGCCGATGCCCGGCTCTGTAACATGCCTAAAGAGAACATCGAAGCGATGTACGACTACCTCCTCGACAAAAACGACAGCTTTAACTACCTGCAGTTCTCCATCAGTGACAACACCATCATTCTCTCTTACCTCATTATCGACTCTTCCCTCACCTTTGAAGAGGGAAAGGTCGGCTTGCAGCGTCTCAAAAAAGCAGCGAATAAATATGATGATATCTTGATTGAGAAGTTTGGCGCGACCCGACCGAAGAGGGATGAAAATGAGTTTTAAAATAAAAAACAAAACAGTGATAAAAGCAGGACTCTTCCTCACGATTTATATTGCATTTTCAGGTTGCAGTGCGACGCATCAACTCAACCCCGCCGCTTCAGACGTAAAAATCTATACAACTGCCTCGAATGTTGAACAGTGTAAATATCTTGGAGAGGTGATTGGTTCAGAGGGAAAACTCTACAACTATCTGTTGATATCCAACTATGATTTAACCAAAGGTGCCCGTGATGATCTTAGAAATCAGGCATATCAACTTGGCGGCAATGTTGTACAGATCGAAACAAGATCTTTAATTTATGCGACATCGACGGTGTATGTAGGCAATGTCTACCACTGCCCCTGATATCAACTGTTCAGAGCCAACTGATTGATAGTCACTTTTCTTCCAGCTTCTTAGCCGTATCGTAAACCAGTTCGTAATAACTGTTGTTGTTGTACCCGAACTCCTGAATGACTTCAAGACCGAGTTTGCGCGTATGGGCTTCGTAAGAACGAGGGTTTATCTTGTTGATGAAGGTGACCAAAACAGGGAACCGTTTTGCCATATGTTCTCTGGAGAAGTCAAATATCTCCTCCAGAAGCCCACTTCCCCGCACACTTTTGTCGATGCAGACCGGTCCGTACTGATACGAGTTCTCGACACTTAAACGCTGACCCAGATACTCCAGATCACCCAAACCTTTTATCATCTGTTCAAACATCGGCCACTGCGACCAAAAGTGCCAGGATGCCGCCATAACATACGCGAGGACCTGCTCCTCATCCCTTGCGATAAACAGTCCTCTCTCCTGATTAATAAGATCGGTCAGCTGCTCTTTCGTAAAGGCCGTGGTCACAAAACCGTCTTTTTTGTCGGCTTCGTTGATGGAGTCAACCTGATATTTGTAATGCAATCTCAACACATCGTCGATATCACTGAGTTCGGCTATTTTAACCCGTAGCGTCTCTTTTTTCAAACTTCTCTGCTCCATTGTTACTGCTTCTGACTCTTTTCAGCACAGCGCTCTTTTAGGTCAAACGAGAAACCGACATCGACATCTTCCCAGGTCTTGCCCTCGTGCGGAGCGTAGCAGTTGAGTGTCAACATCTTCAAGGCTTCCAGAGCTTTAAAGTCTTTGAGGTCCAGATGCCCTTTGGCCCGAAACTTGCCATCGTCCACACTGTAACGCAGCGGGACATCGATAGCGCGGTTGTTCATGCCGACATTGACGACGACGGTGCCGCTTTTGTTATCGCCTTCGACGGAGACCACATCGGCAACGATGACCGCTCCCTGCATGATGTTAAAAAAGAACTGCACCAGTTTGGCATCACGGAAAGGGTCTTTTGTGTCGACGTTGTTGACCTCTATCATCACCTGGCTTTTGTTCAGCAGCGAAGGGAGATCTTGCGCACTCTCTTTGCCGTGATAGACAACGGCCAAAAAGCCGCCGTCTACCCCGATCTTCTTCGGTGTCTTATAGGCGGTCCATGTCACATCGACAGGCGAGCTTTTTTCCAACATACATTCGGCATTAAGCAGTGTCATCGATGTGAAAAGTATGACTAGGGTTTTGTTCACTTTTATCCTTTTGAGCAGCCAATTAGTGGATTCTGCATTCATTTTGGCAATAATTATAAGCAGATTAACTTTAATAGACTAATATTCATTTAAAATAGAGATCTTTGAACAGATATTGCATACAATCTGTATTCAAAGAGTACAACAGAAAAAAGCAACAGGACTATTATGAGCAAATCACCATTTATTCCATTTAAGACCGATCTTAACAACTTTATCAGCGAACTGAGCGCCAAGCTTGATAACAACCGTAAAACACTGATCCAGCTTCTCGACATCAAGGAGAAGAACTACGAAAATTTCATCAGACCTTTTGAGATGATGGATGAGCGGCTTGACCACTTCTTCACCCCTCTTTCACACCTCAATGCCGTTAACAATTCAGAGACGACGCAAAAAGTCTATGCCGAGGCACTCCCTATTTTGACAGAGTATTCCACGGAGATCGGCCACAACCTTGCCATCTATGAAGCATTCAAGATTATTAAAGAGCGCGAATACGCAGAACTCAACCAGGAGCAGCAGCGCGTCATCGATCTTAACATCCAAGGCTTCGAGCTTTCCGGTGCCCACCTTGACCTGGGACCTAAAGAGCGCCTCAAAGCGATCAATCTTCGTAAAAGCGAGCTGACCAACGACTTCTCTCAGAACCTTCTTAACGCGACAAATGCCTATGAACTGCTGATCGACGATGCTAAAGATGTCGAGGGACTTCCGCAAAGCGATATCGAAGCGGCCAAGATCGAAAAAGATGGTAAGACGATGTACCGTTTTACCCTGCAGATGCCTTCGTACATCGCCTACATGACCTACGGTCCCAATAGAGAGTATCGGGAAGAGCTCTACCGCGCCTACACCTCACGTGCACCGCAGAATGCAGCGATCATCGACGAACTGCTTGCACTCAAAATAGAGAGAGCCCAGATCCTCGGTTTTAAAAGCTACGCGGAGTATTCCATAGCGACGAAGATGGCACCGACAACGCAGAGCGTTATCGACTTTTTGGAGGAGCTTGCGCTCAATGCCCATCAGCAGGGACAAGATGAGTTGAAGGTGCTCAAAGAGATGAGCGAAGAGCCGATCGAGAGTTTCGATACGGCTTACTACAGCGAGATACTCAAAAGAGAGAAATACGATATTGACGAAGAGGCGTATCGTCCCTACTTTGAACAGAACTCTGTTGTGGAGGGGATGTTCGTCTTTTTACACCGGCTCTTCGGTGTGAGTTTCAGAGAAACAGACGAGACATTGTGGGATCCGAAAGCCAGCGCGTATGACCTCTATGTCGATGATGTACTGCGTTCACGTCTCTACCTTGATCTTGAAGCACGCGAGAGCAAGCGCGGCGGCGCCTGGATGCACAACTGGCAGAGCCACTGCAGGGATGAAAACGGTCATGAGCAGCTTGCTTCTGCCTTTGTCGTCTGTAACTTTCCGGCATCTACCGATGAAAACCCCTCGCTGCTCCGACATGACGATGTGGTTACTCTCTTTCATGAGATGGGACATGCCCTTCACCATATGCTCTCAACAGTCGACGAGAACGGTGTAAGCGGTGTCAACGGCGTCGAGTGGGATGCTGTTGAGTTTCCTTCTCAGTTTTTAGAGAACTTTGCCTATGAACCGGAAGTACTGAAACTGTTTGCCAAACATCATGAGAGCGGCGATATCTTGAGCGACGTGATGATAGAGAAGCTTGTACGGGCGAAGAACTTCCAGTCCGCCATGGGGATGCTGCGCCAGCTGGAGTTCTCACTCTTTGACTTTAAACTGCACCTGAGTCTCTACCAGGGAGAAGAGGTGCAACACCTGCTTGACCGTGTCCGTGAGAAGACGGCACTCATCACGCCACCGAGCTATAACAAGTTTCAAAACGGGTTTTCGCACATCTTTGCAGGCGGTTATGCTGCCGGTTACTACTCGTATAAATGGGCAGAGGTCTTAAGTGCCGACGCCTTTTTCGCTATCGTAGACCAGGGGATCTTTGACACCAAACTGGGTCGGGACTATCTTGAGATCATCTTGTCCAAAGGAGGGTCACAGAGCATGCAGGTACTCTTTAAAGAGCTGCTTGGACGTGAACCTCAGACACAGAGTCTCTTACGTCTGAATGGGATTGGGTGAAACGGATTCTCCCTTTTTTTCTATTGCTGGCCACTCTACTTTCAGGAGCTGAAGTGAAGATTGCGACCTACAACGTTGAAAACCTTTTCGACCTCCGATACAGCGGTCATGAATACGAGGAGTATATCCCCAACACCGCATGGAAGTGGAACGCTGCCACCTACCGTGTCAAACTCAAAAACATCGCCAGGGTCATTGTGGACCTCAATCCTGACATCATAGCACTTCAGGAGATAGAATCTCTTCAGGCACTCAAAGACCTTAGAGCACAGATCCAGCGTGACGGTCTTTACCTCCCCTACTATGCCATCGCCTCGGCCAAGGATACTACTGTAAAAGTAGCGCTACTCTCCAAATATCCTCTCCACACTCAGGAACTGCGTGTTACTGCCTCTTACAAATACCGCAATATTTTAGAGGCAAAAGTGCAGCTTGGCGACGAAAAGCTCTATCTCTTTGTTAACCACTGGAAAGCCAAATCAGGCCCGGAGAGCAAACGCATTGCCTCCGCCAAGGTCCTGAAACAGCGTCTGAATTCGCTGGGGAATGTCAACTACATCCTGCTGGGTGACTTTAATTCCGATTATATAGAGAACAAGACTTTTGTTAAAAAACGTAAACTCAATAACACCCATGGAATCACCGGTATCAATCATATTCTTAAGACCGTCGTACATAATGAAGCCGTCTCTATGACTGATCTCAGTTCATCTCCGGAGTCGGCTTACAATCTGTGGTATGAACTTCCGCAACAAACGCGTTGGAGTCACAAATACCGTGGAAGAGGCGAAGGTCTGGACAACATTATCATCTCACCTAAACTGGCCGACAACAAAGGGATCGAATATGTAAGCGGCAGTTTTCAAAAATTCGACCCGCCCTACCTTTTCAAAAGCAAGAACATCTACCGATGGCAGCGCAGCCGGAACTATCCTAAACATCATACCGCGAAAGGCTATTCGGACCACCTTCCCATCTACGCCCGATTCAGTTTCCGCTAACGCTTCTGAAAAGCGTTATAATAGTTCATGCAAACAGATACTTTAGTGACCTATCTTATCTATCAACTGCGCAGTGCTAAGGGGTTGTTGCCCAGACTTGCCTTCACAGATGATCCTGAAGATATTCATCGGTTCAGGGTCGCACTTCGTCGAAGCCGCTCCCTGCTGAAACTGTATGCGCCCGATTTTTACGCTATAGAAGAGGTATTAAAGACTATCTTCAAACCGACAAACACCCTGCGTGAACTCGACGTTCTGTTGCTCTCTATAAACAACGTAAAATATCCAAACCTTTATAAACAACTTCAAGCTTACCGGGACGAACAGTACAAAACTACTCTTACGGCAGCCTATATCACCCGAAGCAGATCGGTTCTCAAACAGTTAATCGACGAACTCCAAAAAATTGACACTGTTCATAGTGATCGTATGCTCATTAAAAAAGCCCGTAAATATGCAGAAAAAGCAGACAGCGCCTACAGTAAGATCGGCCCTAAGAGCAGATCAAAAGAGCTTCATAAGCTGCGTATAGCCTACAAGAGTGTTCGCTATGCACTTGAGTTTTTAAAAGAGAGCGGCCTGACGTATGAAAAGAAGCGTCTCAAACATGCCAAACAGAGACAAGAAGAGCTCGGCGCACTGCAAGACGCCCACAATCAATTGGAGATACTGCGCAGTTTTTGTGAAACATGCTCTTCTGCTGAGTGTATGACCCTATATAAACTGCGTAAAAAAGCGTATAAAAAGCTTCTTAAAGCGACAAGGTCCAATCTATAGGCGCGATACCGTTTTCTCTAAGATAGGCATTGGTTTTTGAAAAAGGTTTTGAGCCGAAAAAGCCTCTGTATGATGAGAGTGGGGAGGGGTGTGGCGCACGGAGAATGAGATGACGGGTCTCATCGATCAATGCTGCTTTTTGCTGTGCCGGTTTTCCCCACAAAATAAAGACAACTTTCTCTTTCTGTTCACTGATAACGCGAATAGTCGCATCCGTAAACTCTTCCCAGCCTCTGCCTTTATGTGAATGTGCCTGACCCGCCCGTACTGTTAGTACGGTGTTAAGGAGAAAGACACCCTGCTCTGCCCACTGTGTCAACGTTCCATTTTCAGGGACCGGACAGCCCACATCCTCATGAAGCTCTTTAAAGATGTTTTTCAGCGACGGTGGATGTGGCACGCCAGCCGGTACCGAGAAAGCCAGACCATGCGCCTGGTCTGGCCCATGGTAAGGGTCTTGTCCCAAGATAACGACTTTGACCTTCTCGAACGGCGTCAGGTTATACGCATTAAAGCGTTTCTCTTTCGGCGGGTAAACCGTGTAAGCGGCATCTTCCTCTCTTACAAAGAGAATCAACTTTTTATAATACTCTTTTTCAAATTCTGCGGAGAGTTTTCCGCGCCAGCCTGTACCCTCTCTCATAAGGCAATACTCTCTTTCATTTTTTCAAGAGAGACGGCTCTTCCGAACCAATAACCCTGTGCCCAATCAACCCCGAGTTCTTTAACCGTGTTGTATATCTCTTCACTGCTGACGGACTCAGCAACAGTCTCAATACCAAGTTGTTCGGCAAGCTTGACAATGGTCTCGACCATTAACCGTGAGTTTCGGTCCGTGTCGATGTTGGAGATGAGCGATGCATCGATCTTGATATAGTCGACATTCATATTTAAAATATGTGAAAAATTTGAATAGCCTGAGCCAAAATCATCAATAGCCACTTTGGCTCCATAAGAACGTGCGGAATCAATAAAGAGCTGCACATCACCATAATTGTCTAACGCTTCTGTTTCCAAGATCTCAAATGTAATAAGCGAGTTGTATTCAAAGGAGCTGAGTGCATTCACCATAAGTTTGACGATCTCACTGTTGTTCATATCTTCAACAGAGAGGTTGATAGAAACGGCCACTTTCTCGTTTTTAATCGTCTGAAGTATTTTATAGAACATTATCTTTGTCACTTCAGGATAGAGACGTAAACGCTTTGCAATAGTCAGGAACTGTGAAGGGAGCGTTACTGAGCCATCCGCTTCTATCATTCTTGCAAGTCCTTCATAACGAACCGGCAAAGATGCATCTTTAAGTGAAACTATCGCTTGGTAGTAAGGAACGATTGTGTCATTTTGAATGGCATGCATCAGCTTTTTAGAGCAGAATATATTGTTTTTGTAGGCCGTTTCCATTCCCATTGATGAGTTGTAAACAGAAAGACCGGAATGATGCTTTTTCGCCTTTTTCAGTGCTATATCAGCGCAGGCAAGTTGATTAACACTGCTTGATGCAATACCCACACTTGCCATCAATATGTAAACCTCTTCACCGTATGTAAACTGTTTTGAGTTTAGACTTTTTTGCAGCGTTCTAATACCCTCTATGAATTCGTCTTTCCTCTCTGTTTGATTGCTCACAAATGCAAACTCGTCGCCATTTATGTGATAGAGTTTACAAGAGTCGGGTGTGCTCTCAATGAGAAATTTCGCCATCTCTACAATCGCAATATTGCCTAACTCTTCTCCAAAGTAATCGTTAAATTCCTGGAATTTGTCCAGATTAAAGAGGGCCATATGGATATTGCCCATTGCTGAGATATCTTCAAGCAGTCGGTTACGGTTTGGAAGCTGGGTCAACGGGTGATGGTAATAACGATGTTCCAACTCTTTTGTCTTCTTCTTGACGTCATATTCAAGGTCTTGTGAATAGTTTTCCAAACGTTTTTGAAGTTTTCGCTGTTCTTCTTCTGCTTCAATCGCCCGTTCTGTCTGTACTTTATATTTCTGATTGATTTTCTGCATCGAATAAAACGCAAAAAGCAATAGCGTAATACCCCCGAGAATAGAATATTTAACATACGCTTTAGCTTCTTCACTGGCTTCTTGCACCTCTGTAATTGCACTGTTGAGATAAATGCTACTCAGATCCTGGAGCTCGACGACATCACTGGTCACTTTATTGGCAACACTGCTATATCCTATCAACGCATCTTCAAAGTCTACTCTGTTCTGTTGTTCCCAGGCTTCCACCATGGACTCTTCGACAAGCCTAAAAGCGATGATCCGCTTATGAAGACGTTCAAGCAAATGCTTAAGCTCTGCGTTGTTCATTCGCTCCGATGTAATATTGACCAATGCAATGTTCTCATCAAGATCAAAACCTTCAATCTTAAGATCGATCGATTGGTTCTTTACGATCTTCTCTAACAGAGCATTCCGGTGTTTATAGACGTTGTGGTCTATCGCATAGGTCAATTCCACCATCTCCAGTAACTCTTCTTGGATATTCGCAATTACCTTAGTCGAATCAGTAATCGCGCTGTTACCGATATAGAGAGGTACTATAAATAAAAAGATCGAAAAAACGACAAGAATATAACTGCTGATACGGAGCTTCATCTAAAAACTCGCATTGAGTTGTACATAACCCACCTGTTGCTGGCCCTCTTTGGCGATCGGCTCGCCAAAATCCCAACCGGAACCGGTATAATTTTCCTGGGTATACATATACCCGACTTTGGTAAAGAAGTATCGATTAAGCTTCCAGATCAAGTACCCTTCTGCCACATGCCCACGTATAGCAAGCTTGTTATACATATCTTCCGCACCCTGTGTCGCGGCGAACCAATACTTGCTCCCATAATTGTATTCACCGCCAATGGTCCATGAATCACTCAAATCGTAAAGCAGACCGCCATACACAGAATAACCGTTTTGTGTCAACATTGGACCGGTAGCATAATCGGACTGCGTAAATTCAACGCTGCTCCCTGGTCCGTAATCATCAATATTGCCATTTCCATGAGGATTAGAGATAGCTGAATGAAGAAATAGATCAAGATCGTTTCCGCCAACATTTTCGGCATCTACACCAAGACCAAAAGTGACCATCGTTCCAAGATTGTTGGCATTTTCAGCCGTAACATCCGGTCCAAGATAAGGATGTGCTGTCAGATCATTAAGAATATTAACACCTGCACTCACAAGTGTGTTATGCGTTAAATGCGTATCAAAATAGAGTCCATAAATATCTGCATTGTCAATCGTTTCACGGTTACACTGATAAGGATAGATATTTGGATCTAATGTATATGCCTGTGCCACTATCGCACGCAGAAAACTTCTTGTGCCAAAGAGATGTGTCAACTCAGATGTCAGAATCACACCGTAGCTATCCATGTCAAAGACTAAAGCAGGGAAAACAGACTGGCGAGCACGGACTTCTGCATATTGCATTGGTATACCACCAGAGGTAGGTAAGATACCAAAACTGAAAACAAAGGGGTAATCACCATTCGTATTGAGTTTATAATCAAAATAGGCTCGGTCAACATCAACCCCGCTAATAGAACCAGACGACTTGATATCACGTGAGAGGATACACAACCTTTCATACGACTGGGTGGAATGTTGAAAAACGATACGACCATGGAATGACATATTATCCAAGGCATTGGCATGCATGTTAAGTCTGAAACGCGCAGATGATGCCAGTCCAAAATTCTTTTCAAAATCATCTCTGTTTCTAGGAATAACATTACCATCAGAATCTATTCCTGGCGTAGGGGTTGGTTCGAACTGACCGACCTCATATTTCATCTTGTCAAAACGGAGTCTGACTTCAGGTGTGAAATCAATAATATCTGTAAATGTCTTTCGCTCTACGTTATCAACAACAGTTTGCATATCTTGCACATTAGAAGATGTACTATTGACTTCACTTTCAAGCTGTGAAATGCGTTTCTCCAAAAGTTTGATACGTGCATCTGATAGATCAGCTAAAAGCAATAATGGGAAAAATAAAAATATAAAACGCACTAATATCCTTTACAATCCGGGAACCATTGGCTGAGAAGAGTCAGCAGCATGTTGAATTAAATACGTTTTTAACATAGCTTGAACGTCAGGGGATAATTGATCAATATGATATTTTGCTTTACGCTTTTCACTGCTGAATACCCGTTCCCACTGGACGATGGCTTTCGAAGCCGGAATAATATTCATCTCTTTACATACTTTGGAAATTGAATCGTTATATGCAAAAGTAGGTAGTGACATTAAAGAAAAGAACAGCAGAATTTTGACCAAACTACACCCTTTAAATGATGCCTGATTATAGCTAAATCAGCAAGATAGTCAAGAGTTTTTGTGTTTAAAAAGAGAATAACTCTATATTTTTATAGTTATTTTATACAGCTGCCTTGAGAAGTGAAAACGTCATAAAATCAAAGAAATATGAGATAGATAATAAAAGTTGTGAATAATGATTCTTGATAAGATTATAGTTTGATGATCGTTATCGCCGGAAAAAATATGATAAGTTTTATGATTGTTTGATGTTAAAAAAGTATTAGAAGTGATCGGTCATCCGAGACAAGCGGTCTATTTTTTATTTTATACTTGATTTCGATTTTGCTCCTTTTATAACAGCACAGCTGCTATCTACATCTTGCGATGTAGTGGATCCTGAATCAAATTCAGGATGACGAATCGATCCGGCAGCACATCATTCCAAACTTGATTTGAAATCTACTCCTTTTACAGCAGCCTTCCCATGATATCCATACCATAGCCGCTGGAATGTATGTATGTGTAAAAATGATAAGTTATCTGATTGTTAAAAGTTAAAGGAGTATTGAAATTGATTTGATTGTAATCCGAGAACTAGGATATCTCATAGAAAAGATGCCCAAAGGCATGTTTTATATGAGTAAAGTAGTAATAAATAGAGAGTGCAACGATCAATAGCCGCCGGTTGTATGTAAAAAAGTTTATGTTTTGATGATTGTTAGATTGGAAAAAAGAAGTGATTTAAAATCCGAGAACTAGGCGGCGACCTACATTTCCACACCTGAAAGGTGCAGTATTATCAGCGAAGGGAGGCTTAGCTTCTGGGTTCGGAATGGGGCCAGGCGTTTCCCTCTCTCTATAGCCACCT
>JBFHIS010000010.1:0-96419 GCA_041596355.1 Sulfurimonadaceae bacterium | reverse complement strand
GTAAAGTACCATATATAAACTTATTTAAACTGTAAATGTTATTTATTGGTGAAAGTAATTACAATAT
Source organism: Sulfurimonadaceae bacterium (assembly GCA_041596355.1). GTDB lineage: Bacteria > Campylobacterota > Campylobacteria > Campylobacterales > Sulfurimonadaceae > Sulfonitrofixus. The sequence goes on along the minus strand of JBFHIS010000010.1, from coordinate 96,352 downwards.
TAAATGAGAACAATAACATTGCAGAACGTGTTTTAGAAGGGGAAGAGAGTTGCCTGAGTGGAATATGCAGCCGTGTTGGGGTGACATGTTGTTTTTATAGAGTAAATGGGTAACGTCCATCTTAAATCCTTTATATAGTAAAAACAATTTGGTAAAATTGCAGTGAGATTGTGATGTAATTGTGACTTACATTACAGATTGTTGTGATTCACTCTCTGTAGAATAACATTCAGGGGTGCCCTTTATAATGATCTTGAAGCCTGAATTACACGGTTTGTCGACAACTGTTATTTATATTTAGGCAAAATACCACGCACAAGGATAGATATGAAAAAAATTGTTACGTTGCTTCTTATGGCGATTTCGCTTTTTGCGGAGTCTAAGTTCCTAATGCCTAACGAGGCATTTATGCCGTCAGCTAAAGTTGTTAACGGCAACACGGTTGAAGCTACTATGAAGCTGGGTGATAAGATATATGTCTATCAAGAAAAGTTTGGCTTTTCATTAAAAGAACCATCCAATTTACAAATTGCCAAAGCAGAGGTCGCGAATGCGGCGGTTGATCACGAGGGTGATCAGGTCTATTTGGAAGATGTCTCATCGTTGATCACATTTACAAAAGATGCAGATGCAGCGGATAAAGAGACGATCACACTTGTCATGAAATATCAAGGGTGTTCAGAAGCCGGGCTCTGTTACGAGCCCTCTTCAAAAGAGTTTGAATTTGAGATTGAAACAGCGGCGCTTGCCACTGCCGATGGGAGCGAAACAGTTGCTACAGAGACAGTTACAGAGTCGTCTGATGCATTCGGTACCTCTGAGACAGATCGGATAGTCGAGGCGCTCAAAGGCGGTTCCGTCTGGTCGATCCTGGCGGTCTTCTTTGGTATTGGTGTTGTTCTTTCTCTGACACCGTGTATCTTCCCGATGATCCCTATTCTCTCATCTATCATTGTCTCTCAAGGTGAGAACATCAGTGCCAAAAAAGGCTTTATGCTCTCTGTCGTCTATGTCCTTGCGATGGCGGTGGCCTATTCGATCGCGGGTGTTTTAGCCGGTATCTTCGGAGAAAATCTTCAGGTTCTGTTGCAGAATCCATGGGCTATCGGTGCGTTTGCCCTCGTCTTTATCGCTCTGGCGCTTTCAATGTTCGGCTTTTATGAGATCGGTCTGCCGGCGTCATGGCAGTCTAAACTCTCATCCGCTTCAGACAGCGCCAGCTCTAAAGGCGGTTTTGTCGGTGTAGCGGTCATGGGCTTTTTGTCTGCGCTTATAGTCGGGCCGTGTGTCGCACCTGGACTGGCCGGAGCACTGATCTACATCGGTCAGACAGGTGATGCCGTCCTTGGCGGTATGGCACTTTTTGTGATGAGTATCGGTATGGGGCTGCCGCTGTTGTTGATCGGTGCAGGTGCGGGGAAATTCATGCCTCGTCCTGGCGGCTGGATGGATACCTTGACACATGTCTTCGGGGCGGTTATGCTGGCCATCGCGATCTGGATGTTAAGCCGTATCCTGCCTGACAGTGTGACAATGCTGCTCTGGGCTATCTTCTTTATGTTCTCTGCGGTCTACATGGGTGCACTTGAACCGTTGGAGCCGGGCAAACGCGGTTGGCATGCCATGACCAAAGCGGTCGGTGTTCTCTTCCTGATCTACGGCGGCTTGCTTTTCAGTGGTGCGTTAAGCGGTTCAACATCGATGTTCACACCGCTTGATCAGTTTACGAACAAGAGTGCTGTGGTGGTTGAAGGCAGTGCCGTTGCCCAAAACAGTCATGCACAGTTTCAGGTGATCCACAGCAGTGCAGAGCTTGATGCCATATTGGATGCCAATCGTGACAGAACAGTTATGCTTGACTTTTCGGCAGAGTGGTGCAGCTCATGTAAAGAGATGGCGCATATCACATTTGCTGATGCGAACGTTAAGGCTAAAATGTCCGAATTCGTTCTTGTTCAAGCGGATGTGACCAAGAATAGTGATGAAGAAAAAGCGTTGACAAAACGTTTCGGACTCTTCGGCCCTCCGGGTATCCTCTTTTTCAAAGATGGTGAAGAGATCAAAAATGCACGTATTATCGGTTATCAGCCTCCTGAAACATTCTTAGCGCACCTGAACAAACTGTAAGACAATATGCGCTTTTTTATCGTTTTTTCGCTCCTTTTCTGTGAGATGCTCTTTGGTCAGCTGGATTGGGCCTCGAGTTATGCGCAGGCTTTCGAAAAAGCTGTGCAGCAAGAGAAAGGCGTTATGATCATGCTCTCTCAGGAGAATTGTAAGGGCTGTTGGTATATGGAAAACATTGTTCTGGAAGATGAGATGATGGTAAAACAGATTCAGAAAGATTTTATACCGCTCTACCTGGATATTCATGACGATGACATTCACGCTCTTGAATTCAGAGGAACGCCGACCATCTATTTTCTTAAGAGCAGCGGCGAGATCATAAAGCGTTTGGATGGTGTTTTAAATATCAAAGAGTTGACGGCTGCTTTAAACAATATAGAGACTGCAGATCATAAGTAAAACGCCAATCAGTTACGATACCTGAAACGTCCGCTTAGAAGTGATAGGTATAGGTCAGGTTCACTTTACTTTCGTAGCGATTTTGAAAATGGTCCTCACAACGGCTCCCTTCAGCCAGTAAGACTCCACTTTGATTGAGGTCATATTCCAGCCCTACTGCAGCGGCATAGTACGTTCCCAACTTATTAAGAGGAAGACCGAAACCGTTTTCACGGGTATACTCCTCTTTCACAATACCCATTTTGGCACCATAAAAGAAGTGTAGATCTTTATCGTTAGTTGTTAACTGATGCTTGGCATAGAGCAGCGAGTAGGTGCTGGCTTTACCGTATCCTGACGCATTGGTCACTTTTTTGACATCCTGATCGATAAAAAAATCAGATATATCATGATCTTGTTCAGCAAACAGTGTTGATGCCAATAACGAGATAAATACTATTTTTTTCATACACTCATTATAAATAAGGGGTCTTTAATTGTAGCTTTAAAGACTATCTTATTATGGTATTTAAGGTTGCAGCCGTAGGTCTTTATAAAATTAAGTACACATTGTTTGTTACGCATAAAGAGAGCGTATCGTTGGTTATGTGTGGTATCAGAAGAAGTGAAAATACTCCTTCTAAGAACGTGAATGTTTATTGTTGAAGAAGTGAAGTGATGACGATATTTTGTTCCTGCGGTGTCATATAAGCATGCAGAGGCAGTAGCAAGAGCTCCTCTGCCATCTTCTCACTCACCGGAAAATCACCGACGGCATAATGCATAAAAGAGAAAGCCTCTTCAAGATGGAGCGGTTTTTTGAACGGTACTTTTGTCTCAACACCGGCTTGTGTCAGTTTTTTGATCACTGATGAACGGTTTCTGAGGCGAACGGGGTAAAAAGCAAAATTACTTTCACTGTTGATCGCAGGAAGCGTCATATCAGCACTACGCAACCCATTCTCATAATTCTCTGCCAAGGTTTTACGTTTGGCGATCTCTGCGTCAAATATCGATAGTTTATAGTCGACAACAGCCGCCTGGACTTCGTCCATACACGCTTCAATGCCGACGGCAAGGTAATCTCCCTCTTTTTTCCCTTGTGAACGGAGTATCTTGGCTTTCGCACGCAGTTCGTCATCAGCGATAAACAGTGCGGCACCGTTACCCAGACCGTTAAGCGGCATATCGGGAAAAAATGATGTCGTGGCAAGTTTGGAGAGTTGACACGACGGTTGCGCGTTCAACCGCGTACCGAAACTCTCTGCCGCATCTTCAATAACACAGAGATCATGCTGCTCTGCAATCGCATTAATGGCTGTCATATCGGCACAGCTGCCGAAGAGTGAAACCGGAATGATAAGTTTGGTCCGCTCGGTAATGGCATCTTCCACCTGTTCCACATCGACCGTAAAATCATCGTCGTTAACATCGACGAAGATCACTTTCGCCCCCATAAACAGCGCTGCCTGTACGGCAATACCTGAACTTAAAGAAGAGGTGATGACCTCGTCGCCGGCTTTGAGTTCAAGCAGCATAAAGAGCAGTATAAAGGCGTTGAACTGCGTGTTGCAGACAATACTCTCTTTTGTCGTACCGAGGTAGGCTGAGAGAGAGCGTTCGAGTTGTGCACTGTTTTCGGTGCACGTTGCTTTCTCTCGCGTAATGCTTTTAAGAAGCAGCTCATTAATAACCGTCTTATGGGCTTCATATTGTCGTTGTCTTGAACTGAAATTAATTGTCATTTTTTTCCTCTATTATTTGAGCTACACGTTTTGAGCTTCCGTGTTGCAGGTAACTTCGAAGCTGAACTGCATCATCAAAGAACTGTTGTCTGTCCATCTCCTGATAGGCGCGCAGAAGATTTTCTACTGTGACCTCATCTTGTATGAGTTCAGGGTGAATACCACGGTGTTGAAATTGGTCAAACATTATGTTGCCTAACCCGATATAGTCGATATTCAGTACTCTTTTTGCTATAAAGTAGTCAAGCGGCTTGGCAATATAGCTTAATATAAATGGTGTACCGATCAGTGCCGCTTCGAGTGTAGCCGTTCCGCTGCAAACAAAAGCAAAATCACTGTTATAAAGAGTGGTGTGAGCCTCATTGGTAATGCTGAAACGGGAAATATCGCCATAGAGCTCTTCGACTTTATCGTTAAAGTGTTCGGGAATAATGAGTGTCGCCTCGCAGTCTAGCTCTTTTTGCAAAGCGATATAGAGCGGCATCAAGCTTTTGATCTCGCTTTTACGACTTCCAGGCATAAAGGCGATCTTGTTCCCTTCTGAAAGATGCTCTTTAAGAGTAGCAATCTCATCGAGAAGCGGATGTCCGACATACTCAATGGGCGCATTTTCGGGGTAGTAGGAAGGTTCAAACGGTAAGATTGAAGCGAGGTGGTCAATGGTTCTGGCCAGAACCGGGATCCGTTTTTTCTTCCATGCCCATGCCTGGGGGAGAATGTAATAGATGATCTCTTTGTCCGGATACCGTTTTTTGATCTTTTTAGCCAGGGGGAGGTTGAATCCGCTTGAGTCGATAAGCAGGACTTTGTCCGCCTCTGACGCCAGTTCGAGCATCTGTCTGCTTAAACCCAGAAAAAAGGGAAGCTTCTTGATGGCATCGACAATACCCATAACAGCGAGTGCTCGGAGATCGACGATAGGCGTACCGAGGTTCCTGTCGAAGACGCCGATAAGCTCAACATCATTTTGGAACTCTTTTGTAAGGGCCTTGAGGTGGACATTTGCCGAATGCTCAAGGGCTGAGACCAGTATTTTCATGAACCGCCGTCTCCTTCGGTTGTAAAATCTATATCATATCGTTCTGTCTGCTCATCTATATAGTCTGTCAGAAATGTGGTTAACTGATCGATCTCGGTGTCACTCAGACCCATTGCAAAAGGGATCATCATCTCCTGTATCTGTTTGTCGGAGATCTCTGAACGGAAACGTTTGAGTTTATAGGTCAAAAAACCTTTGGCCCTGTTCGCAAGACCCGGGTAGGTGTTCATCCCTTCGGCCTTGGTACCGTGACAGCCGTTGCACCCTTTTTCAAAATAGAGATTTTTACCGGCCTCATAGTCAGAGGAGAGGGCAAACAGAGAGGTGTAAGCAGTAAAAATAAGAATGAGAATTGGCAAGTTAAACCTTAATAGAGGCACTTCTAAAGACCTTATAGTATAATAACTCTTATTATATTACGCTACTACTTAAATACCTAAAAACTCAAGAGAGTGAGAAGAGGTAAGATTTGAACGAAGAGAGATCTATTCGACTTTACTTATAAAAACGTGAGAAAACTCACCTTTTTATGAGATATCCTAGCTATAGCTAAGTCGAAGTTCTATTTGTTTGAAGATTGCCTCTTATCGCTCTCCCCGAAGGGTGAGGTGCTTTTGTCCATACTCCGCGTTAGATATTCTTCACCGTAGCTACGGCTACGCTAAAGAACATCTGCCTTGATTATGAACAAAATCATCCTCATTGAGTTTTAGGTATTTAAGTAGTAGCGTAATAACAAAAGAGAGTGTGTATGCTGATTATCAATGCCGTAGTTTGTGATATAAATGGTGAACGAAGAGAAGATGTTCTGATTGAAGGCGGCAAGATCGTCGCGATTGGTAAAGGTCTGAAGAGCGAAGAGACTATCGACGCAAAAGGTGCCTACCTTCTTCCGGGTCTGGTCGATACAAATGTACGTCTTAAAGATGCGCATTTGAATGCTTCCACGCTTGCAAAGGTGGCAAACGAGGCGTACAAAGGCGGTGTGACCCGTCTTGTTCTTGCTCCGGACTGTACCCCGAGTATTAACGACAGTATCGTCCTTGAATATATGCAGGCGCATCAAAAACGCGAGCACCGTGTTGATCTGATGAGTACGATCGCGACGGTGGATGAAGATGAGCGTCTGAGCAACATCGCTATTCTTCTGAAAAACGGGGCGAAGGCACCGTACATGACAACGGCGGTGAGCAATAATACCGCATGCCGCATCGCCGAATACATCAAGATGCATAAGACAACACTTTTCTGCAAGGCACAAGACACCAGCCTCTCCTCCGTCGGTGTGATGGTCGAAGGTGCAGTTGCGACCAGTCTTGGGCTTGTCGGGATCCCATCTTTCGGCGAGGTGGTACACGTTGCACGTATGATCGAGATCGCACGAAAATATGCGATCAGTATCGTTTTTAAAAGTATCGCTTCACCACAATCCATTACGCTTATTACCAAGGCAAAAGAGGAGGGTGTTGATGTCTCCTGCGAGGTGAGTCTTCACCATCTGATGCATTGTGATGAGGCTTGTAAAGATTTTAACACCACCGCAAAACTCAATCCGCCGCTTGCAGAGAGAGAGGCGATGTCCGCACTTCAGGATGCACTCAAAGCGGGTAAGATCGACAGTCTTACACTGTTGCATCAACCGAACTCGCCTGTCAACAAAGAGGTGGCATTTGCTGAGGCGGCGTACGGCTGCGAGGCTCTGGCTGACGGTTACAGCCTCTACTATACCAAGCTGGTGAAAAGCGGGTTGATCACGCTTGCCGAACTGGTGAAGCTTGCCGTAGAGAACCCGGCCAGGACGATCGGGCAAAAAGCCGGAGAGATAGCGGTCGGTCAAGATGCCGATCTTCTCCTTTTTGATCCGACGGTCAGTTATCTGTTGGAAAACAGTCACTCCCTCTACAACAATGAAACACTCTTCGGTGCAGTGACACCATTAAAGGTATAACGATGAAAAATATAGTGTTGGCACTCTTATTGACGACGGGACTCTATGCGGCAACGCATTCGGCTAAAGTCCTGGAGACGCTTGACAGCGGAGGATATACCTATATTCAAGTCCAAGAGGGGAGCGAAAGCTATTGGATCGCAATGACGCAGCGTGCCGTTACCAAAGGTGCGACGATCAGCTACAACGAGCAGGGATGGATGCAGGATTTTCACTCCAAGACGCTAAACCGCACCTTTGACAAGATCCTTTTTGCTTCAGATGCCGCTGTAGCAACTGCAGTCGAGAACGGGCCGGTCAAGCCAAACGTTATGCATTCCAACTATCAGCAAAACGGTACACAAACCATTGCTGAACTTTTTGCAAACCGTGACCGATATGCGGGGCAAAAAGTGCGTATCCGGGGGTTGGTGAGCAAAACATCGGAACAGATCATGAAAAAAAACTGGGTGCATCTTCAAGACGGCAGCTCTTTTCAGGGGCAGGATGACCTGGTCTTTACGACAACAGCTGAGATGCCGAAACAGGGTGATGTGGTCATCGCCGAAGGTGTCCTGACAAAAGATAAAGATTTCGGTTACGGTTATTTTTATCCTGTGATCGTTGAAGAGTCTATATTTTCAATTAAATAATTGAAAATTACAAATAGTATAAATTGATGCAGCAAATTACCTGGTCGGCACTCTTAGACGAGACCAAGCCTTATCGTTCCAAGATCATTATTGCACAGTTCGTAGCACTTCTTGCCGTTATTGTCTCTTTACCGATTCCGCTTCTTTTCCCGCTATTGATCGATCAGATCATTTTGGAGAAACCGGCTGAACTTGTCGCGGTTCTCAAGAGGCTCTTCGATCCGAGTGAGCCTTACTATTACATCCTGATCATATTGGCAGTGACCCTGTTTTTACGGATGCTCTATGTGGTGTTAAATATTTTACAGCTTCGTCTTTTTATCGGTCTTTCGAAAGCAATTGTCTTTACGATCCGCAGACGACTGTTGTCGCATCTGGAAAAGGTCTCTGTCTCAGAGTATGAAGCGCTTGGCGGCGGCGGTGTCAGTGCCAAGATGGTGACCGATATCGACACGGTCGATGCTTTTATCGGTGTGAGTATCTCCAAGTTTGCCGTCTCTCTCTTTTCGCTGACGGGCATCGCTTTTATTTTGCTCTATATTAACTGGAAACTGGGTCTGATCATTCTGATCATTAATCCAGCGGTACTCTTTTTGACGGTCTTCTTAGGGCGCCGAGTCCGAAAACTCAAAAAAAGAGAGAACCAGAAAGTCGAAGCGTTTCAAAATGACCTGAGTGAAACGCTTGACCTTTTTGTCCAGATACGTGCGTTCAACCAGGAGAAACACTACATCAAGAAGATGATCGAAAACGCAAAAGCGATCAAAGAGGCTTCTACCGCCTTTGGCTGGAAAAGTGAAGCGGCGGGACAGCTCTCGGGCTTTGTCTTTCTGTCAGGCTTTGAGTTTTTCCGGGCGACTTCGATGATCATGGTCCTTTTCTCAGACCTCTCCTTGGGCGAGATGTTCGCGGTATTGGGCTACTTATGGTTTATGGTAACACCGCTTCAGGACTTTTTGCAGATCATCTTCTCCTACCAAAATGCGAACAGTGCCCTGGAGCGTCTGAATGCGCTTCTTGCCTTAAAGCAGGAACCGCAGTATGCCCACAGAAAGAACCCTTTTACAGCAAGCAAGACCAATACACTTCGTCTGGAGAAGGTCTCTTTCGCTTATGGCGATAAAAAGGTCCTGCATGAGATCTCACTGGAGATACCTAAAGGCAAGACGGTCGCCCTGCTTGGTTCAAGCGGCAGCGGTAAAAGTACCTTGGCCCAGATCATCCTTGGACTCTATGCGATCGAAACAGGTCATGTCTATGTGGATGATATACCTATCGAAGAGATTGGTCTTGATCAGCTGCGTGAACATATCGCATTGGTCCTGCAGTCACCACGGATGTTCAATGATACGCTGCGTCAGAATCTGACCCTGGGCAGAGAGGTCAATGATGAACAGCTCTACGAAGCGATTAACATCGCACAGCTTGACACCGTTTTAGAGAAGCTGGACAAGGGACTGGAGACGATGATCGGCAAAGAGGGGATCCGACTCTCCGGCGGGGAAAGACAGCGTTTGGCGATCGCCAGAATGCTGGTACATCGACCGAACCTGGTCATTCTGGATGAGTCCACTTCGGCGCTGGATGTGCATACAGAAAAGGACCTCTTTACGTCGCTGTGCGACTTTTTGGAAGGACAAAGTATGCTGATCATTGCACACCGCCTCAGCAGTGTCGAACACGCGGACTATATCTATGTTCTGGATCATGGCAGAGTTGTGGAGTCGGGTCCGCCGGAAGAGTTGATACAGAAGCATGGGCACTACCATCAGTTTGTCTCAGAGCAGCGATGAAGAGACCGTTTAAAGCAATGACGGGGTTCTCAAACCCCCATCTCCAAACCCTTTTGCCATCACTTTTAAACAAAAAGAGCGACGCCAAATTTGTCTATGAACGTTTTGAACTTGATGACGGTGATTTCCTGGATCTGGCCTGGCATCAGTTGCCCGAGGTGGACACCCGTCCTATCGTCATTATCTTCCACGGCTTGGAAGGCTCTGTCTATTCCCCCTATGCGTTCAGGATGATGGATGCATTAAACCAAAAAGGGTTTAATGCCGTAGTGATGCACTTTCGGGGCTGTTTCAGCGAAGCTAACCGTTTGGCACGTGCCTATCACAGCGGCGAGACCGGTGATGCAAAATCATTTCTCAGCCATCTTGCCACCTGTTTTCCAAACCGCCCGATAGGGGCTGTCGGTTACTCTTTAGGGGGAAACATGTTGATCAAACTTCAGGGGGAATTGGGTGAACACTCACCGCTTTTTGCTGCAGTGAGTGTCTCCGCCCCGTTAAAGCTTGAACAGACGGCCGATCATATTAACAGAGGTGCCTCACGTTTTTATCAGGCCATATTGATGAACAGCCTCCGTAAAAGCTTGTCAGAAAAGTTTGAGCAGCACGATTATGAGAAGATGATCGGCTTAAAAAAAGAGGCGGTGGCTAAACTCAGAACATTTTGGCAATACGATGACCTCTTTACCGGACCTGTTCACGGTTTTAAAAATGCCAAAGAGTATTATGCCTGCTCCAGTGCCGAGCCCTATGTCTCGGGTATCACCAAACCGACATTGATCATTCATGCAGAAGATGACCCCTTTATGCCCAAAACAGTTCTTCCCGACATAAAGAGCCTGCCGGAGTGTGTCTCTGTTGAGTTGTCCCGTCATGGCGGACATGTGGGTTTTGTCGGCGGCACTTTATTTGAACCGAGATATTGGTTGGAAGAGCGTGTACCGGATTTTCTGCAGAAGTATATTTGAGAATTTTAGAGTACGTTTTTCTAATGGTTAGATTGGCTCATTTTTTTTAGAGCTCTTCTTAAGATATCTGTTAAACAAATCGCCATATAATGAATATATATTAGTTATACTGACTTGAAAGGATGCCTTTGAAATATATTTACCCGACAATAGTACTGCTGTTGTCTTTCATATTTGTCATGTATGAAGCCAATCTGTCCGGTCGTCCTATAGATATCGATCTTTTTGGATTGGGAGCCTATGGCAGTATTACGATCATTATGCTGTTGGCACTTTTTATTGTGCAGAAGATCAGTGAGATCAAAGAGGTCTATTACTACCTGCTGGCCGGTTTCAGTTTTGTATATGTGTCACTTTTCACCGGTACACTGGAACATATTTTTACCTATCAAGTTTCAGATGTCAATGTATTGGAAGATCTTTTTCGCCTTGTCGGTTTCGGTTTTGTGATCGTCGCGATCATTAAATGGATCAAGTACAATGAAGAGGTTAAAAACAAACTGATAGAACTGGCCAGTATCGATGATCTGACCAAGATCATGAACCGTCGGGTGTTTGATATTGAGCTAAGGCGCGAGTTCGTCAATGCCAAACGGTACGACAAAGATCTTTCCCTGATAACAATCGATCTGGACAATTTTAAAGAGATCAACGATAAACACGGCCATTTTATCGGTGACCTTGTATTGAAGATGTTTACCAACGAGGTCATCTCTCTATTGCGCGAAGGCGATCTGTTCAGCCGATGGGGCGGGGATGAGTTCAGCATACTCTTACCGCAGACCAACGGTCGCAATGCGATGAAGGTTGCGGAGAAGATCCGTTTCGCCGTCAAAAACATTCATGTCAGGACGGATCATGCCAACATCTATTTTACGGTAAGTCTGGGTGTTACGGAATATTTGAGTGAAGACAAGGACCCTATGACCATGGTCGAACGTGCCGATAAAGCGCTTTATGAAGCGAAAGAGACGGGGCGTGACAAAAGTGTGCCCCGTTAAGAAAAAGCGTTAATCTATTTTTAGCAGGAAGAGTAAGCCTGTTTTCTCTCTAAAAAACGCTGGAGTTTCTAAGTTCGGCGATCTCTGATTCGACCATTTCGTTGATCATAATAGTATAGATCTCTTCAAGAAGATTCGGTGACATGCCCAATGTCAATGCTTTGTGACGGACCTTAGCCATGATCTCATTGATACGTTCCGGGGCTTTTACCTCTTCAATAGTGTTTTTGAATTTTGCAGCCTGTTTGATATAGCTGTTGCGTTCACCGATCAATTCGACGATTTGATCGTCGAGCTTGTCAATTTCCGAACGAACTTCTTCTAATGTTTTACACTCTTTTGATTGCATGTTGATTGCCTTGAATTTGGTTGCACTATTATAGTGATTATGGGTAAATTGTAGCATAGATACGTAAGGCAAGCGATAGATTTTATATTTTTGTGAGACAGAGTGGAAAAAGGTATCGCTATACTCTACGGCATTGGAGCTCTGTAGTGAATGTTTTGGTACTCCAGTCGTTTGAGTCCGTCTGTAAATGCCCGCGCTTTAAACTCACTCCATTGACGCGCTTTATCAGTACTCCAGGCAATCTCCGAAAGCGCCAATGCCCTGGGCCACGTCATATAGTCGGCCAGCTCTTCACTGAAGAGTCTTTCAGACCAGAGACAGGCATGTACCCCTCTAATGTACTGCAGCTTTTGCGGATCATGGAGAGCGCTCGCGGGTCTGTAGGAATAGAGCTCCCTCGTATCGGTAGGCCCTGCCCACGTGTGACCGGGCTCATCTGCTTTTTTGATGTACTGTTGGTCAAAATAGAGATATTGTGCCGGTGCCATGATGACCTGATGACGCTCCATTGCTGCTTTAACACCTGCTCCGTCTCCTCTCCATGCCATAATAAGGGTATCGTCACGCAGTGTGTTGTTCTCCTTTCTGACCTCTTGCCATGCGATCATCTTCCGATTATGTTTAGCCAGGATTTTGTCCATTCTTGTAAAAAAATAGGCCTCGACCTCATACATCTCTTTAAGATGCTCTTTTTGCATAAGCTTTGCAACAGATGGCGAGTGTTGCCATGCCCCTTTGGGTATCTCATCCCCTCCCAGGTGTATGTATTGGAAGGGGAAGAGAACCGTTAGCTCTTCGATGACATTTTCTATAAAAGTATAGCTGCTCTCAACTCCCGGGTCTATGGTGTTGTTTCGTACTTTCTGAACTGAGATGTATCGGCTTGTATCATGAGGATCCTGCAAGAGGAGAGGATAACTTACAACGGCAGCTTTGGCGTGGGCGGGAACATCGATCTCCGGCAAGACACGGACACTGCGTTTTGCAGCGTAGGCAACGATCTCTTTAACGTCTTCTTGCGTGTAATACCCCTTTTGCACCTTCTCTTTGGAACCGCGCATCGTCGGGTAAAATGAAAAGGGAAGGGCGGTTCCAGGTCCGCGTTCGGCACCGACTTTGGTCAACAGCGGATAGGCTTTGATCTCGATACGCCACCCTTCGTCATCACTCAGGTGCCAGTGAAACAGATTGAGCTTATGTTGTGCCATCCGGTCAATAAACTTTTTGACATACGCTTTAGAGAAGAAATGACGGGCACTGTCCAACATTAATCCCCGCCATCTGAAACGCGGCTGGTCTTTAATATAACAGGCCGGAATATCCCAGCTTTTTTTAGGTATATTCATCTGAGTCTGAGACCAGATACTAGGGTCCATAAGCTGCATTAAACTGATGGTCGCATAGAAAAATCCTGATTGGCTTCCGGCCCGGATGACGATCTTATCTGCTGCAATATCTAAGGTATAGGCCTCTTCATCGAACGTGACATCATAGTTAAAGCAGATCGTGCTGTTTTCAGGTGACGATGCCTGCTTAAGGGTATAACCGGCATTGAGAAGCAACTGCTTTTGCAGATAGTCACGGCCATTAAAGGAGAGGTTATTGTCCGAAATTAAACGGGTCTGATCCGAAAGGGTAAATTGACCTTCTCTCGTTTCAAACTTTAGCGGTTTGGGGACTATCGTATTGCTCTTGGCGTACGTCGTTAGCGATAAAAAAGAGAGCAGCAGTAAAAAGATAGTGGCATTTACTTTCATGAAGTGATTGTATCACAGAGATTATCTTCTTTTAAATAGAGAGCACCTATACTTTAATGAATGGAGGTGTGTGTAATGCAGATAACGCTCAACATAATACTTATCGTTTTTGCTTACCTTCTCGGCTCGATCTCAACGGCAATACTGACCTGCAAAGCGATGGGGCTGCCGGATCCCAGGTGCGAAGGCTCTGAAAATCCAGGTGCCACAAACGTCCTTAAGATAGGGGGTAGGAAAGCGGCTGTAATCACGCTGACAGGTGACTTTTTAAAAGGTTTCATTCCGGTATTTATCGGCGTTATGTGGGGAATGGATGAGATCTCATTGGCATTGATCGCCATGGCCGCTTTTGTCGGACATCTTTATCCGGTCTTTTTTTCTTTTAAAGGGGGAAAGGGTGTAGCCACCGCATTCGGGGTCATCCTTGCTCTAAGCTGGCCGGTAGCTATTGCTGTGTTGTTAACATGGTTGAGTGTTGTCTATCTCTTCAAACTCTCCTCTTTAGGCGCATTGGTAACGGCATTGGTCTCTCCTTTGTACGTTTATTTCATAGACGGTTCTTCTGTCTACACTATCATGATAGGTATCCTTTGCGCAATGTTGATATTACGTCATAAAAGCAACATCGAAAAAATCCTTAACGGAACAGAAGATTGATACCTCTTTAATAAGAGAGAACCTCTGGGAAGTCTCTACCAGTTAACGTCATATAAATCATTAAATGCGTATACTTCCGCTTCCAAAGTATAATAAAGATGAATACTCTTTCAATTTTATTTATTTTAGAGTAATATACATATATGAACAGATAAAATTTTATATTTGAAGGGTCAAGATTGGCAAGAATATCGAAAGAAGAACGTAAAGAGGGGATTGTTTCTGCAGCGTTGAAACTATTTTCAGAAAATGGTTTTTATGTAACGACAATTCCTGATATCGCGGCAAAAGTAGGTATGAGTGTCGGAAACTTTTATAACTATTTTACATCCAAAGATATATTGGCTAAAGAACTTGTGATGTTCATATCTACCTATTTAGGCAGTAAGATCAAGGCTATTAACGAAGAGCCGATCTCGACAAAAGAGAAGATCAGTGCAATTGTCACAATGTATTTTACAACAGCAACTGAACGTCCTGAAATGATAGATTATTTTTTACGGGTCTATCTTTCCAACCGTGAGATCTTTGGAGAGGGGTGTGAGGGAATGATCTGTGTCTCCCCCTTTGTAACGGAGATGATGCTCTTCTTCAATGACGGGGTTGAGTGCGGTGAGCTGCGTAACCAAGATTTCTTTAGCGCATTCGGTCTCTTTATGGGGTATCTTGGCGGCATGGTTTTTCTGGCCGGTGAAAAGATACTGCCGGAAGAGTTAAGCAGCTATGAAGAGTCGATATCTGAGAACATCTACAATGCCTTGCGAGTCGTCTGATCGTAAACCTCGACTCATCTGGTTGCAAGGCGTTACTTGTAACGGTAACACCCACTCTTTTTTAAACCTCTCTTACCTTCCGCAACTGTTAAAAAGATATGAGATTCTTTATCATCCCTCCTTACCCTGTTCTCTAAGTTTGAACGAGATTGTCAAATGTACAGAACAATGTGACGTACTTCTCTTCGAGGGGGCGTACGATCCGTTGATGAAACGCCATGAAGTCCTTCTATCTGAGTTGTTGGATTATTACGGTTCGCAGGCGGAACATATTATTGGTGTCGGTAGTTGTGCAAGTTTCGGCGGTATGTTCAAACAGTCGGCACCGGAGCGAAACAGCGGTTTGGCTTTTAATGAGTCCGAAGCTGAGGGGCCGATGCTTTCTATGGTTAACAAGGTGATCAATCTATCCGGCTGCCCGATCCATCCGGAATGGCTGGGTTATACGTTGATGATGATCGCTGACAATAAAAAGGTCCACGTTGATACACTTAACCGTCCGGTAGAGCTTTACAGTCATCTTGCCCACCATGGATGTACCCGTAATGAGTACTTTGAATGGAAGGTCGATTCAAAAGCCTTTGGTCTTAAAGAGGGATGTCTCTTTTATGAACAGGGGTGTCGGGGACCGATGACCCATGCCTCATGCAACCGCATCTTATGGAACGATGTCAGTTCAAAAACACGTTCGGGTACACCGTGTTTCGGCTGTACGGAGCCTGACTTTCCAAGAAGAAACCTCTTTAGAACCAAGACCAACATGTCCATACCGGCAGAAATGCCGGTGGGCATACCGATGCGCAGCTATTTGACTATGGCCGGAATCGCCAAAACATTTCACATTAAACGTCTTGAAGGGAAGTTAATCGATGACAAAACAACTGATTGATCAGATTGAGGGCGAAGCGTCGCTCTATTTTGATATGAAAGATGACAAAGTCGACTTTGCTACGATCGCTTTTCCCCATTTTAGAGGTATGGAGAACATTTTGACTGGAAAGCCTGCCTTAGATGCTCTGGTGATCACACCCCGGGTCTGCGGTATCTGCGGGCATGCTCACCTTATGGCAAGTGTCCGCGCCATTGAATCCGCCTATGCCGATGCCAACAAGCGTGTAGAGCTAACACAAAAAGCACGCACGATTCGTGAACTGACCTTGGTATTGGAGATGATACAAAACCACTTTAAGTGGATCTACCTTGTTATCATGCCGGAGTTGACCAAGTTAACCGGGTCAGAGAGAATATTGACACCGCTAAAAGGTGCATTCGCTGCTTCGATCGCGACCAAGGCTCTGGCATCTTTCGCAGGACAGTGGCCGCATTCATCGTATATGCTTCCGGGGGGTGTCACCTGTGATATTACCCATCTGGAGCGTATTAAAGCGGAAAGTTATATAGATGAACTGATTGTTTTTTTCGAAAAAGATTGTGCCGGTATCGATTTAGATACTTTGCTTAAAACAAAGATGTGTAGTGATCTAGGTGCACTCGATAGTGACATCGGTTTATTAGAGAGGCATCTGCGCAAGGCAAAGATGCATGAAAAGGGCTTTGCCCATGACCGTTTCATCGTACTGGGCGAACACCGTTTTACTCGAAAAGCCAAAGTGATGCAGACCCGTCGGCAACCTGTTGATGAAAAAAATGTGAACACCGTGGCGGCTTTTAATCCTTCGGAAATAACGTATGCGAAGAATGCGAGTTACCGGAATAAATATTATGAAGCCGGTCCGCTGGCCAGAGGAATGGCTTCTAATATACCTCTTATTAAAAATATCCATCGACGCTACAAAGACAGTGCCTATAGCCGCGTGATGGCACGTGTTTATGAAACAGCAAGGTTGTTAGCCCATGCCAAGACGTTGGTCGGGAGTATCGACATGTCGGAAGCCTCTTTGATCACGCCTTTGCCGATTGAACAGATCAGCGGAAGCGGTGTAGGCATTGTCGAAGCACCCCGGGGGCCGCTCATCCATCGAATTGAGATCAACGAAGGCGTGATAGGGCGTTATGAGATCATTACGCCGACACAATGGAACATCGGCAGCGATAAAAGGGAGAACCCCACTCCGGCACAACTTGCTATGAAAGGCTGTCTCTCTATTGAAGAGGCACAGTTTATATTTAGAACGTTCGATGTCTGCTCCGTCTGTACGACACATTAAAATACATTATACCATTTCGGGTCCTGAACCTATATAAGAAAAGTGCTGTTTAAGCTCGAATATAGCGATATAATATTCGTTTAAGTTATCCTGATGTAGGATACTGAATATTCATTCACTTTCAAAGGAGTTCAGGATGTCAGATCGTATCGAAGGGGTAAAAAAGCTTTTTGAGTCGAAAAGTGCCCGAGTAGAAACAAACAAAGGTGATGCTTACTACAGTAAGTTATTTGAACAGTGTCAAGCCAGGCTTGACGAGCTGCGTGCGCAAGAACCGGTCAATAAACTGGACTTTAGCGAACTGCTTGCGGAGCAGGGAACTGATCGTCGTGATTTTATGAAGTGGGTCAGTGCGACGACTGCGATGCTCATGTTGCCGCCGATGTTCGCACCGCTTGTAGCAGAAGCTGCCGAATTGATGAACAGAGCTCCGGTCATTTGGTTGGAGCTGCAGGATTGTGCCGGGAACTCTGAAGCGCTGCTTCGATCAGACGGGCCGAAGATAGATGAGATCGTACTTGACATCATCTCACTTGAATTCCATGAAACACTTCAGGCGGCTTCCGGTCATCAGGCTGAGAAACAGCTTGAGGAAGCTATGGAGCATTTCCATGGTAAATATCTGCTTTTTGTTGAAGGTTCGATCCCTATGGGTATGAACGGTCAATACGGAACCATCGGTGCCAGCGGTGAGACATTTTATGATCACCTGATGCGTGTTTCCCAAGGTGCTGCGGCAGTAGTCGCCGTCGGTGCCTGTGCTACATTCGGCGGTATACCTGCTGCCGCGCCGAATCCTACGGAAGCGGTAGGTGTTATGGATGTCGTTAAAGGCAAACCGTTGATAAACATTCCGGCATGTCCGGCTAATCCGGCCAACATGGTCGGTGTGGTCTTGCATTACATCTTGACAGGACAGGTCCCTGAACTCGATTCATTGCTACGACCTAAATTTGCATTTGGTTATCGTATTCACGACAACTGTGAACGCCGTGCGCACTTTGATGCGGGTGAATATGTCGAAGAGTGGGGTGATGTCGGTGCGAAGAACAATTTCTGTCTTTACAAAATGGGTTGTAAAGGTCCTATGACATTCAACAACTGTTCGATTGTCCGTTATAATGAAGGTGTAAACTGGCCGATCGGGGTCGGTCGCGGATGTATCGGTTGTTCGGAACCCGATTTCTGGGACAAATATGCGTATGAACGTCCAATGGCAGATGCGAAGATCAAAGCGCCTACAGGCGGTGTCGAGAAAACAGTCGACGAATTTGGTTTGGGTCTGTTGACGGCAGCCGGTATCGGTATCGGTATTCATGCTGCTGCGAGTGCGATTGCAGGTAAGAAAGAAGATGGAGGAGAAGTAAAATGAGTAAGAAACATATCGTAGTCGATCCGATCACGCGGATCGAAGGACACTTAAGAATAGAAGCGGTGATTGATGAGAACAATACGATCGTAGATGCGTACAGCGCCTCAACAATGTTCAGGGGTATCGAAACGATCCTACAGGGTCGTGACCCTCGTGACTGCGGACTTTTGGCTATGCGTATCTGTGGAGTCTGTACCGGTACACACTATCAACGCTCTATTGAAGCGGTTGAAGATGCTTTTGACATCACTATTCCAAAAAATGCGCGTATTGTACGTAATCTTATTCAGGGTGCTTTGTATGTACATGACCACCTTGTACATTTCTACCATCTTCATGCTCTGGATTTTGTGGATGTGGTCTCAGCACTTTCTGCCGATCCAAAAGCGACAGCTGACGAAGCTCGTAAATGGGCAAAAGTGGCGGGGGTAAGCCCTTATATTGACGGTGAAAGCAATTTCAAAGAGATTCAGGACCGTGTTGCAAAGTTCGTAAAACAGGGCCGTCTTGGTATCTTCGGTAACGGTTATTGGGGCAATAAGCACTATAAACTGACACCGGAACAGAACCTTATCGGTGTGGCCCACTACCTTCAGGCGTTGGATATTCAACGTGACCTTGCTAAAATGCAGGCGATCTTCGGTGGTAAAAACCCGCACCCGCAATCGATCGTTGTCGGTGGGGTCACCTGTGTTCAAGACATTCAAAATCCGGCGCGTATCGCACTGTTCAAACAGCTGCTTCAGTCGGGGACGAAATTTGTCAAACAGGCCTACCTTCCGGATGTCTATATGGCAGGAACGATGTATGCCGATGAGGCGACAGACTCTAAGGCTACCTTTACAGAGCTTATGCAGGGTAAAGGTGTCGGCGGAACCGGCGGCGGACTGCTTAATTATATGAGTTACGGTGATTTTCGTCTTGATGACACCGGTTTCTATAAATCCGCGCTGCTTTTCCCGACCGGTATTGTCTACAACGGCGATATCAGCAAGGTCGAAGAGGTTGACCCTGAAAAAATTGCAGAAGATGTAACCCACGCATGGTATGAAGGTACAAAACCGCTTCATCCGTATGACGGGCAGACAATTCCGCACTATACGGGTCTTGACAAACGTGCTGACGGCATTGCTTATCTTAAGACCAATGAGAAATACAGCTGGATCAAGTCACCGATCTATAACGATACCCGTGTCGAGGTCGGTCCTTTGGCCCGTATGGTTGTCGGTGTTGCGAGAAAAGATGCCCGTATTACAAAATACGTGACGAACTTCTTGAAGCGCGGCAATCTGCCTATCTCGGTTCTTTTCAGTACGGTCGGCCGTACGGCGGCACGTGCCGTTGAAACAGAACTGATGGCTGATGTTATGATGGAATGGGTAGATGAATTGGCATTGAATGCAGCCGGCGGCGACTTGAGTACCTGGACCGAGTTTGATTTTGACAAAGTCAGTGTCAAAACAAAAGGAATGGGCCTGGCTGAAGCGCCTCGCGGTTCACTTGGCCACTGGGTACGTATTGAAGATGGCAAGGTCGCTAATTATCAAGCGGTCGTTCCGTCAACCTGGAATGCTGGACCTCGTGACTATAAAGGACGTATGGGAGCGTATGAAGCCAGCCTTATCGGTACGAAGGTCGCTGACCCTGAACAGCCGTTGGAGATCATCCGTACCATCCACAGTTTTGACCCTTGTATCGCGTGTGCCGTGCACGTTGTCGATACCAAGGGCAAAGAACTTGGTGTCTATAAGATAGATACGCAGTGCAGCGTCTAAGGGAGTCGACATGAAACCTGGATACAGACAGATAAAACGTCGCTCCGGCGCGTTGCGAATTATTCACTGGGTCAACGTTGTTGCCATGATCGTTGCGATTGCGACCGGCTTTTATATCGGTCACCCTTATTATCAGACCTTTATAGCTGATGGTGCGGTAGACAAGTATGTGATGGCCTGGAACCGTTGGGGACACTTTATTGTGGCTATCATCTTTGACGTCACGGCGATCATCATCGGTTATCTGACCTTCTTCTCTCGCCTTGAACAGCCGTGGAAAAAGGTCATTCCCAACAAGGAAAACTTTGTTGAGTTCGGGCAGGTTGTTGTTAACCTGGTAACATTGAACCGTGTTAAAAAGTTCGATTCAACCCATAATGACAGTTTTAATGTAACGTACTTTTTTATCTTCCATTTCTTATTGATCTGGCAGCTGTTTACGGGACTGCAACTGTACGTTGGAGGGCTTGAGTCAGGTCAAAGTTCTATCGGTGCCTGGTGGCCTTGGATGCTTCACCTGGTAACGGACTGGACGATTCCGGTAACAGGCGGTACCATCATGGATGTGCGTATTTCACACCACTACGCGATGTGGCTGCTGATAGTATGGGTCGTCTTCCATATCTACTATCAGGTATGGCGTACGATCTTCTGGAAAGAGGGCGATATCTCGATCATCGTCGGCGGAAGCAAATACGTCAAAGATACAGATACTACTAAAGAATAAACTTCCGGCCACAACGGCCGGGTTCCACAAGGACCCCAATGGCATTCGTACTTGAATTGCAAACTACATCCTCACAACCCTATATCAAAAACTATCTTGTTTCGATTATCAGGGAATTCGATATTAATGCGATCGTCCGTCAGCAAAGCGGTAAAATCATCTGTGCTTTTACATCAGAACACCCAAGCCTGCAAAGTTGTCTTGAGGCAATAGCACAGCGCCTGCCGGCATCATGCTTTTTAAAGGGGAGCTCGCATTATGAGATAGAGGGTGAACCCGATACCCTGCCGGAGTTCAAACCGCAATACCCTCTGGGACTTGGTCTCTGTCCATCGTGTCAAAAAGAGCTTTTTGACCCCTCATCTCGCCGGTATTACTATCCGTTCACCTCTTGCAGCCATTGTGGCGGGCAATACAGTGCGTTGAGACAGTTCCCGTATGAACGTGCCAACACGACATTAAGCTTCTTCCGTCCATGCAGTGCCTGTGAAGAGGAGACGAACAGTGTCGGGATCCGTGAACATCATCAGATCAACAGTTGTCATGAGTGCGGTGTACCGGTCAAGCTGATGAACAAAGATAATGAGCGTTACGCCAATGACGCAGGCAGTTTCAGGACAATGTTCGAAGTTGCGGCTAAAGCTCTCAAAGACAACAAGCGTGTGTTGATCAAGACGACCATGGGCTATCGACTTTTTTACAGTACGCAGCAGATGCACAACGACTCTATATTGATGATGATCAATGCCCAAAATATTACGAATTATATTTCAATGATCTCGGAGGAGTTTAATGCCCTGTTGAGTATAGAACGTCCTGTGCTTCATGCCGCAATTAAAGATGTGTCGTTGAAAGAGACGCTCGGCAACACTGTCGATATCAAATATCCGGACGACGGGTTCACTATTCTTCTGGCGAAAGAGCTACAGACATTAGGCGAGGACTTCATAGGCTATGAAGTTGCCGATGCAGATACGGAAGCCGATATTTTGATGGATTTTGACCTTGAAGTCACTGCGCAGGAGGATCTGCGTCTTTTCATCAACAAAGATATCCAGTTCATCGCCGAAGGTGAACGGGTCTGTTTCCCGTCCACCCTGGCACCGGCCACACATACTTTAAGTGTGGCTCACGGTTTGGTCGGCGTTGTTCACGATGAGATGATGCTCTTTGACAAGATGGAACACTTCGATGCTGTCCATGTTGAAAAGGCTGTTGTCCTGGAAGGCGATGATACACAGTGGCACAGTGATCAACGTACGATGGCACAAGATGAGGCCTCGTTTATGTCGGTTATCGCCGAACATCAAAAGTTCGGTACGAAGTGTATCGGTGCCTATTTTGATGAAGAACCCGCTTTCTTATATTATGACGGCAAAAAGGTAATCCGTCTTATTCCGCCTAAAGAGTTTCACCCGGAAGAGCTGTTGGAAAAGATGGCAACACTGCGTGAAGGTTCCGACCGGTTGGTCGCGAACCTTCAAAAAGCGATGCCGGAGGTCTATGCCAAACTTCAGGCCCTGGAGAAACGCGACAATGTCACACTTTTTGAGGCAACGGCGATCATCCTCGGCTTGGAAGAAGAGAGTATGCGCGGTGTGACGAAAGAGGCGCTGAAATTCGTCGGACAAGGGGGTCTGCAGATCGACACGAGAGTCAAAGACAACCGTTTCGATCACACGGCATTTCTATCGAGTATCGTCAGTTATCAGTTAGCGGATGTCGATACGGTGATGTTGAGTTATTCGATCTTCGAGTCTTTCGGTGACTACTTTAACGAACTGTTACAGGAGATAAAAGGGAAGACGAAAGCTGAACATATTATTCTTTGCGGTTCTCATTTCGCCAATCAGTCTCTGTTCAGCCGTATGATCAGGAACCTGAAACAGACACCGCCGTTGATCAATATCAACTACCCTATCGGCAAGGAGAATGCCGTTGTCGGTGGCGTCTATCTCTAAACGAATTCGAATCACTGTTACCGGTATTGTTCAAGGTGTCGGATTCCGGCCCTACATCTACCAACTTGCTGAACGTTTCTCGCTCGCCGGTTTTGTTCTCAACGACGCCGATGGCCTCATGCTCGAAATTCAAGGCGAATACGATAAGGTCTCCTCTTTCCTGTCCCATCTGGAGACAAAACCGCCGCCATTGGCACGGATCGATACGCTGTATCAAGAAGAGATCGCGCTTTGTGAAGAAGAAGAAGGGTTTACCATACGCCGCTCGGACAAGGGTGTCGCAAAAACGATGGTCTCACCGGACATTGCGATCTGCGATGCCTGTGTTGCCGAGATGCAGGACATCAACAACCGGCGGTACCGTTACCCGTTTATCAACTGTACCGATTGCGGACCGCGATACACTATTATCAAATCGCTGCCTTACGACCGACCGTCTACCTCTATGGCGCCATTTACCATGTGTCCGTCGTGTTACAGTGAATACACCGACCCGATGGACAGGCGCTATCACGCGCAACCGATAAGCTGTGATGATTGCGGGCCGACACTTTCACTTATAATGCTAGGAGGACGTGTCTGTAAAGAGGATATTTCGGCCATCAACTGTACGAGAGACCTGATCCTGGAAGGCAAGACAGTCGCAATTAAAGGCCTGGGCGGGTTCCACCTGGTCTGCGATGCTTATAATGAAGAGGCTGTTGCCGCATTAAGAGAGAAAAAACACCGTCCGACTAAACCACTGGCCGTGATGTTTAAAGATATGGAAAGTCTAAAAGAAGCTGTCGATCTCTCTGAAGCAGATGAACATCTTCTCCTCTCAAAAGAGCGTCCGATCGTGATCGTAGATAAAAAAAGGTCATCACCCCTGTGTAACTCTATTGCGCCGAATATTGCAAAGATAGGCGTCTTCTTGGCTTATACGCCGCTGCATATCGTTTTACTTGAAAAATTGGGACGTCCTATCGTCGCTACAAGTGCCAATATCAGCGATTCCCCTATCATCACGAAGGCGGACGATATCCTGCGGAAGTTGGACAGAGCTGTTCATGCGGTGTTGACCTACGACAGAGAGATCGTCAATGCCTGTGACGACAGTGTCACGATGATGGCCGGTGAGCAGAAACTGATGCTGCGTATGGCACGGGGTTATGCACCGAAAAGCCTGCCGCTTGTCAAACCGGCGATCAGGAAAATATTGGCCGTCGGAGCCAATCAGAAAAGTACGATTGCTTTGGCGTTCGGCGAGCATCTGATACTCTCTCCCCACATCGGTGATCTGGTCTCACTGGAAGCGTTTGAATATTTTGAACGTACGGTGGAGACCTTCAAACGGTTTTACGATTTTATACCGGATATCATCGTGTGTGACAAGCACCACGGTTACGAGACGACAAAATGGGCACATCAGTACAATAAAGAAAATACGGTAATGTTACTTGAAGTGCAGCACCATTATGCCCATGCATTGGCCTGTATGGCAGAATATAAGCTGGATGAAAAAGTACTGGCATTCTGTTTCGACGGTACAGGGTACGGTGATGATGGAACGTTGTGGGGCGGGGAAGTGCTGATCGCTGACCCAAAAGAGTATCAACGCGTCAACCATGTTAAGCAGTTCCATCTTATAGGCGGCGAAAAAGCGATCAAAGAACCGCGCCGTGCAGCGCTGGCACTTCTTTTTGAGTGTTTTACGCTTGATGAGATCTTAGCGATGAACAATGCGACCGTCCACACCTTTACCGTGATAGAACTGCGTACGATGCATAAGATGTGGGAGAGGGAGATCAATGCCCCGTTAAGCAGCTCTGTCGGACGGCTGTTTGATGCGGTCGCTTCACTCAGCGGCATTGCTCAGAGATTGAATTATGAGGGTGAAAGCGGGCTGCTGATCGAAGGTGCTGCCGGTCAAAACAAGACGACTGAAAGTTTCACTTATGAGATCTCAGAAAACGGCATCGATTTTCGACCGATGGTCAAAGAGATAGTAAAGCTCTCGTCACAAGATGAGATCGCGTCACGGTTTATTGCGACACTGAGTGCATTGATCGTGGAGATATCGCAGGCATATCCTGACTTGCCGATCGTTCTCAGCGGCGGTGTCTTTCAAAATGCTTCTTTGGTGCAAAATGTGACCAAGGCCTTGAAAGTGAACAACAGACGATATTATATTCAACAAGAGACACCGGTCAACGACGGTGGCATTGCATTGGGACAACTGTACCATGCACTACATGTTTCAGGGAGAGAAAATGGATAAACAGATAGCACTGATAGGCTCAGGAAACGCTTTTTTTAAAGATGAAGGGGTCGGACTGTATGCGGCAAAACACCTTAAAGAGAATTTTGACTTTACGCCCGACATCACTTTTGTAGACGGCGGAACCCTGGGGTTTAGATTGATGCCTTTGCTGCAGGAATTTGATGAGGTAGTCATTGTCAATACGGCTTCTGAAGACGGCGCCATTGCAGGTACCGTCTCCGTCAAAAGCTGCGATGAGTTTCTCGACGGCACATTGATCAAAAAGACTGCCAATGAAGTGGAGATCGCCGAGATGCTGCAGATCTGTTCTATGGCAGATCGTATGGCCAATACGATTTTGGTCAGTATTGTCCCGGAAGATATTATTTCGGTTGATGTGGGGTTGACGGAGCAGGTTGTTGCAGCATGGCCGTTGTATATCGATACTATTTTAGAGGTGTTGGAGCAGTGCGGCGTTCAAGCGGTAAAACGTGCAACACAGATCTCGCTTGAGGAGATCCTGCATACCTTCGCCTATCCGAGCATCGAGCATGGCAGAGGGTTTTGAGCTCGTTAGATGATACAGGTACAGCCCGGTATCATACCGCTGTCTTTGGCATAGGTTGTGACAAAGGCTAGCAGAGCGGGCGCTTTTTTCTGAAATCGTTTTGAGTGCAGGTAACGGCTTGCTCTGGGGTAACGCGCAGAGTAGTGTTCGATAAAGCCTTTGGCATTATTTTCAAAAAGTTGCGCCCACTCTTTTGCAGTGTGTTCAGCAGTAAACGTCTCCAGGTCGAGTTTGAAACTCCCTTTGAGTTTGATCATGTAGACCTTTTGTCCTTGGTAGACAACGGAATCGGCATTGGCTTGCAGTGCCGATCCAAAATAAAGTAATCCAAACAGTAGTATAAGCAGTGCTCTCATTATTTTTTCCTTCCATATATAAGTGCGTACCAGAGAGGATAGATCTCGCAACCGACGCAATATCCGAACAGGGATTCCAACAGGGCACAGACGGTAAGCGCGCCTACAACATAGGTCGAAAGTGTGTCAAACCCAAACAAAAAGAGCCCTATAGCAGTTATGACAAACAGCAGGCCGATCTTCGCGGCAAACTGTTTTGGACCTGCATCGACCTGGTGCGTTGGCAACGAGGCCAGAGTGATGATAAAACGACTTGCCAGATAAAAAAGACTTGCCTGTTTATAGCCGGCAATGCGTATCGAAAAATCATAGAGCAAAACAAGCAGCCAGACGAGATGTGTCTGCAAGATAAAACTCAGACCAAAAACAGCAATGAAGCCGGCCTGCATCCGCACTGACGTCTCATCGACTTTACTAAAATTGATTGGGCATGATTTAACCATTTTCTTTCCTTTTTCAATGCGGAACTCTAATAGATAGAAGTTCTGCATCAAGATAAGGAGATTATAAATGAATATGGATTCAGTTGTCAAGTAACCTGAGTAAAACACTAAAGATATAGTATTTTTAGTGTCGATAACTCATTATTTGTGTACTTATATTAAAAATATTGATACATTCTTTTTATTCGTGTTAAAGATCTGATTATATTGAACATCACGTTTTAATTGCCTTTTATAGGGGTTTTTCTCCTATGTTGTCTTCTGTTTGATCACTTTTTTATTGATTGTAAATGATCATTTGATATCTGTTCGATTAGGATGCTATCTTGCAAAGATAATTCATGTAAAGAGCTTTATAGAGGTTTTTAAATATTAATACAGAAAATTTAAAATCAATATAACCAAAATACTCAAGATAGTTTCTCTCTTTTTCGTACACTGCTCAGGGTGAAAAATTGAGTTGTTAAACCGTAGGGGCCGGGAGACTAGCCGGCCTCTTTATTCACGAGAGAGTTCAATGCGGTGATAAAACAGTCAAGATCGGCTATCTCCTGGGAAAAGTGTACACTGATGCGCAGCCATCCCGGACGCTCGTTCAGGTCGCTGTTATCTTCCATTCCCAAGAGGTCATGACCGTATGGACCGGCACATGAACAGCCTGCGCGGGTCTGAAGACCGCCATGTTGCGAGAGCTCCGTACAAAGTGTAAAAGGGTCGATTCCTTCAATGTTAAAGGCGACAATACCGATGTTCTCTTCATTAATATTGCCATAGATGGTACAACCGTCGATTACTTGTAAAGCATTGACAAGATGTTTTATCAACATACTCTTTTGCACTTTTATCCATGCAAAGCCAATCTCGTTGCGCAACTGGTAGGCCAATGCTGCACGGATCAGCTGTAGAATGCCGGGTGTTCCGGCATCTTCACGGGCCTCTTTTTCGTTAATAAAACGGTGATTGCTCCTGTCTACATACTCCACCGTACCGCCGCCTGCAAAGGTAGGCGCCGTTTCATCATCGATCAGCTCTTTGCGTATGAGCAGAAGCCCGCACGAACCCGGTCCGCCAAGCAGCTTGTGCGGCGAGAGGAACATGGCGTCGTACAGTTCGCAGGGTATGTTGATATAGGGCGAAGAAGCGGCTGCATCGAAACAGACCAGTGCACCGTGTCTACGGAGCAGCCGGGAGATCTTTTCGTAAGGGGTAATAATACCGGTCACGTTCGAAGCGATACAAAATGCGCCGATAATTTGACGTTGGTTGTTATCCAGAAGCAGCGATTCCAAATGGTCAAGGTCGATCACACCGTCACTGTTGATACCGACGCGTGCCGTATCGCACAGGGCCTCACGGTAGCTGATCTCATTGGAGTGATGCTCGTATGGACCGACGATAATCAGTGGTCGGTGACGCTGATCGATCGTAAACTGAAAACGCTTTTTTGTCGCAGGCGGGATGTAGATACCGACGATCTCCTGAAAACGTTTGATCGCCGATGTTGCTCCGCAGCCGCAGGGCAAGATAGCGAAGTTCTCATCAAGTGAGAGTGATCTGCGTAAACGGTTGCGCGCTTCACTGTAATGATGATCGGTCCGTGCTGCCATTGACGCCTCTTTTGAGTGGGTGTTGGCATAGGTCTGCAACACTTCGCCGATGCGTGCTTCAATCGTCTTGTAAGCTAACCCCGAAGCGGTATAGTCAAAATAGTGTTTTTTATGCAGACCGATCGTATTGCTGATTATCTGTTCCTGTAAATCTCTACCTTTGTCAAGTAGCGGCCGAAAAATGTCTTTATTCACTTCTTTTGCCTTCTGCAAAGCTACGGAAATCGGTGTGATCGCTTTGGATGTACTCTTCGATCAACGCTTCAATCATATTTATGGTCTCGTTGGAGGCAAACTTTAGACCGGTTTTGTGACCGAAAGAGCTTTTTTCACCTTCCAGGTGACCGCCGAGGAACATCTCAAAGCCCGGCACGGTCTCACCATCATGTTTGACCTTGCAGCCTACGAGGCCGATGTCCACAATATGAGGGTGCGCACAGGAGTTCGGACAGCCGTTGAGACTGAACGAGACGGGTTCGTCAAAATCGGGAAAGCGCTTTTCGAGGTGTCTGACAAGTTCCTGGGCCAGATCCTTGGTCTCGGCGACTGCAAACTTACAAAACTTCATCCCGGTACAGGCCTGCGTCCTTGCTTTAAAAGGCGAAGGATCGGTGTCGATGCCTATTGCTTTGAGGGAGGTGGAGATCGCCTGGGCGTTAAAGGTCGGTGCGTCTGTAATGACAAAGTTCTGTGTCGTTGTCGCTCTAATCGTCGTACCGCCATATTGTTTAAAGATATTCAGCAGGCTGTATAGGCCGGTCGCGCCGATACTCTTGCTGCCAAGCGCACAGCCGATATAGCTGTTGCCCTCGATGATGCTGTCGTGAATACCGAAATGCACGCGTTTAGCGTAGGGCGTATAGTCGTGAACCTTTCGCGGCAGCAGCACAAAGTCGAGCTGTTCGTGCAACACGTCGGTAAACTTCTCAACACCCCACGCCTCAACAATATGTCCGAGACGCGCTTTGATGCGGCTCTCTCTGTTGCCGTGGACCTTGTAAATATTCGAGACGGCTTTGACGACGGGTAGAACCTGCTCTGCTGTCACATAGCCGAGGTGCGAAGCGATGCGCTTGTTGGAGGCGAGACCCCCGCCGACACTGACATCGAACAGGACGCTGCCGTCGTCTGTTCTGACCGCGCTGAAACTCAGGTCCTGGATCTCGTGCGACATACAGTGTTTATGACATCCGCTGATCCCGACCTTATATTTACGCGGCAGATTCGAGAGCTCTTTATTGCCGTCAAAATAGTGGTTGACCTCTTTGACAAGTCCGCGAACATCAGCGATCTGCTGATGGTCGATGCCGTTGACCGGGCAGGTTACCACATTTCTCGGTACGTCACCGGCAGCGAAGACCGTGCTCAGACCAACCGAGTTGAGTATGGCAAAAATGGTCGGCAGGTCTTTGACGGCAATAAAGTGAAACTGCAGGTCCTGACGTGTCGTGAAATCGGCGGTCCCTCTTGCAAACTCCTGCGAGATGGCTGCCAATGCATTGATCTGTCTGAGCTTCAGTTCACCGTTAGGCAGTTTGACCCGCAACATAAAGTAGAGTGTAGGGTCGTTCTCGTCCTGCAAATTACGGTTTTGCGTGTATAGCCCGTACCATTTGAAACGGTCGATATCTTCGGGATCGACCTCGATACCGGTCTCGGCATAGCGGTGTATATCTTTCAAGACATCAAGCCCATCTTTCTCTGTTTTGATGCGTTCGACGCGTTGTGCTTTTGTCTCTTTTTTCATAATGTGTCCTAAAAAATCTCTCTGCTCTCCCAATGGGGAAAATGTTTTCGCACCAGGGCATTCAATTCGACTTCGAATGCCGAATATTCCGGTGTATGCGTTTTGGCTGCTTCGGCCGATTTTTTGACGATCATGCCGGCACCGACAGTGTTGTTGGTGATGCGGTCGATAATGATAAAACTGCCCATCGCTTTGTTGTGATCGTACGGATCGTAGGCGAGGGCATTTTCGAGGTTCAACTTTGCATGGGCGATCTCGTTAAGCTCCAGCACGCCGGCACTCTGTTTTTCGAGTGTATTGACATCGGTTTTATAGTAAAACTTCTCGATTGTTCCGACGCTCATCGAAGAGGCTCTTTTTACAAAGTACTGCTTTCCTTTCACCAAAGGCTCTTCGCTCATCCAGACGATGTTGACGTCCAATGCATCGGCACTGTCGGGCTGTTCGTCGCTTCTGACGATAATGCTGCCGCGGCTGATGTCGATCTCATCGTTCAGCGTGAGCGTGACGGCCTGTTGGGCATAGGCATACTCAAGGTCACCGTCATAGGTGACGATCGCTTTGACGGTTGAACTCTTGCCGGAGGGCAGCACCGTAACGGCGTCGCCGACACTGATAACCCCTGAGGCGATCGTGCCGCAAAAACCTCTGAAATCGAGGTTCGGCCGGTTGACATACTGCACGGGCAGTCTGAAATGAAGAAGGTCCCTGTCACTGCCGATCTCGATGTTTTCGAGCACGTGCAGCAGGGTGTCGCCTTTATACCAGGGCGATTTTTCACTCCGCTCGACCACGTTGTCGCCGTTGAGTGCAGAGAGCGGGATCAAGGTAATATCCTCACTCATCCCCAGCTCTTTGGCAAAGGCCAGGTACTCTTTGACAATGGTCTCGTAGACCTCCTGGCTGAAGTCGAGCAGGTCCATCTTGTTGACCGCAACAACAATGTGTTTGATGCCGAGCAGCTTGGCTATAAACGAATGGCGTTTCGTCTGCGTCTGAATGCCGTAACGGGCATCGATCAGTATGATCGCCAGGTCTGCCGTACTCGCACCGGTCGCCATGTTACGGGTATACTGCTCATGACCGGGCGTGTCGGCGATAATGAACTTCCGTTTGTCGGTCGTAAAGTAGCGGTAGGCGACATCGATCGTGATGCCCTGTTCGCGTTCACTCTGCAAGCCGTCGACCAGCAGCGCAAGGTCAAACTCGTTGCCCGTCGTGCCGCTCTTTTTACTGTCGTGTCTGATCGCGGCAAGCTGGTCTTCAAAGATCATCTTTGAGTCGTGCAAAAGTCTGCCTATAAGCGTGCTCTTGCCGTCATCGACGCTGCCGCAGGTAATAAAGCGCAGCAGCTGCTTGTTCTCATGTTCTTTCAGATAGCTCTCGATATCGGTCGCTATCTTTGTCTCTAAAATTGACATCTTAAAAGTACCCCTCTATTTTTTTCTTCTCCATGGATCCTGCGGAGTCGTTGTCGATGACCCGCCCCTGTCGCTCGCTTGTCTTGGTAAGCAGCATCTCCTGAATGATCTCGGGCAGGGTGGCTGCCGTAGATTCGACGGCCCCTGTCAAAGGGTAACACCCAAGCGTTCTAAACCGGACCATCTCCTCTTTGACGACATCATCCGCTTCGATCGGCATGCGCTCGTCATCCACCATGATCTTGACCCCGTCACGCTCGACCACCGGTCGTTTTTGCGCAAAATAGAGCGGCACGATAGGGATGCCTTCGAGGTAGATGTACTGCCAGATATCGAGCTCAGTCCAGTTGGAGAGCGGGAAGACCCGGATGGATTCGTCCTTATGGACTCTCGCGTTGTAGGCATTCCAGAGTTCGGGCCGCTGGTTTTTCGGGTCCCAGCGGTGGTGCTTGTCTCTGAATGAATAGATACGCTCTTTGGCACGGCTCTTCTCCTCGTCACGACGCGCCCCGCCGAAAACGGCGTCAAATTTGTATTTGTTTAGGGCCTGTTTCAAACCCTGCGTTTTCATGATGTCTGTATGGACGGCAGAGCCGTGGACAAAGGGATTGATATCTTTTTCGATTCCTTCAGGATTGGTATGGACCAGAAGCTCGAACCCTTCCTCTTTGGCTCTTTTATCTCTAAACTCGATCATCTCCTTGAACTTCCAGCGCGTGTCCACATGCAACAGCGGAAAGGGGAGTTTGGCAGGATAAAAAGCTTTCAGCGCTAGGTGCAGCATCACGGCGGAATCTTTACCGACCGAATACATCATGACAGGGTTGTCAAACTCTGCAACCACCTCTCTTAAGATGTGAATGGACTCGGCTTCGAGCTGTTTCAGATGGGTCAATCGTTTTGTGTCTAACATGGTCTCTCCTTTTAGGCGTTCTGCCGGTTGTCAAGTGGGGCATGGTTCAGGTGTAAGCCGCACTCTTTATGTTCAGGGTCTTCCCACCACCATCGGCCGCTACGAATGTCGGCCCCTTCTTCGATCGCTCTCGTACACGGTGCACACCCGATGCTTGGATACCCAAGATCGTGCAGCTCGTTGTAGGGAATATTATTCTTTTTGATATATTCCCAGACATCCCCCGTGCTCCAACCGATCAACGGGTTGAATTTAATGACTTCGTGCGCCTCGTCGAATTCAAACAGCTGCATATTCTCTCGGGTAATGCTCTGTTCAGCGCGTAACCCGGTGATCCAGACGTCAACGTTTTCAAGGGCCCGTTTTAAAGGCTCCATCTTGCGGACATAACAACAGGCTTTCCGTTTTTCAATGGACTCAAAAAAGCCGTTAACCCCTTGATCGAGGTAGAGCTGTTGAACCGCATTGTGATCGGGAAGGTATGTTGTGACGGTGATGCCGTATCTCAAGTTGGTCATACCCATCGTATAATAGGTCTCAGGCGGCAGCATCCCGGTGTCGAGCGTAAAGATATTGGCTTGGGGATCAATGTTGATCATTATGTCCGTAAGTACCTGGTCTTCAGCGCCGAAACTTGACGAGAGGGCAACCTCTCCCTGATACTCTTTTAAAAGATAGTGCAATATCTCATGAGCTGCGCTATCTTTAAACTCTCTGTTTAACCGTTCAATTTCTTTTAACATTGTGTACTCCTAAATCTGATAATCATTACTGGTCGCCTTGTACTTCCCAAGGCTGATCTTGTTCCATGCTCTTTCGTGAAAATAATATAAAACCATTTTTGTAAAAAGCTCAATTGACCCGATAGAGGCAGCCATCGTTAAGCTGCCGGTTATAAGGTAGGATATGATAATTGTGTCGAGTGTTCCTACTGCTCTCCAGGAGACAGTTTTAACGATCGATCTATACGCTTTTTCTTGCATGCGGATGCGTCCTTGTTACGTTATTGACTCATTGTCATAGAGTCCGGCGCTCAGGTACCGTTCACCGGTATCACACAAAATGGTGACAATGGTCTTGCCTCTGTTCTCGCTTCTGTCGGCGATCTGTCTGGAGACAAAGAGATTGGCACCCGAGGAGATGCCGACAAGAAGCCCCTCTCTCTTTGCCAACTCTCTAGCGCTCAAAACAGCATCATCATTATGTACTTGCACGATCTCATCATAGATCTCCGTGTTCAGTGCCTGGGGAATAAAGCCTGCACCGATACCCTGTATCTTGTGCGGGCCGGGACGTCCGCCCGACAAGACCGCCGAATCGGCCGGTTCGATGCCAATCACCTTGATGTTGGGATTGTGCTTCTTGAGCACCTCTCCGATGCCGGTGATCGAACCGCCTGTGCCGATAGATGCGATGAAAATATCGACCTTTCCGTCCGTATCTTTCAAGATTTCCAGCGCAGTTGTTTTGCGGTGTATTTCAGGATTGGCCTTGTTTGAAAATTGTTGGGGTATAAAGCTGTTTTTGACATTATTACCCAAAGCCAGAGCCCTCTCTACGGCCCCGCTCATTCCTTTTGCCGCTTCTGTCAAGATCAGCTCCGCACCCAACGCTTTAAGAAGCTGTCTGCGTTCGATACTCATGGAACTCGGCATGGTCAGCACAAGTCTGAGATCAAGAGCGGCGCAGATACTGGCAAGGGCAATACCGGTATTGCCGCTTGTCGGTTCAATGATCGTCGTCTTTTTATTGATCAGACCTTTCTTCAGTGCATCCTCGATCATGCTAATGCCGATTCTGTCTTTGACCGAATGCGTCGGGTTCATAAACTCACATTTTGCGAGCACGAGTGCATTCTCACTTGCACAGGAGAGCTTCACCAAAGGGGTATTGCCTATCAACTCTGTGATATTGTTGGCATATTTCATTGTTTTTTCCTTATATATGACATCTGTTTTCCCGTGTTACAGGGCGACTATTTCAATGTTGTATCGCTGCAGCAACGCATAAAATGCACAGCCGAAACAGATGTTTTTTGATGCTTCAAGAATTTTCCAGAAAACAAAAAACAGGGAGAGAGCAAGTGTCCACGTTTCAGATGCGCCGAAATCTGCCGCAAGTATGAAAAGTACGACCGCTAAACCGATCTGTGCCGCAAAGGTTTTGGAGTTTGCATCACCAACACGTTTTGCAAACGATATTTTGCTCAGCAGGTAGCTGCTAAGCAGATAAACAGGACTAAGCCAGGCTCTTACATACAAGCGGACGATAAAGTCGTAAAGCAGTATTAAAAGAACCGGCGTCGACCCTGTAAAGAGATAGGCCATGAGTAAAACGGCTATGATCGCCGCATCGATACGGGTCTTGTTCTCGTCTACTGTTCTGTCGAATTTTTTCTCATGTTTTTGCATAGTGATCCTTTTATTAATAGGTGCTAAAGTTATAATTGAATACTTATTCATTGTCAATAGATCTTTTTCCTTGAAAAAAATAAAAAATGTAGCAGATCGCTAAAGGCCCCGTAATATAGGCACTTGAAAGGAGAATATTTGCGTTGATAAAATTACATAGTAAACTAGTCAGGATACTTGGTTTAAAAAATAATAAATTGGCGTTATTTGTAAAATAATAATTAACTCTTATTATTTAAATAAATATATGTATGTAAATTTAGAGCAATTCAGGGCAGATATATCGTCTATATTTAGCAAAAGCTGCGCAGCATCTTTCAGGAATTTTTCATTTGCCGAATCGAACTGTTATGCTCATCGGCAGTTACCTCTATAGTCATCATCTAAAAAGGTAAAAGAGCTCACTCTGCGATATAAGCATGAGTTTTAAGAGGTCATTACGAGGCGCACCGGCAGGGAGGGGCAGGTCAGATGCCGGAAAGCGTCACACGAGAGGTACTTAAAGGTCTCTTTTGTTGAACAATGGCGTGCGGCACGACAAAATAGCTTGGATGTTCCAGCATAACTTCCATAGCTTTTGTGTATGAAGTTGTAATACTAATGGTCTCAAGAACAGTCAGGGAACTCTCCCTAAGGCTCAATCGTTCGAGTTTTTGCAGCTTATAAACGATATGTGCGCGTTCATGGCTTTCATTATGGGTCTGTATCATCGTAATTTCCTAGGTAAAGAGTTTTCGCGTTATATATAGGCTTCCTTTGAAAAGCCCTTTCGTACTTGCCATTGTCTCAATGTATTCATCATAGGTGACGCCCCGAAATGAGAGAAAATCCTCCAGATACCGGTACGATGCATCGATTCCGCCTGAACGCTCCTGTTCGAGAAGTTTTTTGTAGAGGTTGCCGACATGGTAAACAGCGCGTTTGGATGCAGCCTGTTTATAGGCATAGTAGACTTTGGCTTGAGCCCCTTTTTTAGACATGGTCGAGATCTCATTAAAAAGCCAATAATAGGTACCGTCTTTAGCCAGGTTCTTGATCAGTCCGACAAACTTTTTATTTTGTTCAAGTTTCTTCCATAAAATATCAAAGATAACCTGCGGCATATCGGGATGGCGCACAAGGTTATGATTTTTGCCAAGCAACTCTTCTTTTTCATAACCGGAAAGCTTGACAAACGCATCATTGACAGTGACGATGGTGCCGCATTCATCGGTGCAGGATGTGTAACTCTCCTGTGAATCTACTTTTTGTTCCTTGTTCAATACAATACTCATTGATGTGTCCTTTAATACAGTGATAATAGAGCTTGAAGGTCTCCTATACTATATGATCGACGATAGTTATATAGTAGGAGAAACCTGCAGGCTCAGCTGCGAATATTCATATAAATGAATATTCATTCAATTGTAATTCTAGTTGTTTACAGCTGTATTGTTTCTTAAATTCTCTATAAGAATTTATAAAGTTTAATGTATGCTTTTCTATAAGTTTTGGTGAATTTGTTAAGTTGTAAAAAAGGGTGCGTGTAATAATATATGAATGTTCATTCATTTAGCCAGATGGATGGAACCTGCCGGGGCTGTTTTCCATAGTACGGTAGGATCTATTAACGTGCAGAGAGCATGTTAAGTGGTAAGCAGGTTAGAATTCTCCTTTTAACAAGCACTCTATTCAAAGCGTCATACCACTTGCTTTCTGCATTACCTTAGCGGGTTTTGAAACCTCTCTATGATCGTATCTACGGTTGTAATCTCCTTTTTTTTCGTAGCGACAATACCGTCACTTTCCAGGATCCTGACCACCGTGTCAATATAGGTTTCAAACACTTCGCTCAACCGCGGCGTGAGTCCGATGTGCACTTTCACCGTGTCGGGTATGATACCCACAACACTCGACTTGGGCTGCGGTTCGTCCATCAGCTCCAGCATGTCGATACACTGCATGACACCAACCTCATGAGCCCCGCCGCTGTTAATACCGAAACCGCTCAGTTCGTGAGAAGGGACGTGGTAGATACTGCCGGGTTCATCGTCGATCGAGATGGCATCGAGGATGAGAACACGGTCATTTTCTATGAAAACATTAAGAAGGTTAATTCCCTCAACACCGCCGTTAATAATGTCGATAGCGGGCTCAAAGTCGTAATTTTGCTTTAGATATGCCGTTGCATAGACGGCAATGCCGTCATCCATCTCCAAAATATTGCCGACACCCAAAACAGTATATCTGCTGTTATTCATTTCTATTCCTATAATAAGATTGTGCTAAAAGCTCTTTTTGTCGCTGTGTATCGTAATTGAATTTGAACTCGAGCTCTTTAAGGTAGAGTGGAAAGTTCTCGTTAGAGACCCCTTTGTAGGTCAAAATAGACGTTTCGAAAAAGTTCCAGAATTCGACGATCTTGTTGAGATGTTTCGAGACGTTGATAATGCGGCTTTTGCGTTTAAAGCGTGCAAACTCACTGGCGTAGAGATCTTCAAGGTTGTCATCAATGAACTGCTGGCGATATTTCTGCAGGGTTGGCATCACTATCGTATAGAGATGGCCTTCGTAATCAAATGTTAAAAAATTATGGGCATCAAAAACGGCCTGTTTTTTGTTCCTCTTACTCTTCTCAAGGTAGAAGTACTCCTCATATTCACACGGCTTTTCCCTGACAGAGAGATAGGCATCTTCACATATTTGTGCGCATTCAAGGCGAAACGCATTATAATACTTATGGACGGAGACATAAGAGAGGTTAAGGCGCTGCGAAGCTTGCAGGGCGTTTTCATCGTGGCAAAAACTATGTATAAGCGTTATCACTTTGTTGACACGCTCAGGGCTGTACTTGCTCTTGCAGGCACTGCACTTGAGCATGCCGTCTTTAAGCAGATAGAGTTGATTCTGACAATAAATACATTTAGTTAACCACTTCATAACCTCTATTCTACGCCTTTTAGATTAGTTAAGCCCTAAAAATGTATAAGAGATACAAAGATTTAGGTTTCTTTTACAATAATATACTATAATTTTTTGAAATACTGAATAAACATTCACTAGTTTGGAGTCATTATGGAGATCGGTTTTCTTATTATATTCTGGTACGGGGTACTTCACGCTTTTGGACCGGACCATCTGACGGCGATCGCCGATTTTTCGATCGGTAAGTCAATGAAGAGGACAATGATGATCACCATCATGTTTGCGTTCGGACATGGCATGATGCTCTTTCTCTTTGCCAAGTTGCTGGAACTCTATGCGCTTCCCGAAGCGATCACGGGATACGGCGACACGATCTCTTCGACCGTTATCATCATGATGGGCCTCTATCTTTTGGGCATGGTGGCGAGCAAACGAATCCATCTTAACAGACACATGCACGAGAACCAGGAACACGTTCACATCTACTTCGGTAAAGAGCACTCGCACAAAGGCGCTTCATCTGCATCGGCATGGACGATCGGTGCACTGATGGGCATCGGCGGCGTCCGCGGCATGCTGGTCACCCTTGGTATGTTACACGGTAGCAGCGTAGAGTGGACGATGGTACTTGCTTTTGTCGCCGGTGTCTCACTTGTCTTTATTGGTTTCGGATTTGTTATACTTCAACTTAACCGTCATCTATTGACCAACATAAGAAATGTACGAATGGCTTTTTCTGCTGCAGGGTTGATCTCTGTTGCCGTCGGCAGCGAAATGCTGTTAGCATAAAATTAGACTATAAATTAAATAAGGAATTACATATGTGCCAAGATTGCGGATGTTCTATAACAGACCACGTTCACACACACGACCACTCAGACGGTCATACCCATCACCACGACCACGATCATGATCACGGTCATGACCATCCTCACGACCACTCGCACGAGCACCAGGCCGCACACGAGACACTGCACCATAACCCGCAGTTAAACGATACCAAGACCATTTCGGTCATCACGAAGATCCTGGACAAAAACAACCAGGAAGCGGCGCACAACCGTGCTCATTTTGACAAGCATAATGTCCTCTCCATCAACCTTATGAGCAGTCCTGGAAGCGGCAAGACAACGCTGCTGGAGAACATGGCAGGGGTTGCGCCGTTTAGATTCGGTGTTATCGAGGGCGATCTTGAGACCAGCCGCGACGCTGACCGCATAAAGGCCAAGGGAATCCCGGCGTATCAGATCCAGACGGGGAGTGCCTGTCACCTGGACGCGTTCATGGTCCACCAGGGACTCCACCAGATGCCGATGGAAGAGCTTGACGTCTGCTTTGTCGAAAATGTCGGCAACCTGGTCTGTCCGGCCAGTTACGATGTCGGTTCGCACCTTAACATCGTTCTGGTCTCTGTACCCGAGGGCGGTGACAAGATCGAGAAGTACCCGGTAATGTTCCGTCAGGCGGACCTGATCCTTATTACGAAAACAGACCTGCTCGAGCATTTCGATTATGACATCGAGCATGAAAAAGCCGAAGCGCGCAAGATCAAACCGGGTGTCGACATTCTGGAAGTCAACATCAAAGACGCCGCATCGATCCAGCGGGTCATCGACTGGATCGAATTTAAACGAAAGATGAGGGGGTAAGTATGTGCCTATCTATTCCTTCAAAAGTGGTCGAGATCGACACGGAGACCAATATCGCCATTGTCGACACGATGGGCGTTACACGAAAAGCCGGTTTGGAACTGGTCGAACAGGAAGATATTAAAGTCGGCGACTATGTCCTTATACATATCGGTTTTGTTATGAACAAGATCGATGAAGACGATGCCATGGAATCGTTGAAAGTCTATAAAGAGATCCTCGAAAAACTGGACGAAGAAGATCGAAAACAGTTGGTCCTCGAAGACGACAATTGTGAAAACAGAGGTGCGTAGTGAGCGAACTGCAGCTTAAAGATCTTTACGAGGGATTTCGCGATCCGGAGGTCATCAAAGGTCTTGCCAAACTGATCGCCAAAGAAGCCAAAGATCTTCCAAGAGCGATCAATATTATGGAAGTCTGCGGAGGGCATACGCACTCTATCATGAAGTATGGTCTGCCGCAGTTAATGCCGGAGAACATCAACTTTATTCACGGTCCGGGCTGTCCGGTCTGTGTCATGCCGAAAGAGCGTATCGACCACGCTTACGTGCTGAGCCAGCAGGAGAATGTCATTCTGGTGACCTTGGGCGACATGATCAAGGTGCCCGGCAGTAAAGGTTCTCTGCAAGAGGCCAGAGCCAAAGGGGCTGATGTACGTTTTGTCTATTCGCCTCTGGACACGCTGAAGATTGCAGCGGAAAACCCTGACAAAACAGTGATCTTTTTTGCGATCGGTTTTGAGACGACGACCCCGATGACGGCAGCGCTCATCGACGTGGTCCTCAAACGCA
The DNA here is from genome assembly GCA_041596355.1 of Sulfurimonadaceae bacterium. Classification (GTDB taxonomy): domain Bacteria; phylum Campylobacterota; class Campylobacteria; order Campylobacterales; family Sulfurimonadaceae; genus Sulfonitrofixus. The sequence continues at coordinate 56,130 of JBFHIS010000010.1, read as the reverse complement.
ATATTCCGAACATCCTTTTTCACATTAACCATGTCACCGTTCCCGAAGTAATGGTCGAGCTCATCGACAGCCGTGACGAACATGTCGACAGTTACAACAACCGTATCGACGCTTTTCTCGGGCCGAGCCATGTCAGTGTCATTACCGGCTCAAAGATCTATGAAAAATTCCCGGCACAGTACAACCGTCCGGTCGTGGTCGCCGGTTTTGAACCGGTCGATGTCATGGAAGCCATCTTGATGCTGGTGCGACAGTTCAACGAAGGGCGTTGCGAGCTTGAGATCGAGTACAAACGTCTGGTCTCCAGAGAAGGCAATATCAAAGCGCAGGAACTGATAGAGAAGTACTTTGAAAAGGCCGACCTCTTTAAATGGCGCGGACTGGGCAATGTCCCTGAAAGCGGCTACAAGCTCAGAGACGAATTTGCGGCGCTCGATGCCGAAAAGATCTATGCCGACATCCTCCCCAAAGAGGAGATAGAAGATCATAAACTCTGTATCTGCGGCGACATTCTTCGCGGTATGGCGAACCCGCCGGAGTGTACGATCTTCGGAACGGCCTGTAAGCCGACGACTCCGCTGGGAAGCTGTATGGTCAGCAGTGAAGGGGCTTGCGCCGCGTATTATAAATATGGGAATCTTCTAAAATGAATAAAACAGTAAGCCTGGCACAGGGCAACGGCGGCGAAGAGAACAACGAACTTATCACGAAGGTTTTTTACAAAGCCTTTAGCAATGAGATCCTCGCAAAGAGCGAAGATGCTGCAGTCATCCACAACGGCGAACTGGCCTTTTCGACAGACTCCTTTACCGTCTCACCGCTCTTTTTCCCGGGTGCCGACATCGGCAAGCTGGCGGTCTGCGGCACCTGTAACGACCTTGCAATGATGGGTGCAAAGCCGAAGTATCTGACCTGTTCGGTCATCATCGAAGAGGGCTTTTCCATTCGTGACCTTGAAAAGATCGTCCGTTCGATGAAACAGGAGCTCGAAGTCAACGGGGCCATCGTGGTCAGCGGCGACACCAAAGTCGTGCCGATCGGCAGTGTCGACAAGATCTTTATCAACACGACCGGCATCGGCGAGATCCGTCAAAAAGGGATCAGCTCCAACAACATTTCGCAAAACGACCTTATTTTGGTCTCCCGCGACATCGGACGCCACGGAGCGACCATCTTTGCCGCCAGAGAGGGGATCGAGCTCTCAAGCACGCTGCAAAGCGACTGTGCTTCGCTCTATATCCAGGTAGAGGCCCTCATCGATGCGGGTGTCAAAATAACGGCGCTCAGGGATGCGACGCGCGGCGGCGTATCGGCGGTGCTGAACGAGTGGGCGAAACAGTCCAAGATCTGTATTGAGATCGACGAAGAGAGCATCCCTGTGAGTGAAGAGGTTTACGGCATCTGTGAGATGCTGGGCTTCGAAGCGGTCAACCTCGCCAATGAGGGAACGTTTGTACTGGCCATACCCAAAGAAGATGCCCAAAAAGCATTAGAGGTCCTTCACCGGTTTGAAAACTCTTCCAATGCTGTCGAGATCGGTTTTGTGAGCGATGCCTATGAGGGCAAGGTCATCTTGAACTCCTCGTACGGAACAAAACGGTTTTTAGATGTCCCGACAGGTGAACTGTTACCGCGTATCTGTTAGGAGAAACAGATGCGCATACTTCTAATCACGACCGTCTTTAATTCTCTTGCGCAGCGCATCTACTGTGAGACCAAAGAGTCGGGACATGAAGTATCGGTACAGTTCGCTCTCAGTGACGAAGCGATGATCTCGGCGGTAGAGACGTTTTGTCCGGACCTGATCATCTGCCCATTTCTTACCCGTTTTATTCCCGCTGCTATTTACGAAGAAACGCCGACCTACATCGTTCATCCCGGGCCGGTCGGTGATAAAGGGCCGCACTCTCTCGACCATGCCTTGTTGGACGGTAAATCGGAGTGGGGCGTCAGTATCATCAAAGCCAACGAAGAGTTTGACGGCGGTGATATTTATGCTGCAGAGCCTTTCCGGATGCGAAAGACGACAAAAGCCTCGATCTACCGACGTGAAGTCAATGCCGCTGCATCTAAGGCTCTCAAACGACTGTTGGAAAATTGGGAACGCAAAGAGGCCCAGATCACTTCACAGCTTCCGACATCGATGCATAAGGTGTTGACACAAAACGATAGAAGTATTGATTGGGAACATGACAGCTGTGAGACGATTATTGTCAAGATCAATGCGGCAGACAGTTTCCCCGGTGTTTTGGACGAGCTGATGGGCATATCGTGTTATCTTTTCGGTGCGCATAAAGAGGGGTTTGAAGGCGATGATAATATGCAGGCCTCCTATGATAAAGCTCAGCATAAAGAGATCTTTGCCAAACGCGACGGGGCTGTCTGTATCAAAACAAAAGAGGGTGCAGTGTGGGTCTCGCATCTTAAAGAGCTCGGCAAGTTCAAGCTGCCAGCGACCTATGTTTTAAAAGAGAAGCTGAAAGGGGTCAGAGAGCACCGGATTCCGCTGATGATGACGCAGCATCGGAACACTTTTCATGAGCTTTCTCTGCGGGTAGAAGGCGAGGTCGCTTATCTCTACTTCGACTTTCACAACGGGGCATTCAACTCGGAACAGTCGATCCGTTTGAAATATGCCGTTGAGTCGTTGCGCGACAGCTGTAAGGTGCTTGTGCTCATGGGCGGCGAATCATTTTTCTCCAACGGCATTCATCTCAACATTCTTGAAGACAGTAAAAAACCGGGAGAAGACGGCTGGAGCAACATTAATGCCATGAACGACATGGTCCGGGCGGTTTTGCTGGCAGATGATTTTCTGACGGTCTGTGCTTTTCGCGGCGGCGCGGGTGCAGGGGGACTCTTTTTTGGACTGGCCTGTGATTATGTTGTCGCGAGAGAAGGGGTTGTTCTCAATCCGCACTACAAGACCATCGGGCTCAGCGGCAGTGAGTTCCACACCTACACCCTGCCTAAACGCGTCGGTGATGAAACGGCACGAAGGCTCATCAACGAGGCACTGCCTGTCGGTACGGCGAGGGCAAAAGAGATAGGCCTGATCGATGCCGTTTTTCCGGAAGAGATGGGGGTGTTTCATCAGGAACTCGACGCCTTTGCACAAGGTCTGGTTGCAGACGATGACAAATGGTACGACCTGCTCGACGCCAAAAGAGAGCGTCTGGAGAGAGACGAGGCGCTGATCGCTTCGAGACATAAAGAGGAGCTTGACACAATGTACCCCGAGTTTTGGGAGAAGAGAAGCGCCTTTCATGAGCTCCGGCGGGCTTTTGTCTATAAGCAGTGTCCGCAAGAGACACCCGAGAGATTAATTTATACAGGAGAGAGAGATGCATGAATACAGTGTGGTACAAGCCCTGTTGACGCAGTGCGAAGAGCATGCGGAGGCCAATGAGGCGACCCGTATAACCAAGATCGTTGTCAAGATCGGTGTCATGAGCGGGATCGAACCGCACTTGCTTGAGATTGCGTTTAACACCTTTAAAGAGACGACGGTCTGCGACGGGGCGGATTTCGTCATGAACATTCAGCCGCTGACCATAGAGTGCCAAACGTGCAAAACGGTCAGCGAACTCGAAAAGATCCACTACTGCTGTCCAAAGTGTGAAAGTACCGATGTTAAGGTCGTAGACGGGGAAGACATGTTCCTCATGAGTCTGGAGATGGAATAGCGTCATCTCTGTAATGTGTCATAAATTTAAAAAGAGGATATAAAATGCAAGAGTATTGGGAAGTATATATGAAACCGATGGAGGGCCATCCCTCGATGGTTTCGTTCAATGCCGGTGTCTCGGACGATGTGCCGGACACGGAGTTTATGTATGTCGGTTTTGTCAAGGTGCCGTTGAAAGTGCCGACTGCAGAGGGACTCATCTCGCCGGAAGAGGAAGATGATATCGGTTTTATCGAAGACCGTCTGGAGATGGAGTCCCTGCGCTACCGCCACGGCAAATACATCGGCCGCATCATCACGCAGGGGTCGGTGACCTTCATCTACTACTTAAAGCTCGACTTTGAGTGGGGCGACACGGCCAATGCGGCGATGAAACATTTTGAGAACTATACGTACGAGGTTGGTTCGCGTATGGACATGGAGTGGGAGGTTTATCAGAAGCTTCTTTTCCCGACCACGCAGCAGTGGCAGATCATTCAGAACCATCACACCTGCGACCAGCTTAAAGAGTCGGGTGACAACCTGCGGCTGCCGCGGGCGATCGAACATAAGATGTTTTTTGAGATGGCTGAAAACCGGAGTGCTTTCGCGGCGCATATGGACAAAGAGGGGTTCCGCGTTCAAAAAGAGTTTGGGCCGACCGATGAGCTCCCGCTTTACGGCCTGCAGTTCTACCGTGTCGATACACCCTTTTATTACGACATCGACAACCTGACCCTCTCTCTCATCGCCGAAGGCGAGAGTTTCAATGGGCAATATGACGGTTGGGAGACTTCGTTAGTCAAGATCTGACCTGACTATTCAGGGGTGTTGTACTCCCGGTCTCCGGCATCGCCGAGTCCCGGAATGATGTACTTGTCGTCATTAAGACGTTCGTCTATCTTGGCGATAAAGATATCAAGTTTTGGGTACTTCTTCTCTATACGTTTTAACCCTTCGGGACTGCCGATGATATTGAGAGAGGTTATCTTGCTCGCTCCTCTATCTATCAAGAGCTCCATAGCGTCGATCATCGAACCGCCCGTAGCGATCATCGGGTCGACCAGTATGAGGTGTTTGCCTCTGCAGTCGGGGACACGGTCATAATAGAGTTTAGACTTGTGGGTCGTTTCGTCGCGTTTAATTGCCAGGAAACCGGCCTGCGCATCGGGGAAAAGGTCCATCAGTGACTCCAGCATCGGCAGACCCGCCCGCATGACGGTCACGAAAAGCAGGTTGCCTTCCTCAAACTGTTGAAATTTGAATTTCCCCTGCCACGTAAAAAGCGGCCTCTTTCTCAGACTCTTTTTTTTCAATGCCTTGTCGGCCAGTAAAACAGTGAGGGTCTTGACGTTCTGTCGAAACCTGAGTGCATCGGTCTGGCTGTCGCGCAGCGTGTTGACAAGATGGGCCGATAGTGCGGAATGAAGTTCATGTATCATACTCTGATTATAGTACATCTTGGCAGAAAAACAAAGTAAAGAGAGGCTGTTGGGCGTAAAGTGTGCAGGGCTGCGGACACAGCCTAAGCGAGATTTATATGCCGTCTATCCTGAGATTCTTCGTGCGTCCGACCATCAGGTCGGCGGTCATCTTCATCCGTTTGAAGACACTCTCCTGACGGTACTCAAGGTTGTGCTTTGCACAGATCTCTTTGACGATAGGCTGCATCTTCTGGTACTGACTCAGGGGCAGGTTGGGAAAGAGATGGTGCTCTATCTGGTAGTTCAACCAGCCGTGTCCGAAGTCGATAAGGTCTGAACCGGTGTTATAGTTGACGCTTCCCATGATCTGTCTGAGATAAAATTCGCCTTGCGATTTGTGCGGTTTATTGAAACGATAGATATCGTCGGCAGAGTGGTTGGGAACGATCACTAAAAAAGAGTGAAGGTTGGCTATCACCTCCGCCATCAGCACGACAAGCAGCGCATCGAAGGCGGCTTCGGTTCCTAGCGGTAGAAAGAGTGCCGGGACGAAAACGAACTTGAAGAGTCCATACGGCAGGATGTAGTCTTTCCACAGGGCCAAACCGTTGTCGCTGAAAAGGTCCCAGGCGTAGCGGGTGAGCTCCGGCTGTTTCTTCTTCCGGCGCTCTTTATTCTCCAGTATCTTCAGCGTGTTGGGTGCATAGTAGGAGAGTTTCCATATGCCGGCAAGTACAAAAACGGCCAGGTACTTCATAAAGGTAGGGATCTTCATTCTGTGCAGCCATTTTGTGTTATTCTCGACATTGTCCGGATCATCATCTTCTCCGAGGTGGTAGTGGTGCATGATGTTATGCTCGTACTCCCACGCTTCGGGTTTGATCCAGTCCAACCAGTCTACATAGCGGCGTGCGCCTCTGGCATAACCGGACTTGGTGTAGCGAAATGGGACGCCCGGGACCTTGTCATAAGCACCGTGTAAAATAGGGTGGGTCACATTGGCCCATCTTGAGACATTGGCTACACCGATAAAAAGCGCGGCAATAACGGCAAATGTCCAGAAGGTAAGATCTGGCAGAGGGTAGCCCGCAAACGATGCGAGCCCGATCAAAAAGACGATGGCAAAACCGGCGTAACTGGCATTTCGTCCCCATCTCTCCAACATCAACAGGTGCTCAAAGTCTTCCCATGTCGGGGCGCCTATGGTCTCTTTTATAGTGTCGATGTCATTTTGAAGTGCTTCTTGATCGATCTTGTCGTAGGGTGTGTAAGTGTGTTCCAAAACTATCCTTGCATTATGGTGGCGGAAGTATACCTGTATCGTCGTTATAGTATGATTGTTTTAACCATAATTTATAGTTTTAATAAGAGTGTGTTATGAAGAGGTGTTAGAGCATATTGAGCTGGAGTTTAGCCTCGTCACTCATCTTCTCCGGTGACCAGGGCGGGTCGAAAACGAGTTTGGGCTCGACCGAGAGGTCGGGATACCCCTCGATGACCGAACCGACATTACGGACCTGGTCGACCAGTGATTCGCTGACCGGACAGGCGGCCGAGGTGAGGGTCATGGTGACCACGCAGCGGATGCCGTCGCTCTCCTTGGCGCAGTCGATACCGTAGATGAGCCCAAGCTCGTAGATATTGACCGGAATTTCGGGGTCGTAGATTTTCTTGAGCTCTTCAACGATTCTGTCCATCAACGGTCCGTACTTCACGCTGTTTCCTTACAACTGTTGGCATACCCGTAGATGACCTTTAAAAAGGCCTCAAGCCCCTGTTGTCGAACGGGACTGAGCAGTTCGAGCAGTCCCATGCTTTTAAGTTCGTTTGGATCAAAGGAGAGGATCTCCTCGGGGGTGCGGTCGTCAAAGATGCCCAGCAGCATGACGAGCATTCCTTTGGCGATGATGGAGTCGCCTTCGGCCTCGAGGTGGATCTTTTCGCCGTCGAAGCTTTTGTGGAGCCAGGCGAGCGACGAACACCCTTTGATGATGTTGTCGTCGGTCTTATATGACGGGTCGATGGTCGGGGCGTCGTGGCCGAAGTCGAGAATGTACTCCATCTTGGCGTCGTTCTCCTCAAAGAGGTCCAGGTCGGCCTTGTAGGCCTGTACTTGTTCTGACATGGTCATGGTGTCTCCTTTGTTGCGTATGCGGCGTCAAATGCCGCTCTGACGGCCTCAGCCGCCTCTTTCTCCTCTACTGCGTCTATCATCTCGTTGGCGAAGGAGAGTATGAGTATCTTGCGGGCCTCATCGAGGCCGATGCCGCGGCTTCTTAAGTAGAAGAGGGCGCCTTCGTCCAGCTCGCCCGTAGTGGAGCCGTGGGAGGCTTCGAGCTCGTCGGTGTAGATCTCGAGCTGCGGTTTGGACTCCATAAAGGCGTCGTCGTTGAGCAAGATCGCCTTGGCGTTCTGTCTGGCACTGGCGTAACGGGCGTCGTGACCCACACGGATGAGTCCGTCGAAGATCCCGGTCGCGCGGTCTTTGAGAATGGACTTGGCCTCGTGCACGCTCTTGGTGTTGCGGCCGTTGTGGCGAAGTCTGACGACGTTGCCGAGATGTGCCCGTCCCGCACCGTAGAGCAGGTGGGTGACCTTGGTCTCTACATGTTCGGCCAGATCGTTTTTGTAGAGGTGCAGGGCATTGCCCGCGCCGAGGTCGAAGGTCTGCAGGGTCAGTTCGGCCTGCGCTGCCACGTCGTAGCGGTGCGACCCGATGACCACGGCGCTTTCGGCACCGCTGGTCTGGTTGCGCACCCAGCTGAGCGCACCGTCCCTGCCGACACTGACGTCCAGGCCGTAGAGCAGCAGTGAACCGCTGCTCTGTGCGTTCTCAAAGGTCTCGTAGAACGAGGCCTTGACCTGCGGTGCCACCTTGACAACAAGTCGGTAGGCGCTCAGGCTCTCCTCTTGTGTCAGCTGATGCACAACGGTAACAGAAGCGTCCTCTTCTACGGTCAGTACGATGCAGCGCGGCAAGAGCAGGTGGGAGAGGTAGTAGAGGGCGTCATAGTGTTCCATGTCGGCCTCAAAGTTGCTCTCGAAATCCACCGTGACCCCTTCGGGCACCGTTGTCACGACACCGTCAAGAATTCTCAGCTCTTTGCCGCCGGTCTGCGGTTCGCCTTGCTGCGCATCTATGCGCGTGTAGTCTTTTAAAAGCAGCGGTTTAATACCGAAATGTTTGTACTGTTCGGTCTTGTTGCCGGGAATGCCGAGCTCCTGCAGCCGTGCGAGCATCGCTTTGGTGCGGCTGTCGGTCGCAAAGAGCTCGGGGAGTTCGGCCGGTCTTATCTGCAGGGCTGCGGGGCTCATGACGTACTCTCCGCAATGCCTTTGTACCCTTCCGCCTCAAGGGTCTTGACCAGTTCGGCCCCGCCGGTCTTGACGATCTTGCCGTCCTGGAGGACGTGGATGAAGTCGGGGTCGATGTAGTCGAGGATACGGCTGTAGTGGGTAATGATGATAAAACTGCGTTCGCCGTTCTTCATGCGGTTGATCCCCTCGGCCACGGCTTTGAGGGCGTCGATGTCGAGACCGGAGTCTATCTCATCGAGGATGATGAGCTCGGGTTCGAGCATCTCCATCTGCAGGATCTCGTTGCGTTTCTTTTCACCGCCGGAGAAGCCTTCGTTGAGCGAGCGCTGGATCATCTCGGGTTTCATACCGAGCTCTTCGACCTTGGTGCGCATGGCTTTAAGGAACTCGGCGGCGTTGAGCGCTTTTTTGCCTTCGTGTTCGCGCTTGGCGTTGAGCGCGGTGCGCAGGAAATAGGCGTTGTTGACGCCGGGTATTTCGATGGGGTTCTGAAAGCTCAAAAAGATGCCCTCAAGCGCACGCGCCTCGGGCTCCATCGTGGTGACCTCTTTGTCGTTGTAGAGGATGCTCCCCTCTTTGACGGTCACGTCGTAATGGCCGACGATGGCCTTGGAGAGGGTGGACTTGCCGGAGCCGTTAAGCCCCATAATGGCGTGGACGCTCCCTTTTTTGACGTCGAGGTTAAGCCCTTTGAGTATGGTCTTGTCACCGATGTTGACGGTGAGATCTTTTATGTTCATCATCCTACACTTCCTTCCAGCGTTAAGTTAAGCAGTTCTTTGGCTTCGACGGCGAACTCCATAGGCAGTTGGCTGAAAACCACCTTGCAGAAACCGTGTACGATCATGGCGACGGCGTCCTCTTCTTTAATGCCGCGGCTGCGGAGGTAGAAGAGCTGTTCGTCGCTGATCTTTGAGGTGGTCGCCTCGTGTTCGATCACCGCACTTGCATTTTGCGATTCCAGATAGGGGAAAGTATGTGCCCCGCAGTTGGGCCCTATGAGCAGGCTGTCGCACTGGCTGAAGTTGCGCGAGCCTTCTGCGCCCGCACCGACTTTGACCAGTCCGCGGTAGCTGTTCTGACCGTGCATCGCGGAGATACCTTTGGAGATAATGGTCGAACGGGTGTTTTTGCCCTGGTGGATCATCTTGGTCCCGGTGTCGGCCTGCTGCGCCCGCGAGGTGACGGCGACGGAATAGAACTCGCCGACGGAGTTGTCGCCCCGCAAGATGCAGCTCGGGTATTTCCAGGTAATGGAGGAACCGGTCTCGACCTGCGTCCAGGAGATCTTGGAGTTTTCCCCTTCGCAGAGGCCGCGTTTGGTGACAAAGTTAAAGATGCCTCCTTCGCCCTTGTCGTCGCCGGGGTACCAGTTCTGGATGGTGGAATATTTAATCTCGGCATCTTTTTTGGCAATGAGTTCGACGACGGCGGCGTGGAGCTGGTTTTCGTCGCGCTGCGGTGCGGAACACCCTTCGTTGTACGAGACGTAGCTCCCTTCGTCGGCAATGATGAGGGTGCGCTCGAACTGTCCTGTGTTCTGGGCGTTAATGCGGAAATAGGTTGAAAGCTCCATCGGGCAGCGCACCCCTTTGGGAATGTAGACGAAGGTGCCGTCGGTAAAGACGGCGGCGTTGAGTGCGGCAAAATAGTTGTCGCTCATGGGCACGACGGAGAAGAGGTACTCCTGTACCAGTTCAGTGTGTTCGCGGATCGCCTCGGAGATGGAACAGAAGATGATGCCGAGTTCGTTGAGTGTTTCGGAGTAGGTGGTCTTGACGGAGACGGAGTCAAAGACGGCGTCCACGGCGATGCCCTGGAGCATCTTCTGCTCTTCGAGGGGGATGCCCAGTTTGCTGTAGGCTTCGAGGATGTTCGCGTCGACCTCGTCGAGGCTGTTGGGCGCCTTTTTCGGCGCCGAAAAGTAGGAGATGGACTGGTAGTCGATGGGCTTGTAACTGACATGCGCCCAGTGCGGCTCGACCATCTTTTCCCAACGGTGCAGCGCCTTGATGCGCAGCTCCGTCATCCACTCCGGCTCGTTTTTCTTGGCCGAGATAAAATGGATGACGTCGTCATTCAACCCCGGTGCAACGGTGTCCTCTTCGACATCCACGGTAAACCCGAGCTTGTACTCCTGGGAGACAAACTGGTCAACATCTTTCTGTGCCATAACTGCTCCTTTGTTTTCTCTTTAGAACTACTATATTCCAAAGAGGAGTAAATCTATCTTATTAAAAAAAGGTGGTTTGAAAGTTTTAGATTGGGAGGTGATTTGAAGAGTGTTAAGCTCTATATCTACTAAAACCTGTATTCTTACATACGGTCTGAGAATTAAGAAGTATTTACAGTACTGTACATTTAAAATAAAATTGGAATATATTTAATTATGTTGGTAATATATTGACTGGATGAACAATAAAAAGAAGGAATATCAAAAGTGACTTTATTGAGAGAATTGAGAGAATCATTTTATCGGGATATAGGCGAACTAGCTAATAAGATAGGAGTTGATCCTGAAGAAATAAGTGCTTGGGAAAGTGGTTTGAAAGCATTGTCGAAACAGGATATAAGTACCTTAGCATATGTTTTTGGATTAAGTTCAGAAGAGTTAACGGATTATTTAAATGGACATTCCACTAAATTGACAACAAACATGTATCACTATTTTGGTAAAGATAGTAATTTGGACGGTTGGTGGGGACATGTCGGGGTGTGTCTTAAGAGTAAGCAAAAAACTAAATGGTTCCCAATAAGTATAGAAACTGCTAATTTAGTTTCTAGTGTTTTGGTAAATATCAATTCAAAAGAAGACTGGCTGATTATTGATACACTTAACAATCGAACTTTAGCTGTTAGACCGGCACTTGTGAAACGTATATGGCTTTTAGATGAAGGCGCAGATGAAACAATAGATTGGAGTGTACCTAGGGACGGTTATGGAGGAAAACCGGGGGAGTTTTATAAAGGGTTAGAAGCTTATTGTTTTGATGAAATAGAAGGTGATGAATGTGAAATTTCAATGTATGTCAAACAGCAAATTGAAGATTATACCGATGCACAAGATATCGATACAGTACAAGCGCACAAGTTAGTTTCAGAAACAAATATATATGACACTGACGATACTAAATTTGGACATATTATTGGTGATGAAGAAATAAGACGCTTAATTACTGATATAGAGTGCGAGGTTCCAGTGCTTTTTAATCTAAGCAATGAAAATGCTGAGTTGTATTTATCAAGTGAAAATATTGTTTTAATTGATATGCCCAAACGTCGTGTAGATATGGCATTAAGAGAAGAACTAGAGAGGGTAAATGATGAGAACTGAATACATAAATACTGTTACTGACTACTTGAAACTTGTTGAAAGTATTAGTACCGAACATTATCAATATGCGCAGGCAGTTAGAGTGAAAAGTGAGGGCTATCCATTATATCGTGGACAAAGTCAAGATTATCCTTTGTTACCAAAGATTGCCAGAAACTGTGATGTTAATCCCTTAAAACAAGAATCTTATCTATTATCAGAGTTGAATATACGGGGTAGAATTCACAGAGATGTGGCTCAGTTAGATGTTTGGGGACTCATGACTCTTGGTCAGCATTATGGTTTGGCTACTCGACTTCTTGATTGGACAAGAAACCCTCTCATTGCGATGTGGTTCGCATGTAGTGAAGGCAACGCCGCCGATAAACCTCATGTGTATATATTATTGCCTCATTGGGACATAGATATATTAGATCGTGAAAAAGTCACGAATCCACAAGAACATAAAGGTTTGTCAATATTAAGGACAAGGTTAGAGGATTCAAGGGTTATCGCTCAAGATGGATGGTTTACAGTACATTCTCCATCAAGGAAGTATGGGAAATTTGTACCTCTAGGTTCTTTAGATCATCATGCAGAAGGAATGGTGAAAATAGTTATTGAGCCCAGCTCTAAAAATGACATTCTAAAAAATTTGGATACTCTGGGGGTTAGTTATCAGACTGTATTCCCAGATCTTGAAGGTGTCTGTAAGTATTTAAATTGGAAAGGAGAAAAAATAGATTAAAAATAGTTAAGTTCTTGAAAGATAATACCAAGAAACAGCGAATATATCATTGATCCATATTTTCAGAAAAATATCGTTCCCATTCTGTCATACATTCTTTTGCTAAAGTGAAGCAGTTTTCCTCACCACGTTCAGTTTGAATTGTCGCTTCTGTAAGAGCTGTTTTTGCCATGTCTGATGAGGGACCAATAGTTACTGTGGTAGTAAGTTGAAACGGGCCAAGCGGACCATTGCTTCGATCATGTTCAAGTATTACTTTTGTTTTTCGATCTCTTAGAACCTTGTGTTTTAGTCTATTGCATATATCTGCAGTTATCCTTAGTGCAGGACTAGCATTAACAAAGTTTTCAACTTCTTTTGGCTGCTTACCCTCAGTACTTTCTTTTATCCAATCTTTTAGTTGATAACAAATCTCAAAAAATGAAAATAATTCAAATTCTACATTTCCTCCAAACTCTGGATATACTCCTGAATGGATAGAATTTAGTTTTTTAAATTGGTATTCTAAACGTGCTCGTTGATAATTCACTGGAATTTTCTTTATTAAAGTGGTTTTTAAAATTAATGGGCTAAATTATAATCAGCTTTTTTTATATAGATACAAATTCTTTCATTATCTTTCCCTTGCGTGTGTTGGACTATAAAATAATCATTTTCATTGAACTCTATTTGATTTTTCCGTAGAAAATCCTGCAAAGGTATAACTATGGGAAATGTACTGAATTCTGTAAGTACAAAATTAGTATTTGGAATTGTAAGGTTTGACATTTGATAGCCTTGTGGTGAATTTTAAACGATTATATAAGTGAAGTTTTAAAAACAAATAGGTGTCAGGATACCAATATTAATTTTTATCTCTACTCTTCCGTGACACATGAATTAAAATATAATACTCAAAAGAAGATAAGAACATGCAGAGGGAGGTGTAATCGTGATACCTCCCTGTAATATTCTTATAGTAATGTTGCGTTCATTAATTAAGATAGCCTGGGAAAAAACAAAATGATTAAAAAACTGATACTCCGTGTTCTATTTGCATCGCTTCTTGGCACAAATGCCAGTGCAGGTATGGGGAATTGTAAGAGCTTTATTGTGGATGAAAGGTTGCCGAACGTTATTGACTCCAATATGACATTGGATCCTTCTAAGATCTATGGCATCGATAAAAAAGTTATTGTACAAAATGGGGCAACGTTGACCATTAAACCGGGTACTACACTTGCCGGTTGCAGCCTTTTTTCTTTTCTTGTGATCGCTCAAGATGCAAAGATCGATGCTAAAGGAACAGAAAAAGAACCTATCGTATTTACTTCTCAAATGGATTTGTTGGGATTTTCATCGACGAATGGAGTTGGAGAGTGGGGCGGCGTGGTCATTGCAGGCAATGCCTTTACCCATTATGAGAACAATAAGTATGAAGCAGATGAGAGTATCTCTTTTGGAAGTTCGGACCATCTACATGATAATGAGTCCTCCGGAGCCTTGGAATATGTTGTTATCAAACATACCGGATATGAAGTGAGAAAAGACAGAGAGCTAAATGGTCTTTCACTCGCAGGTGTGGGGAGTGGGACTACGATCAGAAACATCGCTATTATAGGTGGACAAGACGACGGCATTGAGATCTGGGGAGGAAGTGTCACGATCGATGGGCTCTTCGTCTATAACGCTATGGATGACTCTGTCGATGTTGATTTGGGTTATCAAGGCGAGATAAAAAATGTTCTTGTCGTGCAAAACAGGATTGCCAGCGAAAATAACCATGACTCATCGGTTATGGAGATAGGTAATGATGAAAACCTCATACAAACTGATATGCTTACAGCGACACTGCCAAAAATAAGTAATTTTACAGGTTATGTAAAAGGCGGTGGTATTTACAACAAATATGACGCAGGATTTAAACTGGGCAATGTCAAGCTAGTGAGTAAAAAATCAAAAAATAACGAGATGATATATTTCAGAGGAAAAGACAGCTATACAACGGGAGCGAAATACCTTGAGGGGGATGTTTGTCTTTACAACAGTTCAGAAAAGAAGACCATCGACTCGTTTTTAGCACAAGAGAACTCTAAAAGTCCAAAAAATGAGTACACCCCTTATAACTATTTTATAAAAGATCGTAACCATGTCGGAAAAGGTAAATTTATAGCCTCATTAAAATGTAAAGGTGTGAATGAGCGTAAAATCTGGAAAGGCCGGGTAGGATCTGAACAAGAGATCACGTTTAGGGAGTTTGACACATTACAGGTTGCTACTTCTAAATAAACAGTAGCAGAGTACTTTATACTACTGTGATTAAACCTCTAAGTTTCATACCCTTTGAGACCAGGAACTTTGACACGTTCTTACTCTTTCTCCGCCCATTCACGGAGTTTGCGTTTAAGCTTTTGCTCGACCTTTTCGCTGATGTCGTCCCACTCTTTGACGACGTCCGTGTCATCCTCGTCTTCGGCCCACTCTTTGAGCCGTCGCATGATCTTTCGTTCGACTTTCTCGCCTACTTCCTCCCACTCTTTGTCGCGCTGTTTTTTCGCAGCGGAACGGCACGACACGTGGGAACTACCGCCCCAGACGAAGATGACGCCCAGCAGGAAACCAAAGTCGTACCAGCCGCCCGTGTTATTGACCTCGTAGACGGAAACGTTCTCATTAAAGATGTGGATAATGAGGGTAATAAAAGAGATCATCCCATGCCAAAGCCCATACCAGAACCCGGCAGGTTCTACCTGCGCGAACTGCGCGTCACCGGCGGTGCAGGCTGTAAAGAGTAATAGTAGGGGGAGGAAGAGCAGCGTTTTGTACAATCGTGGGTTTTTAAGTGTCATAGGCACTCCTTTTTACAGGTTAACGATACATCTATCTGCGCGGTTTCAACATGTGGTCGCACCTGAGCAGATGCTGTAATTATGAGATTTGTTAATAATATATCGTATTTGGCATTGTCAGTCAACATTATGATTTAAGATCACTAAAATACACCAGTACTTTTTCTGGGTCCGGGTTTAAATATCGAATTGGACAAAGAGACGCTATCTACTTTGTTTCGAGTGAAAGACAACATCGCCGATCGAATGGGCTTCGGGTGCGTAGAGTGTCATGGCCCAGCCAGAAGCGGAAACGATTGCAGCGGTAAGAATGAAGGGCCAGGCGGTACGTCGAACAGCGGTTTCAAGCCAGTGCCGCGTTTCCAGACTGCGGAGTCTGCGATAAAGAGTTGCCGACAGCACACCGTCTACCAGGAGTTCCGCGAAGAGTACTGGGGCCGAATAGATCATAAGAAAAGAAGAGAAAAACAGTGTACCAATAAGTACCAGGACAACCATCGGAATAGCAAACTCATCAGCCTCTAAAGCCGTATCTAGTACATCGCTGACGGAATCGCCCGCATTGCCGATTGTGGAGACACTCTCAGATGGCGCATCAAATGAACTGCTGGCGCCTGCGCCGCCGAAACTCCCACCTTCACCGCTGTAGCCGGTGCCGGAACCGTCCGAATTGACTGAGAGTAACTCCAAAGGGAGGTCGACGTAATCCTCTGCCTGTGTTCTCAGCCAGAGCCACAATAGAAGCAGGAAGAAGAGGTAGGCAACACCAAAGGCAGCAAGGTACCTAACCCACATTTCGACAATGCCCGCGTGAAGAAAAAGGTAGGATGCAACAAAACCTGATGCGCCGGTGAGTGCAACGAGCAGAAACATCTGGAGCCGGGGAAAACCGTCACGCTCAAGATCGCCTCGAATCTTTAGAATTTCGCGACGGCGATTAAACTTTTGAAAGATGCTCATTGAGAGTGCCCTGGAAGGGATTTAAAGGCATGTGACATACGCCATATTCCCGATGCTATTCATTTTGTACTCAGACAGTATCCCTGCTAGTTCGCTGTTCAACGACTCGCTCGTGTAGATGGAACTGACTTCTCCGGCTTTTTGAAGCTGTGCAAGGTAGGCTTTGCCGAGTCGGTTGTTACCGACGAGGCTGGTGAAGAAGAGCTTACCCTGAGGTTTTTTGACCCGCTTGAGTTCCGTTAGCAAGGCGGCTTTTTCATCGAACATGTGCAGAAGCCCCTGGCACATGACGGTGTCGAAAACGCCGTCGAGAAAAGGGAGCTCAAAGATGTCGCCCTGGACGAAGACGATGTTCTCGGGTAGGGTTCCGGTACGTTCGCGTAAGCGTTCCTGCCCTTTTTTGAGCATTTCGATGGAACGGTCGAGCAGCACGATGAAGCTGTTATCAGCGTCGGCATAGGCGTCGGCCGTAAAGACGAGCGAGCCGCAACCGGCGTCGAGCACGACACCTTTCGGCGTGTCGGACAGGGCTTCCCTGCAGAAACGGTCGTACTCTCTGGGCCAATTACCCCAAATAATTTTGTTGTAGAGAGGGTTTCCTATGAGTGCATCGTAAAGACGGACTTTGGTGTCGTAGTCGGCAGTGCGCTCCTGCGCGTCTATAACGGAGTAGATCTCTCCGTCTATCTTCGCGAGATGCAGTTCTTTGATTATCTTCTCTAGCATATAGTTTTTTCCCTTCTCAGTACGAGGTGCTTTTTTCATTCTTATGGTTTCCGTGAAAATGTAAACTGCAATTTATATAGTTCATATCAATTTGACTCAACCGAATCACATCAATTAAAATATTAAATATAATACAATGAAAAAGATAAGCGCATGCGTAGAAGCAGTTACGAGAGTTAACGAAAGATTAAAGGAGATGTGTAGGTCTAACATTTTGGTAGTTTTGTACTCTTGTATGCGTGCCCACGAAGAACGTGGGTCAGATCTGTTAAGGCTTATGTGAGTCGAGTGGTTCCAGTTCGTCCATCATCATATCGTCAGCCGTGGAAGACTTGAGAATGACACCGGACTTTTTCACCGACCCGTTGGCATCGAGCAGGCGGTATAACACTTGGACCTCTCCGATAGCGAGAATTCGGTCGGACCTGTACCATCGTGACTCTTTGATCTGAATAGTCTGCCCCTGGACGTCAAGAAAGAGTAAATCCTTACCGTCGATGGTGTCCACAATAACTTCTCCTTCAACCTGCTTCCAAAAAGCGTCATTCTCGCACAACCCCTCATACAATGCGTTTGCCTGCTTCATATTTGCCGCAAGGCTATCGTCATTGACGCCAGGAAGCTCTTTGAGGCTATCCAAGTTCGTGTTTACAGTCTGCAACTTTTGCGCTAGATCTTCAAGCTTCTTCCATAAACCTTGTGCCTTGTTTAGCGTGTTACCACCGACCCTTTCAGGGTTTGTGATGATTCTGTTGCTCCCCATGGAATCAAGTAAGTAACGCAATATTTTGTCTGCTTCACCCGCTTTGTTGAAAACATGTAATTCCCGGTCGACACGAAACAGTTCGGAAATGCCCTTTATTGCAACAAGGGATGTACTTACGAGACCAATAGCAGTAGAAACAGCTATTCTACTTTTTTCTGTTGGTTCAGGAATTTTTTGAATGATCTCTTCCAGATATTTGGTTTTGTCATCAATTAGACTTGATTGGAACTTTGAGTCATAGGCTTTTTTGAGTTGCTCATCCGTCAACAACACGGTTCCATCCGGACACATTTCGACCAACTCATACGCCACCTCGCCCAGAAGATCCAGCAACGGGCGATTGCTCCGAAGCAGTGCTGTCTTCTCATCACCGGCTTTTACGGCAATAGTCCCTTTGTTCCCGTCGGGTAACTTCAGGCCGCTCAACGCCTCTTTAATGCTCTCCAGTTTCGCAGACTCCTTTTCGGACTGTGCTGCCTCGAGAGCGCTTTGCTGGGTCAGGAGTTCAGTTCTCTTTTTCAAAATCTCTAACTCTTGTTCCATTTGCTTCATCTGCTCTTCATACGTCGGTTCAGTTGCCATAGCTATTACTCCTGTCATTAGAGTCCCTATTAGGATCGCACGTTTGATTAATGTGTTCATTGATGCTCCTTTCTTTGATTGTGATAACTTCAAATAATTAAACTAAACATCAAATAATGCATTTATAATACAACGAAAAAGATAAAACATGAATAGAAAAAAAAGAGTCCAGTTGCCAAGATAAATATTTATCTCTGTTTTTCCGAAAAAAAAGTTGCGTTACCAAGGTTGATTTTTATCTCTTCTTTTTCGTAACACAGAAAAAAAGTATTTTGAAACAGTGCTGATCTGACCCTGAATCAAGCTTTGCTTATTGACTTCAACACCATGCCGAGCAACGCTACACGACGGCATTTTAGGACATGTCCGGTTACGATTTGAGGGTAAATAAACCTGACTAAATAAGTCGACATAATATAATTAAAAATTATAAATCATTCTGAAGTTATTATAAGGTTTAATATAATATAGTTTTATAGTAAATCTTCAAATAAGGGTGAACATCATATTTATAAGAATCGTATATTTATCTATTATATTTCTGTTTTCAACTATTAATTTGCATGCCGACATCATTGGGTCGAAGCACGATTTAAGTGCTACAAATTTTTATGGAAACTACGCAGGCGCAAGTACCGAAGTGTGCGTGTTCTGTCATGCACCGCATGGAGGCAGCGAGGAACTTGATGGCCCTTTATGGAACAGAAAAGTTACAGACACCAGTGCTTATATACTCTACAACGGCAATCAAGAGGTTCCAAACAATCCGACATTACTCTGTTTAAGCTGCCATGATGGCGTGAGTGCTACGGGTGCTATGAGTGCTGTCAATGCTCAGGACACCCATAACATTATCAATTCTCCCGGAGCAGGACATGAAAATCAACCTGCCACCCCCAACTGCTATGCATGTCACTTCAGTGGAGACATATATCCTGGACCGGAATGGACAATTGGACCGGACCTGACCAATGACCATCCGGTCTCCATATCTTATGCCGATGCAAAAAGTAAAAACCCTAGCGGCTTTGAACCAAATCCTCTCAATGGTCTTAAACTGAACAATGGAAATGTTGAATGCTCATCATGCCATGACCCCCACGACACCACTAACCCTCTTTTCTTGCGAGTGTCCAACACTGACAGCGGCTTGTGCAATTCATGCCATATCAAATAAAAAAGATATTCGGCACTGTTTTGTCAAGATTATAGCTTTTCTACTACTGTGTAGAAGAGCCGGTGATAAGAGAAAATGTGTTTTTACTTTTTCGTTTGCTATTTGCGTTAAACCGGCAAGCTTACACTTTTAAGCAGATCTTTTTCTAGTGCGCAAAAGCGATGTTTAACCTTCGTTGTACACCTCATTTGTTACTATGTTCCAAATTCATCTCAGGATGATGATTTACACTCAGATTCATACACTCAAATCAAAAGGTCAACGACTATGCATATGAAACATATATTACAGGTGTTACCCACATTATTATTGGTACTCCTTTTTGCAACCCCGCTTATGGCCGCTGAACAACCTGAAAAGCCCGAAGAAAGTCCTCTTTCCAAGCCATTGATCGAACGCTACATTTTAGATGAGCTTAAGTCGCTTCGCGTAGAGCAGGAGCAGTTTAAAGCTACGGTGCAGACAACGGTCGCCAAAGGGCAGATAGAGCAGACGGACAGGGCGGCACGCTATATTACGGACACCATCGGCAATGTCTTTTACCTTATTGCCGGAGCGACTTCACTGCTTATCTTTGCAGGC
The DNA here is from genome assembly GCA_041596355.1 of Sulfurimonadaceae bacterium. Lineage (GTDB taxonomy): Bacteria > Campylobacterota > Campylobacteria > Campylobacterales > Sulfurimonadaceae > Sulfonitrofixus. The sequence continues at coordinate 36,039 of JBFHIS010000010.1, read as the reverse complement.
TGGAACTCCCTGCGTGACATCAGGAAAAAGACGGAAGAGATCATTGAAGACCGGGTCCGCGAGATCACGGAGAGATATAATGAGTCCTTTAACGTCTTGCAGAAAAAACTGACAGAACAGTCTGAAAAGATCCTTGTGAACCAGAAGAAGATTTATGACACGCAATTGATCCACTCGCTGTGGATGCGTGCCAACCTGGAGACGAACCTGCAGTCAAAGATAGAGATCTATGATGAGATACTGGAAGTCAATGCCATGGATGCAGAGGTCTATGCCTATAAAGCAGATGCCGTTTTGGACCTTGACGAGTTCGAATGGGCACTCAACCTGAGTAACAAAGCTCTGGAGATCGATCCGGAATATGGCTATGCCTTTTGGCAACGGGCCTGTGCAAATGCCCAACTGGGCAACAAGAGCGAAGCGATCATCGATCTTAAAACGGCACTGCGCATCTCGCCGAACTTAAAAGATGAGACAGCGCATGAACCTTCCTTTAAGCCCTTGAGCGAGATGGACGAGTTTCAAAAGATCATCACCTGAACAGACGTATAAGACGTCGCTTTAGCAGATAGTCAACCGGTAATTATTCTCTGTCAAACTTCTCTCCCATGACAATATAAGATCATAAAACAGATCTCTCTTTTCGCACTCTAATAGGAGTGGGACATGCGTCAAAAGTGCCTGAAAGAACAGTACTTGCATACCCTCAACCAGACTTTCAGAGTCAAAACAGACAAGGAAAATTTATGGGAATCCCTCAACCAGCTTTTTATATGATGAAATGCCAACAATCTACGCCTCCGGGTATGCCGAAACCGTCATGCGTTACACCGCAGTCTCAGGACCTTTACCAGCACCTGGGTCAGACATTGATGCAAAAAGGGATCATCGGTACCGTCCAGCCCATTCAGACAGGGTGTCTTAACCGCTGTAACGCCGGTCCTGTAATGTTGGTCGAGCCGGGGCACTTTTTGTATGTCGGTCTGACAAAAGAGAAGATCGAAAGAATCATCGACGAGCACATCATCGGCGGCAATGTCGTCACCGAATACCTCATTCCTGACGAGCTATGGGACAACGCCATCTCACCGGCCGACATGATGAAACAGATGGGACGCTAAGCGCTCTTCTGTTTTGACACCGCTTTAAACGGCCGGGCTCCCCGCCGTTTCGGTACACCTATTTAAAATTTCAAACAGATCCTCCGAAAAGCCGGCCGACTGCCATTGGTCCAATTTACCTGACCCCGGTCGAACAGTCGTAGACAGTGCCGACTTCTGGTAACAAAAAATACAAATTAAATAATTCCAATAAACGAATAATTAAACTCAATGTTATTTTTTGATCTATATAATGATGCAATTTTGCTCATACATAAAAAGGATCTGATGTGTACTACTCTTCAGGCAAAGCCCGTAGGCTTCGTTCATTAGTGAGGCCGCTCTGCGGTTTCTTGTTGTTGGCAGGACTCTCTGCCCAGGCGGGAACGCTTGGGGGTGAACCGGCCGATTTCGGTAACCCCGGCCCGGCATTTAACGTCAGTCAGTCCGGCACCTACACCGTCACCGGTGCGTTGGGTCCTACACCGACTGACGGGCAGGATGCATTCACTGTTAACATCCAGAGCACGACCAAGATAGAGCGCATCTCATATTCGGGTGTGACTACGGACTCTTACGGCGATCCTCTTAATTTCGCACTTTCGGGATGCGGCATTGTCAATGGCACGTCGTTCAATAATACGTTCACAACACCTCAGACCAACTGTACCCTCAGTTTTCTTATGAGCACAGGTTTTCAAACTTCTGCCGGAGGCTGGACGGTAACGATGGTTGCCGGACCAAACACTACACCTATTGTGACGGGCAGCACGACGCAGAGCATAGCGGAGAACTCGGGAACGGCAGTGGGAACCTACGGTGTCACAGACCCCGATTTCCTGGCGACACACACTTTCGGTCTTAGCGGTGTCGATGCCGCTTATTTCAACATTGATTCTGCAAGCGGGGCATTGAGCTTTAAGGCGGTACCGGACTATGAAACGCCTCTTGACAACGGCGGCAACAATGTTTACAACATCAACGTCACGGCAACTGACGAGTTAAGTGCGACCGGCACGCTCGCAGTGGCTGTCACCGTAACGGACGTCTACGATGACGACGCAGACGGTGACGGGCTGCTGGACAATGTGGACAACTGTGTCAACGTGGCAAACGTTGACCAGCTTGACACCGACGGCGACGGCGTCGGTGACGCTTGTGACCCTTTCCCTTACAACGATGCCGCGAGCACACCGACAGTAACGGCTCCGGCGGGTGCGTCGACACAGATAAACGGTGACAGTACCGATGTTATTCTGATTCAGACAGACACAACGGAAAGTAAGGCGACAACCTACGGCAATGACGGTACGGCACTCAACACCGTGACACTGCCCGATTTAACAGCTTCGACGGTCCACTTTTTAGTACCGGGTGCAAAGATCGTTATGGCAGACAATGGCGACATTGAAGGCGGTGTTTCCAAAGACGGGGCCGATATCAACGTTACGGTATTCGCAGATGGGAATGTATCGTATGAGCGCACTTTGGGAGCAGTGACGACGGAGGCAAGCATAGGCTTGGCCGGGTCGGACACTGCCGTGTATGCCGACGGCAGCATCGAAACCAATGCGTCATTTAGCGACGGAAACGGTGTGACAGTGAGCTACCGGTTGACGACAGAGACAAACGGTACCTGCGGTTACAGTGTCACCATAGACGGAAATACGACAGAAGCGTATTCTGATGTTGTCGGCGCGCGGATCACACTGGGTGCCGACGGCAATATCTCCATTACGACTCCGGCCATGGATGTCGGCGGTGACATGGTCGAGGCAATCGCCATGACAAATACCGCTGGGGAGACCAGGACCTATTTCCGTGTCACGCACCCGGACACGACGGTTGAGATGACCGATACGCTATATGGAACGGACCGCTTCGAAGTGGGCAACAGTGTCACCATTTATACCCTTAACGGGGACTATAATTTTGACATCAACACACCGCTGAACGCGGTCATACAGTTTTAGGGAGTTCAGATGCGAAACTATTGGTATATTCTAGTAATACTGGCGGCAACTGCAATGTTGTCGGGTTGCGGTGATGATAATTCGAATTCGGAAGTGTTGGGAACATCTATAAATGCAGGTGAAACTGTTGTGGTGCAACCCGGCGACATGCTCATACCTACCGAGACAGGTACGCAGCTAAAAGTAAATGACAGCTTTGCCGAGAGCAATAGCACCGTCACAGTGATTACCGGTTCGGCACGACTGGTGAATCGCTAGAGCATTTCTGCATATTGCATCTTTACGATGCAAAGAAGCGTGCACTTGCATGCTATTATTTTCCAGGTCACTTTTTACGCTACTTAAATGTTCGAACAAGCAAGACAGCCGTCACGACCCAAATGGCTATGACGACGGCGGCGGCCGCTTTGGAGCGGGGGAGTGACTTTAGCGTTGACTCTTTTGCTTTCACTTTGCACTCATCCCAAACATCTTTCGGCATCAGCCCAATCGCAAGCGCAATCCCGAGCGGCAGCAAAATAAAGTCATCCAAATACCCTATGATCGGAATAAAATCGGGAATGAGGTCGATGGGGCTCAAGGCGTAGGCCACGACAATGACGGCGACGACCTTTGCGAGAATGGGGACATCTTTGCGGTGGTAGGCAAGGTAGAGGGCATAGAGGTTGTGTTTAAGCGCAAGCGCCCAGCGCTTTATGCTGCTCATCATAATGACAGACTGCCTGACATCTTCATGCTTCTACGCCTTTTACGTTTCGGTCGCGACGCTATTTTTTAGAGCATTAAACAAATTCTCCGGCAGATCCTGCTCATCTCTCTCCGTTCGGTTGACCAATCCCCACTCTACGACACATTGTGCAATGGGCTTTTGGTCGTCACGGCGTTCTATCTCTACATGCCACACGCCTCCGGCAGGGGTCAACTCCGTCAAGTACGTATAGATGTCCAGCGTTTCGCCCCATTCTGCAGGGGAGAGGTACTGCACGTGCAGCCTTTGGTTGTCCATGGCGAGGTTTTCGCCTTTAAAACGCGCGGGTGTCCAGCCTGTCGTTGCCATTGCCCTTGCTATGGCATCTTCGGCGAAGGCGACGTAGTGGGTGTTGTTAACGTGTTCCTGCGCATCGAGGTCCCGCCAGTCGACGGTTCGTTGCGTGACGAATGCCGTCTCTCTCGGGGTTGTCAGTTTGGGGAACTTCTGCTGTTTGACAAGGCGGGGGTTGTCGATGGTGATATTTTCGATGATGTTGGGAGGAACAGGGACAGGGCGCATGGTCTTGAGGTTGACCGTGACCACCTCCTGGGCACCGTCTGCGACCAGGTCGCCGCCCTCTTTTAGAACAAGCTCAAAATAGCGGGTACCGTGGACGCGTTTCCAGTCGGCCAGCCAGATGGTCAGTTCGAAAACATCGTTTGGACGAAGAGGGCGGTGCAGGTTGAGCTCCGTCGCGCGGACCAGCCAACCCAGCCCAAGCTCTTCGCTGTCTTCGATGCCCAGACCGATAGCCGCTCCCCAGTCCCAGGCCGTTTCGATGACGTATTTAAAATAGGTGGAGAGATGCACCTCCCCGACGGTGTTGCTTTCAGACCAGTCGACACGAAACGTTCTGCTAAAGTATTTCACGGGTTATCCTTTGCTAATGCAGTGCATAACACAAATCTTACGGTAACGAACGTTAAAACGAGCACATAAAAAGATTGTAATCCAGTCCATCGGCCTGTTATAATCAGACAACACAAACAAAAGGACGTATGTCGTGTATGATGCCATCAAAACCATAGCCCGATCCGCCGGACCTCTTTTTATAGAGGGGTACACCCACTCCAAGACCATTACCTACAAAAGCGCCGTTGACCTTGTTACCGAGTACGACGTCAAGGTCGAACTGCTGCTTAAAGAGAAACTTGCTGCCGCTTTCCCGGAGCACACCCTGGTCGGGGAGGAGACGAACGAGGGCATTACGCACCCCGACAAGGCGATCTACATCGACCCCATCGACGGCACGACCAACTTTGTCCACGGCATCCCTTTCTGCTGCATCTCTATCGGTGTCTGGGAAGAGGGCGAAGCGGTTGCGGGCGTGGTCTATAACCCTGTTTTGGATGAGCTATTTTATGCCGAAAAGGGCAAAGGGGCGACCTGCAACGGCGAGAGCTTGCAGGTGAGCGACGCGACGACGCTGGAGCGTTCGCTCATCGCGACGGGCTTTCCCTACACCAAGATCGAGCAGGGCGAGGACTTTCACTGGGTCATGAAGAGCATGGAGGCGGTACTGCCGTACACCCGTGACATCCGCCGTCTGGGTTCGGCGGCACTGGACCTCTGCTACTTGGCGCGCGGAACCTTTGAGGGGTACTACGAGGTCAACCTGAAACCGTGGGACGTTGCGGCGGGGATTTTGATGGTCACAGAAGCGGGGGGAGTTGTCAGTCGACGAGACGGCGGGGCCTACCGGTTCGACGAGCGTGTCGTGGTCGCGACCAACGGTCACATTCACGATGCACTGGTGGAGAAACTGCGTTAGAGAGGTTGAACGGGGAGGTTCAACGCACTAGTTGCAGTAGATCGTATACTTTCGCCCTTCATCGTCCAGAATAACCCGTGTTACTTGCTTGGCGTGCGGGATTCTTTTGCGTGCAGATTCGATGAGCTGTTGACCGTCGGCGGCGGAGATCTCACCGGGTGTGAGAGGCGACTGCTTTACTTCGTCCGGACAGGCGATCCACTCTATACGGTTCTGTTCGCTCGAGGCTAGATCCTCAACAAATTGCGCGAAGGTCTGTCCGCTTGCAATACTTATTGATTTTCCGCTCGGTATCGCTACTGCAAGAATTACCAGAATGATTATGATGCCGACTGCGACATAGGCAATGCGCTTAACTGATGTACTCATTTTGTCTCCTCTTTCTTTTGCCGATGTTTACTGTTTCACATACTATAGCGATTCACCTAAAACAATAATAACATGCAGCATAAACGTAGCATATTGTCTGATTGGTTTAGAGGGTTGCTGATGCAAATGAGAAGAGCTTATTGTCCACGAATTTCACGAATGAGCACGAATTAGAGTGTTTGAAATGAATAAAGTTATCGCAATATAGACTTCGTGAAATTAGTGTAATTCGTGGGCAAAAAAGAGCAGGTTGCCCACAGATTTTTGGAATTAAAGGGATTAGAGCATTAGGGCAAAAGAAAACTTTTCAAAAAAAATTGTATCAATCTCCATAATCTGTGGGGAAAAAGAAAAGAGCGAACTGTCCACGAATTACACGAATGGCACGAATGAGAGCGTGAGGAAATGCGTTTGGGTGAATAGTAAAACAAGATGTTTGCAAAAGAATTTCTCTTAATAAGACTTCGTGAAATTGGTGTAATTCGCGGATAAAAAAGAGCCAGTTACCCACAGATTTTTGGGATTAAAGGGATTAGAATATTTGTGCAAGAGAAAGCTTTTCAAAATAATTTGTGTCAATCCCTATAATCTGTGGGGAAAAAGAAAAGAGTGAACTGTCCACGAATTACACGAATGGCACGAATGAGAGCGTGAGGGAAGGTCTTTTCTCTGTTGGTCAGGTCGTTACCTGTCATTGAAACACGCTATTCGTGGTCTGAATGCTTTTTCCCGAAATCAGTCTCGTAGATGTAAGCCGATATGGTCCGCAGTGTCTCGAGGTCAAAAGCAAGCTCCGGCATCAGCTCATACTCTTCAACAGCCTCGAGCATGATTGATGTTCGCTCATCAGGGTGCTGAACCCAGCTCGACATATAGGCGACAAAATCTTCTTTTTCAGGAAAGGCAGAGAGGTACTTTTCTCTGATCATAATGACGGAAGGGGCTGAAACACTTTTGCTCTCAAAATGGCAGGTGGTGCAGTTGCCGTGAAACAGCAGGCTGGCATACTCTTCGGCCTGTAGCTTTAAAAGGAGCATAAAAGAGAGAAACAGGACTATTTTCATACCGATACACCTTGCTGCAACGTCTTTTGAATGTATGTTGTAAGTATAGCCAACCCTCTTCTTTTTTCATGTGTAGCGCAGTTGTCGATACCGACACGATGGCGGTCTATTGTGGTTTTTCACCCTTGATATTGCATTTAGTTATATGGAAAGGACTATAAAAGGAGTACGGATGAACCGTCAAAGAAGTGCGTTTACCCTGATGGAGATGGTCTTTGTCATTGTTGTTTTGGGCATTTTAGCCGGTGTGGCTACTGTCAGGATGGCCGTTGCGGCGCAACAGGCTCACATTATGCAAAAACTTTATGATGTCAATTTTATTATGAAAGATGTACAGAACTATTACACCTTAATAGGTGAGTTCGGCACGTTTGATCAGATGACCGACATCCCCTTGACCATCAAAAAGAATCGAAGTATCTATAAGGTGGAGGGCAACAACTGTGTCGTTTTCAGAGTCAATGACAAGCAAGGTGCGATGAGGGTTTCGATCAACAATAACGGTGCGGGTAAAAGAGAGATCTGCAACGGTCTGGCTGGTAAGCTCAGAGCAGCAGGTGATGTCATAACACACCGATATTAAGACAAAAATGAGAGTGCAGAAAGCGCTCTTTGACTAGCTCTCTTTTGTCTGTTTGGTAGAAGGTATCTTAATAACGCGCGGCGGACGTTTCGGTGCCGCTTGCTCTACATCTTTTTTGGCAGGTTTGTTTCGCCAGTCGCCACCGCTTCTGTCAGTGTCGGTGTGTTTCTTGTCCCAAGGCTTTTTGTCACCTTTGTCCCAGGACTTCTTCTCCCCATCTTTTTTATCCCAAGGTTTCTTGTCGCCGCCCTTGTTGTCCCAGGACTTTTTTTCAAATGGCTTTTTGTCACCCTCTTTTTTGTCCCATGGCTTTTTCTCTCCACGGGCATCTTTGTCCCAAGGCTTTTTGTCACCGCTCTTTTTAGCCTTGTATCTAGGGTTTTCCCGTTTTTCCTCTTCCGTTTTCGGCGTGCCGTCGTAACCGTGATTACGGTCATTGGTCTTGCCGGAGAAGATCGGTTTGCCGTTTTCGTCTTTACCGAGGTACTTGGACTCTTTTTTCTGTTTATCCCAGGCTTTTTTACGCTTTTCGTCGCGCTCTTCCTGGTTTTTGATGTTGTACTCTTGACGCTCTTTGAGATCTTTTGCCGCTTCGCGGTCTTTGATGTACGAGGCCGGTTCAAAGTCGGCGATGACCTCTTTGGTAAGGGTGCGTTTCATCAGTGTCTCTATGTCGTAGAGATCCTGCTGGTCTTTGTCGTCCGCCAAAAGCAGGGCATAGGTCTTGGTCTGGTTAAGGCGTTTGAGGTAGCTCTGAGGATCTTTGGCAAGGTCAAGACTGATGATCATGTCGCATTTGACCTTCGGGTTCTCGAGAAGTTCACTGTCACTTTTACAGGTAACGTTGTCAGCATCGAGCTGCTCATCGAGTTCAGTGAGGTCCTGCTCAGAAAGTATCAAGATCTCTTTGTCAGCGTGCAGTGCAATAAGGTGTTTAAGAAGTGCAAGCTTCTGGCTTCGGTCACAGGGGTGAACACGGTGGTTGTGGCGTTTGATGATAATGTTGTCAACTGACATAAGTAGTCCTTGGAAAATAAGCCTCTGCAGGGAGGAAGATAAGCGGTCGAAAAAAGAAGGCTTAAGCGCAGACCGAGTGCGCAAATGTTGACGGTATTATAGCGTAAAAGGAGGTTTATGGTCGTCAAAGTCTCAAAGTTGTTTTATAATGAGGAAAAGCATAGAAGAGGAGGGTATATGTCAACGGTTATTATGATGTTCATACTGCCCATCGGGATACTGGTCTTTTTCTGGGACAAGAAAAACCATACGCAAAGCCTTGCCGTTTTTAAAGAGTACATCGTCAAAATGCAGCATGCAGACTTTGACGATGCCGCTAAAATGCAGCGCATCGATGCTATGTTCCATGAAAACGGCTATAAGATCGTCGAACGCGACCCCCGTTCACTTGTTGCTGAGAAAAAACACTTCAACATCGGGGTACTGCTTATCATGTTCGGTCTGCTGAACTATTTCGGCCTCTTCGGCTACGTCATCTTCTACCGTTTCTTTTTGAAACCCCGCCGCCTGAGTGCGACGCTCTCCCCGGACAATCCGCTTACCGAGGGCTAAGGAGAGCAGCAGGGAAGCAGTCAGTCGGCAATGGCCCGCTTTGCCAGTGCAGGCGGATAATCACGGCTCTGACATACTGTTTTTGCATAGCTGTCGATCTGCTTTTCATCGAGCGCTTTGAGTTTGGAGAGATCGCGTCTGCCTAAAAGGTCTGCATCGACCAGACCCATTCTGACAAGCTCTTTGGTCACGGTGTCGGCCATGGTCAAAACGGAAGAGGCTTTGACGATCTCGCACCGGGCATACCCCTCTGTCGGGAAAGCGACCTCTGCCACGCGGAGGGTCGGGTCGTCTCCGGGGATCTGCTGGGCACCGTAAAGCGGTTTTGAACCGACTTTGGCAGTCGAAAAGTCGGGAATGAACTTTGCGAGGTGTTTTATGGCGCTTTGGGTACGCTCTTCGACCTCTTGCGGGTTCCACGCGCGTTCGATCTTCTCGATGAAGTTCTGCTTGAGCTTGGGTTGACAGCTCTGTTTGGTGTTGGCACTAAGCCCGTCTTCATAAAGGGTAATATCTTTGGTCATACCGTGGAGCTGGAAGTAGCCGTTAGTGTAGGGGGTGAACTGTCCCATGCCCCGAGGTGTACCGCGCTCGCCGTGGAAGATCACTTCAGGCCAGAGTGTCTTGTTATACCCTTCCCATTGACTCACATAGGCTGCTTTAAACTCGACCATGCTCTTACACTCAACACCGAGCATATCGTCGATCTTTCCCGTTTTGAAACCCGCGGCGTTGATGAGGTAGTCAAATGCTCTCTCTGTCGACTGTCCTTTGTGGGTATAGCCGAGCTTCCACCGTTTTTCATCGCCGGAGCGCGTAATAGCAGTGACCTTTGTCGCTGTCAGAAGTTTTACATTGTCGAGCTGCTCCAGCTCCAGTGTGACACCGGCAGAGAGTCTGAAAAGGTTAAGACCGTACTCCTGCACCATGACAAGCGGAAACTGCACTTTGTCCAGATCGACATGCCTGGCAACAGGGATCATCCACTCGTCAAAACTTTTGGGCAGCTCTGCAAGCGGCAGCTCTGCAAGCGATTCGACCTGCTCACGCGTATAGAGTCTAAAGTACTCCCGACTCTCGCCTAAGACTTGGTTGGCGGGATCATGCTCAATTAGCTTTTCATACTCTTCTCTCAGCAGTGCGAGTCTCGGCAGAAGCTCTTCAGGGTTCCCCTTGTCTTCAACCGGTATGGCGATGACGGTAGGGCGGTAATCGACACTGAACGGGTAGTAGCGCAAGAAGTCGATGGACTGTTTGAGCAGGGTGACACACTGCTCGTCCGAGATCTCCCGGTAGAGGTTGCCTCCGGCATGCAGATGACAAAAGGGCGGTCCGCTGATGAGGCTGGCCTCTTTTTCAAAGAGTGTCACATCGAGTCCGAGCTGGCCCAGGTAGAGGGCGTTTGTCGCACCGGCAATACCGCCGCCGACAACAGCGATAGAAGGTTTATATCTCTTCGTTCCACGCATAGAACTAGGCTTTCGCTTCTAACAGTTCAAGGATCTCTGGAAAGTCGTCGACGACACGGTCTGGCCCATAGACGGTGATGTGCTCGCCATAGTTGTAGCCATAACTCACCCCGATGCTCTGCATATCGGCAGCATTGGCGGCGAGGATGTCGTTTTTAGAGTCGCCTACCATAACGCACTGTGCAGCAGCGATCTCCAAACGCTCACAGACATGCAGCAGCGGCAGCGGGTCGGGTTTTTTCCTGCATAGAGAGTCACCGCCGAGACAGAATTCAAAAAGCCCGTTCATCCCCAGCCCCTCGAGCAGGGGCTCAATAAAGCTGTAGGGCTTGTTGGTTACAAGAACAAGGCGATACCCTTTCTCTTTCAGACTTTTGAGCGTTGGCACGACGTTAGGGTAGGTCACGGTGTCGACACAGAGGTTTTGGGCGTAGAAGTCGAGGAAGATATCCAAGGCCTCTTCAAAGAGTTCCTGGTCGATCTCCTGGTCAATGAGACTGTTGCCGCTTAGGGCGCGCTTGACGAGTGTTTGGGCGCCGTTACCGACCCATGAACGGATGATGTCATGGCTGAATGTCTCACGCTCCAGATGCGTCAACATGTGGTTGAGGGCCAGGGCCAGGTCGGGTGCACTGTCTACAAGTGTACCGTCGAGGTCAAATAAAATCACTTCTTTATCGATAAATCTCAATACAAAAACCTTACCATTCTTCTAAAATATATTTTATAAAACTAATTATTATTCGTAAAACTATATCTTTTTTAGCTAAAGAAAACGGTGTCCTGGGAAGCGGGAAGAAACGTTAAAGAGTCGTCTTATCTAACGATGCCTGAACCCTGTTAATGTTATTGCTATACAATTACTATTTCATTTTAAAAGGAAGATAATGCAACTTATTCTTGTGATTTTGGGCGCCATACTCGGGTTTGCATACGGTTTCTACAATGTCGGATTTGTCTTTAGCTCCAAGATCTGTCTCTTTGCCGGTTTGACACTAATTATGCCTGCGCTGTTTAAAGTGAAGTTCAAAGATATGCAGCTGCTCTGGCATCATCGTGGTGTTGTTATGAAAAGTCTTCTCCTTAACTATCTGCTGTTGCCGGTTTTTGCGTTGACTGTGGGATTGGCCACTAAGGATTTCGGTATTGCTGCAGGGCTTTTCCTGCTCTCTGTCCTGAGCGGTGGGGGTATGGTGATGCACTGGATCAAAAAGTCCAATGCCGACACCTCTCTGGGCTTTCTGCTGCTCTTCATCAACATCATGTTTGTCACGCTCTCGCTCCTGATGCTGCACAACTTCGGCATCTACACGGCCGATTATTTCGGGGCGTCCTATATGGATGAGGTCAACATGAGCAACTTCGCGCGAGGGGTCATCATACTGTTGATCGTTATTCCGTTTGTCGCCAGCCGGGTGATCATCTTCATAAAACCTCTTGTCGCACTGATAGACAGCTATCGCAGCTATATCAGCAATATCAGTATTTTCCTGATCCTCTTTTATCTTTTTGGTCTGCAGAACACACAGCTGCTGGTCGATCTGTATGACTTTGAACCGGAACTGATCCCGGTTTCGCTCGCGGCTGTCGTGATCTTCTACCTACTTACACTTATCTCCGCCCGGTTTGTTTTTGACCTTGAGTCAGCTCAGGAGAGAGCCGCATTCTGGCACAGTGTGACACGTTACATCACCCTTGCACTGGTCATATCCACGTTCTCCATCCAGACCTTCGGTGTCTCGATGATCCTGCCGATCATGTTTGCCTACATTATTCAGATACCGTTTGCGATCTTGATCGATAAAAAGCTGGTTAAAAAAGAGGATAAATTAACGGCAGCGGATTAGAAAGAGAAGATATCGTTGACTCTGGCGGGACATCTATGAAATTTCTGCCTGCTACCAGGTTAACCAGCGCTGTACAAAAGCGTTGTCACGTCTGATCATCCATCGTCTGAACTCATCGCCCAGCAAGATAGCCGCAGCAAAAGGGAGTGCCAGCGACACTTCGAACCAGCCTATCGGCGCGGTACCGAAGAAGGGCTGCAGGAACGGCACATGCGAGATCGCTGCGACCAGTCCAAGCTCTACTGCGATACCGATCCAGATGAGCTTGTTGGAAAAAATACCTGCCGACAAAATACTTTGTCTACGCGTACGGCAGATCAAGACGTCCGCGACCTGGTTGATGACCACTGCTGCAAAAAACGCGGTGACGGCGGTTCGGTAGAGCAGGCTTGAGTCGGACAATTCGCTTCCCCATGTCCAACCGCCCTGATACAGCACGACAAAGAAGGCGAAGAACCCTGCGGCAGCCTGTATCATACCGATGATGCCGTAACTCATGCCCAGCAGCGGCCAGGTCAGCAGACGCTCATCACGCTTGCGCGGCGGCTGCAGCATGACATCATTTTCCGGACGTTCGCGTCCCAGTCCAAGGGCAGGTAAGAGGTCGGTCCCCAGGTCTATGGTCAAGATCAACACGACGGTGAGTGCCAGTGGTGCACCGATGGCGACAAACGCGATGAACGGCAGAATTTCCGGAATGTTACTGGTCAGAATGTAGGCGATGAATTTTTTGATGTTGGCAAAGATGGTGCGTCCCTCTTCAATGGCAACGACGATGGTGGCGAAATTGTCGTCCATCAGTACCATGTCGGAAGCCTCCTTGGCGACCTCCGTACCTGAGACGCCCATCGCCACTCCCATGTCGGCATTTTTCAATGCCGGTGCATCGTTGACGCCATCTCCGGTGACCGTTACGATCTCCCCTTTTTTCTGCAGGGCCTGGACGATCTGCAGCTTCTGAAGCGGGGTGGTACGGGCAAACACCAACTCTCTGCTCTCCAGCAGACGCGAGAGCTCCTCCTCGTCCATTTCCAGTAACCTTTCGCTGACGATCACCTCGCCGTCGCCGCTATAGAGCCCGACCTGACGGGCAATCGATTCGGCGGTCGTGTGGTAATCGCCGGTTATCATAAAGACACGGATTCCGGCACTGCGGCACTTTTCAATCGCGTCGGGAATCTCCGGTCGCGGCGGATCGAGCATGCCCAGAAGGCCGATATAGATAAAATCTTCCTCATCGGACTCGGCCGCTTCGGTGGTCTTGTAGGCCAGCGCCAGTACCCGTTCGCCGCGTGCGGCCAGCACTTCATAAAGCTCCAGTGCCTGTTGGCGGGCTGCCTCATCGAATTCGACGACTGTGCCATGGTGCAGGGTGTGGGTGCATTTTTTAAATACGATTTCGGGTGCACCCTTCATATAGGCGAGATTATGTTTTCCGGTTTCATTTTTATGCGTGGTGATCATGCGCTTGGTTGAGGAGTCGAACGGGTTTTCATTGATGCGCGGAAAACGGGTCGGAAAATCCTGCAGCGGTTTCATCTTTTGGGCAAATACAAGCATGGCGCCTTCGGTCGGGTCCCCCAGGTAACCATGCTCGTTCAGACGTGCGTTGTTGCAGAGCACAATCGTTGCCCACGCCTCGTCAAACCCTTCGACTTCGGCCAGACCGTTCTGATAGGCCGACCATTCGTGCTCGCCGAGTACCAGGGTGGTGACTTTCATACGGTTTTGTGTAATGGTTCCGGTCTTGTCGGTGCAGATGACCGTGGTCGACCCCAGCGTTTCGACCGCTTCTAGATTACGAATGAGCGCATTTTTTTTAGCCATTCGTTTTGAGGCCATGGTGAGGGCAAGGGTTACCGTCGGCAGCAGTCCCTCGGGGACATTGGCGACGATAATACCGATGGCGAAGATGAGGCTTCCGATCAGCGGCTTGCCAAGGAGTACGCTGAGTATAAAAAAGAGAAAGCCCAGGGTAATAGCAATGGTAGAGATAACGCGGATGAAATAGCGCAGCTCCTTTCGGATCGGCGTTTCGACCATATCGGTCTCTTTGGTCAGCTGGACGATCTCTCCGATCTGTGTGTTCATACCGGTGCCGTAAACCAGTGCACGGCCGTTACCAGTTTGAACCAGTGTACCGGAGAAGACAATGTTTCGGCTCTCCAGCAGACTCTCGTTGGTACACTCAAGATTACGCAGCTGCGGCTCGCTTTCTCCGGTCAAAGAGGAGTGGTCGACCTTGAGCCGGTTGACTTCGATGAGGCGCGCGTCAGCCGGAATACGGTCGCCCTCTTCGAGCAGGATCACATCGCCCGGTACGAGCAGCCAGGCTTCGATGCGCGAGACTTTTCCATCCCTTAACACCGAAATCATCGGCGGCAGCATGTTTCGGAAACTCTCCATAATCCGGTCGGACTCATGCTGCTGAACATAGGAGAAGAGGGCATTGAGGAATACGACGACGAGCAAGGCGACGCCGATGTAAAAGTTGCCTTCTCCCGGTTGCAGATAGTCGGCGAGGAAAGCGAGCGCGGAACCGCCGATAAGCAGAAGTGCAAAGAAGTTGCGGAATTGGCGAAAAAACTTGATTATCTCCGGGGTGTCTTTACGAACATGAAGTTCGTTGGTACCGTATTGAGTCAGTCGTCTTTCCGCTTCGACACTGTTTAAACCGGTAGAAGTGGCGTTGAGACGCTGCTCAAGCTCATCAAGGGGAATCTTATGTTCGTCGGCAGTCGCAGTTGACGTTTTGTAGTTGCTCATAATACTCCCTCCCGGGGAATGTAACTATTGAAGCTGTTTGACTATATATTACCATATCGCTTGAGTTTAGGTCATTAAACTTTTTGTGCCTAAAAGAGAGTGTAACGAAACGGCTTCGGCATGCGTGCGGCTCCAGCGTGATGCCGTGACAATGTTTTAGCATGCAAACCGGTCGATAAAGGGAGTGAAATTTCCTATCTATCTTGATAAAAGATAAAGAACCTTCAAAATATCTTGGAAAATGCCGCCTGTTTCACCGCTAGATCTTAAATTCTGCTATAATATCGAAAATCAAGCGCACTCGGTCTGCGATTTAGGTTCCTGCGGAAACGTTTTCCTACCCTTCATTTTAAAATCAAACAACTATCAGTCTTGACCGAACCAAGCAATCAACTACTTGGTAGGCTCTCAACTCGAATTAAATTCAAGAAACTGTATGAGCAGTTCATTCTATTGTCTGGAACGTGTAGAAATAATTTGTACTTGACCCCAAGGTCAAGCACTCTTTTTTTATGGATGTGATACGGCAGATGATGAACACTCTACATACGTCTTCTCTGTTTAGTTGGAGTTATATAAGGTACATATACATGTCATTTACTACACTGGGGCTTTCCAAGCCAATTTTACGCGCTATCGAAGAAGAGGGCTACACAACGCCTACACCTATTCAAAAACAGGCGATACCTATCGTTCTGGCTAAAAAAGATGTTTTGGCAGGTGCTCAGACAGGTACGGGTAAGACAGCCGGCTTTACACTGCCGTTGCTGCAAATGCTTAGCGATGCACCGCAGCGCAAGGGCAAACCACAGGTCAAGGCTCTTATCTTGACACCGACACGCGAACTGGCGGCACAGGTTGCCGAGAGCGTACACACCTACGGTAAATACCTGCCGTTCAAATCGACCGTTATCTTCGGCGGTGTGGGCAGTAACCCTCAGATCGACAAGCTCAAACGCGGCGTTGACATCGTCATCGCAACTCCGGGACGTCTTTTAGACCTGGCCAATCAGGGGCACATCGACCTTTCAAAAGTCGACTTCTTTGTGCTTGACGAAGCGGACCGTATGCTGGATATGGGTTTCATCCATGACATCAAAAAAGTGATGGCAATGCTGCCTAAAAAACGTCAGAACCTTCTTTTCTCGGCAACATTTTCCGAAGAGATCAAGATATTGGCAGACAGACTGTTGAACAACCCTGAACTTATTGAAGTGGCGCGTCGAAACACCTCTGCAGAGAGTGTGACACAGCACATCTACCCGGTAGACAGAGAGCGCAAGCGCGAGCTTTTGTCTCACCTTATCAGCAACAACGACTGGAAGCAAGTACTTGTTTTTACCCGTACCAAACACGGAGCGAACCGTTTGACGGAGCAGCTGGGCAAAGACGGTATAGCTGCCGCAGCCATTCACGGTAACAAAAGCCAGACGGCGCGTACCAAAGCACTTGCAGATTTTAAACTCAACAAGGTCAGGGTGTTGGTTGCAACCGACATTGCGGCGCGCGGTATCGACATCGACCAGCTTCCGCATGTGGTCAATTACGAGCTGCCGAATGTACCTGAAGATTATGTGCACCGTATCGGCCGTACAGGTCGTGCGGGTAATGAAGGCGAAGCGATCTCTCTGGTCTGTGTCGATGAGATAAAACTGCTTAAAGACATTGAAAGATTGATCAAAAAAGAGGTTCCGAAAGTACGTGAACCCGGTTTTGATGTAGACCCGGATATTCAAGCTGAACCGATCCAGCAGCGAAGTGCAGGGCGCGGCGGCAACAGAGGTCGTGCGAACAGCGGCAGCGGTGGTTCACGTCCAAGGTCAACAACCAGTGCTACTCGTCAGGATTCAGGACGTGGCGGGGCTAGACCTGCGACAAAACAGCGCAGCAGAGACTCTCACAGAGGTAACCGATAATGGCTAAGACAAACTACTCGTACGAAAAGCGTGCAAGAGAGCTGGAAAAGCTGAAGAAAAAAGAGGACAAACGCCTCAAAAAACTGGCAGAAAAAAATGGAACAACAGTGGCTGAAGAGGCCGCTGCATCTGCTGCGTCAGGCAAAGACGCTTAGAATAGAGATAGATCCAAGGTGCTTTAGAGAGCACCTTACAGCGATCTGCTTCCCCTCACTACTATCATCAAACTATTTTCATATGTCGTACCTTGAGACTATAATGCCTACTATATAAAATAGTCAATAGAAAAAGAATGGTTTGTAGTGGTAAACCGGGAAAAATTGATGGGTTTTGGTACACAATTTATCGCCAATTCAAGTCTAAAGTGCACCAGAGACGTGTACATATAAAGATACAGGACAAAAGCAGGCCTCAGCAGAGGTCATCTAATTGCGCTAATGTCCGCGAATTATCAGGACAACAGTCCAATGCATACCCGAAGAGGAGACCCTGGGCGGGACTTACAGAGCTAAAGCCCCATGCCGGGAAGCACAAAACAAGGGTACCGTTCCCGAAGGGATGTTTCTCTGAAAATGCCGAGTCGTGAAATCCCGCATCGTAAAAACAAGAGCAGTTTTAAAAAACCATTCGTTTAATTAGTGTAATTCGATGATAAAGAGAAGAGAGAAGAGGCTAAACTATTCTGGACCAAAATGACTTGTCATCCCAAACTTGATTTGGGATCCACTGCATCTAAGATGCAGATAAGAATTGCATTGTCATAAAGAGCCGGATTGGTGACCAAAGGAAATACCTTTAGGTAAATCGGGTTCAGAATGACTGTTATTGCACTCTGTACTTGAATTGGCGTATTGATAATGAGGGGGAGTTGATAGGTTTCGGTACATAATCTGTGTGTACCATGAATCGAAAAGATTCAGGAAGTGTGTTTTGAAACTCGTTGCTACGACTTTGCAGTCTGAAGGTTGAGCCATGAAGGCGGATAGTCAAAACCGAGTGTACTTTCGTTCCAGTCGTTTCTCTCACCGTGTCGGGAGTGTAGTTTGCCGTCTATCAACATGTATTGTAACCCTGTGATAGTGCTAGCCAGTTTCTGACCTTCTTCTAATGCCTGAAAAACCGCTTCTCTACTTTTCATAACTGTCCTTAAAATGGCTTTGGAAAAGAGCTTTTTGCTCTCTTCATAAAACCGTTTATGACAAGGGCAGATTGCTCTGCCTATGGACGATTACAGTCCTGTAACGTTTTCAGCTTGTGGGCCTTTGTCGCCTTCACCGATTTCGAAAGTCACTTTTTGACCTTCTGCTAGAGAAACACGGCCGTGACCTGTGTTGTTAACTTGACGAAAGTGTACGAATACATCTTTACCGCCGTTTTCTTGTTCGATAAAACCGAAACCTTTGTCGTCGTTGAACCATTTAACAGTTCCGTTTACTTGATTTGCCATTGCAATTCCTTTTGTTGTGTGTACACGCCATTACTGAGGTGCTAAAATATAAAGTGGAGTATTCTTTCGAGTGGATCGTACTGTCAACGTAAGGTCTTCAATATAAAGCAAGCCAAAGATGAAACTCTAAATCATCTTTTATTAACAGAAGTATACCTGAATATATAAGAAATGTAAATAAACATTAGAAATTCTTTTTATTGGAAGGGAGTATCGTGAAGATCACGGTGATGTTTTCGTCATATCGGACACCCTATGGAGGTGTACCAAGTGACTCAAATCGTGAACTTCTCATTCAAAAGGCTCTTTTGACGCTCGATCACAGTGTCATTGTTTTGCACGATCTTTTTAAACTTGGCATAGAGACGGTACTCGATGATGACGGCAAAGCTTCCCAGAAAGGTAAGTATCATTAGTGTTGTCAGCAGCTCTATACCGAAGTAGTCGAGTATCATTGCGCTGATACTGCCGCTGATGATCGCCGCAGAGACAATAAAAGAGCGCAGCATGAGATAGTCCTTGATCGCGATCTCATCTTTCATAAAGTCGATGGTATGAACGCGCGAGATCTCAAAGGTGATCGCCTGAAGGGTGAAAACACTCAAGATGGCGTAGGTAAAGATGACCATGTCGCTCCAGACCAGTGCGTAGGTGCCGATCTGAATGAGGTCCAGCAAAATGACAAACAGATAGATGTTGTAGATTTTGATCTTTTTGAACAGTGGCTGAATGATACCGTCCGAAGCGCCCAGAAGCATATAAAAACTGATCATAAAGACCGGCAGGTGCGTTCCTTCGAGTTTGGTAATAAACGGCATAACCACCCAGTCAATGTAGGTGGTCAGAAAAAGCACCGCTGCCTGAAGCTTGAGCAGTTTGCTTTTACCCAATTCTCTGAAAAGTTTGACATAGTGTCTTTTAGGCATCTTTTTGTTCCATAAGATAAGCATTGCATCCGTCACGATAGAAGGCGCCAAGCTCATTTGTGACCACGAAACCAAAGCGTTTATAAAGCGCCACAGCCTCGATGTTGTCACACCGTACTTCCAGCAGTGTACGTTTGAAACCTCGTTTGCCGAGAGCCTCGAGCACGGCTTTCATAAGCATACTTGCCACTCCCTTGCCTCGGTAGGGTTGCGCAATGCCCAGGGAGTAGAGCTTTGCGTCACGACGACGGATCAGTGCAAGCGTATAACCGGCGATCTCTCCCCGGTCCGTTTCCGCGACCAGTAACAGGTTGTTGCGGATATGGTAATAAAAAGAGTGCCGCGACAACGGGTAGTTGTCAGCCGTGAAAAGCTGCTCTTCCAAAGCAGACAATCTTAGGGCGTCGGATGGCAGGGCCGGACGGATCTTCATTTTTGGTAGATAGTGTACTTCGGGACCAGTTTAAACGGACGGTAGGACATCTTGACCTTGCGAAGGTTTTCAAAGCCCATGTCGTCGCCGACGTTTATAAAGGCAACATCATAGTGCTCTTTAAGCATCTTGGAAAACTCTCTGAAGATGAACTGGGCACAACCGAGGACCTCAAAGTCCGTCTTTTCAATAAGCACACAGGCCGTATCTTTACTGATGCGTTCGCCGGCAGTGAAGCCTTTGAGCTGATCGTCGATGTAGATGACCAGACCGATGAGCTGCAGCTCTTCGTAATGCTTCAACATACGTTTAATGGCGTGACGCTCCTGGTGGATCCCCTCCAGGAAGACTTCCGCCTCCTCTTTAGGCATATACTTGACACGGTCGGAGACCCATTTGTTAAAGAGCTGCAAGATCTCATCGTGGTGTTTGACACTGTCGAGCGGTTCAATACGGTGGTCCGGATAGGACTTGGTGAACTTGTTGATCTCGGTGCGCTTGGTATGGTAGCTGTTGCCGCGCAGTTCAATAAGGCTGTCCACTTCGTAGACATAATCCACCAGCTTTTTCTCCACCAGATAGTTTTCCAGCATTTCGAACATGCTCTCTGCCTCGTCGGTCGATTGCACAAACTCCTCTATCATCGAAGCCTGGACATAGTCGATGCGCGCATAGAACGGCGAACTGTTGTTGGCGTTCATGAGCTTGAAGCAGGCAATGATCGCCTTGGTCATGTTCTTCTGTTTTCCAAGCGGCGGCAAGAGCATGGTCAGTTCGCCGCCCGTCATAGAAAAGAGACAAAAACATTTGTTGATAATAGTATAAAAACCGCTGCTGCTGGCAAGCCAGATGTAGTTCGCTGCAAAGGTGTAATCGCTAATATCGATGTACCTTTTTTCAAGGTATTTCTCAATGACCGGTTTTGTCTTAAGAGAAAAAGGTTTGAGTGTATGTTTGTTGACGGTTAACTTGGCCATTGATGTTCCTTATGTCTATTTTTCGAATTCTACTCCTTTTTTCAGTATTTGCAGTACGAAATTTTAAGTGGCCTGAAAATGCCTGAAACAGGGGATTACCAAGACGTAATCGCTCGTAAAAACCTCTCTGTATCAAAGGGTAAAAAGATATTTTGACAAAACAGTATATGTCGCAATGTATTTACCGAATCAAATAGTATGCGGTATGGAAGATAGGCTATAATCACGAATTAGTTGCATTAAGGATTATCGATGAGAAAAAAAATTGGACAATTTAAAAGCAGTATCGCAAATCTTGAACTCACAGAACGTGTGTTGACACAAAACACGCTGATCCTGGCTGAAGAGGGTTCAGGCAAAACTCATCTGGCAAACTTGATCCGCGAATATGTCATGGACAACGGTGTACCGACGCTCTATCTTGACATTTCCGATCCTGACGAAGATGCCGTTGAAGAGCGATTTAAAGTGAGCGGACGTTATTATTATCTACGCTATGCCGAGAATGAAGATTTTGATGCAGAGCTCAAATCGGCGATTGAGAGACGGGAAAATATCTATATGGCAGTCAATGCAAACTATTTTTCAAATAAACGCGATATTAAGAGCCGTCTTTCACAAACGATACAGACACCTGAATTGCTTGAAAACTATTACTATTTTTTCCATGAGATATCGAGGCTAAACGCTTTTTACACGAAGTTTGAAGATTTTATGTTCTATATCCTCTCTTTGGTCAATCTGAAAAAATTCGGCATGACCTTTTTGACGCAGCCGCATGAGATCTTCGAAGACCAAAAGCTAAAACTGCTGTTCAGCTTTTTGTACCTTGGAAAATGTTCAAATGCGAACTACTATAATACCGAGCTTAAAAAACTGCCTAAGCACACTTTCTATTATCAATTCCGTCAGGACAGACGTACCCTTTTGTTTAACGTGATCCAAAGTGATACCGTTATGATCGACCATTAAAACCGATCCGGTGGTTCGGGGTACTTAGGTGGATTATGCCGCCTTTGTCCATGCAAAACGGTTCAGGTGCTGCTCTTGACTTTTGGCTGACGCCTGTAATTTCTGTCATTCCTTCTATTTAAGACTTCTTCCTTATTTATCTCTTTCTCTTTATACGGAGTTAGCCGGTTTTTGGATTATGTTAAGAGAGACAATCACGCAAGCATTAATAGATTAGTACAACTATTATCGTATGGGTGACTGACAGGCTTGGCGTCCGCGTGACTTCTTTCATGTAACAGCAGTAAGTTTGTATGAGCTTATTCCTTAAGTTTAAAAATAAAATATGTTTTATATAGTATATAGTATGAGCAGAAAAGGATATTGCATGCAGGAATATGAAAATATTGTCAGTTCAAAAGTTCAAGAGTATATTGACAATTTAAAACGGAACTATCAAGAGGATGATTGCGATATCTATTTTATGGCAAGCGGCAGTTCCTCTGTTTATCTGGAAGCATCCTGTGCTCTTTTTACACGCTTTCAAGAGACCGATTATAAAGGGATCATTGCAGATGCAAGAGGGTTGGCACAAAGCTGTTCTAAACATGACATGCCGTATATTATTCTGCACAACATGTTGGAGCGCTTTAGAAACGCTATACTCTGTGAGGTCTTACAGGAAGAGCACAAGACGTCTATAGCCTATCGTTTTTTACAACAGAGTCATATGGCATCGGATGCTGTCTCAAAGTTTTACCTTTCGCAGAAAGTTGAAAAGTTTCTTGAGAACAACAAGCGGCGTATTAAAACAATAGATCAACTCATCGATACAAGCAGCATCCATTTTTTTGAGGGGCATCTTGTCTGGCTTAACCAATTGGCCCAGGCTATTGGCGAGCTGGATGTGAACGCCTTGCCTGAACTGAGCCCGGAAGTATGCGTGCTGGGACAATGGCTGCACAGGGATGGAACAGCGGTCATCGTCGATCATCAGAGATGGGAGCATCTCGATAAACTGCACCATCATCTGCATCTCATCGCGAAACGGGTAGAGATCTTGATGAAGGCAACGCCGATAGATTACCATTACCTGCTGCTCCTTTTGGATAAAGCTGACCATCTCGCACTCGCAATAGGGATCGATCTGACGCTCATCAGTAACATAGAGTACATTAAATCTTCGACGAAAGACCCGTTGACCGGTGTGTTGAACAGGCAGTTGATGGAGAAGATCTTCAAGACGCAGTTTGAGCTGTCCAAGACCTT
The DNA here is from genome assembly GCA_041596355.1 of Sulfurimonadaceae bacterium. GTDB lineage: Bacteria > Campylobacterota > Campylobacteria > Campylobacterales > Sulfurimonadaceae > Sulfonitrofixus. The sequence continues at coordinate 12,858 of JBFHIS010000010.1, read as the reverse complement.
GGACACGGGTTTTGCACTGATCATGGCGGACATCGATGATTTTAAGCGGGTCAATGACCAATATGGCCATGTTTTTGGCGATGTCGTGCTTAAAGCGTTTAGCGATGTTTTAAAAGAGACCACCCGAAAGTCGGACTTTATTATACGTTTCGGCGGAGAAGAGTTTATGTTGATACTGCCTGTGACTACGTTGGAAGAGTCTAAGATGATCGCTGAGAAGATGTGCAAGACATTTGCACAGAAGCGTCTTGAAAAAGAGAGGGCCGTAGTACACTGTTCGGCAAGTTTCGGTGTCAGTTATATTCATCCTGCCGAAGATGAATCTTCATCGAAACGGCACATGCTGGAACTCGTCGATGAGGTTGACCAGAAACTGTTGTTGGCCAAACAGTCGGGCAAGAACAGAGTGGTCAGTTAGAGACTTTCCGGTATCAGTGTTGGATGACCAGTTTTCCGACAACCTTACGGACAGTTGGAACGACGACAAAAATCGTTGGAAAGGCGATAATAAAGGCTTTCCAAAATGCGCCCAGCCATTTAAGTACAAAACCGTCGATGAGTCCGAGGTTGATGAAGGTGATGACGAAGGACATAAAGAAAGACATGAACAGTGACATGATAAATGCAAAAAGAATGGGTTCAAAACGTTTGTGAATCACGGGGTACCTTTGAGGGATGAGTGGGGTTTCCGCTAAAAAGCGGAAACGAAAAGAGTCGAAATCAGCGGTTACAGTGCTTTGTTCATAATACGGTTCATACGGGCAATAAAGTCCGCAGTGTCGTCGAGTTCCATACCGTCGAACAGTTTTGCCTGATCTAACAATACGTGTGCCGCATCATCGATAAGGTTCTGGTCTGCTGACGATTTGAGCTTGCCCAGGATCTCATGGTTAGGGTTGATCTGCAGGATCGGTTTGATCGGTGGCATCTCGCCGCCTTGACCCATCTGTGCCATCATCTGCGCCATCATGTAACTTGGGTCCTCTTTGTCGATCTTAAGCGCTACAGGAGACTCTGTAAGCTGCGTGGTAACAACGATGTCTTTAACGTTGTCGCCGAGTGCCGTTTTAAATTCTCCGATAAGCGTTTCATACTCTTTGGTCAGCGCTTCTTCTTTCTCTTTCGTCTCTTCCGAGTCGTCGAGTTTAGCGTCAGCAGCGTTCACGAATTTATACTCTTTGTATTCCGTGACCATCGGCATAACGATCGTGTCGATCTCTTCGTTAAGCACGATAACATCGATACCCTTGGCTTTAAAACGCTCTAATGCAGGCGAGTTTTTAAGCATGTTGAGTGCCATTTTACCGGTGATGTAGTAGATCTCTTTTTTCTCTTCATCAACGTTCTTGACAAACTCTTCGATCGACGTCTTTTCGTCAGAGTTCAGCGTGTTAAACTGAAGCAGCTCCAGGATCTTCTCACGGTTTCCGAAGTCAGAATAGAGTCCCTCTTTGAGAACATTTCCGAACTCTGCATAGAAGTCGTTGTACTTCGCAGCATCTTTTTTCATCATTTTGCCAAATTCAGACAGGACCTTTTTGACCGACGCGTTACGGATCTTGCTCATGACCGGGTTGGACTGCAGGATCTCACGGCTGACGTTCAGCGGAAGGTCTTTAGAGTCGATCACACCGCGTAGGAAACGCAGGTAAGTCGGCATCAGCTCTTTGTCATCGTCCGTGATGAAGACACGGTTGATGTAGAGTTTGATCCCCGGTGCGTAATCGACGCGGTACATATCCATCGGTGCTTTTGATGGTACATAGAAAAGTGTCGTATACTCAATGGCACCTTCCGCCTTGTTGTGCATCCAGGCCAGAGGCTCGGCGGAGTCGTGTGCGATGCTCGAGTAGAAGTCTTTGTAGTCGTCGTCGTTAAGCTCCGACTTGGAGATGGTCCAGAGTGCTGACGCTTTGTTGATCTGCTCGTTTTTCATCTCAGTGGATGATGGCTTTGTCTCATTCCCTTCGTCATCTTTTTCTGCCGGAATGTAGTGCTCTTTGTCCATGAAGATCGGGAAAGGAATGTGGTTCGAATACTTCTTGATAATGCTTTCAATACGGTGTGTTTCGAGGAACTCATCTTCGTCGTCATTCAAGAAGAGGGTGATCGTCGTACCGTGTGACGCTTTTTCAGCCGGCTCGATCTCGTACTCGCCGTCACCGGCAGAGATCCATTTGTAGGCTTTCTCTTCGCCCGCTTTTTTCGAGGTGACCTCGACTTTGCCTGCTACCATGAAGGCCGCATAGAAACCGACACCGAACTGACCGATAAGTTGTGAATCTTTTTTCTGGTCGCCTGAAAGGTTATCCATAAAGGCTTTTGTGCCCGACTTGGCAATAGTACCGAGGTTGGCGACAAGGTCCTCGTCGTTCATACCGATACCGGTGTCGCTGATAGTAAGAGTTTTGTTCTCTTTGTCAAGAACGATATCTAGACGCGGGTTGAACTCGACACCTTTGTATGCATCGTCCGTAAGTACAAGCATGTTGAGCTTGTCCATAGCGTCTGAACCGTTAGAGACTAGCTCACGTAAAAAGATCTCTTTGTTCGAGTAGAGAGAGTGGATCATAAGTTGTAAGAGTTGATTGACTTCCGTCTGGAATTGATGTTTTGCCATTGTGGTCTCCATAAATGTAATTTGTTTAGGCCGCGATTTTAACAAATTTAAAACAATAATGCAAGGAGCATCACTTAACTTTAGTCAATTTGACTAAAGAATACTAAGTGTTAATTGCAATATAGTATAATTCAGATATGAAAAAAGTACTTATTCTATCTATTTTGATTCTGCAGATTCATGCTGAATCGCTTGTTGAGAGTCTTACCGAGGCTAATGCTACCAAGGCGGCTAAGTGTATCGACGACGGTCACCGGCCACTGAGTGAGGATGAGCAGCGTCTCAATGCAACAGCCGGTACTGAGAAGAGGGCGATAGATAATATTTCGGTGAAGGTGATAGAGTCAAATATCAGAAATGATGTTTCGGTGGGTGTCGAATATTCACCTCCATTGAAACACGGTGATGTCATCGACAACAAAGAGAACACACAGATCAAGTTGCAGTACAAGTTCTAACCGTGTGCTGTTCAGCGTTTTGTACAAAAAGAAGCAGATCCTGAATTAATGGTGGTGCTGGTGTGCGAGGATCTCCTGAATGGCCTCTTCGTTTAATGCCTGCATATCTTTTACGGTGCCTTCAAAGGTGAGGGTCTCGCCTGCCATCGGATGGTTGGCATCGAGCAGGGCGTAATCCTCCTGAATCTCGGTCACCGTGTAGATGATGAGATCGTTACTTCCTTCGGCATAAGCTTCCATCTCCATACCGACAGTGAGCTTGTCCGGAAGTTCGTCCAGTGGCTCTTTGACGATCAGAGCTGCATCATAGTTTCCGAAGGCTTCATCTGGTGCCAACGTAAGATGTATGCTTTCACCGACACTTTTACCCTCAAGTGCCTCCTCGACTTTTTTAAAAACATGCCCATGGCCGCCTTGTAGGTAGATCAGCGGTTCGTTGTCGGGGTTAAGCAGTTCACCCTTGCTGTTGGTAAGACGATAGGTCAGCGTGACAAGAGTGCTTTCGGTGATAGTCATGGCTGTTCCTTGAATGGTTTAGGAGCTCTTAAAAAAACAGATCCGTTTTCGGCATTATACCGTTCGGACCTCTTCAATGTAATAACGGCCGTTCTTTTCGTTTATCTTCAGATCCGTCTCAAAGATCTCAGAGAGATTTTCACTGGTCAGTATCTCTCTTTTCAGTCCGCTTTTATAAAGGGTTTTTTCATACATCAAACCGACATGGGTGATCTCCTCGAAGATCTCTTCGAGGTGGTGGGTGACGAGAATGATCGTGCAGTTCTTTGAAAGCTTTTTAAGCATCTGGATAAAATTGATCTGCGCTTTGATGTCGAGTCCCACGGTCGGTTCATCGAGTATGAAGGCTTTAGGGTCGTGCACCAGAGCGCGGGCAACGAGGCATTTACGCAGTTCGCCGGTGGACATGGCGTGCACGCGTTTGTCTTTGAGATGGCTGATCTCCAAAAAGGCGAGGGTCTGTTGCGCCTTTTCATGCTGCTGCGCTGAGAAGTCCTGGTGCTTAAAGATACCGACGGCACTGTAAAAGCCGCTTAAGGCGACCTCGTAGCCGCTAAGGTAGGGCGCGTTGACGGCAAAATAGTTGTGCAGGTCATTTGTGATGATCCCCAGTTTCTTTTTAAGGTCGGCGAGAACGTAGCGCGACTCGCCCATGATCTCTCTTTTAAAAGGGTAGGTGTGTCTTGGATGCATGTCGGACTGCATCAGTTTCATCAGCGTCGACTTGCCTGAACCGTTGGCCCCCAAAATCGCCCAGTGCTCGCCCTGGCGGATCTTCAGCGTGACCGCTTTGAGGACGAGCTCCGTGTCGTAGCCGGTATGGATGTTCTCAAAATCAATAATATACATTTATTTCTCTCCAAAAGTAGATTATACAACGTACTCACGCAATGGTATGCATCGTTTGTTCTGCAATAAGAGTAAACGTTATATATACGGCTATATAGTAGTGGAAGAAGCTGACTGTCAGAGAAAAACGCGGGAAGTATTGTGTACAAAAGAGGGGGTGTTAAAAAGAGCCCGGCTGTAGCCAAGCCCTTTGGCCGTTATTTGACTTCGATCTTTTTGACCTTTGCGGTCTCACTTTTTAGCTTTGGAATAACGATTTCCAGTACGCCGTCCTCATTGGATGCCGTGATGTTCTCGGCATCGGCGTCATCAGGCAGGGTGAAACTGCGTTCAAATTTGCCGAATGAACTCTCTACACGGTGGTAATCTTTTTCATCGACCTCTTTCTTATATTTACGCTCGCCAGAGAGGGTGATCATATTGTTTTTGACATTGATCTTGATATCCTCTTTTTTTACACCCGGCAGATCGGCATCTACATGGTAGGCAAACTCGCCTTCACGCGTATTGACGACAGGGTTGAACCCGCTTAAAGAAGATGACTCCCGATCTCCAAACTCTTTTAACAGCGAGTTGAACCGGTTGTTAAAGTCCTTGAACTCATCGAATGGATTGTATTTTGCTAAAAACATGAAAATCTCCTCAATTAAATTTTAAAGAAGCAGAACAAGTAAGGAACACGGGTCCACCGATGCGTAGACTAATGATTACTTTTAACTTCTTTTAATAAGAATAAATCAGATGTTCTTAAAAAGTGATAAATATTTCGACGTAAAAAGGTTGAAATAATACGTACAACTTATTTGATATCGCCTTCAAAAGTCGGGAGACTTAAGCGACTAATAAACGATGTTACTGAGGTAGAGTCCCTGATGCGGCGCAGGCTTGAGCTTGAACTGTTTTTCAAGAGAGAGTTGGGCTTTGAGATCGTCTGTGGTATATCTGCCGTCGCTGATCGCCAGTAAAAACCCGACCATCAGACGGATCTGAGAACGTAGAAACCCATTGGCCTCGAAGTAGAGGATGGTGCAGCCTTTATGGTTGTAGACCCTGGTCTTGTAGATCTCTCTTACAAAGTTCTCTGTGTCGCTGCCGCTCTTTTTAAAATATTCAAAATCATGCAGACCCTCGAAGAGGGTTATCGCCTCTTTGATCTTCGCTTCATCGATAGCGTCGACATAGGTGACAAGGTCGGCTAAAAAAGGGTTGGGGGTCTGGGTGGAGATGATGTAGCGGTAGGCACGTTTTTTTGCCGAGTAACGGGCGTGAAAATCTTCGCTCACCTGCTCGATGCGGCGTATGGCAATATTGGACGGAAGAATTCGTCGAAGACTCTCTTTGAGTTTAGAGAGATCTTTCCAATAGGGAGGCAGGTCAAAATGGATGACCTGACGGGAGGCGTGTACACCTCTGTCCGTGCGCCCTGATGCGACGACCTTGGTCTCTGCCTGCAGCAGGCTTAGTGCTTTTTCGATCTGTCCATTAACGGTTTGATCGGTCTCTTTCTGTATCTGTGAGCCAAAGTAGCCGGCCCCGTTGTAGGCGATGGTCATCTTGACGCGCATCTAAAACCTTTTGACGATTTTATGGCGGTAATATGGGTAGGAGGCAGCAAGCCAGGTGAGTATAACGAGCGGAATAGTGTAATACCCCAGTTTGTTGACAAGCCCGATGCTCATACCGTAATAGAGGACAATAGAGATAAATAGAAAGAGGTAGATGTAAGCTTTTTGATGCCGGACATGGGCGACACCAATCGCCAGGACCATAAAGAGACTCAGCAGCGGAAAAAGGGTAAGCAGTACGTCCGAGATGAATTTTTTAGTATGGATCTTCTGCAGTTTAGGCTCATTGTTAAACCAGTAATCGTAAGCAGAGAGGTATTTACGTTGATCTGTCGTCATGATGTTGTTGATAAAAAGGGTCTGGAACTTCATCTGTGTCAACGAATCATCGGTATAACTGTACCCTTTGCCTGACTCCAGCTCAAGTCGCAAGACACCGCCTGTATTGTCTACTGCCGCACGTTCAGCACTGATGACGATCTCTTCATCTTTGTCTTTGTTAAAGAGAACAACATCACCGTAGGTCTGGTCTTCATTGTCTTTACCGATATAGAGGAGCCATGAACCGAAGTTGTGCCCGAACTCCGAGGCACTGAGGTTGAACTTGGCTTCGCTCTTTTTATGCTTCATAAAATTGATAGAGAGCGTCTTGGCATGTGGGAATAGAAAGAAAAAGTTGAAAAACAGCAGCGAACTGAGCAGTAGGGCCGGTACCATCAGCACCTTGATCAGGTAGTTCGGTTTAATACCCAATGAGAAGAGAATCACCATCTCATTATCGGTGGAGAGGCGGAAAAGTGCTAGTGTGGCCGCAATAAAAAAAGTAATAGGCAGCGTGTAGAAAAAAAGCTCCGGCAGTACAAACAGGTAGAGTTTGAACATCTCAAAAAAGGTGAGTTGGATATAGGCCGTATAGGTTGCCAGTTTCAGCATAAAAATTACAGAGGCGATCGCAAAAAGCGGCAAAAATATCGAAAAGAACGAGATCGAAAAATTCGCGATGATATACCGGCGCAATCTATGCATAAAGAGCTTTCAAATAGATCAGGATCGGCGTCTCCAGCATATAGACGATGTAGGCGGCCAACGCGAGAAAAGGAATGAATGGCAGACGCTTGCTCTCATCATCTTCACCGCGTACCAGCAAGATAGCCGGCAGGGCGATGAGGGCTGAAAGGAAGACAGCGACCAGTGAGAGCTGGATACCCATGAGCGCGCCCATGGTCGCAGCGACCATAATGTCCCCTTCTCCCATCGCTTCAAAATAGAGCGGCATCGGGTTGTAGTTACGGACCCAAGAAGGCTTTTTGGAAGGTTTTACAAAGGCTTTGGTCCGGGCATAAAGGTAGTACGAAAGATAAAAACGCAAAAGTGTAAACCCGCCGGCAAGAAGCAGAGCATTGACGAAGTTAAGCCCCAGCATCTGCGGATCATTGACACTGATAATAGCGAGGGTGAGTGCGAGTAGATTAAGGCTGTCCGGGACCATCTTGTAATAGAAGTCGATCATCGCCAGCGTCAATAGTGTCAGAAATGTCAGTGCGATGCCAAGAGTAGCAATAGAGGGCTCGTTTTTGAGAAAGACGCTCATAAACAGAAGGCCGCTGAGTATCTCGACGATAGGGTACTGTATAGAGATCTTCTCCCCGCAGAAAGCACATTTTCCGCGCAGAAAGAGCCAAGAAAGGATCGGAATGTTATGGTAGGGTTTAAGCGCATTGTTACAGCTTTGACAGTGTGATGCGGGAAAGACGACACTCTCACCTCGGGGCAGACGGTAGATGACAACGTTTAAAAATGAGCCGATAACGGCCCCAAAGATGAATGCAATAAGTCCTATCACTATTTTAATCCTCCGAATCGGCGTTCTATGTTGGTGAATTGATCGATAATGGTCTCGAGTTCGTCGGTTGAGAAATCGGGCCATAAGGTGTCGACAAAGAAAAGCTCGGCATAGGCTGCCTGCCAAAGCATGTAGTTGGAGAGGCGGTGGTCCCCTCCGGTACGAATAAGCAGGTCGACCTCCATCGGGCAGTCGAGCGCAGCGGTCAAACTCTCCTGCGTTATGGACCGGTTTGATGCCACAAGAGTATTGGCAGCGCGTACAAGCTCATCTTTCGCGCCATAATTAAGCGCCAGACTTTGAATCAATCCTCTGTTGTGTTTTGTCTTCTCCTGAACCAGTTCGATCGTGCTGAGAAGCGGTCTTGAAAAACCGCTCATATCGCCTATGGGCTCAAAACGGATATTGTGTTCCATATAGGTCGGCAGCTCTTTTTGCAGGTGCTTGTCAAGCAGCTTCATCAAGAAGTCCACCTCAAGTTTCGGACGTTTCCAGTTCTCTGTACTGAAGGCGTAGAGGGTAAGACGTTTGACATCTTTATGGTCGGCACAGTATTTGGTCATGTTTCGGACGACCTCGGCACCGGCCTCGTGACCTTTTACCCGCTTCAACCCCTGCTGCTGTGCCCAGCGGCCGTTACCATCCATGATGATCGCGATGTGGTTTGGAGTGTTTGTGCTCATAAAACGGCGGCCTTGTCTATAATGGAGAGCGAAAGTGAGAGCTTGTCCTCTTTAGGCAGACTGTCAATGCCGTGCGCCGTGATAAAGTCGATCTGATTGTCGTTCGTACCGAAACTGCTGCTGTCTTTAAGCAGGTTCAGACAGACTGCGTCGACCTCTTTGGTGTCGATCAATGATGATGCATTTTTAATAGATTCGTCGGCATCCATCTCGGCTTTAAAGGCGACGGTCTTTATGCCGCTTCGATCCAGCGTCGATAGCAGGTCGATGTTCTGTTTAAGTTCGAGGCTCCAGCTCTCGCCGAGGTCCCGCTTTTTGAGCTTGCCCTCTTGGGGAAAGCGCGGCACAAAGTCACTGACGGCAGCGGCCATAAAGAGATAGGGCTCTTTCTGGATCAATTGAAGGGCTTCGTCATTGACCAGAGAGGGTTTGCTCATCTTCCCTTTTTTGGAGATGCGGATCGAGTCTTTGAGGTAGTCGTACATCTCGTCGGAGGATTCGACATCGATCGTATGGATATGCTGTGGAAGGTCCTCGTCAAAACGGGTCGCAATAAGGTTGACATCGGCGCCTTTCAAAAAGAGGGCTGTTGCAAGCGAAGAGGCCATCTTGCCGCTGGAATAGTTGGAGAGGTAGCGCACATCGTCGATCTTTTCGATCGTTCCGCCGCCGGTAACGATGACCATACGGTCACTCCAGAACGCCTCTTTCAAGAGGGTACGGGCACTGTACCAGAAGATGTTGATAGCCTCAGCCATCGCGCCGTCACCGGTTGTCTGACAGGCCAGCTCTTTGACCTGGGTGTCGATCACTTCGTAGTTGGAGACTTTCAACATCTTGAGCGACCCCTGTGTTATCGGGTTCTGCAGCATATTGGTGTTGGCTGAGGGGGCGATCAGCTTAATGCCCGGGTAGGCAAGAGCACACTGCAGCAGCATGTTGTCTGCAATGGCGTTGGCCAGTTTTGCAATGGTATTTGCAGTACAGGGTGCTATGACAAAGAGGTCGGCCCATTGCGTTGTTTTGATGTGGTTGTGGTCATCTGCCCATGATTCGCTGGCCTCATCGAGGACCTTGTTGCGTGAAAGGGTCTCAAAGCTCAGCGGTGTGACGAACTTTTTAGAAGCGTCGCTCATGACCACTTTGACTTCAGCGCCCGCTTTGACAAAAAGACGCACAAGCTCCAACGATTTATAAACAGCGATAGAACCGCTGACACCAAGCAGGACTTTTTTACCCTCTAGCAGATTTTCAGGGATTAACATGACTTCTCCTTGTTGAAGAACTTATAGAAGAAGTTCTCGATGATCTTGATCTTGGCACGGCTGAGAATCAACACGCCGCTCTTGACATGGTCGCTGGTCAGAGTCGTTCCTGCCGCTACCATGACATCGTCTTCGATGGTGCAGGGGGCAACGATCTGGCTGTCGGAACCGACAAAGACATTTTTACCGATAATGGTCTTGTACTTTTTCTTACCGTCATAGTTACAGGTAATAACACCGGCACCGATGTTTGAACCGCTGCCGATCTCTGCATCGCCGATGTAACTTAAATGACCGGCTTTGACACCGTCTAGGGTCGATTTTTTGACTTCGACGAAGTTACCGACATGGGTGTCTTTGAGGTTGGAGAGCGGACGAAGGTGGCCCATAGGTCCGACGTCGGAGTTTTCCATGACCGAATCTTCTACCACGGAGTGCGCCTTGATATGCGAGTTGATGATCTTTGAGTTACCGCAGATACGTGCGCCGTTTTCAACGATACATTCGCCTTCAAAGAGAACACCCTCTTCGATGTAGATAGTGCGCGGAAGCTGCATGACGACACCTTCGGCCATCCATCTGTTGCGTATACGCTCCTGCATGATCTCTTCGGCTTCGGCCAGATCGATCTTGGAGTTGACCCCTTTGAAATGCTCTTCATCCACTTCCAGCGGCTCGATGTTGATACCGTCGGCTTTTGCCAGTGCAATAACGTCCGTCAGGTAGTATTCGCTCTGCGCGTTGTCGTTGCTGAGCTGTGGGATGTAGGTCTCAAGTACTTCGCGTTTGAAGCTGTAGATACCGGCATTGACATAGTTGATAAGAAGCTCTTCGGGAGTGGCATCTTTCTGTTCGACGATGCGTTGTACACCGTGTTTGTCGATGACCACACGACCGTAACCCGAGGGGTCGTCAAGGTTGAAGATCGACATCACGATGGCGCTGTTGCTCTCGACAAAACCACTGAGGGCATTGGCCGTGATCAGCGGCATGTCACCGTTAAGTACAAGTACCTTCTCATATTTGGCATTGATACCCATCATTGCGCCGCCCGTTCCGGGAAAGTTCTCAGTGTCCTGTACAACAAAGGTGAGATTTTCGAACTCGGCTTTCATCGCTTCGACCACCGCCTCTTTTTGATGGGCGACGACAACGATAACATTGTCGGTCAGTTCAAGAGACGCTTTGATAGAGTGGTAGAGCATAGGCTTTCCGCTGATAGTGTGAAGCACCTTCGCCTTGGGCGATTTCATGCGGCTGCCTTTGCCGGCTGCCAAAATAACGATTGAAAGTTCTGTTTGCATAAATATGTCTCTATTTTTTATTGCTATTTTAGCGTAAGAAGTTAAAGCACACTTTTCTCAACCATTTTTCGGCATAATTGCGCCACTTATTTATTGTGAAAAGCGCGGTTTAACTGCGTGTGAACTCTCTGTTGAAGAGAACTTAGCGTTAGCGTAGCCGGCGGAATTACGTCCGACGGCGTTTAAAGGTAATATATGGAATGTAAACACTTTGGCGAATGCGGCAGCTGCCGTCTGTATGAGGGCGGTTATGAAGCGCAGCACCAACTAAAGACGCAAGAGATAAACGAACTGTTCCAAGAGTTGTACAGCGGTGAGATCGTCCCCTCTTTTTCGCCGGAGAGCCACTACCGCGCCCGTGCCGAGTTTAAGATCTGGCATGTCGGAGATGAGATCCATTACGCGATGAACCCGATGGAACGCGGTGCCAAGATGGTGCTTATAACAGAGTGCTCGATGGTGATCGAACCGATCGAAAAGTTGATGTGGCCGTTGCTGGAGAGCATCAGAGAACTTGAGATGGGCACGAAACTTTTCGGGTTGGACTTTTTGAGTACGACAGAGGGCGAGATCGCGACCTCTATGCTTTACCACCGTCGTTTGGACGAGGCGTGGCAGGAGCAGGCCAAGATCCTTGCACAAAAGCACAACATCAAGGTCATAGGGCGTTCACGAAAGCAGAAGGTCGTTCTGGGTGAGGACTTCGTTACGGAAACGCTGACTTTTAACGGCAAAAACTATCAGTTCAGACATATCGAAAACAGCTTTACCCAGCCGAACCCCCGTGTCAATGAGAAGATGGTCGACTGGTCGCTTGAACAGTTCAAAGGTATTACGGGTGATCTGCTAGAGCTTTACTGCGGTGCCGGCAACTTTACCATCCCTTTTGCGACACAGTTCCATAAAGTGTTGGCAACGGAGATCTCCAAGTCCTCTATCAGTGCGGCGAAGAAAAACATGGAACTTAACGGTGTTGAGAACATCGAGTTTGTTCGTATGAGTGCCGAGGAGTTTGTACAGGCTCTTGACGGGGTGCGTGAGTTCAGACGCATGAAAGAGATCGATCTTAAAAGTTATGAGCTTACGACGATTTTTGTAGACCCGCCGCGTGCGGGGATGGACGAAGAGTCCTGTAACTTCGCTTCACGGTTTACCCATATTCTTTATATCTCTTGTAATCCGGAGACGCTCAAGCGTGACCTTGAGTATTTGACGAAAACACATACTATTGAAGCGATGGCAACGTTTGACCAGTTTCCTTATACTACGCATATGGAGATGGGGGTCAAGTTGATTAAACGCTAGTGCGTTTGATTTATTTTCCTGACTTCTTTACATTTCTTTTCTTTTTTCCGCTAATGCATTTATTGGCTATTTGAATATACTTGACTTCTCTCTTACTTTTTAACTCGCTTCCATGGTCTCCGTGGGAGTGTATATTTCAGTATTGAGTGATTCGTCCATATGCATTCCCACGTACAACGTGTGTATAGACAAGGGACATCCATTACACATAAAGATCTAGCAGAAAGTGCCGAAGTTGATACTTTATTGACGACACTCTTACTTTTTTTCACCGCAAAAAAAGTAAGCAAAAAACCTCTCGTGGACGGTTTCAGGCCCGACAGGCTGTCGGGTACCATCCTTCCAGTCGTTCTTTCGCTAAAAAACGCACGGGTCACTTCGTTCAATGCGTTTTTTTGCCGCTCTTTCTCTCCTTGCAGTCTGCCTTGCAGATGCCACGAATAACTCAAG
>JBFHIS010000009.1:0-133085 GCA_041596355.1 Sulfurimonadaceae bacterium | reverse complement strand
TGTTTACATTCTTTGGTCTGATCAGCCATGATCACGCTTTTATCTATATGACGCACATGTTGCTAACTGCACTGATTGTTATTGTTATCGCTAAGATGGCAGTAAGCAATATGAAAGTTGTTCCAACCGGAACACAAAACCTACTGGAAGCATACCTAGGCGGTGTCCTTGCTATGGGTGCCGACGTTATGGGTAAAGAGGAAGCTCGCCGTTACCTGCCGCTGGTCGCAACTATCGGTCTTTTCGTAGCTATTGCCAACCTTATCGGTGTTGTTCCGGGTTTTGAAGCGCCGTCTGCGTTCCTTGACTTTACACTTGCACTTGCGCTTGTCGTATTTGTATACTATAACTTCGAAGGTATCCGTCGTAACGGTATCATCAAGTATTTCGCACACTTCCTTGGACCGGTTTGGTGGTTGGCGTGGTTGATGTTCCCGATCGAGATCGTTTCGCACATCTCACGTATCATCTCTCTTTCATTCCGTCTTTTCGGAAATGTAAAAGGTGACGATATGTTCCTGATGGTAATCCTGATGCTTGCACCATGGTTACTACCGATGATCCCTTTCGCACTACTGTCGTTCATGGCGTTGCTGCAAGCCTTTATCTTCATGATGCTGACGTACGTTTATCTTGGCGGTGCTGTTCAGATCGCTGACGATCACTAAACCCTTTTTATGAAGCGAAGCGTTTTCGACAAGATCATCAGCTTCCTTCTCGGCAGCTCCTGGGCGTTTATCGTTCTGGGTGCCTATGTCGTTTTCAAGATCTTTATCTTCATGGGTGTCGGTTCGGCACTCTTCTTCTCCATACTCTATATCATCTTCGGCCTTTTCCTTGTTTTGTTGCTTGAAACCATGCTGAGCTACAGAGAACGTCTGGATGAGTCTAAAAAACAGACACAACTTCTTCAAGAGATCCGCGACACTCTCAACAGGTAAAAGCGGATTATCATGCGATCTTACCTGATTACCGATCCCGGATTTTACAGCGATACTCCGGCTACATTTCAGAAAAAACTGCAGGATGTATTGCAAAAACATCGACCCGATTTCGCGCTCTACCGTGATAAAAAGAGCCCGGACTATGCAGCAATGGCGCCACTCTTTTTAAACGTCTGTTCACAACATCCTCACACAAAAGCGATCTTGCACGGGGATGTAGAGCTGGCGGCTGCACTGAAGGCATATGGCGTTCATTTGACATCACTCCAAACAGATGAGATCGAAAAAGCAAAGCGTTTCGGACTCTTTACCGTTGTCTCCTGCCATTCAGAAGATGAGATCGTCAGGGCAGAAGAAAAAGGGGCGGACGCTGTCACCTACAGCCCCATATTTGCAACCCCGCTGAAGGGTGAACCGAAAGGTTTAGAGGATTTAAATGAAAGAGTGGCTAAAATAAGCCTACCTATTATCGCACTGGGCGGGATCACTACGCCCGAGCAGGTAAAAGCGGTTGAAAAGAGCGGGGCCTACGCCTTCGCTTCGATCCGCTATTTTATAGACAATTAATATATTTTAAAAAAATTCAGTCTTTTGGCTGAACCCCCACAAGGAAACCAATGTTTGAAGTCGTTATCGGCCTTGAAGTCCACACGCAACTTAACACTGAGACAAAACTATTTTGTTCATGCCCAACAAGTTTTAATGATCGACCCAATGTCAACACCTGTCCGACATGTTTAGCACTGCCGGGTGCTCTTCCTGTACTTAACAAAAGTGTTTTGGAGAAGTCTGTGATGCTTGGTACTGCGATCGGTGCAACCATCAACCGCACTTCATTTTTTGACCGTAAATCCTACTTCTATCCGGACAGCCCGTCGGCGTACCAGATCACGCAGCTTTATACACCTGTCGTTGAACACGGTTCGATCGATATCGATTTTGAAGACGGAACGAGTAAGACGATCCGTATTAACCGTGCACACATTGAAGCGGATGCGGGTAAAAACATTCATGACGGTTCTATCTCCAAAGTCGACCTGAACCGTGCAGGTACACCGCTGCTTGAGATCGTCTCTGAACCGGACATGCGTTCGGCGGAAGAGGCGGTGCTTTACGTCAAAAAGCTTCACTCGATCGTGCGTTACCTCGACATCTCAAATGCAAATATGCAGGAGGGCTCTTTCCGTGTCGACGTCAATGTTTCGATCCGTCCGAAAGGGGATGAAAAACTCTACACGCGTGTTGAGATCAAGAACATCAACAGCTTCCGCTTTATCCAAAAAGCGATCGAGATCGAAGTTCAGCGTCAGATCGAAGCATGGGAAGACGGTGTTTATGATGATGAGATCTATCAAGAGACCCGCCTCTTCGACCAGACAAAACAGGAGACGCGTTCGATGCGTGGTAAGGAAGAGGCGGCAGATTACCGCTACTTTCCGGAGCCTGACCTCTTGAAAGCGGTTATTCCGGACGACATGTACGCAACGTTTACGCAGATTCCGGAGCTGCCGGATGAGAAAAAAGCACGTCTTGTCTCTGAATACGGCATGCGGGAGTATGATGCAGCGGTGATCACCTCCGACCTCGAGACGGCACACTATTTTGAAGCGATGTTGGCAGAAGGCATCAGCGCTAAAAATGCCGTTACCTGGTTGAGCGTAGAGCTGCAGGGTCGTCTTAAAGGCGGCATGACGATCACAACGTCACCGGTAGACGCCAAGACGTTGGGAACACTTGTCAAACGTATTGAAGACAAGACTATCAGCGGTAAGGCGGCCAAAGAGGTCCTTGACTACCTGATGGAAAACGAGAGCGACGTCGACAGTGCCATCGAGAAGCTGGGTCTTAAACAGATGAACGATACCGGTGCACTCGAAAAGATCATCGACGAGATCATTGCGGCGAACGGGGAAAAGGTTGAGCAGTACAAAGGCGGAAAAGACAAACTCTTCGGCTTCTTTGTCGGTCAGACGATGAAAGCGAGTAAAGGAACAGCCAACCCGCAAACGGTTAACGAGATGCTAAAAGCTAAATTAGGTTAAAGGCTTCTCTATGGATGAAGAACAGATCGTGTCTGATAACGCTTCATCTTCTTTTAAAAAACCTGCGTGGTTCATTGGAAAAAGAGTGGTGGACACCGCCTATTTCCTAAAAACATCACCGCGTTACAAACAGACAAAAAGTTTTTTTTACGACCTTCTAGAGAACAACAACTACCCTTATAAACGTTATTTTGACCTCTTTATGATGGTTCTGATCTTCTCGAGTGTCATTATTCTCATTCGTGAAGTACGTTATGAATCCCATGATTTTTTAGCATTTTTCAATGACTATATTATCTCATTGATCTTTCTTATCGAGTATCTGCTTCGTTTTTGGGTGATCAGCGACTCCTCCGGGATCATCATCAGACAGTATGAAAAAGATGAACTGCTTCAACGGCAATTTCGTCTTGGACATGCGCTGTTTAAAGTGCTTGCCGCCAAGTGGAACTACATCCGTTCACCGGCTGCGATAATCGATCTGATGGCTATTATGCCGTTCTTTCATGAACTGCGTCTACTGCGTCTGTTCATTCTTTTTCGTGTCTTCAAGATCTTTCGATACACCCAGAATATGCAGTATTTCGGTTATATCCTTTCACACAAGAAGTTCGAGTTACTGACCCTTCTGACCTTTGCCAGTGTGGTTGTCTTTGTCGCTTCGGTATTGATCTACGTTATGGAAGCAAATAACCCGAATTCACCGATCAATACGCTCTTTGATGCCTTATACTGGTCTATCGTTACCATTTCGACGGTGGGTTACGGTGATGTGACACCGGTGACATCAGAGGGACGCATGGTGGCTATCATGGTGATCATCTCGGGGATCGCGGTCATCTCTTTTGCGACATCCATCGTGGTGACGGCCTTTACTGAAAAGCTCGATGATATCCGCGAAAACAAGATGTTTGCCGATATCAAACATCTGAAACGTTTTTATCTTATCTGCGGTTACGGCATCGTCGCAAAACAGACGGCGTCCAAACTGCGCCGAAGCGGCAGAAACGTTGTTGTGCTCGACACCGATTACGGGCGTATTAAAGAGGCTAAGGAGAGTCAGCTGTATGGATTGATGCTCGACCCGGCCTCTCTCTCCACCTATCAGAGTATGGGGATCGATTTTGACAAGCAGGTCATAGCGGTTATCCTGCTGCGAGAAAGTGATATTCTCAATGTCTATACGGCGTTGACCCTGCGTGCTATGGATCAAGATACGAAAGTGTTGTCACTGCTGCATGAAAAAAAGAACCGTCGCAAGCTGCGTCTGGCCGGGGTGAACCATATTGTCTATTCACAGGAGTTGATCGGACTGCTCTCCAAGGAGTACAGCGGCAGACCGGTTGCCTTCGAGACTTTGAGTATGCTGCGGGCGGAAAATTCGGGAACGGCAATGGAAGAGATCGTGGTCGATGAACGTATTGCCGGTAATTTCGGCAATGTCGGCGAACTGCACGTTCGAAGACATCGTCTTTTGCTGATCGGACTTTCCAAGTTGCAAGTCGAGGACTTTATTTTTAATCCTACCGATGAAACACTGGTCGAAGCAGGTGATATTATGATCATTGTAGGTGAACACTCCATGATCAATGAGTTCCGACTTTTTACACATAAGAGGCTACGATGAAGACATTAGACGTTGTTGTATTCGGCTATGCTGAATTTGCGAAAGAGATCGTCCATCAGGTCAAAGAGGCCTATCGAAGTGTCAAGGTCTATTCCCTTTATGAAGAGAAAGTGGCGGAGGCGATCAAAGAGGGATTCGAAGCAGAACTGTTCGACCTTGATGACAACTGGGATGCCTTTAATGATTTTAACATGGAAGAGACACTTTTCATCTGTGCACTGGAGGACGATGCCGAGAATGTCTATTTGACCATTGGTCTTCGTGATGCGCTGAAAGAGGCTCGTCTGATCGCCTTGGCCTCAACACAGGAGCACGCTTCCAAACTACATCTTGCCGGCGCCAACAAAGTCATATCCAAGCTTCAGGCTACCTCGGACCTGATCATTGAAGTGCTTGAAAAACCGATTGTCACGCATATTATTGAGGAGATCTTACGGGAAGAGACAGCATTGAAAACTGTCCAGATCACCATTAACGAAGGCTCTAGTCTGGTGGGTCAGTCACTGCATGATGTCTCGGTTCAGGTTGAGAAGAACCTGATCGTTCTTGCCGTTGTCGATACGACGCTGCAAACCTCTTTTGTCTTTACCTCACGGGGGGTTAAACACCGTCTGGAAGTCGGCGATATTTTAGTAGTAATCGGTTATGATGAGCAGATAAATAATTTTATAAGGATGACACAGTGAAGAAAATAGGCGTTATTGGAGCAGGTAAATGGGGGCAGGCACTTGCCTTTGCTTTTCGTCAGAATCCTGATAATGAGGTTTATATTACTTCGCGTACCAAACGTGACATAGAGAACTTTGTCTCACTCGAAGAGATTTTGAAACTGGAATACCTGGTCATGGCTATACCTGCACAGCAGGTAGCCTGCTGGCTGGATGATAATTTTGTCTATAACGGCCATAAGGTTATGGTCGTGGCAAAGGGGATCGAAGCGTCATCAGGACGTTTTTTAAATGAGATCTTTGCTGCACATATTCCGGAAGAGAACCTTGCTTTTCTTACGGGTCCCTCATTTGCGGCAGAGGTAATGAAGGCGTTGCCGACTGCTTTGGTCGTTAACTCTCAGAACGAGATGTTGGCCAAGACATTTACGACCTATTTCCCCGCATTTATCCGTACCTATATCTCAACGGATGTTATCGGTGCCGAAGTGTCCGGAGCCTATAAAAATGTCATTGCGATTGCGGCCGGGATCACGGAAGGGCTCGGTCTCGGTCACAATGCCAGTGCCTCACTGATCTCACGCGGACTTGTCGAGATGCGCCGTTTTGGTAAAGAGTTCGGCGCAGACGATGAGACGTTTATGGGCTTGAGCGGTGCAGGGGATCTTTTTTTGACCGCTTCTTCAACAATGTCGCGCAACTATCGTGTCGGTCTAGGTCTTGCAGCGGGCAAATCACAGGCCGTTATACTGGCGGAGCTGGGTGAAGTGGCTGAGGGTGTCGGCACGGCTTATGCGCTTAACACTATTGCTCAGGAGCGCGGCATCTATCTACCGATCGCCGCGGAGGTATACGCCATATTAGAAGGCAAAGAGCCGCTTAGAAGTCTTCAAGACCTTTTAACACGTTAAGGGCAGAGATGACAGAGCAAGGGGTGCAGATCAAAAAGATACTCACAGCGTTACTCTTGGGTCTGCTCTCGTTTGCGGCCGTCTCCTTCTTTCTTACCGTACAGCAGTCTGCATTGGTTGGCGCCCTGGTCCTGTTGGTCACACTTTGGACTAACGAGGGGTTGTCGTTGGGGGTCGTCTCACTGCTGCCCATTATTCTCTTTCCGAGTCTGGGTATTTTGAGTACCAAAGCGACGACCGTCAATTATGCCCACCCTATTATCTACCTTTTTTTAGGGGGCTTTTTACTGGCAATAGCTGTTGAAAAAACAGGTCTGCATACCTGGATAGCGGACAAGGTCCTTCAGGTCTTTCCCAATACGGCAAGAGGGATCATCTTCTCCCTTGCGATCACTTCGGGTATTCTCAGCTCTATTCTCTCCAACACGACGACAACACTCTTATTGATCACGATAGCCCTCTACCTTTCGGACGACCCTAAACTCAAACTCCGTTTTGCGCTTGCCATCGCTTACGGTGCAAGTGTGGGCGGGATACTGACCCCAATAGGTACGCCTCCGAACCTTATTCTTCTTGGGGTTATGCAGGAGAAAGGGATGGAGACGATCCCCTTCTTTCAATGGATGTGGATGGTAGCACCGCTGGTGTTTCTTATGTTCATTGTCGTTGCGTCCGTGTTGAGTCTTGGCGTAGGCAGTGTCAAAATTGAGAGAGAGATCACGCATAAAGCATTGACTACAGCACAAAAACAGGTGCTTTCCATACTGGGCGGATTGATGCTGCTGCTGCTGTTCAATGCACCGATCAAACCCTATTGGAACGGTCTGGGGATGAGTGAACCGGTGATCTTGCTCTCGGCCGGTCTGCTGCTGTTCGTACCGCCGTTTAATCTGCTGGAGTGGATGGAAGACAAAGGGAAGATCCCTTTTCGCATTATGATGCTCTTTGGTGCCGGTTTTTCGATAGCGAAGGCTTTTGGCGACACAGGTCTGGCAGACGTGATCGCCTCATACATCGTGGATATGACCACATTCGCGCCGATACTCCTTTTGTTGGCGGTAGCGACGATCATCACATTTACGACAGAGATAACCTCCAATACGGCACTGATCTCCATTATGTTGCCGGTGATCTATTCGGTAGCGGTACAGACAGGGATCGATACACGCCTCTTTATGATGGTGGCGACGCTCTGTGCCAGCTACGCCTTTATGCTCCCTATTGCGACACCGCCGAATGCTATTGCGATGTCGACGGGGGTGGTTGATGTCAAGACAATGGCAAAGTATGGGCTCTTTTTTAATGTGGCGGGTATTACTCTGATCGTCATCATTGCCAAATTCTTCTGGAGTGGATTAGTCTAACAGTGTAAATGTGGCGTAGATAGGGTTGTGGTCTGAGACCTTTTTTGTGTCGATCGCTTCGGCTTTTAGCAGCTTCATACCTCGATAAAAGATGTGATCGAGCGGCTTGGAAAAGATGGATTTGATGTGATGATGTTCACCGACATGTGCTTTTTTCAGGCCAAGCTCTTTTTGAAACAGTCCGATCGCTTTGATGCGCTTGTTGCTCCAGTTGTTAAAGTCTCCGCCGATGATCATTGGACCATCAATAGAGGCAAGTGCAATTTTAATCTTCTCTAATGCCAATGTGAAGCTTTTCAGAGAGACAAAATTGATGGAGTGCAGATTTATGAGGTGGAACAGTTCACCGTTGCTCAGCTTGTGCTGCGTAATAAGAAGACTCTTGTGGGTGGCGAGCCCCAGCTCTCTTTGGGATGTGATCGCTGTGTCGACCTTTTCAAAAGAGACATTGGCGGCAGTGACAACACCGAAAATATTTTTAGAAGTTTCGATATTGCTTGCAATGGCATAGGAGTAGTGCTGAAGCGAATAGGGTGTTGTTTTAGGGTGTTTGACCTCTTGAAAGAGAAGAAAATCACTTGGAAAATGTCGTAAAAGCTCTTTTAGTTTCTCCTGAAACAGAAGCTCCTGGTTCTCTTTGTGGACATTCCATACCAGCAGGGAGAACTCCTTGGGCAGACAGTTATGTTGGTGCTGAAGTTTTTGTGGAAAAATCCGTGGTATGAACATGACTCTCCTTTAGAGCTGCGGGGCTAAAATACGCATAAAATTTTCTGCGATGCGTCGCGGTTTTGAGGCCTCGGGCATCTCTCTGTCGGCGTTACGTATAAAAGAGTCCATCCAGCGCTCTATCTCCTCAATAACGGTCGCAGAATAAGCTAGACTTACGACCTCATAGTTGAGCCGCAAAGAACGGTCGTCTATATTGACTGTACCGATCATAACGGCACTGCGGTCAAACAAGATCGCTTTGGCGTGCAGCATGTTGCCTCTATAGAGAACCAGGTCGATGTTGTTCTCTTGAAGCTCACGCATGTACGAGCTGCGGCTAAGGTCGGTAATGAGGTGGTCGGACTCTTCCGGTGTGATCAGTTTAACATCAAGACCTTTATGCTTTGCGATCTTTAATGCACTCATCAGGACTTCATCGGGCATGAAGTAGGGGGTGACGATCCAGATGCGCTCTTTTGCAGTGTGGATCGCACTGATAAGCGCCTCGAAAAGAGCGTCGCCTTCTATGTCGGGTCCGGACGGTACGACCTGTATGTAGGCATCGCCATAGACCTTTTGTTCAGGCAGTGCCGCTTCACGGCGTGTGGAGCCTGATGCATAGGCCCAGTCTGCTTCAAAGATCTGGGCATATTGGTAGGTGGCGTCACCCTGGGTTTTAAAGAGGATATCTTCCCACTGATCGGTACGTTTGGTCGGCCCCATATACTCACTTGCCAGATTCATCCCGCCGGTGATCAATGTGGTCTCGTCAAAGAGATAGATCTTGCGGTGGTTGCGTTGGTTGATGTAGTTTTGGTAAGGGAGACGGAGCAGGGGCATAAAAAAGTGTACTTCGCATCCCGCTTTTTTCAGTTTTTTGAGTGGCCCTTGAAAAAAATAGAGTTTATAGGAGCCGAGAGAATCGACAAGCAGACGAACATAAACGCCGCTTGCCGCTTTGTCGATGAGGGCTTCAATAATAGTCCTGGTCACGGCATCGTCTTTAAAAAGGTAGGTGTTGATGCTGATACTGCGAGTGGCTTGTCTGATCTCATGCATGAGGCTGTGATAAGCCTCGACGCTGTCTGTAATAAGCTCAAAACTGTTATGTTCGCTCACCCCGACGATGCCGTTGGAACGTAAGATACCGTCGATACTGTTGATCTCGATGGCGGACTTGCTGATGCTGTTGATCTGCAGAGAGGATTTGCTTTTTCTGTCCGGGCGCTTTCGAACGCCGATAAGGAAGTAGAGAACAACCGAAAAGTAGGGTACGATGATCAGCAGAAGAAGCCACGAGATCATACTTGTCGGACTGCGTCTCTGGTAGAGCATATGGAGCAGGGTGATAACGATGAGGATCTCACCGACTATAAATACGCCGGGAAGGATTAAAAAGTCTAAAAGATTATCGATCATGCAACTCTGTCCATAGCTCCCTGCCCATCCGACCGAGGGTCAAACGCCAGAAGGTGATTAAATATAAAGTTTGATTTGAGTCCGCAGACAAAATGTAAAAGCGGCACGCCAAGCGCGAGTGACCATTTCATAAAGTAAAATAAGAGGATAGCAGTGCCATATATTTCTTTCATCTGAAAATAGTAGCCAACATTGGGTAAAATTCCCTCAACTAAAAACAGGGAGTTGTTATGATCGTTCATATTGTGATGTTTGATTTTAAAAAAGAGAACAAGCTTGAGAATATAGCCAAAGCAAAAATGATGCTGGAAGCGTTGGTGGAGAAGATAGAGCCGTTACTCTCAATGGAGGTCGGTGTTGACTTTAACGGCAGTGAGAGAGCGATGGACCTCTCCTTGATCTCGACGTTCGAGACAAAAGAAGATCTGCATACATACGCTGTTCATCCGGCACACCTGGAGGTCGTCGCTTTTATCAAAGAGGTGACAGAACTGAGTAAAGTGGTGGATTACGAAAAGTAGCCGATGCGGGTCCGCAAGGGAACCCTGACACTATTATTTACCAAAGAGACCGAAAAGGCCGCCGCGTTTTTTTGGTTCACTCTCAGTAGAAGAGGCTTTCGCGTCTTCAACGCTTTCAATGGAAGAGCACCCTTCGTCAGTCAAGACGATCTTAGCATTTCGTTTGATCATAATAGCGGCACCGCTTTTGCTCTGAACACCAATGTTCTTCAGTGGGTCCGAGAGCAAATAGAAGACGTCGTCATCAGCGCCTTCACAGTTTGTGCCGGCAGTGCAGACTGAATAGTGCGACTCTCCGTCAACAAAACGGATTCCGACAATAAGATCAATACCTTGCGAACGAAGGTCGATCTTTACACCGCAGACATTCGCTTCACCTTTATGTTTTTCACTGAACTCTTTTAAAGCCTCTTTGAACAGTAGTCCTATGGAGATATCTGACATTTTATTTCCTCATATGGCATGCATAAAATTTTGTCGTTATGATGAGATTGTATCACAAATAGTTATAAAATACTTTCTTTTTGTAGTAGAACAATTTTCTTTTCGTCATTGTAGATACATTTGAGGCCATGTTGTTTTGCCAGTACGCTGAAGGTATGCGGACGGAAGAAAGCGATGTGGGTCGGGTCGCGCCGATACCACCAGTTGAGGTAAGCTTCCTGCTCATCAGGATGGAACTGTGTCATTAGTGCCAGATAGCCGCCGGCATTGAGATGGGTTGAAAAGAGGGCCATAACGCTTTGGACATCACTGATATGCTCGATCACTTCCGTGGAAGTGATGAGGTCATATCTTTTACCTTTATAGACCTTTTCCGGGGCGAAGAACTTGTCATAATAGTCCGTTTTAAAGCCGCTGCGTTGCAGCATGCCCGCCAACACGGGATTGGGACCGGAACCGAAGTCGAGCGCACTCTTTATCGTCGCTTTATGGGGACTGACCGTTTTATCGATAAAGTCCTGGAACATCGCCACATAACCGAGGTTCTCTTCGGTATTGTTGTGCTGTTGGTAGACTTTGAGCTCTTTACCTTCCGAGATGATAGCGTCTTCATCTTTGAAGATGAACTGACACGCTTTACAGTGGTAGGTCTGACATTGCATATAGTCGTCATAAAAGGCGATTACAGGTTCAGAACAGATCTTACACTTCACGAGGAGGCCTTTTGCGCCTCGATCTCTTCGACTTTCTCTTCGATGAGCAACAGTTCTTCGACCTTCGTTTCATAGAGCGCTTCAACGGTTGAGAGTTCATCTGCGACGACAGAGATCCCTTTTTTACCGTAACAGTCCGGGTCGGCCAGACAGCTGTTGAGTTCGTCTATCTGCGCTTCCAGCTCCTCGATCTCTTTAGGCAGTCTCTTCAGTGACTCATTCTCTTTGTAGGTGAGTTTAATACTCTTGGGTTTCTCATAAACAGTTTTTTCAGGAGCATTTTTTTCCGCTTCGTTGATGATGTTCTCAACTTCACGCTGCTCTTTCTCATCTTCAAGATACTCAGAGTAGAGGCGGTACTCCTCTTCGACCAAGCCGTCATGGTTTTTAAAGACAAAGAGCTTTTTTGCGATCTTGTCGACAAAGAAACGGTCATGGCTCACCAGGATAACCGCACCGGGAAAGTTCTGCAACTGCTCTTCGAGGATGTTGATGGTCGGGATGTCGAGGTCGTTTGTCGGCTCATCGAGGATCAGACAGTCGACATTTTTGGTAAAGAGCAGGGCCAGTGCAACACGGTTCTTTTCACCGCCGCTGAGTGTGCCGATCTTTTTGTCCAGAAACTCTCTTGGGAAAAGAAAGTTCTTCAGGTAACCGAAGACATGCATGTTGGCGCCGCGTACACTGACACGGTCACCACCGTTTGGACAGAAGGTCTCTATGAGGTTTTTAGAGTCGTCAAGCAGTTCGCGGTGCTGGTCAAAATAACCGATGGAGAACTCACCCTGTTTGATCGTACCTTCCGTCGGTTTTATTCGTCCGAGCAGGACTTTAAGCAGGGTCGATTTTCCGGTACCGTTGGGTCCGACGATGGCGATGACATCTTTTTGCAGGATCCGCGTGGTAAAACCCTTGATCAGCAGTTTGTCTCCGAGTGTAACGCCCAGGTTCTCGACCTCAAAGAGCATCTTCTGTTTGTTGACGCTTTTATCACGGTTAAAGTGTTTATCTTCGCGTTGTATCTCGATGCTCATCTTTCGGATCTTGGCCGGGTTGGTCTTGGCTGCTTCTCGAAGCTGCATAAGACGCTCTTTGCGTCCCTCATTACGTTTCAGACGGGCACGGACACCACGGGCAAACCACTCATTCTCTGTTTTGAGGGTACCCAGGAGGTTGTCGTGCTGTTTTTGGAGGGTACGGAGATATTCGGCTTTTTGGGTCAGGTAGTCCGAGTAACCGCCGCGGTATTCACGGAGAGCACCGTCTTCGACCTCAATGGTCTTGGTGGCGATCTGGTCGATGAAGTAACGGTCATGGGAGATGAAAACAAGGGTGTACTGCTCTTTGAGGATCAACTCTTCGAGGAACTCCACCATATAGACGTCAAGGTGGTTGGTCGGCTCATCGAGCAGCAGGACGTCGGGTTTTTGAAGCAGCAGTCCCGCCAGTGCAACGCGGCGCTGTTCGCCACCGCTGAGCATGACGACGGGCTTCTCTTCCATATGTTTGAGGTTGAAGTGGACCAGGATTCGCTCGATCTTGTCGTCAAGGCTCCAGGCGCTGTGATGATCCAAATAGCTCGAGAGGTCAGAGTGCTCTTTTAACAGCAGTTTATCATCGAAATTGTCAGCCAGCAGCAGCGAGATCTCATCGTAACGTTCTTTGGCATCATAGAGTTCCTGAAGACCGCGTTCTACGGCTTGGCGGACGGTGTCTTCGGCTTCGAACTTCGGTACCTGGTCCAGCATCTTGATCTCGAGGTCCTGTCTGGTGATGCGTTTACCGTCGTCGATTGCCAACTGTCCGGAGACAGCCTTCATCAGTGTTGATTTTCCGCTGCCGTTTTTACCGACGATGACGATGCGTTCGCCTTCGTCGACGTGGAAGTTGACGTTGACGAGGATCTTTTGCAGGTCATAATGTTTGTGTACGCCGAGAAGGTCTATAAGTGCCATAAAATGCCTAATGATTTTAATATTTTTTGTTTTGGTATTTTAGCGAAGACGGGCTTTGTCGTGAGTAAGGTGTGCTGGATTTATTTTGTATTTATGTTTGCTGTAAAAATCCGGTTTATTCTCTCTCTTTTATACTTTTTTGCTACTTGTAATTTACTTGCTCACGGTATGATCTTTTAGCACTATATGAATGTGTTGGACATTTAAACATCCTTGAATACACTCTTTCCTTTTTGACTCGACAAAAAGGAAACGAAAAACCGCTCGTGACGGCTTCGAGGTCGACGTGCTGTCGACTGCTTCACTTCCATACTATTTGTCACTAAAAATCCCTAACTCGCTACGCTCAAACAGAGTGATTTTCTTAACGTGACAAATAGTATTCCAGTTCACTCTGCAGATGCCACGAAAAAAAGCAAAGAGGTGACGCATCTATTTTAATGTCAAAGCTATGCTTTGATCCCTACTTGGATTGTTTGAAAGTTGTTAGTCCCGGTGTCGAATCAGGATAAAGAACGTAAAAGGAGTTCGAATATTCTCGACATACTACTGCGTCCTGGTACAGCTGGAACCTACGGAGGCATTTCGAAAGTCAGAGTCTTTGATGGTTCAAGCTGTGACTGTGACCGCCCTCGTACTCTCTTTTTTTCGTTAGGTTTTTTCTCTGTACGAGCAGAGAAAAAAAGTAACATACTAGTGCTATGAAGTAATTAAAAAAATTTAAAATATCATAGAGATCAAATTAAGAAGTGCAATTAAAACGTCTTAAAAGAGTATTTCAATGAATCAAAGACTTCTCTGTTTAAATTGATACATCATTATGGAAGCGGCCACCCCGACGTTGAAACTCCTGATGTCGGGCTCCATCTCTATCTGCACGGCTTCATCACAGGCGGCAAGCACCTCTTGGGAAAGCCCTCTGCCTTCGTGCCCCATCAGCAGTACCCACTTCTCCGGCACTTTGACTGCGGCAAGCGGTGTTGCCTCGGGGGTGACCTCTGCTGCGAAGATCCTGTAGCCATTCGCGCGTAATATTTCCAGTGTGGTAAAGATGTCGTCATATTGGTTGATTTTCAGACGGCTTGCAAGACCCATGGAGACGCGCAGAGCTCTACGGTTAAATGGGTGGGGACCCTGTTTTGGCAGAAGGTAGGAGTTGACGCCGAGCGCAGCGGCGCTTCTGGCGATGGAACCGATATTCTCAGTCGATGAGATCTCATCAAGCATAATAATATGGTCACCAAGCTCTTCCAGCGCACTCTCTTTGGGGCGGATACCGTGCATCATACAGTTATGGTGAACCTTGTGTCCGACAATGCCCTCCATCACTTTTTTGTCGGCAACATAGAGAGTCGGAATCTCTTTTTGGACGATAAGCTCTTTGAACTCTTCATAATACTCTTGCGTTGCGAGAAGACTTTTGACCTCTATCGGGGTTTCCAGCAGGATGTTGACCACCTTGGGACTGTCGGCGATAAAGCTGTTGTCTTCACTGAAGGCTTTGTCACGTAGCTGCCGATAGATGTTGAGTTCGGCACTGTTAAGATCGGTGATGTAGGTTAGCTGCATCAACTACTTCTGATCGCCGAAACAGTAGGTCCGGTACAAAAACCAGGCGGCGATCGCTTTGTCGCTGTAACTGTACTCCTGCTGCTTTTTGGGAATGGAGTTGTTGCGCATGTACGAGCGGACGATTCCTGTGACAAGATAGCTGATAAGAAGTGTCGCAATGGCATAAAAAAGGTCGACCATATAGGCAACAAGCGCGGTCAGAATAAGAGGCATGTAGGTGAGTTTAAAGGCGACGATCTGTACTAACCAGTTGCACTGTTTCGTTTTAAAAGTAGGGGTCGGTTCTATCTCTGGAATAAAGTCATTCATACCTGCCATTATAGCAAAGGTAAAAGGCGTATAGCCTCTTTAGCTGCTCAAAGAGCAAAGTGCTCTCTGCAGACATCAACACACCGGAAAAAGGAGATATTTTTTTTCTTTTAAGGGCACCCTAGAGCCGGACCTGACGTATAAAATATGCAAAAAGTAAACTTAGCCCGTCACGTTAACTCGCACACTTTACGGGCACGATAAAAAAAAATTGTATCCTTTCTATTATTATTTATTATTAGGAGTGACATATGAGTGAGCCAAGACTACAGGATATGGGTGACTACAACACTTTGGCAGGGGAAAAACGTCGCATTGTATGGGCTGTTATCCTTGCCGGTCTGATCATCGGAACGATCTACTTTGCAGCAAGAATGTACTTCGTACCGGATGATATGATTAAGACAGATGACAGTATCGTCAAAGTACCTGCTGTTCAAAAAGGCACCGGCGTCACTAGATAGCCAACGGCTATAGAGCAGATGCCATACCGCTATTTTATGTCGCAACGATCAAAAGAAACAGGCCTGGCACATGCTAATAACGGATGTCGCACAAGCGTCTCTACTTCACACTGCTAAAAATGATACAATACTGCAATTTTTTGAACCCTAAAGGTCTACAATGGTAACTGCGATAATCGGGATATATACCCTTTACGTACTGATTAAAATCTATGTGAGCGTAATGCAGATCGGTTATGTCAATCAGGCAAAACGTCAAAGTGCTCTCTTGATGAGCGCCGCTGAATTTCTTAAAGCCGGTAACTATTCGGTTGCAAAAGAGAAACTCTCTATGTTCACAACACTTTTAGATTTTATGCTCTTTATGGGTTGGATGAGTTTCGGTATCAGTTGGATCGAAGAGACCTTTATGGTCTTTGACCCGGCGCTTTCTACCATCTATGCCGTCTTGGCGTTTATTTTCATCAACGGTCTCATCGCATTGCCGATAGAGTATTATGAAAAATTTGTTCTGGATGCGAAATTCGGTTTTAACCGTTCAAGCAAGGCGCTTTATATCAAAGACACATTGATCTCAACAGCGCTGACAGCGATCTTCGGTGCTCTGATCGTCTGGGGTATTTACGTCATCATCTCTTCGACTGAACTGTGGTGGTTGTGGAGCTTTACTTTCATCTTTGGTGTGATCGTTTTGCTCAACATGTTTTTCCCGACGCTTCGTGCGCTCTTCTTCGACAAGTTGACACCGTTGGAAGATGAAGAGTTGAACCAACAGATCAACCGTCTTATGGATGAGACGGGCTTTCAAAGTTCAGGCGTCTTTATCTCGGATGCTTCAAAACGTGATGCCCGTCTTAATGCCTACTTTGGCGGGTTAGGCAAGACAAAACGGGTGGTACTTTTTGACACCTTGCTTGAGAAACTCTCAGCGAACGAACTGTTGGCAGTACTTGGTCATGAACTTGGGCACTTTCAGCACGGTGACATCTACAAAAATATCGCTTTGATGGGTGGTATGCTCTTTGCCATGTTCGCGCTGTTCGGTAACCTTCCGGACACACTTTATATGGAACTTGGTGTTCAAAAAAGTGCAGCCAACATGATGATACTCTTTATGCTGGTCATGCCGCTGCTCAGTTTCGTGATGATGCCTATTATGGGGATCGTCAGTCGTCACAATGAGTATGAAGCGGACAAAACAGGTGCCGACCTTGGCGGGAAACTCTTTTTGAGTGAAGCGCTCAAAAAGCTTGTGAGCGAAAACAAAAGTTTCCCGCTCTCGCATCCTATTTATATCTTTTTCTACTACACCCATCCACCGGTACTGGAACGTCTGAAAGAGTTGGGCTTCGACATTCATAACCAGTCAGACAGCGCACTAGAGGGATCATGTCCATCGATCGATTGATGTCGGTCGGCGAGTGGCTTACCCGGATCACAGCGGAACTAAAAGATGTTGTTGAACGTCCAAGACGCGAGGCGCAGCTACTCGTCATGGCACTGCTTCAAAAAGATGAGTTGTGGTTGATGACGCATGAATCTGACCTCATAGAAGAGGGTACCAAACTGGAAAACTGGGTCGAACGCCGTAAGCAGGACCAGCCCCTGGAGTACATTACGAACCGTGTCAGTTTCTACTCACAGGAGTTCCATATCGAAGAGGGAGCATTGATCCCCCGTCCCGAGACAGAACTGCTTATTGATGAGGTGTTGGCACTCGCCGACGCAGATCAGGAACTGACCATCGTTGAGGTGGGTGTCGGCAGCGGGATCATCTCAACGGTTTTGGCGCAGCAATTGCCTAAAGCGAAGATCATCGCGGTAGACATCAGTCTTGACGCGCTGAAGGTGGCCAGAAAGAACATCGAAGCCTTTGGGCTTAATGAACGCATTGAACTGCGTCAAGGCGACCTGCTGGAGCCGGTAGGCGAGAAGATCGACATTCTGGTCTCCAACCCGCCTTACATCGCCAATGATGAGCCTCTGGAACGTAACCTTGACTATGAGCCCGACCTGGCCCTGTTCGGCGGCGAGATAGGCGACGAGATCATTCAACGGCTTTTGGATGAGGTCAACAAACGTAATATTCCCTGCTTCGCCTGCGAGATGGGGTATGACCAAAAGCCGAAGGTAACGGCTTATTTAGAAAATGCCCGGTACAATGAACTGAAATTTTACAAAGACCTGGCCGGACATGACCGCGGCTTTGTGCTAAAACGATAATAAGGAAACGATATGACAATAAAACAGTGGACTATAGTGAGCTATCTTCTTTTTGTGGCAATGACGCTCGGCGCGGTTTTGACGCTCGGCATCTTTGTCGCTGCGACGATCTTTAACTCGGACAGCTATCTGGCAGGTGCCTTGCTGGACCATTACAACGAAGGTATCTTGATGGCAGAGATCTTCCGCCGTTTCAGCTACGTCATCTCGTTTTTGGCCTTGGTCGTCTTTATCTTTGAAGCCAACGAGTACAAACACGGTCGCCGTGACAACTGGTCGATGATCAGTGCCTTTTTTGTCATCGTCAGCGGGTTGATGTTCAGCGCCGTTTACACCCCTAAAATATTAGAGATGCAGCGGCTCGGTGCCGAAGCGACACAAAGTGATGCTTTTCAAGCATTGCATATGGGCAGTGAGATCGATTTCAAGATCCTCGCTGTCGCACTCGCCGTACTTTTCGTTCGCCGTATGCGTTTGATGTTTGTCGTGAAATAGATTCATGGGATTATCGGTATTGGCGTAATAAGTTATTTTGAGATGGGAGGGCAATAGGCTCTTCTCGGATCATGAACTCTCTAAACAGTTTGTATAGAGATAGATCTGTTTTGAACCTTCAAATGCCTCCAGGAAATTTTTAGTGACGCTACCTGCAAGAGAGATAGTCCCAAGTCCAAATCCAGCACGCACTCATTTACAAAACAATCTGAAAACACAGTAACAAATGATTTTATCTGTCGTGATACCGCGCTGAATCTGTTCTAGCCGGACTCTTTAACCGGCTTGCATTCAATAATAATCTGGTTCTTACCCAAGTTGACTACAAATACAGTGAGATTTTCTTATTGTGCTTATAGTAATTTTTTGTGTTATAAAAAATTTATTTATAGTTTCTCAACATATATTTGTTGTATAATATTTCAAAAACTTATAGAGGAGTTGATGATGCATGCACTGATTCAATGTGAAGGTTGTGGCAAAGAGATAAGTGAGAATGCCAAAAAATGCCCAAATTGCGGTGAACCTGTATCTATAAAGATACCGTTTAGCACATGGTTATTTTTGATTTTGCTCTTAGTAGTCATGTACAATGTTGACAACATCGATTCACTCTTTTCGAAATTAATAACTGCTTCAACATCAAGTTAAAGAAAATCAACTACTGATTCACACGATTATGACCGAGATCAAAAACAAGATCGAGTCAGCCCCCGGGATATGAATTATCTTGTAATGACTTTCTGTAAAGAGGATTTTATATCTTCATAATTGGATGTGGCTAATGCAGATTTCTCTATCAATATCTTTTCCGAAAAAAGATAGAGCTCAATTACTTCAAAACAAAGACCTTGAAAATGTATGTTCATCGAGCTGCTTTGCGTTAAGGGGTAAGTCTCTTGTGTTGTACCCAACAATGAGCTATGACCGACCGTAACACCATGATGATCAATAATAAAGAACTCTCTTTTTTGAATGAACACATTGATGATCTGATCTAAAAATGTTCCCACTAGTACTATTAGGACAAACATCGTAATCAAAAACTCATAGCCATCAGCTACAAAAAGTTGAAGATACAATCCTAAAATGTAAAGAATCGCAAAAAGAGCTACTAATGCTGTTCCGGCAACGATACTGCACAACACACTTTTTCGAAGAGATGTTTCAACTTTTACGACATTCAAAATATTTTTCTTCCCTTCATATGGCGTGTGTACTAATCTTATCTTTTTATGGCTTTAAATAAGTAACATTATGGATACAAAATATAATATTATAAATTATTAATTTAAGTATAAGTTGTCAAACACCACAAAGGGTTCATCTTCAGGTTACTCCATCCGGTAGCCTCCTTAACTCTTTTGTGATATGCTATTTCATATAAAACAGGTAGGAAAAAATTTGCAAGAGAGCCATATACTGATCCACACTATCATTGACGAGATCGAAAAGGTTGTTATCGGTAAACGCGATAAGATCGAGCTGGCGATGGCGGCTTTTTTGTCCGGCGGACACCTTCTCATCGAAGATATGCCGGGTGTCGGCAAGACAACCTTGGCCAAGGCGCTTGCACATGTCCTCGGCTTGGAGTTCGGGCGTATTCAGTTTACTTCGGACCTGCTGCCGGCAGACATTATCGGCGTCAACTACTTTGATGTCAAAAGAGGGGAGTTCCGCTTTAAAAAAGGGCCTATCTTCAGCTCTATACTGCTGGCCGATGAGATCAACCGTGCGACGCCCAAGACGCAGAGTGCTCTGTTGGAAGCGATGGCGGAACACCAGGTGAGTGTTGAGAACGAGACCTATCTGATAGAGGAACCCTTTTTTGTTATTGCCACTAAAAACCCTTATGAAGAGTCGGGTGTCTTTATGATGCCAAGTTCTCAACTGGACCGTTTCATCTGTACGATCTCACTGGGATATGCCGACAGAGCATCGGAACGTGAGATATTGCGACAAGGTGATCTCAACAGAGGACAGACACTCAATACCTTTGCCAAAGAGGATGTTATGCATCTGTTGGCGTTAAGTAAAAAGGTTCATGTGAGTGATGCAATCCTGGATCTCATTCAGAACATTATCGATGTCTCCCGTGAACATGGGCTGTTTGTCTATGGGCTCTCAACCAGAGGGGGCTTGGCACTTTTACAGCTCTCAAAAGCCTATGCCATCATACGAGGCAGAGACTTTGTTACGCCTAATGACGTCACGGATGTCTTAGAGCCTGTTGTTATACATCGATTGGAGTTAACTGCCCGTGATAGTACTGAACCTGCTGCAAAAAAGATTCTCGCGCTCATTTGCCAAGATTGCTAGAAAGGGCAGCGAGAGACCGACAAAATATATCTATCTGCTTATCTTTATATTTGTCGCACTTTTTATGCAGGCCTATATCCACAACTATAATATTGTCTATCTGGCGCTATTCTTCACCTTTGCCTTCTCCATTAGCAGTTACGCCTTTGGCCGAAACAATATTCGTGCTTTAGAGGTGGAACTGCTCTCTTTGCAAAGAGTGTTTGCCAACAAAACAAGCCGTTATACCCTCTCTTTGTCCTCATCAAAGCGCGACCTCTATGACATCAGCTGTATCAGTTCAGATGAAAAACAGCACTGCAAGATCATTCGGGCCAACAGGCCTGAGGTGCTGACCTTCTCTCACAAGTATGCCCATAGAGGCAGCGCAAAACTGGAGAGTGTGCAGTGTGACAGCGGTTTTCCTTTGCCGCATCAGATCTTCTTCAAGGTCTTTGACATCAACAGGGAGTTTGTGGTCTATCCTGAACCAATAGGTGAGAGCATAGACACCTTCATCGCCAGGAACAATGCCCTGTATGGAGAGAAAGATGACTTTGAAGGGATTAAGACGTATGAAAACAGCGACCGGTTCTCTCAGATATACTGGCCCTCTTTAGCCAAGGGTGAAACACTGATGAGTAAGGTCTTTTCCCATACCAATGAAGTGTCAGTGCTTCATTTTGACTTTGTGTCGTGCGGCTCTGAGACGGAGCAGCGGCTTTCACAACTTACTCTGTGGGTCTTGGAGTGCGAGCAGCGCTCTTATGCCTTTACCATTTCGATAGGACAGAAACTATTGGACAGTACAAAGATGAGCAGTGATGAGATTCTCACCTACCTTGGCCAATATTAAGTCGCCGCCAAAGAGTCTGCATCTTGTAGACATAGCGCTGTTTTTGTCTATATTGCCGCATTTGGAGCGGTTAAAGTTCCCGATGCTTGTCTATCTGCTGGTTGTTTTTGCTGCTTTGCTCATTAAACGGGAACTCTCTAAACCTCTGCAGTACGGTTTGATGTTTTTCGGACTGCTGTCGGTCATCAGCTCTTTTTACACGGACTTCAACTTCTCATCGTTCAGCAAGTTCGCACTCTACCTCTCCTTTTTGAATGCGCTGCTTATTTATGCTGTTACGCTTCAGCGTATGAAAGGGGAGTTGAACTTCTATCTTGCTTTTTCACCCGGTATGCTGCTGATGCTTTCGTTTTTCCTGCACAACTCTATTGGCATGCTCTTTTATATGGTCTTTGTCCTTTTCATCTTTTTACTGCTTTTTGTCTGGCACAAGATGAACAGTTCGCTCAGCGATGTTCTCAAGATGTCGCTCTCCATTTTTGCATACTCTCTGCCGGTGGTGGCTCTTCTCTTTCTGGTGTTTCCGCGTATCAGTTTTGAAAAAGCAGACTATGGATTTCGTGATGACCTGGTCAAAAGAAGCGGTCACAACGGCCGAATGTCGTTAGGCAGTGATGCGCTTATGGTTCCGTCGTCGCAGGTCATTATGGAGCTCTATTTTGACGAGACACTGCCGCGAAACAGGGAACTCTATTTTCGCGGGACAACACTCTATGTCGACAGTAATGATTCGTTCAGACAGTTGGAGAGCACACTCATAAAGCCATTAACCCCTGAGAAGAGGGCAGTCGACCTGGGTGAAAGTGTAGGTTACAAAGTGACGCTTTATCCGCATAATGAGAAGTGGCTCTACAGTATCGATCTGCCGGAAGCAGCACCCGAAAAAAGTACACTGTTCGATGATTACACTATTGTCAGTAAAGAAAAAGTCGAGAAAGTCTATCGATATGCACTGCGCTCTTATCTCTCCTATACAATGAATGCACCCATTAGCGATGTCATTAGGCAAGCTTCTCTGCAAGTCGATAAAAAACGTGACAGGATAAGTGCCGAGGCTGCAGAGAAGTTGATAGCCCCGAGTGATAAAGAGACCTTGAACAACCTCATACGCTATTTCAGGTCGCTTGATTTGGTCTATACTCTAAAACCGGACCCCTTAGACAAGGCGAGGCCGATAGACTCATTTTTACAGGAGAGTGAAAAAGGGTATTGTGTCCATTTTGCAGCTGCTTTTACCTATATGGCAAGAGTGGCAAAACTTCCGACCCGGGTCGTTACAGGTTTCTTGGTCGATACTGATGAAGCTTTGGACAATTACCTTGTCGTTAGAGAGTACTCTGCGCATGCCTGGGTTGAGGTCTATCTGGAGAAAGAAGGGTGGACGAGAGTAGAGACGACACGATTAGCCCAGCGTGTTGAAACTGATACACTGCAAAATCCGGGCAGCAGCAACCTGGGTAAAATGGAACAGTTGCTGCGTTATACCAATCTGCGTTTTATGTACGCCAAGTATGTCATTGAGACATGGATTTTAGAGTATAGTCGTGTCAAGCAGATGGAAGTACTTCACAACCTGTTGAACAATACGATCTATCTGGTCAAGTTCATCGTTTATGCACTGCTTTTTGTCATACTGTCCATAATATTGGCGCTCTTTGTCAATGCACAGAGATGTAAAGACGGTGTTTTATGCATGATGACACCGCTTTTTAAGCAGGTTAAAAAAGATGGCTTTGTCAAAGAGAGAGATGAAAGTATGCATGACTTTTTAAATCGTTTAAAAAGTCTCTATGTCAGTGATGTTATTGATAAGATAGACAGCCTGTATCACATTATAAAATATGCAGAAAAATATGATGAAGAGGATATAAAAAGATTAAAAGATCTGTTGAAAATGCTCGATAAAAAGGTAAATTAAGGCGTCGGGGAGGATGAAGCGAAAACAGTTACCCTTATCTAAGTAGGCTTACTGTAAAATACACGCTTATAATAAGATGGAGTTAAGCCAAATGGAAAGTATGAATGTGATTGACGCTATTAAAGGGCGTGCATCAAAGCGAAAGTTTTTAAATAAATTAGTTCCTAACGAGACGATAGAGAAGATTTTAGAAGCAGCTGCGATGACACCAAGTGGTGCAAATATGCAGCCGTGGACTGTCTATTCAGTCAGTAATACGGAGATGCTTACCAATATTGGGGACGCGATCATCGCACACATCGAAGCGGGTGGTGACGTTGATCAGCATATACAATATTATCCTCTTAATTGGATCAATCCTTACAAAAAACGCCGTATTCTTACCGGAGCAGGGCTCTATAAGTTAATGGAAGTAGACCGTCATGATGATGAGACCCGTCAGAAAATGTGGTTTGACAACTACCGCTGGTTCGGCGCACGGAATGTCTTTTTTGTTTATGTTGAAAATGAACTCATTAACGGTGCACAGGGACCGTTAATAGATTGTGGTGCATACATGCAAAACCTTATGTTGGCAGCAGAGGGTTATGGTTTGGCTTCTGTACCGCAAGGTTCAACAACAGAATATGGCAAGATCATCTCTAAAGTGATGGGTGTTCCGGATAACTACTCACTGCTTTACAGTGTTGTTGTAGGTTTCGAAGATACGGATGCCAAGATCAATACGTATCAGCCTGCCCGTGTAGCGATGAAAGATATCGTAACGTTCATCGACTAAAAAAGTTCCAGCTTCGGCGCGATTTGCGCTTCAGTTCACCACTCGACGCACACCAGTGCGCCTTCGGGATCACTTCTGCACAACTCACACCAAATCTGAAACTTTTTACTGTTCAAGAGTTTTTTAAGATGAGCTTCGCCATCTTGCTTAACGCTTAACGCTTAACGCTTAACGCTTAACGCTTAACGCTGTTTACCTTCCTCCAAAGCGGTCATTCCACCACTCTGCAGGCGATAATGTCTTCGTTTTGATAAACTCTTCGTCAAAACGGTATTCGTACTGCTTAACGTACTCTAAGATGATCTTATAGGCTTCAATGATGTCGCTGCTCATTTTGGTCGCTGTCTCTGTTTCGTCAAGGTGTTTGTCGGGGTGCCATTGGTGCATCAGATTTTTATAGCGTGTTTTTATTTCAGGGAGAGAGGCGGTGTCACGAAGGCCAAGTAGTGTTTTGGCCTTCATTACCTCTTCGAAGGAGTGCATTGGTTCTGGTTAGTCTTTTTGTTGGCGCATGTATGTCGGAACGTCGAGATAGTCGTCACTGATATCGCCGCCTACAACCATTTTCGGACGTAGTGTCTGTTGTGTTACGGTTGTCTGCGGCTGTGCCGTCGTGTCAGATACGAATGTCTCGTTATTAACGCCCTGGTTAAGATCTTTTTCAAAACCTGTCGCAACCAGCGTAATACGGATAGCATCTACAGGCATGCTCTCATCGGTCGTTGTACCAAAGATCACGTCGGCATCGCCGTCGGCACTCTCATGTACGATGTCCATTGCTTCTGACATCTCCATCATCGGGAATTCAGGGTGCATGTGGAAGTGAACAAGCACACCCATTGCCCCATTGATAGACATGTTGTCGAGCAGCGGCGATTCGATTGCCGCTTTGATCGCTTCGTAAGCAGCGTTTTCGCCCTGATATTCACCCATACCCATCAATGCCATACCACGGTGGTTCATGACCGTTTTAAGGTCGGCAAAGTCAAGGTTGATGTCATTCTCACCGTGTGCCAAAATAACACCGGAAGTACCGCTTACGGCCTGAGCAAGAACCGAGTCAACGATCTTGAAACTTTCACGCATACCAAGACGTTTGTCAATGATAGAGAGAAGCTTGTCATTTGGGATAACAACGATAGAGTCACATTCGCTTTTAAGATCTTCAAGACCTTTTTCGGCAAGTTTAGAACGTTTTCCACCTTCAAACTTGAACGGTTTTGTGACAACGGCAATGGTCAATGCACCGATCTCCTTGGCGATCTGTGCAACGATAGGCGCAGCACCTGTTCCGGTGCCGCCGCCAAGACCGGCAGCAATAAAGACGATGTCTGCACCATCGAGAGCCGTACGTAATTCGTCATAGCTCTCCAATGCGGAATCTTTACCGATAGATGGTTTCATTCCTGCACCAAGACCTTTAGTCAGCTTACCGCCGAGTTGGATCTTCGTGTTTGCCAAAGAGCTGTCAAGCACTTGTGCATCCGTATTTGCTACGACCAGCTCAATTCCGGTAACCCCTTCTTTGATCATGTGGCCGATCATGTTGCCACCACCGCCGCCGACACCAACAGCAACGATTCTAGCACCGGTTTGTCGAGTTGATTCCTCGATTATAAACAAATCACTACTCATTTTACACTCCTTGTTAAAATAACTGGGTCATCCAGTTCCAGAATTTTGAAAACGCGCCTGCTTCCTGTTCACCTTTAGACTTCATAGGGGTGATAGGTTTTCCAATCTTCACACTGTTGGGTTTCGCAGGGGATTCGTCATCAATAGTCGGTATACCGCTGGTCTCTACATCCGCAAGATCCGGCATAGCAAGTTCGTCGAAGTCATTTTTCGTGTGACGCATCTTTTTGTTGACATCCACTTCATAGAGTGAATAGCCGTTGGCTTCATATCTTAGTAGTCCGACTGCACCGGAATAGGCAGGGTTACGAAGCTGGTCAAAGAGACCGTCTACTTCAATCGGTCTGGCAATACGCACGGGCAGATTGTCAAAGATGGCACTTGCCAGCTCACGAAGACCTTCCATATTGGTAAAACCGCCGGTTAAGACGATCCCGGCGCCCATCTGCTCTTTCAGACCGCTTTTTTCCAGAGATTGGGCAATGATCATCAACGTCTCTTCAACACGGGCATAGATGACATTGTGTACCACTTCCAGAGAGACTTCATGGGTTGAAGTCTCGTCACCGATGATAGGCAGTTCTATCAGGTCGTTGTTGGGCGAGTGCAGCGAACCGTACTCCATTTTGACACTGTCCGCCACATTGAGCGGTGTATGCAGTGCCATAGAGAGATCGTTGGTGATATGGTTGGAACCGACACCCAGGAAGTCGTTATAGCGAATAGAGTTGCCTGAGTGGATAACGATATTGCTGGTGCTTCCGCCCATGTCGACAACTCCGACACCAAGCTCTTTCTCATCGTCATTCAAGACGGCAATCGCAGAGGCATAGCCGCTCAAAACAACATTGTCAACTTCAACGCCCGCAGCACGTACTGCTTTGCGAAGATTGTGAAAGTTTGACTTTTGGGTCGTGATAATGTGGGTCTCGACCTCAAGACGTGATGCGTTCATCCCAAGCGGATCTTCGATGTAATCCTGGTCATCTACCTTAAAGTTGAAAGGGAGAGTGTGCAGGATCTCATATTCGTTTGGAATGTTGGCATTGTAGAGAGAGGTACGCATAACACGCTCTATCTCCTTGAGCGAGATCTCTTTGTTCGGAATGTTGACGATACCGCTCGAGACCAGGCTCTTTGTATAGGCACCGGAGATACTGACGGTCGCTTTTTTGATCTCAGTTCCGGCGACACGTTTCGCATCTGAAAGGGCACTTTTAATCGATTTTGAGGCTAACTCGATATTCGTGATGCTGCCTTTTTTAAGGCCTTGAGCTTTAGCAATTCCGGCACCTGTGATCTGTATATTGTTCTCAGAATCAATATTGGCGATGATCGCACAGATTTTGGTGGAACCGATGTCAATTGCTAAAACTGATCTGCTCACGCTAGTTGCCTCCTACATAAGATTCGACGGTAAACTTGCTCTCAAGCATCTTAATAAGCGATGCATTGAAGATAGAAGCTTTCAGGCGGGCCACTTGAGCCGCTTCTGTACCGATTGGCGTCTCTGCCAGTTTCTGCTCAACGATGTTGAATAGTACCAGTTTGTTGTCACTGACCGGGACATAACCGCGTTGTTGTGTCGAGGCGAACAGTTTAGAGATGAACATTTTTGACTCTGCATCGTTCAGTCCTCTAAGAGGCGTGCTCTGCGTCGATGTTAGGAAACCGCTCTTGATTCCCTTGAAACTTGCAAGTGAACTGTTGGCAAGCTCCTGCAGTTTTTGAGTACTTTGTTGAGCAGTGTAGTCGGCCAATACGGCACCTTTAGCCTCGTCGAAAGATTTAGCTGTAGCCGGGTTTGTCTTTTCGAGTTTGATAGCGACATATTTGTCACCGACTTTACGGGGCTTCATAAAAGGACTTGTGATGTTAAGTGCTGTGATCTCAGAAAAGATCTCAGCAGTGAAGGGATTGTTGGTTTCATCAACAGTGATCGTCTCGACAGGGACGCTGCTCTCAAGGGTCCCTTTTTTAAATGCGATGTAACTGCGAAGGGCTTGTTTATTGGTTGCTTTTTCGTCTAAAGCAGCAATGACCAGCTCTCTTGCCGCGTCAAGTTCAAGTATCTTGCCTTCAGCATCCGTAAAGTCTGTACGGTTTGCTTTGTAGTATTCCTGAATAGATGCTTCATCTGCATTGGCAGAGATCTTTTCTTGTGTTACGATCTGAAGCGTGAACGACGGTTTGTGCATGTAGTTCTGTTGACGTGTTTCCCAAAAGGCTTTGAGCGCCTGATCTGAAGTGTCGAGAGAGATGTCCTTGCCGTCAAGGATCTTGTACTCGATCTTGTCGGAAATATTGTTGACCGTAGTCAGAATCTTCTCTTCAATAGGCAGTGCTTCGCTTTGAAAAAGTGAGAGTACTTTCTGAATCAGGATAGAGTTGCGAAGATCGCTCTCATAATCAGCGACGCTGAGATTGTTCTGTTTCAGAACTTTGACATAAAGCTCTTTTGAAAATTTGCCCTGGTCAAAGAACATCTCCTGAGCGACGATGACTTTGGAAAGTTCCTCTTTGGTCACCTCCAGGTTATAGCTGTTAGCAAGATTTAAGATCAGTGCCTGTTCGACAACCTGACGCAACGCTTGTTGTTTTAAACCAAAACTTTCGGCCTGCTTTTCATCGAAGTTTCCTTGGAAAACCTGGTTGTATTGGCCATATAGACGGCTGTAGGCCTGTTGCCATTCGCGCTGGCTGATAGCGATGTCGCCGACTCTGGCGACGGATCCGGCTTTATCGCCGTAGCTGTACTGTCCCCAACCGACAAAACCGGCGCCGATAAAAGCGAAAGTTGAGATCCAGATGGTGATTACAAGGTATTTTCGGTGTCTTTGCATCCAAGTGATCATATGTGATGTTGCCCTTAATATATCAATTGCTTATATTTTATGTTTTTAAATATTAAACTAGGCTAAAAGTTCCCTGATTTAGGCAGATTGTCGCATTTTTAGCAAATGCATTTTTAGCTATGATTAGATTACTAAATCGAATGAAGGAGAAATGATGAACAATGCGATGATGGCCGAGCGGGATCTTGATGTAATATGGCACCCCTGTACTCAGATGAAAGATCATGAATTTTTGCCGATGATCCCTATCAAAAAAGGAAAAGGTGTCTATTTAGAGGACTTTGAAGGTAATAAATACATTGATGCCATAAGCTCATGGTGGGTCAATATATTTGGACATTCAAACGATTATATCAACGATGCCATCAAAAAACAGTTGGACACACTCGAACATGTTATCTTGGCGGGGTTTACCCATGAACAGGTGGTCCGTTTGAGTGAAAGACTGGTTGCATTGACACCGGAAGGACTAACACGCTGTTTTTATGCGGACAACGGTTCGTCTGCCGTTGAAGTCGCCTTGAAGATGAGCTACCATTTCCATAAAAACCAAGGCAGAGAACGCCCTCTGTTCGTTTCCCTGAACAATTCGTATCACGGTGAGACCATCGGTGCGCTCTCCGTCGGTGATGTCGAGCTTTACAAAGAGACTTACGAACCGCTGCTCATTCGCTCGATCCAGACACCGGTCCCAAAAGACCAAAGTGAAGCAGCGGCCCTCGAAGCTGCCGAGGCCCTCGAAGCGTGTTTCAAGTCACACCCGGATGAGATCGCGGCCTTGATCGTTGAACCGTTGATCCAGGCCGCCGGTTCGATGCACAT
Organism: Sulfurimonadaceae bacterium; assembly: GCA_041596355.1. Taxonomy (GTDB): domain Bacteria; phylum Campylobacterota; class Campylobacteria; order Campylobacterales; family Sulfurimonadaceae; genus Sulfonitrofixus. The sequence continues at coordinate 103,541 of JBFHIS010000009.1, read as the reverse complement.
GTACCACCCGCTTTTTTTGACGAAAGCGCGGGAACTCTGTACGGCTTACGGCATTCATCTTATTGCTGACGAGGTGATGGCCGGCTTTGGACGTACTGGAACGATGTTCGCTTGTGAACAAGCCGGTATAACACCGGACTATATTGTGTTATCGAAAGGGCTTACCGGCGGCTATTTACCGCTCTCTGTTGTACTAACAACAGAAGAAGTGTACGGTGCTTTTTATTGTGACTATAAACTTTACAAAGCCTTTTTACATTCACATTCATACACAGGAAATGCTTTAGCCTGTGCAGCGGCAAATGCAACGCTGGATCTTTTCGAATCAGAAAATATTATAATTAAGAATCAAGAGACATCACAATATATTGCATCAAAACTGGAAAAATTCAAGGCTCTCAACAATGTCAAAGAGGTGCGTCAATGTGGTATGGTCGCTGCTGTTGAACTCAAAGGCTATGATACCAGTGCAAGAATCGGACTCAAAGTCTATGAATATGGACTTAAACATGGAGTTTTACTTCGTCCGCTTGGTCATATCGTCTATTTTATGCCACCGTATATTATTACGAAAGATGAGATTGATGTGATGATGGACACGGCCTATACCGCTATAACCCAGCTCTAGGAGAACTTTATGATGCGGCTTGTATTGTTATTACTGCTGTTCTTTACTTACATATATGGACAAGAGCTGAATATCGATGCAAACGCCATCACGAAGGCGCATAACGATCTTCGCAAAAATGCGGGTTCACCTGCGTTGAAATATTCAAAAGATCTGGAAAAGGCTGCAAAAAAGTGGGCGGAAAAACTTCAAGCTGACGGTTGTGGTATGGTCCACTCTCATGGCAGCGTTGGAAAAACAGGTGAGAACCTTTATTGGGCAAGTGCACTTAAAACGGCAACTGTCAGAGACGGCAATGGAAATTGGATTTGGCACAACAGTCTCAAAAAGGTTAAAGAAGAAGAGGTGGTGCAAGCCTGGTATGATGAAGTGCAGTGGTACGATTATGCGACGGACAGTTGTGCAAAAGGTCAGATGTGCGGTCACTATACTCAGGTCGTCTGGAACACAACGACTGAATTGGGCTGTGCCGCAATGGCCTGTGATGACAGCTCGCAAGTGTGAGTCTGTGAATATTCACCACCCGGTAATCTCTCCATTCGTCATCCATCCGGCAAGGTAGAGAGGTTAAAACCGTATTGAAAGAAGAGAACGAATGGCAGGATATTACGGCTGAAGAACTTCTGGCCCGTTCACGTGCAGCAAAGGAAAAGAGGCGTACGCGACCTCAAGACTTAGCTGTCCGTCTGGGGTTGTTGCTTCTATTTCCCTATATAATATGGCTGAGCAAATACAGTGACAGCTATGTCGCTACGATACACGGAAAGATCATTCATTTTAATTTCGATGGGGTAATGCTCTCTTTCCATAACCTCATAAACGGTGCCAACATGATCGTTCATGAATCGGGCCATGGCATCTGCTACATCTTAAATTGCCCGCAATTTATAATGGCTTTGAACGGTACGCTGTTTCAACTGCTGTTGCCTCTAATCTTTATGGCTTACTACTATAGACGGGAGCAGAAGCTCTTAGTGGGACTTGGCGGTATCTGGCTTGCACAGAATCTGGTCTATGTGTCGTGGTATATGTCCTATTCCCAAACACCGAACCGATACCCGTTTTTTCTTGGCGGCAATGCGATCCATGACTTTTGGTACATTTTCTCTGAGTTAGGAGTTTTAGAGTATGATTGGTTAATATCTGGTTTTGTGCGAGTTGTTGCAGTTCTGCTGCTCATGCTCTCATACATGTACTTGCTGTATATTGCATTTTTAAAAAATGAACAGAGAAGAAGCCTCGGAGGGAAAAAGGCAGACGATGAGTAATGATGTAAACGAATTTTCATTAATTGAAGAGATATGGCATGCCATAACGCACGGTATCGGCCTGGCACTGAGTATTGCAGCCTTGACGATCATGGTAGCATACTCTTCTCAGAGCGGTTCTCTACTATCTGTATTGGCCAGTATCCTCTTTGGAACGACCTTGATTATGTTGTACGGTTCGTCAACCCTCTATCATGCAATAACCCACCATGATCTTAAAAAAAGATTTCAGCAGTTTGACCATGCCTCGATCTATATACTGATCGCAGGGTCTTATACCCATGTCACCTTGATCTCTCTGGGAAATACCTTGGGTTACACTCTTTTCGGAGTTGTCTGGAGTGTGGCGATAGCCGGTATCTATCTTAAATTTGCCTATCCTGGTCGTTTTGAAAAGCTCTCTCTGGTCCTCTACCTTCTAATGGGTTGGATGATCGTCATTGCGATCAAACCGCTTTTGGGTGTTATGGACCCGGGCGGTTTGTGGTTGCTATTGGCCGGGGGACTCTCTTACACCTTTGGTGTCATCTTCTATGTTTGGGACTCTCTACCGTTTAACCATGCTATCTGGCACCTTTTTGTCATGGGCGGAAGTATCTGTCACTTTTTAATGGTCGTGCTCTATGTCATCTAAAGGGATCACCCTATATATAGACGGAGATGCCTTCCCCAATCTTTTAAAACCGATCGTGCTCCGTTCTATTGAAAGGCTCAAACTGCCAACCTACGTGGTCTCCAATAAAAAGATAACCTTAGGCCCCTCCGAATATGTTAAATACATCATAGTAGAGCAGGGTGCGGACGAAGCGGATCATCAAATTGTGGAGATGGTCGAAGAGGGTGATCTGGTCATCACTGCCGACATTCCCCTGGCTGATCGTGTTATCACCAAAAAGGCTTATGCTATTGACCACAGGGGTGAGCTTTTTAACGTAGATAACATCAAACAGTATCTGGCGATGCGTAACCTGATGGAGACGATCAGAGAGAGCGGTGAGATGACAAAGGGACCCAAGCCCTTCAGCCAAAAAGACGCCCACGAATTTGCCAACCAACTTCACCGTTTTTTGACAAAGCACTGTTTCTAGCACTACGCTTAAACAGAGCTATTAAATTATTTACTCGTTATATAGGTAGTGTTTTTTTATAATCTTGCTTTGCTATGATACAGCCATTAATTATCTGAGGGTTTTCATGCAAAAAGTATTTATCGGACGTAAATATGTGGGTTCGATCACACTGCCCGATACGAAAGAGGCGAAAAAGATCTTTCATAAAGTCCAGCAGCTCTTTGCCAGCCGTAACTCTCTGAACATCAGCCTGCTTTTTAGTGCCGGGCAGATCGCTAGACTCAAGCGCTATCAGAAAGGGGGAGCCCGAGAAGAGTTGGAAAACCTTGCGATGTATATTGAGCTTGGAAAGATCATGGGGTTCACAACGACCGATGCCAAACAGCTGAAAAACTCTATAGAGCTTATCAATGACACGGCGCATACCCATTTCAACATTGCCAAACGTGTGACACTTATTAACAAAAAGCACAAAAGCAAAACCCATACACCCTATCTCTTTTGGGACATTGAGAACTTCTCCAGTATCTCCTCTATCTTTAACGATCTTATTGAACCGTTTGAGATCGAAGACGACCATATCTATCTGGCCGCAAACCCGGATTCGTTGTATCTCAAGAAGAGAGAGTGGGAAGCCAACCTCTACGACTATGGAAAGACACTGCACTCCTTTAACTTCACAAAGTGTGATCACGGTAAAAATGTAGCTGATGATGTTCTGCTTCAGACCTTCGTAGAACTTGATCTGCAATATTGTGACATCTACATGATGAGCTTTGATAGAGAGTTGAAAGAACGTTTTCAAGAGGTGTGTCATAAGAGTAATAATCTCTTTATTATGGAGAAATAGGAGCAATAGCAGTTGTTGAGTCCATTCGTGAGAGTTTAATATATAATATATATAGATGGTAATTTATCGTCTGTTTACTCTATTATTAGACAATAGAGTAATTCAAAAAAAAGGGCACTTATGCGAAATCGTATATTATTTATCGGAAGCATCATATTTGCTTCTCACGTTGTCTTTGGTGAGACCCTGGTCGCACTTCCTCAACCTGCTCATATGGTTTCGCAGATCCCAATCCCGTTTGAACAGGAGATCGCTGCTGAATTGATCTCACGAGGTCTCGAAGAACAAGCAGCAAAAGAGTTTTCGCAAAACAGTGTTGAAGATATTTACAATGCGACACTTTTAACCCATATGCTGGCGACGAAACTGGACATGAAACCTTCCAATATACATGGTTACATTGCATCACAGGCGCTGTTTCAAAAACGTGTCGATTTGAGATCCTATGATGATGTTGTAGCGATGGTTCACCAGATCAAAGGGATGGCGATGCAAAAAGATGACCTGAAAGCTGTTGCGGAGTATATTGCAATAGTCTAGAGTGCGGGTTGTCAATCGATGGAATGGACCAGAGGCTATTTAACCACTTTTTGGATATTTTGGATCTTGTAGGTGAATTCCAAATTGACAAGCAGACGTTTGATCGCCAGGTCAGGCTCTTTTATAATGGGCGGTAGTTCATAAATTTCGATGCCGCCATGCTCAAGAACTTTTTCGACATTGCTGCAGGCCATTTCAGCAATCAGGTAACTGCAGCCGTTTAGCACCTCCAAGATGATGTAGTGGTCGGCCAGATGGTTGAGGTCTGATCTAATTATATCACTGCACCCGTCCCCACACATCATCGGATCACAGATAATATTCTTCTCCTCTTTAGTCCAGGGATTCTCTTTTTCTTCCAGACGTTCAAAGGTAATCTTATCTTCTCTATCCTGTACCAAATAGATAGCAAAGAGAGGTGCTGTCCAGGGGTTTAAAGGATAGACCCTCCCGTCAGTATCTAATGGCACGGCTATTTTTATCTTCATGTGGACACTTATTGTTTTTATTAATAATTTTGACCTATTTTCAAGGTAGAAAAGAGGCGCAATTGATTAATAAATAATCAAAAATAACATTTAGATTTTATATTGTCTAGAGATTCCCAAAATTTTGTGATATGGCTTCATGCGTTATCGAATAGTTATAAGGCGATGATGTATAAAGTATAACTGTTATAATCATCAAAAAGCAGCGATGACCGATGCCGGAATAACGGCAGGTGTACCGGTACGCTGAACGGTTCCATCAGCTTCTATCTCATAGATATTCAGATAGATATTTCCTGAGAGGTGATGACTGACAGTTCGCTGCCAGGCAGCATTGAGAGAACTGTTGTCATTGAAAAGGGTTTTGATCGTTGTTTCCGGTACAAAGAGACGGGTCGAAGAAGAGACCAGCATATATATTTTAGACGGATTCAAGCTATTCATAGTAAAGAACGATGTGTTCGCATCATAATTTGGATTTAGAGAGAAAATGCCGCTGTAAGCATGATTGAAAGTATGCTCTTTTGTTAAGAGGGTAATGAACTCTGCTGCGAGTCTTTCTGATGTCGTAATGCGATCCGCCATACTTTCAACCCGTTCCATCATCAGATAACTATCTTCGAGAAGGTCGGTAGAGAGGTTGAGATCGCTTTTATAAGCATCAAGAAGTGTATCCTGTAGTGTCAGACCGAAATCAATGAACCCGAAGAGGTCAAATCGCGGTTCACTCTTATCTTCCGGTGCGTTTGAACATCCTGTCAAGATAGACGCAAGCAAAAGTGCCAAGATCTTTACAGAAGCTGTTCTCATGGCGCTAAAAACTGACTTTTACACCGTTTGAGATAGTCGAGATCGTGTTACCGTCGATACGTTTAACGGCTAGATAGATGGTTGCACTTCCGGCAAATGCGACTATTTGTGACCATTTTGAGCTAAGTACCGTTGAAGAGTCAACGTAGAGGGAGATTGTATTGCCTGCACTGAATGTCGGTTCTGTAGAGGCGTAGATGAGGTAGACGGTCGAAGCGGGAATCGTTGTGATGACCGGTGCGGCAGTTGTCAGTGTCGCATTGTCTACCGGTGAGATCAATGCAGTAGCGTTACTGCTGCCGGTGCCGGCAAAATCAGGGTTGTTGACCAACACTATTAATGTTTGCGACAGCAACTCTTCCGTCGCAACGATCCGGTCTGCCATTGCAACAATACGGTCTGCCATCAGGCCGATGTCGTCCGAGAGTTTTGAGACAAGCGCCTGTTGTTCTATGACTGTTTCATTAAGACTGTTTATATCATCTTGCATATTATTAAAGTCAGTATAGGTGACATTTTCAGCGTGTGCAGGGAAGTTCAGTAGTAGCGCAAAAAGGAGAAGCCTGGATAGGTGTATTTTCATTGCTAATAACCTTGATTGAATAATCTTATTATTAAGAAATTGTATATCATAAGTACTTCAAATAGTTTGTAGTTGATACACTGAAAAGATATTGTTGCTCTGTTTTGATAAAAATGTGATAAATATATATGTTTTTCTTATACATAGATGAATTATTTTATGTTTTGATAACTTTATTTGTCATTTACTATATTTTTAAGGTTACGGTCTCACCTCTTTTTTAGCTAACTTTCGGCTGTTTCCGTGCCGCTGAAACGGTCTTTGTAACTGCATCGTCGGCACAGCTCTTCAACTGCTTTGCCTTCCTTGAAGCCTTCACGCATTGCTACGGCACGTTCGGATGCGAGTACGTCGGCCAGGGCCGTTGTGTTGAGATCGCCAAGTTCAATCACCCCTTCACCATCCAAACAGCAGGGCACGACAGTTCCATTGGCAAGAATACCGATGTGCGATTTCAGGCCGTAACATGTTCCCTGCGTGTCATGTGTTGAGTTGAGCGAAGGCCATTCAAAATAGCTGTCAAAATGTAACAGTATCTTCGAAGCCAGGCGGACCGACTTGAGGCGGTTCGCGTAAAGCTCTTCAACATTGAGCGGGATGTCAAAAAAAGAGGTGAGACGCTCAAAAAGCATGGTGTTGAATTCGGCTTCGCTGCAGGCTTCATCAAAGTTCCATAAACGCAGGTTGATAAAGGGTTTGGGATGGCGGGCCAGTTTTGCAGCGCATAATGCCAATACAGAGTCCATGTAGTCATCAAAGGTAAGATTGAGGCTGTTTTTGTTGAAGCTGTTGAGAGAGATGTTGACCTGTCGCACAGCCGGGTGAAAAAGCGTCTCAAAAGATGTTTTCTTGAGGTAGTAACCACTGGTCGTCAAGGTTACCTCAAAGCCTTCACGGTGTGAAAGGTCCAGATACTCATGGAGGTTCGAAAGCGTCAGCGGGTCTCCCATAACATGAAAGGCAAGCTCTTTGGTATAACCGTGCAGCTGTTTGAGCACCTTTTCAAAGAACGGAAGGGGCATTGTCTTTGAGGGCTGCAGTTTTGGCGGACAAAAGCTGCAGGCCAGACCGCAGATGTTGGTGACTTCGATGTGGACTCGGTTAAAGTGCATTTGGGGCTCTTTTATAAAGATAAGAAACGACACTTTAGCGTAAAAAGGTTTTGTACAGGGTGCGAAAAAGCGGACAAGAGAGAGGAACATGTATCTGTTTTTTTGCGCTGAATGTTATAATTAGGGTTATTAAAGAGAGGTGGCATATGGGCTGGAGCTGTCAACATGACTATAAAGGGTACTGTAAACGCGTCGAAAAACCGTGTGTCCCGGGCATGAAAGGCTGCATACTCAAAGGCAGTGACTACATCTTCAGCGGCGAACCTGAGTACAAAAAAGAGGAAGAACCCCAGGAAGAGATAGACTTTGCAGCGCTTGTGCGAAGCCATTAAAACTTTTTAGGCCTCTTTGAGCAGCGGCAAGGTGTTAAGCAGGTCGTCGCAATAGTCCCACTGATCCAGACTCTCTTTCCACTCGGCAGGAATGGCATTTACCCCTTTATAGGCACCTAAAACCATGCCGATAGCAATAGCACGCGAGGCGTTGTCACCACCTATCATGGCATTGGCCTGCAGCGCGACTTTGAGCGCATCGTCTCTGTCTGCATATTTTAAGATAATGTAAACAGCACCGGGCAGGGTGCCTTCTGTCGGGCTGGCTTTACCAACACGAATAGGCTCGGATCGTCCGATGTCCCACAATCTTGCCATGCTGGTAAGCGCCAGGTCATCCGAGAACTTCTCTTTGGAAAGTGAGCTGTTCGGGTCAGCCTCTTCTTTGACCTTTGCGATCGCCTGTGCGACTTTAGCTTCAATGAAACCGCCCATCTGAACCGCAACACTCTCTATGGCGTCCGATGGGGTAGCGCCGTTTATGACGCGGTGGGTTACCCGGGCAAAATACTCGCCGCCGGCGAGTGCCGTCAGGTCTTTGTGGGTAAACATTGCTTTTCGAGCGACATCCGCCAGGATCGCTTCGTCATCATAATAGGCGTGCGCCGCAACATGACGAATGGCCATGGCGTTTGAGATACCGCCGAGGCGTTCTACAGGAACACCCTGTCTGACCTGGTGGTAAGTCTCTTTGGTCATCGTACAGATCCATGAACCCCAGCCGTTTTCCAGCCGGTTCATCCAGTGTGGGATCATGGCTTCGACGGAGAAGGGACGGGCCGGTTCAGCCGTTGCGGCGAGATGTTCAAGGACCACGATGTTGTAGTCGCCGTAATCGGTCGTTCCGCCCGCTTTTTTACCGGGATGGTAGTTGCGTTCGCCCCAGCCGATGCCGTGGGTCTGTCCGCCCATCATCTCGCCCGGCGACATAAACTTCTCTATGGGTTTCTGCCCGTATGCTTCGTAAATTTTTACGGCATCATATTCATAGTGACTGCCCAGACAAAGCGCATCACCCACAATTGCACCAAAAAATGCACCTTTTATAGCCTCTTGTTTTGTAACCTGATCCATACTGATTGCCTATTTTTTTATTGGAGTCTATCTTATAGAGCATGTGTAAAGAGCAAGGGTTTTGAGATGGTATTGCGCTCTTAGTCTGGTTTAAGCAGGGGCTATTTTGGCGGACAGACAAAGGAGCGCATGCTGACAGCGCGGAGAGTAGGGCTCCAACCTACGTGAAAACCTTGTTGGGTGGAACTGACATAGGCGTAGTTGTCGTGGAAATAGTGTCTGAAGACTTCGGAGACATCGTTGGACGTCGCAGCGATCCAGATAAAGCCGACATCTTTGAGTGCGTGTACCTCTTTGCGTTTGCGAATGATCTCGCGAAGGGTAAATTCGACATCGCACACCCCGACATCATCCCGCCACTCTGAAAGATCGACCATCGCTTTGATGTGACTTACCTCTTGTATCTTTTTCCAATAGTCGTTTTGACGTTTGACATCAAAAAGCGGAGGCTTCGACGGCGCGTGATTGAGTACCATCATGCTGACTTGTTGGAGATATTTTGGGTTTATGTCGGCGATGGCGTCGAACTGTTGGGCAGAAGGGTGTGTCGGCGTGCTGCCTGTAGCGTCAAACAGCTGCGCATTCTCAAGGGCTGCAGCGTCTTCGCTATTGTCGATACGGGCTTTGGTGTGGAGCAGCGCAACAGGGTAGTCGGGCTGGCAGATAAAGTCCGAATGGTGCATGGCGGCAACGAGTGACGCGTTCAATCCTTTAGTGGTTGTGACTGTTGGCAGTGCTTTTTGTATTGCGGTAATGATCTCTATCATGTCAACCCTTTACTAGTTGCACGATTATACAGCGCTAACATCTGAAATAGTTGAGAGTTTCAGGCAGCGTTGCAAATTTAAAAATTTGCTTGGAGTGTATATATTACCAATATATCAACATATCTTGATATTTATACTGTTTTTTGCTACAATGTTGAAACAGGAGCGAGAAATGGAAGTGTTTTTAAAAAGTATTGCAGCCCTTAATGATGAGACCCGTGTTCTTATCTTACGGTTTATCGATACCTACGGCGAGTCATGTGTTTGTGACCTGCAAGCCTCTCTCGGTATGATTCAGTCACGCCTTTCACGTCATCTTAAGATACTGAAAGAGGCGGGATTTTTACGGGTAGAGCGTAAAGGGACCTGGGCCTATTACTCCATACGCAGTCCGCTTGACCGCTTTCGAAGCGAAGCGTTGGCAGAGATTCGATGCCTGCCTATTGAACTGCCGCCATTGCAAAAATTATCAGAAACAGGAGAATGTAAAGTATGAGTGATAAAAAAAGAGTATTGATTTTATGTACCGGAAACAGCTGCCGTTCTATTATGGCCGAAGCGCTGATCAATGCGAAGCTCGGCGACTGTGTCGAAGCGCAGAGTTCGGGTGTGAAAGCAAGCGGCAAGGTAAACCCCCATGCGCAGGCACTGCTTGAAAAAGAGGGGTACTGGCGCGAGACCTATCACTCCAAAGTGATCGAGACAGTGTTGCAGACACCTTTTGACCTTATTGTCACGGTCTGCGACAATGCCAAAGAGAGCTGTCCGCTCTTTCCTTACGCGGTCAAGACAATCCATGTCGGTTTCGAAGACCCGAGCGGTAAAGCGGTCGAAGAGTATGCCAAGACGCTGGCGCTGATCGAAGCGGAACTGCTGCCTGTAGTCAAAGCGGAACTCTGTTAGTGCAGAACGTAAAAGGAGAGAGTGATGTGGCATGAGTTAAGCGGTCAATTCGTTATGGACGTGTTGGGTCTGCAGGGTCGGTTGGCCGATGCCCTTCATTTCTTTATTTACGACACGGTCAAGATCTGGTTTTTACTTATTACCATCATCTTCGCGGTCTCGTTTTTGCGGACCTGGTTCAACACGGAGTATGTCCGTGCCCACCTTCAGGGCAAGTCTGCTCTCTATGGCCATGTCGGTGCCTCTCTGTTCGGCATCATCACCCCGTTTTGTTCGTGCAGTGCCATACCGCTCTTTTTAGGCTTTATCCAGGCGCGGATCCCGCTGGGCGTCACCTTCAGCTATCTTATCTCGGCACCGATGAACAACGAGATCGCGATCGCGATGCTATTCGGGCTGTTCGGATGGAAAGTAACGGCCATCTATATCGGCTTCGGGCTGGCTGTCGCTATTTTCGGCGGAATGCTTATAGGCAAGTTGGGCCTTGAGAAGGAGATCGTGCTCGATGTCAAACCTATTGACGACAAGCTGCAGGCAGAGATGGTAAAGCTGAGCTTTAGCGCCCGCGTCAAAGAGGCGTGGGACTACTCGTTCGACATCTTTAAAAAGATCTACCTTTACGTGGTGCTCGGTGTGGGCGTCGGCGCGTGGATACACGGCTACATCCCGACCGATTTTATTGCTCAGTATACCGGTGAAGGCAACCCTTTTGCGGTCATCATTGCGGTGATCATGGGCATACCGATGTACTCGAATGCTGCCGGTGTCATGCCGCTTGTTGAGGTGTTGACAAGCAAAGGAATGCTGCTGGGAACGGCACTCAGTTTTATGATGGCGGTGACGGCACTGAGCCTGCCGGAAGCGCTTATCTTGAAAAAGGTGATCTCGCTGAAGTTGATCGGGATCTTTTTTGCGATCGTCGGCAGCGGTATTATCGCTATCGGCTATCTCTTTAATCTTATTTTATAAAGGAAAAACAATGTTTACAATCAACAACACAAAAAACGGCATCAGTGCGACGCTGACCGGTTTCAAAAAAGAGGATATCAGTGCCAAGATCGAGGCGTGTCAGGAAGGTTCATGTGCTTGTGCCTGTGATCCGGAGATGATGAAAAAGATCGAGAGCATCGAGGTCACCGGCGACAGTAATGCAACCAATATCGTTGTCACCGGAGATCTGGACGCAGCGACCATCGCCCCGATGATGCAGGAATGTCTTATCAACAGCAGTGAGGAGAAGTAATGAAAATCGAAGTATTGGGCACCGGCTGTGCCAAGTGTATTACACTCGAAAAAGTGGTTAAAGAGGCGATCGCTAAGAGCGGCAAGTTCGTTCAGTTTGAAAAGGTCGACGATATTATGAAGATCATGGAGTACCAGGTCGTGAGCACTCCGGGCCTTGTCATTGACGGTAAGGTGGTGAGCACCGGTAAAGTGCTCAGTGTGGACGAAGTCTTAGCCTACATCAACGGATAACCGTGCAAGAGACTGTTCTCGCCCTGCTGGAGTCACACTCGCTTTTGGCATTTTTAGGGGCCTTCGGTGCCGGCAGCATCACGGCCGTTGCACCGTGCTCGCTTATCTCGGTGCCGCTTCTGGTCGGTAGCGCCGTGGCGATGAATAAGGACCTGGAAGGACGAAAACGGGTCATTTACACTTACGCATTTGCGACACTTTTTGCTTTGGGTGTTATGCTGAGTTTCTCCGTTTTAGGCTATATCGTCGCTAAGTTCGGCGGGTTTTTCTCGATCGCACCGATGTGGGCCTACATCGTCGCGGCTGTGATGAGTCTCTTGATAGGGCTTTATGCCTGGGGCGCTTTGGGTTCGGTCGATAAATCGTCCGTGATGAAGCATCTTATAAAGTACCGTCTTTTCGGCGGCTTTCTTATCGGTATTATCTTCGGCCTGGTCAGTACACCCTGCGCGTCTGCTCCATTGGTCGCGATTGTCACGGTGGCTGCCAACAGCGGTTACGTCTATGCCTACGCGCTTATTCTGACCTTTGCCCTGGGCCATTCGCTGCTGCTTTTAGCCGCAGGAGTTTCGGTCGGTTTTGCGCAGAGCATCACCTCCAACAGCACCCTTGCAACCTTCTCGACCTATCTCAACAAGGCGTTTGCTTTGATGCTGATGGGTTTCGGATTTTATTTTGCCCATGAGGCGTACCTACAATTTTAGGAATTAGTATGAAATTATTGATGTCGTTTATAGTGCTCTTTATGTCCACACTTCTTTTTTCCGATGAACCGATGTTGAAAGAGACCGCTTATGTCTATGTCAAATCGAGTATCGGCAAAGGCAAGCCGTACTTTGTCGAAGTTGGTTCTGAGAGCTGCCACAGCTGCAAGGAGATGAGCAAACTGCTCTACAAGGTGAAGCAGAAATACCCGGGCTACAACATCGATTTTGTCAATGTCAAAAAAGAGCGTCAGGCCGCGTATGATCTTAAGATCCAGATGATCCCGACTCAGCTAATCTTTGATGAGAGTGGCAAAGAGGTCTACCGTCATGTCGGTCCGCTCGGTACCGATGAGCTTATGGGACTCTTTACGACCTACGGATTTGAGGTACAATAGCGTAAGAGCACCTCTAAAACCCCTGGCCGAGCTCAGAGGGAAGAAAGAGATGCCCTTAAAGGGGATTACGTATGAAAAAGATGATCTTGCTGGGAGTGCTATCTGCTCTGGTTGGGACGACGGTCCTGCAGGCAGAGACCAAGAGTATAAGCTACGATGCTTATCTGAACAGTTTTACCTATGAAGAGCGCAAAGAGATGAAGATCAACAGTGTGGAGCTCTCCGTGATGCTTGAAGAGGGGACGGCGCAGCTGGTTGATATTCGTTTCAAAGAGGAGTTTGAAGCGTGGCACATGGGCCCTGCCATTAACATTCCGCTCAATGAACTTCCTCAGCGTCTGAACGAGCTGGATAAAACCAAGCTGATCGTGACCGCATGCCCGCACAAAGACCGCGCTATCATGGCGCGTACCTTTTTGCGGTTAAAAGGCTTTGACACACGCTATCTTGTGGACGGACTTACCGGGCTGGCAGAGTACTGGCGGGGTGACAGTGCCAAAGAGTTCATAGAAGAGTACAAGCAGCTCAAACCTGTTAAATAGCCTTTCGAGCTACCGTATAAGGAGTCATCTTGAAAACCTTATTGATCTTACGTCATGCCAAGTCGAGCTGGAAAGCTGCCTCTCTGAGTGACCATGAACGCCCTCTGAATAAGCGCGGACATCGTGATGCTCCCAGGATGGGGCAGCTGCTCCGTGACAAGAAATGCCTGCCGCAGTTGATCATCGGTTCGAGTGCCGAACGCGTCCGTGAGACAATAGCACACATCTGTGAAGCCAGCGGCTACAAAGGGGAGATACTTTACCGTGACAAGCTCTATTTAGGCGAGCCTGCCGCTTATTTAAAACTTCTACGCGGAGTAGATGACCAATATGACCGTGTTATGGTGGTCGGTCACAACCCCGGTATCGAAGAGCTTCTTGAACTGCTTACGGATAAAGAGCACTCTATGCCGACGGCCGCCCTGGCGCAGGTGGCATTACCGATTGAGCAGTGGCGGGAGCTACACGAAACGGTTAAAGGTACGCTACTGAACCTATGGCTGCCGCGTCAGTTGGACAGGTGACGCCGTCACTTTATAATTTAAAACTAATCTCATCTTTGCACCTATTTTTATGGTTATGAGTGTTACAGTAAAAGACTTTCTTATTTGAAACATTCGTTGATGTTTGAATCGAGGTAGTCATGAAAGAGACCGTCGCCATCTACAAAAAGCATCGTGTTTTTATAGAAAACTCGTTGACATCCATGATCGGGAATATTGATAAAAGTCAGTATGAAATGATCAAAGATAAGTCTATTTTCACGCTCATGTCCGGTCTAAAAGCCACCTATAAGATCAATGCCAACTATAAACAATCAACCCCTATATATATGGAAGAGGGCTCCGACAGCAGTTATATAGGCCTTGATAAAACGTACCTGCTCGGACGCGTTCAGTTCCGCGACGATAATATCTATATCTCCAACGCCTATGTCAACTCAAGAAGCGGCACACCGTTTATTACGATCGTAGAACATCTGGACAACGAATACATCGTTTATGATTTTGAACTTTACAAGCTCTTAAAAGAGCTCTCGTTGATTCAGGGACATGAACGTTTCGGTGAGTACACGCGCTACTCTTACGGTGTTTTCGGATTTATGCTTGCCGGATTTTCGGTGGCTTTGGTCATTTATGCGATCTATATTGCAGGCGCGTTGGTCATTGAACGGGACGGGGAAGTCCTTGCAGGACTTTTTCGTTCCATCATCGCATTGACCTTGGGTCTGGCTATTTTTGACCTCTCCAAGACCATTTTGGAGCATGAGGTCTTTTACAAGAGTCTCAGTCGTGACAACAACCTTGAAAACCGTCTGCTGGCGCGTTTTTTGACCTCTATTATCATTGCGCTCTCGATCGAGTCGCTGATGGTGGTCTTTAAGATCGCGTTGAGCGATTATTCCAAGATGATCTATGCGTTTTATCTTATCTCTGCCGTCGGCATCATGATCGCTGCATTGAGCCTCTTCATCTTTATAATGCGTTATCAGAGAGATAAGGGATGATGTTTCTGTGTGTCAAAGAGTGCGGGTGATCACAGAAGAGATCAGATATTTGTGCCGTGGTAAAAATAGTAACCCAGTCCAATCGTATAGATCAGGTCGCCGTAGAGCGAATGTTCGATAGTTGTGAGTAGGGTTGAACGGGTTTTGAGGTAGGTGTGGGCGAACAAAAAGCCGCCGAAAAAGGTGAATACGACCGCGATCCAGTTTCCAAAGACGATATGGATATAGGAGAAGACCAGGGCATTGGCAGTAATGAGCGCAAGAGGACGCCTTTTGAACAGTTTTTCATAACGATGAAAAAAGAAACACCGAAACAGTACCTCTTGCAAAAATGCCGAGAAGAGAGGGTAAAAGAGTATAACTGCCAACCACTGCCACGGTTTGGCAATGAGCAAGGCTAAAAAGCTCTCGGGTTTATAGAGCAGGACAAAAAGCGTCATTGCACTTCCAACGATGAAAAAGCGCTTGAGAACATCATAGAGCGCTTGCGCGTCAAAATCCAATACCATAACTTTGATCTTGCTGCTGCGAAGAAGAAAGTAGGCATAGAGAGAGATAACCCACAAAAGAGGCATTATGCTCTCTTTCGGCAGCGGTCCCCATACGATCAGTAACGGCGGGCAGATAAAAAGTACGAAAAATTCGATCAAGAGTACGCTTCTTTTCATACTGCTGAATATAACACAGTTATATTACTGTCATGACACAATGCGGTGTTGGTTATGCGTTGGATTACGTTGTAGATGAAATATGTTTATTATGGGAAGAAGAGGGGAAGAAGAGACTTCCCCTCACTTTGGAAAATGAGGTTTAAACCTGCGGCCCTTAGTAGATCAGTGCAGGGTAGCTGTTTGTAAGATGACCGGAATCATCTGACATGTTACCGCCCGCATTGTCTGATGGAGATGGATGGTGCGCAAATGCCGAAGATGAGAGTGCTGCTACAGCAAGTAGTGCTAGAATAAGATTTTTCATGTGTATCCTTTTTGTTAATTTCAGGAAGAAGTTTAATACAGGTGTGTTAGCAGTGTATTAGCGCCATAATGACAGATAGCTCTCTTTTCTACTATAATTGCGGACATATTATAAAAAGGAAGTTCCTATGTGCGACTTCAACAACATGGATGATGCAGCTAAAAGCGCATACCACAGACAATTGAGTAAATGTGCCGAATCGTTTGGCGGCGTCAACTTTTTTCTTCAGCTTCTTGAAGCCATTAGAAAGACCAAGCCGCACCCATTGACGGCTAAACATTGCGAGTTTAAGTTTTCGCGGGGCATTGTCAAGTGGGAAAAGGTGATCTTTAAAGATAAATTCACCTTGCTTGCCGCTATTCGCGTAAATGAGAACGAAGACGGTAATCTTCTTCCGTCGGAAGATGACAAGTCCTATAAAAAAGTGCTGAACCTTCTGCGTACACTTCAACCTATAGAATTCCAGGTCCTGCCGAAAAACAATAAAGACGGTGAAGGGTTTACGTTCCATCCGTTTGACATCGTCGATAAGCAGACGACAAAGATCAACCCTGTTTTTGATGCGCTCTTTTTCTGTTCGGTCGACACGATTAAGAAAGTGCTCAGCTATACGCCGAAAGCGTCATAATGGACGGTCAACTGCGTAAAAACATTATCAGCGGCAAACGCGTGGCCATTGTTCTAAAACAAGACCAGGCAACAGGGCTATTGACCGACGGCGTCGTACGTGACATTCTGACCAAGTCTGCAAGTCACCCTCACGGCATCAAAGTCCGTCTTATGAGCGGTGAAGTGGGACGGGTCAAAGAGGTCTATTAGATTTAAAGTCAAGATTGAATATAATCGCGACAAACAAACATTTATATATTAGGAGCATGTCATGGGTAGAGCCTTTGAATACCGAAAAGCCGCAAAAGAGAAACGCTGGGGGAACATGTCCCGCGTCTTTCCAAAGCTGGCAAAAGCGATCGAGAAAGCAGCTAAAGAGGGCGGCGGCGACCCAGACATGAACCCAAAACTCCGTACGGCGATCTTGAATGCCAAAGCGGAGAATATGCCTAAAGACAACATCACCGCTGCGATCAAACGGGCTACCGGTAAAGATGCCAAAGATATGCTTGAGGTGACGTTTGAAGGTAAGGGACCGAACGGTTCACTGATCTTCGTCGAGTGTCTGACGGACAACAACACACGTACGGTTGCGAATGTTAAAAACATCATCAATAAAAACGGCGGTGAGATGCTGAACAACGGTGCACTTGACTTTATGTTTTCGCGTAAAGCGATCTTTGAGTTTGAAATAACAGATGAGATGGATGTCGAAGAGCTCGAACTTGAACTGATCGATGCAGGACTCGAAGAGATCGAAGCGGAAGATGGCGAGTGTATCGTTCATACAGACTACACGGACTTTGGTAACATGAGCCAGGCCCTTGAAGAGATGGGCGTCGAGCTGAAAAAAGCAACGCTCGAGTACATTGCCAATACGCCTATTGAGCTGACGGAAGAGCAGCAGGAGTTGCTTCAGCCGATGTTGGAGAAGCTGGACGAAGACGAAGATGTGCAAGCCGTCTACACAAACTTCCAGTAAAAGTTCCAGCTTCGGCGCGATTTGCACCGGGGTTCACCGCTCGACGTACCGATGTACGCCTTCGGGATCACTTCAACACAATCTACACTAAATCTGTAACTTTTTACTGTTTAAGAGTTGGTTAAGATGAGCTGCGCCATCTTTCTTACCGCTTACCGCTTACCGCTTACCGCTTACCGCTTACCGCTTACCGCTTACCGCTTACCGCTTACCGCTTACCGCTTACCGCTTACCGCTTACCGCTTACCGCTTACCGCTTACCGCTACAAGCTAGTAATCGAAATTGAGACTGCTGCTTCTACTCTCCAGCATCAAGAGTCTGCATGACTTTTCTAGAACAGCCAGCTGTTTAGCCATTTCGTGCAGGTTGCGGTTGTAGGCATAGACACCGTACCCTCTAATAACCATGATATTCGTTTTGTTCTGGATAAAGTATTTCGGTATCTCTGTGACGGCGCGGTCATACCAGTCGTCAAAGTTTTTCGGATTGTATATCGTGATCTGTCCCAACTCTTGATGACCGAAATAATCTTTCGGCGCGATAATGTTATGTTCGATGGAGTAGGCCGTGGTAAAGGGCGGCA
Organism: Sulfurimonadaceae bacterium; assembly: GCA_041596355.1. Classification (GTDB taxonomy): domain Bacteria; phylum Campylobacterota; class Campylobacteria; order Campylobacterales; family Sulfurimonadaceae; genus Sulfonitrofixus. The sequence continues at coordinate 85,339 of JBFHIS010000009.1, read as the reverse complement.
TCGAGAAGGTAATAAACTTGGCATCGGTGATCTTTTTATAGATCCCTTTATGTATCCCCGCATCCACACTGGCATCATTCCAGCGGTAATCCTCGTCGAAATAGAGCTCAAGTAGATGCTCTTCGCTGATTGCGTCAAAGATAGCCTCATTGGTATTAATAACAAAGCGGTTGGTCTCTGTCTTGGCTGAAAGTGCCCCGTGGTAGATGCCGTAAAAATCTTTACGAAACATCGAGAGGGCAAAGGAAGATAGCTGTTTATTAAGTCGGGCTTTATTCATATTGCTATTCTAGCATAATTGTAATGTCGGTTGGGGAGAATAGTGCACCGGAAGGTGCAACTCATAACAGGGAAGTTTACTTGAGCTCGCCGTTACCGTACTCTTCAAAAAGGTACTCGGTAACAGTGTTTGCATCTACATCGCTGATAGGTGCTTTAAAGTGGACGATCATTTTCTCCACTTTTTTGCGCCAGAACTCTTTAGACTGGCGGCCTTGGTTGGTTACATATCCAAAAGAGTGACAGGTAAGGCAGTTCCCATTGACGGCGTCAAAACCTTTTCCCATCTTCACTTCAAAAGGGATATACGGCACTTCGATGTCACCTTCGACCTGTGCAAAAAGAGGGGCTATTGCCAATGTTGCTATTATTAAAATCTTTTTCATCTATCTGCTCCTTATACCACGTCAACTGTAACGACATCAATACCGTTAAACTTGTAACCGCCGTGGTTCCATTTAATATCTTTAGCAAACGGCTGCTCTTCACCGATCTTGTTGATCGCTTTTGCCATGATCGTCATCTTGCCGAACTTTGTCGGTTTAATAGCAAGTTTGAACGCTCTGTAGGCATAACGGCCGGCTTCGCCGCTGTCAAGTTCCGCAGACTTCCATGTCTTACCGTTATCGATAGAGATCTTGACATCGCGGATACCGTGACCGTCATCAAAGGCAACGCCGCGAACAACGGTATGGGAATTGGTCTGAAGTACCGTACCGTTTTCAGGGTAACCGATAATAGACTTAACGTTCATCTTCGTGATCGGTTTTGTCTTTTTAAACTTCTCTTCCGGTGTCTCACACTCACATTCGTTGTCAGGCACACGGTAGGCGACGTCCATAAAGAAGAGTTTCTTGTACTTGTTGGTGACGGTGATGTTGCTCAGCATCTTGACCCAGCTGTCCGAGTAGGTTCCCGGAATGACGAGACGCAGCGGATAACCGTTGAGGTACGGAAGGTCTTCACCGTTCATCTCATAGGCCAGGATGACGTGATCGTCCAGCTCTTCGAGGTGAAGTTCACGGATAAACTCCGGTGTCTCGTAATAGGCCGCTTTTTCACTGCCGTTGAAACCGATCCACTCGGCATCTTTTTTAAGGCCCGCCTGGTCAAGAACGTCGCTTAGGCGCACCCCTTTCCATTTGGCACAACCCATGGCACCGTGACCCCACTGGATCCCGCCTGCCGTCGGTTTGAAGGCCGAACGGCTGTTACCGCCGCACTGCAGTACCGCAGTCACTTCGACCTGCTCGAAGTGTGCCGGGTTTTTCAAAAAGTCAAGAGAGATGTCAAGCTCTTTTTCGACGAGACCGTTGACCTTGATATGGAATTTTTTAGGGTCGATGTGTGTCGGGATGTCCGGCATGTGCCAACGGACAAAAAATGCATCGTTGGGAGTGATGGCATTTGCAAATGTCGAACGCGGCGACTCCAGGAGAGGCGGACGGTCAGAGTAGGTGATCATTGGGCGTTTTTCAGGAAATGCGATCGTTGAAATCTTGCGATTGTCGATCGGTTGTCCTGTCACACCGGCTTCTAAAGAGGTGGCCATCGCTGCGGCAGCGCCGGCTAAAGATGTTTTGAAAAAGTCTCTACGTTTCATGCGGAACCTTTGGTAAATAATAGTTGTATTCTAGCACACAAAGAAGGGGATGCAAAATAAGAATAAGCTGATATAATAAACAATATAATTGAATGTTACTTGTCTCTACACACAATAATAATGAATTAAACTATCAGTGGGTAGTATTATGAAAGACATATAAAAAGGTCCAGGATGTATTCATTTAAGCAGTTAGAACTTTTTATCTCTTTAGCACGCACTGAACGTGTTGTAGATACGGCAAAAGAGTACGAGATGAGTCAGTCGGCCGTCTCCATGTCCATCCGTGAACTGGAAAAAGAGCTCAATGTGCAGCTCTTTGATCGTATCGGTAAAAAACTGATACTCAATGACAGAGGTCATCTGTTGTTAGAACGGTGTAAAACGCATGTCGAAGGGCTTAAAGAGGTTTATGCGAACTTTAATGCTTCTCAGCTGATGGGGGAATTGCGCATAACAGCGAGTGTGACGATAGCCGACTATCTAATGCCCTATCTTTTGAATGATTATCTTGGCACGTACACAGGCTTGAGTATCAAATTGAGAAATGCGAACACTTCAGACGTCATCCGACAGGTCAAGAACGGGGAGTGTGATCTTGGATTTGTTGAAGGTGATTTTCTGGACGGTGCGATAGAGTCACATATCTTGATGCAGGATGAACTTGTTGTGGTGAGCCGTGATGCGAAGCTGCAAGAGAAAGGTGCACTGTTCATTGATCAGCTTCTGCATAAAAAGTGGGTTTTACGCGAGGAAGGCTCGGGAACACGTTCGGTCTTTTTAAACACGATCGCGCCTCTGGACAAGGAGATCAATATCTTTATGGAGTTTGAAAACACGGAAGCTATTAAAAATTTTCTTATGAGTGGCGACGACTATGTCTCGGCACTGCCGCGGATCTGTGTGGTAAATGAGCTAAAAGAGGGGAAACTGTTTGAGATCAGTGTCAAAAACATGGCGTTTGTACGTGACTTTGTTCTAGTTAAACGAAAAGACCGGTTGGAGTCGGCACTGATGAATCACTTTAAAGATTTTGTGATGAAAAGGTTTGCGTAACTGCTCTTTTTATCTCATGTATAGTCTGGAGTTTCTGAGAACAAAAATAACAATGCTAATTTCAAAATCAAAACCCGATAGCATTTTGTTTCCCAAAATATTAAGCCCCCATAGAGTAAAATAAGTCTAATAATAAAGAAGGTCTAATTTTGTCAGAAATTCCCCACATTCCCGTACTTTACCGAGAAGTCATCGATGCCTTCTCGACGATCGATGACGGCATAATTGTTGATTGTACGATGGGATACGGCGGGCACAGCTCTATGCTTTTGGAAGCTAATCCCAAGATCACCCTGATCGGGATAGACCAGGATCAGACCGCTATTGACTTCTCTACAAAACGGCTGGCGCCTTTCGGAGAACGGGCCAAGATCAGAAAAGGGCGTTTTTCAGATGTCATAAAGACTATTATTGAGGAAGAGGGCGCTGAAAACATACGGGGGATTTTAGCGGACATCGGTGTTTCGTCGCTACAACTCGACCAGAAAGAGCGCGGGTTTTCATATGAGAGTGAGACACTCGACATGCGGATGGACCGGGGTGCGCCTCTGAGCGCGGCAGAGGTGGTCAACAGCTACTCGCAAAAAGAGCTGGAACATGTTTTACGGGAGTATGGCGAGATCAGAAACGCGGCGCAGATCGCTTCAGAGATTGTCAAGCATCGTCCTTTCTCTTCGGCAAAAGAGCTGAGTGATGTGGTCAAGCCTTTCGGGCCGCGCGGTAAAAAGATCCATCCGGCTACCTTGGTGATGCAGGCTATTCGCATTGAGGTCAATGACGAGCTGGGTGAACTTTCACGTCTTTTGGATGCCATCGGTGAGGCTGACCTTCCCAATGCACGTATCGGTATCATCTCTTTCCACTCACTCGAAGACCGCATGGTGAAACAGCGCTTTTCGGAGTGGAAAAAGTCCTGTATCTGCCCTCCCGAAGCGATGCGCTGTACTTGTGGTAACAACCATGCCAAAGGGAAGATCGTGACGAAGAAGCCTTTGACAGCTCAAAAAGATGAACTGAAAGAGAATGTTCGAAGCCGAAGTGCCAAACTTCGCGTGTTTGAGACGGGGGCGTGATGAACGAAAAAGATCTCATTCTCAATGAAGTCAAAGAGCTGCAGCGTGACAACAACAAGATGGGGTGGCGTTTTCTATTTATGACCCTGCTTGTTCTTGCTATCGCCTGGCTGCTGCTTTTCCCGAAGATCTACCTGCAGTCGCAGGTCTATTATAAAAGCCGGGACATCGCTGTATTGACGGGAGAGTACAACGTCTTAAAAGAGGAAAACCGTATTTTAAAGACCAAGGTCGAGTCGATCCGTTTTAAAAACCAGGTGCTGGACACCATGTTCGACGAGTAAAGGGAAAATATGATCCGCCGAATAATTGAATTCTCTATTGACAAGCCGCTGCTCAACCACATTTTGCTTTTGTTCATCTTGCTGCTCTCTATCTTTGCATACATCAATATCCCTAAAGAGATCTTCCCGCCGATCCAGATGGACAAGATCTCTATCAATGGCGGATATGTCGGCACATCAGCCAACGTGTTGGACAAGATGGTGGTTTCGACCATTGAAGATGACCTCAAAAATATCAATGAACTGGACACGGTCCAGACTAACATTAAAAACGGTGCTTTCTCGATACTGGCAGATATCAAACCGGGCTCGGACAACATTCAGGTCCTGCAGGATGTGAAAGATATCATCGCACAGACCAAGCGTGACCTTCCGGCCGACATGAATGAACCGATCGCCAAGATACATACAGAGACGATTCCGTTGGTGTTGATCGCCATTGCCGGCGAAGTGCCGACAAAAGAGCTTTTAGCACGGGCAGATGAGCTGAAAAGTTCACTTTCACAGTTTAAAGAGCTTAGCGAGATCTCTATCAGGGGTGATTCGGACGAAGAGCTGGTCCTGCGGCTTAATGAAGAGAAGATACGTGCTTACGGTCTTGAGCTGAACAGTGTTGTAACCGCTTTGCAAAACCTCAGTTCTATCTTTCCTATCGGTACGATCAAAGAGCGGGGTGAGCACCTTTACATCTCGACCTATAACGGTGAAAAAGATAGAGAAAGCCTTGAAGAGTCGATCATGAACGTGGGTCGACAACATGTCCGTTTGGGAGACATTGCCGATATCTCATTTGAACTTGGCGATGAGAGTGAGATCTCACACTATAACGGCGTGCGAAATGTCTCAGTCAATATTACGAAGTCCAAGTCGGGCAATGCGATCGCCCTGACCAAAGAGATACGTCAGGTTCTGGGTGAATATGAGAAGATGTATCCGCATCTTAAATTTGACATCTATACCGATACCTCTGTCTGGATCAAAAATCGTCTCAATACGGTCTTTGCCAACATCATGTTTGGGTTGATGCTGGTCTTTTTAGCGATGTTGGTCTTTGTCAACCGCGGCATCGCACTGGTTGTGGCAATGGGTATCCCGCTCTCTTTTATGATCGGGCTTATCGTGACAGAGGCAGCGGGATACAGTCTTAATATGCTCTCTCTGCTCGGGGCTTTGATCGCTCTGGGGATGTTGGTGGATGAAGCGATCGTTGTGGCCGAAAATATCTATCGTCACCTGGAAGAGGGGATGGAACCCCGTGAAGCGGCTATTGTGGGGGCAACGGAGATGTTTCCGGCTGTTCTGACGGCAACGTTGACCACGATATTTGCATTTCTGCCGATGCTGCTGATCAGCGGTGAAATGGGCCTTTTCATCAAGATACTACCGATCATGATCTCGGTTCTTCTGATCAGCTCCCTGTTTGAAGCTTTTTACTTCCTTCCGCTGCACTCTTACGACTTTTTGCGTTTGCGTAAAGAGGGGCATATGACTCACGGCATATGGGCGAGTCTGTATAATGCCTACAACAAGGTCTTGACGGCCCTCTTGGCCAGGAAGACTCTTGCTCTTGTCGTTATCGTTTCGACTATTCTGGCGGCAACGTTCGTTATGTTCAAGATATCGAAATTTCAGCTCTTCCCCCAGTTTGATGTTACGCAGGTCTATGTCTCAGGCAAGGTCAATGTCAACAATGACCTCGAAGATACAGAGAAGCTTGTCGAAAAGATTGAGAAAGAGTTACTGGCGCGACTCGATAAAGATGAGTTTATCTCGGTCACATCGGTGATCGGATTGCGGATAGATGCCAAAAACAAGGCTGAAGTAGGCGAAAATCTCTTTCATGTCTTTATCGAGCTGCATGAGCGTGCACCCGACAATGTCTTTAACAAGTACATCAACCCCTATCTATCCATCGAATATGATGCGGACCTTTTGACACGTGACAGGTCCGCTTATATGATCAAAGATGATATTGTCAAGTGGATGAAGCCTTTTAAAGAGGCCAAAGTCGATGGCACCTTACTCTACGAAGAGTTGAATACGGATGTGCAGGGAACAGGTGTCGTTGCTCACGATGTTGAGATCTCTATCAGTGGCAAGAGTGATGATGAACTTCTGGTTGCAGTGAAAAAGCTTGAATCCGAAATGCATAAAATCGATGGTCTTCTTAATATCGCTGATGACGCTGATGTGGGTGAGAAAGAGCTCAAACTCAGGGTCAACAGTTATGGTCAGCAGCTCGGCTTTAACGAGCAGCTTATAACGCAAGAGCTGCGGGCCTATTATCTCAAAGGCGAATATGGCAAGATGTTCAATGAAGAGGGGCTTGTACGTGTCCGTATAGAGGGCAGTACAAAAGACTCGCTGGCCTCTCTTGACACTTTGCAGGTCCAGGTACCCGGAACGACAAATTATATCGCCTTGCATGATGTCTGTGATTTCATCCTGACACAGGGCTACGTTAACACGATCAAAGAGGATGGAAAACGGATACGATCCGTGTTCGCTTCGTTGGCAAAAGATAAAATGACCTCTTCCGAGGCGATGACGCGGCTGAAGCCGGTCATTAAAACACTAGAAGATGAAGGCTTTGTCGTCGAGGTCAAAGGAGAAGAGAAAGAGAATGCCAAGACGCAGAGAGAGATGGGACAGGCCGCTGTGATGGCGATCTTCTTGATCTTCATTACCCTGGTATGGCTATTCGACTCGTTGAAACGCTCTCTTATCGTTTTAAGTACGATTCCTCTCGTTCTTCTCGGTGTCTATGTCGGACACATGGTCATGGGATTGAATATCGGTATGACCTCGTTGATCGGTATAGTAGGTTTGGCCGGGGTTGTTGTTAATGACGGTCTTATCATGGTCAGCTTTATTCAAAGAGCAAAAGACCTTGAAGAGTTGGTCAGACTGGCCAAGACCCGTCTTCGACCGATTCTTTTGACATCGATCACAACGGTTTTGGGCCTTTCGACATTGATCTTTTTCGCCTCCGGCCAGGCACAGATCCTGCAGCCGATGGCCGTAGCACTGGGTTTCGGGATTACGTGGGCGACACTCTTAAATCTGATTTACGTTCCTATTCTTTACGCAGTGGTTTATCGGATTAAAAGCCCTGACCGTTAAAGTGTTATGAGTGATTATGGGGCACCTCTGAGAATAGCCTCAATTCTAAGCGGTTCCCTAAGCCCGCAAGTGGTATAATCACAAAATTTTACAGATAGGACACCTATACTATGAGTGATAAAAATAAATATGCAGCACTTTTTGAAGATGATGATGATATCTTTTTAGGTTCACCTAAATCAAAATTTATGGACATCGTTTTCAATGCGAACAACAATTTGGTTAAGAATGAGATAAGTGCTATTATCGATAAAATGGCAGCCATGGAGATCATGTTGAACGAAAAAGTCGGGGGCGACTGGGAACGTGAACTGGCGACCAATGATTTTGAACGTTCGTTTGAAGTCGATGAGAAGGCTAAAAGTCTTTATATCGAGTATACAGGCAACATTCTTACACAAGCTGAGTAGTCAAAGGGTGGGTTTGACCCCTCCTTGACAGGTAGATCTTTTTTAAGAGCAACAAGGCTGTTTTTAAAAAAGAACTCGAGAAAATATTGATTAGGATAGAGACAATAGTGATAGAGACAGTAGAAAAAGAGATATTAACACTGGTCGATGAGATAGGTTATGACGAGATAAGCCGTCTTTTCAAGACACTTGCCGGCGGTAAGCGTTTACGCGCCAAGCTGGTACTTGAGATCGCACATGAGAATACCACTGCCCCTAGACTCGGCGCTATTATAGAACTTATTCACGCTGCAAGTCTTCTCCACGATGATGTCATCGATGATGCGACACTTCGCCGCGGTGCCCCTTCTGTCAATGCCACTGAAGACTCAAAAACAGCCATTATGCTTGGTGATGCTCTCTACTCGAAAGCCTACAGTACGCTGGTCGCATACGATGAAGCCGTTGCCAGGACGGTAGCCGATGCGGTTACGGCACTTTCAGTGGGCGAACTGATGGATGTACGGATGTCGGAGAGCTTCAATACAGATGCAGATGCCTACCTGGATATGCTCTATCTGAAAACCGCGGCACTCATCGAAGCCTCCGCCAAAGCAGCCGCTCTGATGATGGGCAAAGATGCCGAAGCCTACGCTCTGTATGGAAAAAACCTGGGTATCTCATTTCAGATCATTGATGATATTTTGGATATCGTCTCAGATGAAGAAACCTTGGGAAAACCTGCACTGCACGACTATGAAGAGGGTAAATGTACGCTGCCGTATATCTACCTCGCCGAAGCCTTGCAAGGTGAAGAGAGAGAGCGTCTTCTCTCTTATCATAAAGAGAAGCTTTCAGCGGAAGATGCGGCCTGGATCAAAGCCAAGATGAAAGAGCATCGATCGGTCGAACGTTCTTATGCGCTGGCCCAAGAGCTTTCAGACAAAGCGATCACTGCTGTAGCCGGTGAAGAGCGTCTGGTCGCTATTATTGAATCCATGATGAAAAGAAGTTTTTAATGCATTTTTTAGTGGTCAGTTTTACCCATAAAAACACCACTCTGGCGATCCGTGAGAAGCTTGCATTCTCTAACGATACGGAAAAAGAGGCCTGTCTGGGTCGGATATGTGCAGAACCCGCTATTGATGAAGCGATGGTGACCTCGACATGTAACCGTATTGAAGTCTTTTGCAGCTGCAGCGATATCGATGCGGCAACGATGACGATCCTGCTCTATCTCCATAAACGTTCAGGGGTGCCTGCGGATGAGTTGGAGGCAAAGGCGGATATACACGAAGACCGTTCCGCGATCCACCATATGCTCTCTGTTGTAAGCTCTCTTGACTCTATGGTAGTCGGTGAGACACAGATCTCCGGACAGATCAAAGATGCCTTCAGTTTTGCTAAAAAACTCGGTTTCTGCGGCAACAAACTTGCCACGGTTATTCATCACGCCTTTAGATGTGCGGCAGAAGTCCGCAATGTTACCGATATCTCGTCCAAACCTGTCTCTATTGCCAGTGTCGCGATGCAGCAGCTTAAGCGTGATGCGGGTGACATAAGCGGTAAACGGGCACTGCTTATCGGTGCCGGTGAGATGACGGTGCTTACGGCACGCTACCTTATGCGAGAAGGTGCCTCGATCACGATCATGAACCGCACCCGATCAAAAGCAGAAGAGATCGCGCAGGAGTTTGATGCTCAGGTCATCGATTTTGAGGAGTTGTCCTCTGTAATTGATGAATTTGAACTGCTTGTCACAGCGACAGGGGCGACAGAACCGATCATCAAAAAAGAGGATATCAACTTTTCGATCCGGGAACGGTACTGGATCGACATGGCGGTGCCAAGAGACATTGAAGCGTTTGAATCCGACTCTATTATGCTCTACACCGTGGATGACCTTAAAAGTATCGTAAATGAGAATCTTGTCATGCGAGAAGATGAGGCAAAAGCCTCATTCAGTGTTATTCGAAAGTTCACGACAAGCTATTATGAACTGCAGCAGCAACAGCAGATTGAGCCGATGATCAAAGAGGTCTATCTTCGTGCGATGGAAGCAGCTAAAGTGGAGTGCGAACGGGCTGTCCACAAAGGTTATCTGCCTAAAGAGTATGCCGAGCAGGCTGAAAAAATGGCCGAGCAGGCACTTAAACGTTTTTTACACGGCAAGATGAAACGTCTGCGCGATGTGACGGAAGAGGCGGAGTCTGAATCGTTGATGAATGCACTCTCGCACATATTGGGTCTTAACGACCAAAATAATAATTTATTCTAAGGAACGTCAATGCGTTTTTCAAAAGCTTTTATTCCTACGACAAAAGAGGCACCTTCCGATGCTGTCCTGGCCAGCCATATCTTTCTGTCACGTGCCGGTTTCACGTCACAAGTGGCTGCAGGTCTTTATAACTATTTGCCGTTAGGTAAACGTGTTCTCAAAAAGATCGAGAATGTGATCAATGAAGAGATGACAAAAGTGGGTGCACAAGAGGTTGATCTGAGTTTTGTAACACCGGCTGACCTATGGGAAGAGAGCGGGCGAATCGAGAAATTCGGAAAAGAGCTCCTGCGTTTTCGTGACCGCAAAGATAACCTGTTCGTCCTGGGGCCGACCCATGAAGAGATGATGGTCAATCTTGTTCGTAATCGGGTCACCAGTTATAAACAGCTTCCCTTGAATCTCTATCAGGTCAAGACCAAGTTCCGTGACGAAGCGCGACCGCGTTTCGGTCTGATGCGTGGACGTGAATTTGTGATGAAAGACGGCTACAGTTTTCATGCAACGACCGAAGACCTTGACAGAGAATTTGATGCTATGGAAGCCTCATATAAACGTATCTTAGAGCGTTTAGGTCTGGATTTTCGTGTGGTTGAGGCAGACAGCGGCGCCATAGGCGGATCAGGCTCTAAAGAACTTATGGTCATTGCCGACAGCGGTGAAGATACGATCGCCATCTGTGACAGCTGTGAGTACGGGGCTAATGTTGAAGCGGCTGAACGTTCGCCTCGCCTCGAGATCCCTGAAGCGCCTGAAGGGGAGTTTAACAAGTTCCATACCCCGGATGTAAAGAGCATTGAAGAGCTGGCAGAATTCTTTAAAATCGATTCCTATTACACCATGAAGTGTGTCGCCAAGCGTATGGTGTATGAAGACGGCGAACAGATCGTACTCTTCTTTTTACGCGGCGACGATGAACTTCAAGAGGTTAAAGCGGTCAATGCGGCTGAAGCGCTCGACATTGCCGATGTCAGTGAAGAGGAGCTAACAGCGCTTGGTCTTGTACCAGGCTTTATGGGACCTCTGGATATGGAGAAACTGCCATGTGTCTTTGACCGTGGTCTGAAAGGTGCAAAAGCACTTATCTGCGGTGCAAACGAAAAAGATTACCACTATGTCGGTGTCGATATGAGCGTCCTTGACGAAGCGCTTTTTGCCGATCTGTATACGGCGAAAGAGGACGATGGCTGTCCTCACTGCAGCGGTAAGCTTCTCTATAAAAAAGGGATTGAAGTCGGGCATATCTTCAAACTCGGCACCACCTATTCCAAACCGCTCAAAGCGGAGTTCTTAAATGAAAAAGGGCAGGCTGAACCTTTTGTCATGGGAACATACGGTATGGGTGTGAGCCGTCTTATCGCGGCAACGGTCGAGCAGCACCATGATGATAACGGGTGCATCTGGACGAAAGAGACGGCACCGTATCTAGTCAATGTCATGGTTTCGAACATTAAAGACGAAGAGCAGCTTTCTTTTGGCGAAGCACTCTATAAGCAGCTTCAGGATGCCGGTGTGGATGTTATCCTGGACGATAGAAAAGAGCGGTTCGGTTTTAAGATGAAAGATGCGGAGCTGATCGGCTTTCCATACACGGTCATTGTGGGTAAAGAACTTGTCAACGGCAATGTCCAGATCGTCGAACGTGCAACGCTTGAGAAACGCGCCGTGTTTGCCGATAAAATCTTTGATGAGATCATGGGACGCCTCTAATGCTCTATTTTGTACTCTATCTCTTTTTGGAGGTGATGATATCGGTCAACCTCGCTTCGCAGATCGGTGGGTTTAACACCTTTTTAGAGTTGATCTTGAGTGCCTTTGTCGGTTTTGTGCTTTTAGTGAACTTCAGAGCAACACTTTTTGAGAACATGCAGGCATTTTCAATGCAGAAGATCGATGTCCAGGAATTTCAGCGTCTCAATATTTTTGCGGTACTTGGTGCCGTTTTATTGATACTTCCGGGGTTTCTAACCGATATAATCGGTCTCTTGCTCCAATTCTCGGTTATAACCAAGATGTTGGTTAACCGTTTTACGGCAAAATCTACTACGCAAAAGAGTAGAGGATATACCCATACTCAAATACATGAAGAAAAGGACGATGATGTCATTGATGTCGAAATTATCAGCAACGATTCTACTAAGTAGTCTGTCACTTTTTGGTGCTTCTAATGCCGAAGTAACAAGCTTTTTAACAAAACAGATAGGCAGTAATAAAAATGTTTCCAATTTGAAAATCGCCGTGACCAATAGAGAACCGGTCAAAGAGCTCAAAGGGTGGGACAGTGTCATCGTTGATCTCACTGCACATGTCAAGCAGGGTAAACAAGAGCGTGATATCGAGCAGCAGATGATCTATTTCGTACACGGTGATTTCATTACCAAAGAGCTGAACAATGTGAAAACCGGTGCTGCTTTAAGTACCAGTGTCTCGCCAAAGTTCCAGTCAGCATTCTACACGAAAGAGAACCTGCTCTACGGCAATGCCAATGCAAAACATAAAGTCGCTATCTTCTCTGATCCGCTCTGTCCATTCTGTCGTAAGTTTGTTCCTGATGCGATCAGCTACATGAAAAACTATCCGAATGACTTTGCTGTCTACTATTACCATTTCCCGCTCCCGGCACTGCATCCTGCATCCGTGACCTTGACGAAAGCGGCGATAGCTGCTGAACAAAAAGGTGTAAAAGAGAAGCTTTTGGACCTTTATAAAGTAGAGATCAACGCACGTGAAATGGATGAGACAAAAATACTCAACGCATTTAACAAGGCACTCGGAACATCGATCACGGTTGCCGATATTCATACTGAGGCCGTTGAAAAGCAGTTCAATCATGACAAAAAAGTTGCGATGAAGGTGATGGTACAAGGGACACCGACAATGTTCTTCGATGGTACAAAAGATGCAAGCAAAAACAAATATAAAGAAGTAAAAGTCAAATGAATAAACTAACAATAGCGACACGCGGTTCAAAGCTGGCACTTTGGCAGTCTGAACACATTAAAGCAGTCCTGGAGGAGAAAAACCCCGGCTTGGAAGTGACCTTGAAAATCGTCATCACATCGGGTGACAAGATCATTGACACCCCGTTGGCAAAGATCGGCGGCAAAGGGCTGTTTTTAAAAGAGATCGAAGAGACGATGCTTCGCGGCGAAGCACAGCTCGCAGTGCACTCTCTGAAAGATGTTCCGACGGTAATGCCTGAAGGTCTTGTCCTTGCCGCTATTACCGAGCGTGAAGATGTACGTGATGCTATGCTTTCTGAAAAATACACCGACCTTGAAAGTCTTCCGGAAGGCTCAACGGTAGGGACGTCATCTCTTCGCCGCCGTATGCACCTTGCGCGTATCCGTCCCGATCTGAAGATCAAGGACCTGCGCGGAAATGTGGATACCCGTATCCGTAAATTGAAAGAGGGGGAGTTTGACGCTATTATCCTGGCATCAGCCGGCATCAGCCGTTTGGAACTCTTAGACGCGGTTGAGCATATCTACCCGATCTCTCTGATGGAGATGATCCCGGCTATGGGGCAGGGTGCTTTGGGGATTCAATGCGTCGATGATCCGGCAGTCATTAAAATCGCTGAGCAGCTTGAAGATGAGTACAGCCGTATCGAGACGACGATAGAACGTGACTTTGTCGATATGCTCGAAGGGGGATGTCAAGTGCCGATCGGTGTAAACGCTTTTGTCCAGGAGAACGGTGAAGTGATGATACGTTCACTGCTTGGCTTGCCAAGTGGCAAGGAGGTCCTGGGTGAGACAAAGGTCATCCACAAAGACGAGTATGTAGGGGCCGGACGTGAAATGGCACAGCGTCTTATCGACAGTGGGGCTAAAGAGCTCCTTGAACGCGCAGAAGTCGAAGCGAATAATATTCCAAGTACTCTCTAGCCCACCCTTATGTGGGTACGCCCACACACTTCATACAAAGACCTTTCATGAAAAAAACAGTCGAACTTCTCAAAAAACATAACGAAATCACCATCATCGAAGATGAACTTGATATCTATTTAGAGATCCCGCATCTTGCCTATATGGAAGTTAAAAAAGAAGATGGCGGGAAAGCGCTTCTTTTTACCAACCCGGTTGATAAAAAAAATGCGAAAAGTTTTGATGTGCCGGTGGTCATGAACCTGTTTGGCTCATACCGACGTACCGAGCTTCTTTTTGGACGAAAGATCGAATCTGTTGCTGATGAGATCACAAAGCTTCTGCACATGAAACCGCCGGAGGGTCTTGGCAACAAGCTCTCAATGCTGGGTGATCTGTTCCAGATGAAAAATGTCTTTCCGAAACGTCTTAAAAAAGAGGGTGAATGTCAGGCCGTAAAATATCTTGACGAGAATGTCAACCTCTACGATCTTCCTGTACTTACGACCTGGGAACAAGACGGTGGTCCTTTTATTACAATGGGGCAGGTCTATACGCAGAGCCTTGACGGAGAGATGGTGAACCTGGGAATGTACCGTCTGCAGGTCTATGACAAAAACCATCTCGGTATGCACTGGCAGATACACAAAGATGCTTCGCACTTCTTCGACCAGTACCAGCGGGCAGGTAAAAAGATGCCGGTCAGTATCGGTATAGGCGGTGACCCGCTTTATACGTGGTGTGCGACTGCTCCGCTTCCGTACGGTGTCAATGAACTGCTGCTTTACGGATTTGTCAAAAAGCAGAATGCACAGGTCGTCAAGTCCCTCACGACACCGTTATATATTCCACGAGATGTAGATTATGTGATCGAAGGGTGGGTCGATCCGCAGACGATGAAGATCGAAGGCCCTTTCGGTGACCACACCGGGTATTACACGCTTGAAGAGCCTTACCCCGTTATGGAAGTGAGTGCGATTACGCACAAACAAGAGCCGATGTTCCTGGCAACGGTTGTCGGCAAACCGCCGCTCGAAGATAAATATATGGGATGGGCGACTGAACGGATTTTTCTGCCGCTTCTCAAAACAAATGCTCCGGATCTTATTGATTACCATATGCCGGAAAACGGTGTTTTTCATAATCTGATCATGGCCAAGATGCAACCGCTTTACAAAGGGCATGCCAAACAGTTTATGCATGTATTCTGGGGTGCAGGTCAGATGAGTTTTGTCAAACATGCTCTTTTTATAGACGACAAAGGGCCGGAGTTGAACAACTACTTTGCGATGGCCAAATATGTACTGGACCGTTTTTCGCCAAAGATGCTGTTTATCTCTGAAGGGATCACGGATGCTCTTGACCATTCAAGTCCGGAGGCGCTGGTCGGAGGAAAGCTTGGCATCGATGCGACACTTAAGTTTACCCCTGAGACGCCGGAACTGCTGACAGATGAAAAACTTTTAGGGCTGTTAAAAGAGCGTATACCTGAAGTCAAGGAAGTGCGCCAATATATGTTGATGACACCTAACCCGATTACGGTGATCACGGTTGAGAAAACACGATCTGCAGGTGAGTACTTTACACAGATCAGCGATCTTGCCTCACATCTGCGCATCGTGGCATTTGTGGATGTGAAAAATAATAATATAGACAACCCGTATATGCTGACGTGGCGAATAGTCAACAACCTCGATGCACAGCGTGATCTTAAGATCATTGATAATGTCGTCTATATTGACGGCACCAACAAAAATGCTTTAGACGGATTCGAACGCCGTTGGCCTGACGATGTTACCTGTACACAAGATGTGGTTGATTCGCTTAAGTCAAAAGGGCTCTGGGACTTGAAAAAAGGTCTTGAAGAGTACTATCAACTGTGAAAGACACAACATACAACATTAACAAATGTATAGTGTTGTGTGAATTACTTTTTCTTATTCGTTATCCGTAACACCTCTCTTTATCTTCGTTAACAAGCACATTTTAGCTTCGATGTTAAGGGTTATATTATTTTTGATAATGTAAGATAGATACAATATTTAGAAATGAGGTCGCGTGTATATGAAAAAGATAGTTATGTCTTTACTTGCGTTAACGGTATTGGGACTTGGTTCTGCTGAGGCAGCTGTTTATAAAGGTCAGAAGGTTTATATAAAAAAATGCCGTAAATGTCATGGCGGCGGTTTAGAAGTCGCAGCGTCCAAGAAGAAAAGAACATGGAAAAAACTGATGAATAAGAAAGGTGAAGGTTTGGCTAAACTTCACCTGGATAACGAGAAAGCAAAGGCATCTTGGTCTTATTTTGATAGCAGAACGTATACAAAACGTGCAAAACACCTTAAAGACTTTTTGGTCGAATATGCAAAAGACAGTGGTAACGTTCCTGCTTGTAACTAAGAGAGATCTACACTAGAAGGCACTGCCTTCATCTTCAATATCACGCTATTCACCACTCTGTTTTCTATTAAATAATCTCTGCATTATACTGCATTGAAAAAAATCAGGTAAAATACCGAAATATTTACACACGTGACCAACGTGTGTTATCACGGGAGCCAAAATGGATAAAATGTGGTCAGGTCGTTTTAGTGAAGGTGCCGCTTCATTGCTGGATGATTTTAATGCATCAATTATGTTTGATCGTCGTCTGTATAGAGAAGATATAGAGGGTTCTCTTGCCCATGCGTCGATGCTGCATGCACAGGGAATTTTGACTGTAGAAGAGCTGACATCCATACAAGAGGGGATGGCGCAAGTATTGTCTGAGATCGAGTCCGGCGAATTCGAATGGAAGATCTCAGATGAAGACCTGCATATGGCGATAGAAAAACGTCTTACGGCTATTATCGGTGAGACGGGCGGTAAACTGCATACGGCACGATCACGTAATGACCAGATCGCGGTCGATTTTCGCCGCTATGTCCTTCGTAAAGACCGTGAGATCGCCCAACTGTTAAAAGCACTGTTGGAGGTTGTAGTCGAGATCGCATCCAAACATACGGAAACGCTTATTCCGGGTATGACCCACCTTCAACATGCACAGCCGATCAATTTCGGTTTTCACATGTTGGCATATGCCTCGATGTTCAAACGTGATATTGAACGCTTTGAGGATTCCAGACGTCGTAACAACATCTCGCCGCTGGGTTGTGCCGCACTTGCCGGTACACCGCACAATATCAATCGCGAGATGACGGCAGCAGCACTTGGTTTTGACAGCGTCAGTATAAACTGTCTGGACACCGTAAGTGACCGCGATTTTGCGTTAGAAATACTGTTTAACATCTCGACCATGATGATGCACATCTCACGCCTTAGTGAGGAGATCGTGATGTGGTCAAGTTATGAGTTCGGTTTCGTTGAACTTTCTGATGCTTATTCTACGGGGTCATCTATCATGCCTCAGAAAAAAAATCCGGATGTTCCTGAACTTCTTCGTGGCAAGACAGGCCGAGTAAACGGTAATCTTGTCTCTTTGTTGACCGTAATGAAGGGCTTGCCTCTGGCATACAACAAAGATACACAAGAGGATAAAGAGGGCGTTTTCGACAGTATTGATACGGCTGAACTTTCGTTGAAAATTCTGGCAGCAGCACTTAAGACAATGACGGTAAAAGTAGAAAATATGGAAAGCGCATGTCAAAAGGGTCACTTGACCGCGACTGACCTGGCAGATTACCTTGTAGAGAAATGCGGTGTTCCTTTTAGAGAGACGCATTTTATCTCAGGTAAAGCGGTTGCCCGTTCAGAGGCTTTGGGAATCGATGTCAGCGCAATGAATTTCGATGAACTTAAAAAGATTGATGAGCGTATTAGTGAAGATGTTATGCCGTATCTTGCCCTGAGACATTCAATGAATGCACGTGAATCCCAAGGGGGAACGTCAACACTGCGGACAATGGAACAGTTGGTCTTCTTTCAAAACTATTTAAAAGGTTTATCCTTATGAAAATCTCTGTAGCGCATAAAGAGGCGATGAAGTTTGAAGCGACAACGGCTAAAAGCAGTTTTATTATTGATTGTCCGACGATCAGCCCGATAGAATATTTTTTAAGCGGTATTATTGCCTGTAGCGCCAGTGATATTCAGATGTTGCCGCAGAACCAGGGAAAAACAGTGACTGATCTTGTGGTTGAAGGCGAAGTGGTCCGCAATGACGATCATCCTAAAAAGTTCAACTCTTTGCATTTGACCTACAGATTTAATTCAGATGCAGACAGTGATGATCAAGCTGCACGCTGGGTGATGGCCAGTGTTGAGACCTACTGTTCGACGATCAACACGATTCGTGACACAACAAAGATCTCTTACACGATCATCCATAACGGCAAGACGATCCGCGAAAATGAAGAGATGATCAGTGGTCAAGGCAGCAATATTGATCTTGGCGATCTGGACGCTTGCTGCCCCTCTTAATCTCTCTATCTTCCCCTTCCGGGGAGCTCTCTAACTATGAATCTCTATTAAAAAGAAAATTGTTTAAGGATACATATGTTCGCATTTTATGAAAGTGACTGGTTCACGGTTCTCTTGGAGATCGCTTTTCTTCTTTTTATCGCTTATGATGCCAAGCGCTATTTTCAGACTAAAAAACGTGAATATCTTATCAACATTGTCCTGGCAGTTCTCTTTTTCTTTTGGGCGCTGGTCCCTTTTTATAACAAATACTACACCTGGCAGGATGCAGATCAAGAGCATTTGACGGCACAATGTGTTCAAGAGCATAATCAGACCTACTGCTCTTGTCTGGATGACAAGATCTTTAAAGAGTATGACCTGGAGAGTTTTAAGACTTTGGATAAGGGAAAAGATAAGGATTATCTTGAATTTATTGAAGAGGCAGATAAAGAGTGCCGGGGTGAGGGTGGTTGGTTTTAATCGTTAGCTTTTACTCTACTCTCTATCTACTAATGATAGAAAGCAATCAAAAGTATAATCAATCAAGAAAACAGGTTTAAGCAAAGAAAAGTGGGTAATAAATAGGGAAACAAAGTCCCCTGAAATCAAGGGACCTGGGGAAGCTTAAAAAAAGTCTTTTGGATCGGCATCTATCAAATGCGGAAATGTCAACTTGGCCCCACCGACAACGTGCCAGTGCAGGTGATTAACCTCTTGACCGCCGTTGTGACCGATGTTACTGATAAGACGATAGCCGGACTCTTTAATGCCGACAAGTTCGACGAGCTCTTGAATGAATGTTGTCATTTCAGCCATTGTTTCAGGGCTTACTTCGTTGAAACTGTCAACATGTTTTTTAGGAATTACAAGGATGTGTATAGGCGCTTTTGGGTTTATATCATGAAATGCCAGAAAATTTTCACTCTCCATCTCTATGTTACTCGGGATCTCTTTATCAACTATTTTACAAAAAAGACACATCTGTTTACCTCTAAATATTAATTTTTATCATTGTATCATAGAGTTATTTAATAGCGAAGATTCAAGAGCTAAAAGCCCTGAATATAGGGCTTCAAGATTAAGTTAAAACTCTTTGGATAAAATACGCGATAATATAACCCGGCGAGGGGTCGTTTAGACCTCTACGAAAGCCAACTATGGAGACTCCATTTGACACAGTGGTATGAGAAAATTGAAGCAGCGGATTCAGTAGAGATACTGGAAGAGATCCGTATCGCTGTTTTTGGTAAAAAAGGTGTGCTTGCAGCCGAATTTGCCAAAATGAAGACAGTTGCGAACGAAGAGAAAGCCGAGTTCGCAAAAAATTTGAACATTCATAAAGGGAAGATGACCGAGTTGTTCAATCAACGCAAGATCATCTTGGCAACAGAGGCGCTCAAAGCGGCGATGAAAGCGGAGAAGATCGATGTTTCTCTCTTCTCTGCGACTGCAGAACGCGGTGCTTTGCACCCGGTTATGCAGACGATGGACAGAATCGTTGAATACTTTGTCTCTATGAATTTTGCTGTCAATACGGGCCCGATGGTCGAAGATGATTTTCACAACTTCGAAGCGCTGAACCTGCCTAAGTATCACCCGGCACGAGACATGCAGGATACCTTTTATTTCAAAGATGAGATGCTGCTGCGTACGCATACGTCGCCGGTACAGATCCGTACGATGATGCATACAAAACCGCCTATCCGTATGATCGCACCGGGGTCTGTTTTCAGACGTGATTATGATCTGACGCACACGCCGATGTTCCATCAGGTAGAAGGTCTTGTGGTCGATGACGAGGGTAAAGTCTCTTTCGCCAATCTCAAGTTTATTCTGGAAGATTTTCTAAAATATATGTTCGGCAATGTCGATGTCCGTTTCCGTCCAAGTTTCTTCCCGTTTACGGAGCCATCCGCTGAAGTCGATATCAGCTGTATCTTCTGTGAAGGCAAGGGGTGCCGTGTCTGCTCAAAGACCGGCTGGTTGGAAGTACTCGGCTGTGGGATCGTTGATCCTAATGTTTTTAAAGCTGTGGGTTACGAAGATGTCAGTGGTTACGCTTTCGGCCTTGGCGTCGAGCGTTTTGCAATGTTAATACAACACATCGGAGACCTTCGTTCACTCTTCGAAGGTGATGTCAGACTTTTGGAGCAGTTTCAATGATCGTTACACGCAGTTGGTTAAATGAGTGGATTAAACTCGAAGATATCTCTACAGAAGATCTGGCAAAGACATTTAACAGTATCGGTCTGGAAGTCGATAGAGTCGACTCTGTTAAAGTGCCTGAAAAAATTGTTTTCGGTAAGGTTACCGCGTGTGAGAAACACCCCGATGCCGATAAGCTGAATGTCTGTCAAGTTGACCTGGGCTCAACTGTCCGACAGATTGTCTGCGGCGCAGCAAATGTGCGTGAAGGCATTACGGTTGCCGTAGCGATGCTCGGCGCTGAGATGCCGGGCGGACTAAAGATCAAGCCTGTTCAATTAAGAGGTGTAGACTCTGAAGGGATGATCTGTTCATCAACAGAGATCGGCCTGCCGAAACTTGAAGACGGGATCATGGTGATCGATGCAAGTGTCGGTGAGATCAAACTCGGCGACGAACTTTGCAGCAATCCCTTTTTTAACGATGACCTTATTGAGATCGAGCTGACGGCTAACCGCGGTGACTGTCTTAGTATCCGCGGTGTAGCGCGAGATCTTTGTGCAGCGTATGACCGTCCGCTTAAAAAGATGAAAACAGAGGACACTGACCAGACCCGTTTGGGTATCGGCCGTCTGCTTAAAATAATGCAAGAAGACAGCCTGGATGTTGACCTTACCTACCGTGCGCTCGATCTTCAAGGGCTTGAACTGCCACTTAAGCTTCGTCTGCGTTTGGCACAGATCGAAGAGTCAAAAGAGAACGCGATAGAAGGCCTTCTCTGGTATGCGACATACAGTACCGGAGTCGTTCTCCGCGCTTATCACTACGGTTTTTTCAACAATGATGAGCAGAAAAAAGCGATCTGTACACTTAAGCGTGATGAAAACGGTTTTGCGTCGATCTATAACAGTAAAAAAGCATCGACAGTGGGTATTTACCAGGAAGATGCTTCCCGTGTCAGCTACAATGAAGGGGTTATTTTTCTTGAAGCAAGCTATATTCCGCCTGAGATCATATCCCGTCAGATGTCAGAGAACAAGATTGAGAACGGACCGCATTTCTATCGGACGTCGCGTGGTTCGGAGCCTGAACTGGAGATCGGACTGGGTTATGTGCTCAATCTTTTCGAGAGTTATTCTGACTCATCGATCTATGGCGGCAGTGTTGATGTAACCAGCAAGTTCAGTGAAAAAGTTATCGGTATCAGCGTCGATGAGATCAATGCGATCATCGGAATGGAAATTCCGAAGGCACAGATCTCTAAACTTTTAAAAGGTTTGGGCTTTGAGCTTTCCAAGTCCAAGGGCGATAATTTTGTGGTCGAAGTACCGCGTTATCGTCATGACATCACCAACAAGCAGGATGTTGTTGAAGAGATCGTCCGCCTCGTCGGTATCGACAACATCGATGCCAAGCCGTTGACATTGAGTGAAGCTTACCGTGTCGACACTGACTACGGCGATTATACTAAACGCAAAGTCTATCGCCACCGTGCTGCACAGAGCGGTTTTTACGAGACGGTTCATTTCGTCTTCAATGAGCGTGCTCTTTTAGAAAAGTATGGCTTTGCAACACTGGACAGATCAAAAGAGCTGCTTAACCCTATTGCGGGGACATTGGACACGCTGCGTTCGACAATGATGCTGGGTCTGGTACAGGCTGCGTCGCACAATGTCAAAGTAGGTCAAAAGTCTGTCAAACTGTTTGAATCGGGATCGGTCTTTGATGCCGATCGTGTTGAAAGTGTCAAATTCGCTTTTTTAAGTTCAGGCAGTGTAGAGAGAGACAACATCAGTAATGGCGGGAAACCGGCTAATGTCGGTTTTGCTGCATTTGTTCAAAAAGTGGCTGATGTTATCGGCGATTTTACGTTGCGTGAAATGACACCGTCACACAGTTTTGCACATCCTTATCAAGTGGCCGCGGTCATTCAGAACGAGAAGGTGATCGGTGAGTTGTTCAAGCTTCACCCGACCATTGCCGAAGCGTACGACCTTGAAGAGACATACCTGTGTGAAGTGGAATTTTCTGCTTTGGAATACGGCATTCAAAAAGCGAAGCCATATTCAAAATACCAGGCTTCATTTAGAGATCTGAGTGTTGTCATGCCGTCGTCGATGAACTATGAAGAGATCGAAAAAGTGATCGAGGCGCACAGAAGTACAGAGATGGTCCGTTTCTATCCGGTTGACCGTTACAGCGATGAAAAACTGGGTGATAAGATCAGTCTGAGCCTTCGTTTTGTCCTTCAATCTGATGAGAAAACGCTCGAGGAAGAGGACATTACCTCTGCAATGAGTTCAGTGCTCAATGCACTGGAAACAGAGTTGGGGTTAACCCTGCGATGAGTTTAGTCAAGGTCTCACCACGCGCAACTGCTTTTAGTTTTAAAACAGACGCTATTGCTGCCGACAAGTCCATTTCACACCGTTGTGCAATGTTCTCAATGCTTGCCAAGGGTGAAAGTGCCATTGAAAACTTTTTGCGTGCTGAAGACACCTTAAACTCTCTGCGTATAGTTGAAAAGTTGGGGGCCAAAGTGGTTGATGACGGTACGGTTATCCGTATCTCCTCTGAAGGTATCAAAGAGAGCGACGACATTTTGGACTGTGGTAATTCAGGGACCGGAATGCGCCTTTTCTGCGGACTTTTAGCGTCGGCTGAAGGCCATTTTATCTTAACCGGCGACGAATACCTGAGACGTCGTCCTATGAAACGTGTTACCTCACCGTTACGAAGTATCGGTGCCAAACTTGACGGACGCAATGAAGGAGACTTGGCCCCTCTAAGTATTCGCGGGGCCTCTCTTAAAGCATTTGATTACGAGAGTAAAATTGCCTCGGCACAGGTCAAATCAGCCATGATCCTGGCCGCCCTTAGAGCCGACGGAAGCTGTACATACAGGGAGCCTGAACTCAGCCGCGACCATACGGAACGTATGTTGAAAGGGATGGGTGCAGACATTTCGGTTGATGGCCTGAAGACGACGGTTAAACCTATGACTACACTACTTTCACCGCTTAAGATACGTGTACCGGCTGACCCGTCATCAGCCTTTTTCTTTGCCGTAGCCGCAGCTATTACCCCCGGTTCGGAGATCGTGTTGGAGGGTGTTACTTTTAATCCGACGCGTATTGAAGCCTTTAAAGCTTTAGAAAGAATGGGTACAGAGATTAGTTATGATCTTAAAGAAGATGTGTATGAGCCTATTGGCAATATTACGGTCAAATATGCACCGCTGAAAGCGATTCGCGTGGATGACAATATTTCGTGGCTGATCGACGAACTTCCGGTACTTTCCATTGCGATGGCCTGTGCGGAGGGACGAAGCGAGGTTACAAATGCTGAAGAGCTTCGGGTTAAAGAGAGCGACCGTATTTCTACGGTCGTCGATAACCTAAAGGCATGCGGTATCGAAGTTGAAGAGTTTGAAGACGGTTACGCGGTAACTGGCGGTAAACTGCATTCGGCCAAGGTTGACAGTTTCGGTGACCACCGTATTGCGATGAGCTTTATTATCGCCGGTCTTCGATGCGGCATGGAAGTGAGTGATATAGAGTGTATCAATACCTCTTTCCCCAACTTCTTTGAGCTTTTATCCCAGATCACCGAACTGACTGTTTCCTGAGCGAATATTTACTCTGTGTCTATAGTGTTAGTTGACCAAAGGTCAGACCTTTGGCGTTATAAGGAGAAAAAGTATGAAGATCAAACTGGCTGAAAATTACGGTTTTTGCTTTGGTGTCAAGCGTGCTATTAAAATTGCAGAAGAGAATAAAAACTCGGCAACCTATGGCCCGCTTATACACAACTCAAAAGAGATAGAACGTCTCAAGACAGATTTCAATGTGGCCTTGAGCGAAAATCTCGCCGACTTTCAAACCGGCGACAAAGCCGTTATCCGAACGCACGGTATTCCTAAAGATGAACTTTCGGAACTGTATGCACGCAATGTCGATGTTATTGATGCCACTTGTCCTTATGTGACCAAACCGCAACAGATCTGTGAAGAGATGAGCGAGGCCGGTTACGATATCGTGATATTCGGCGATGATGCCCACCCTGAGATCAAAGGTGTTAAAAGCTATGCGACCAGAGGTGCCCATGTTGTCACCTCCGTTGCTGATCTTGAAAAACTCCATCTTAAAGAGAAGATCGCTGTTGTGGCACAGACAACACGCAAGGTTGAAAACTATTTGCAGATCTGTAACTATCTGATTCCAAGGTACAAAGAGGTCCGTGTTTTCAATACTATCTGTAATGCGACCTTTGAGAATCAGGATGCCGTCAGAAAACTTGCCAAAGAGGCAGATGTGATGATCGTTATCGGCGGTATGAACTCATCGAACACAAAGCAGCTGCAGAGTATTGCGCTAGATGAACAGCAGATCGACTCTTACCATATAGAAGGGGCTGATGATCTCGTGGCTTCATGGTTTGACGGTAAAAAATTGTGCGGTATCAGTGCCGGTGCTTCGACACCGGACTGGATCATTCAGCAGGTCGTTGACGCTATTGAAGTTATGACTAAAAAATAGCAGATCACATCTGTATTTCGAGAAAGTTGGTGACGCTAAGGTCATGTTCGGACTCGATGATCCTCTCTGCTACTCCTGTCAGAAATACTTCTATCAATAATATAATTTATCCACCTCTTTTTACAATAATCATTTCTCCTCAAAAATTCAATATGATTTTTTAGTGTGTATTAGGAATTGTTATATCATAATAATTTATAGGCTAACGGATAAACTGATAAATCAATCAGGTATGCCCAGGAATCCAGTATTATAAAAAATTATATGAGTTTATAGGATTTTAATTGAAAAAGCGACCATAATATAATACAATGAGGTGTTATATTGTACAGATACAATTTTTTTTACGTTCTGGATAGAGGAGTTTATTATCTATAAAATCAGTATTATCGGTCTCTTTTTTTTAGCTTTTTTACAAACAGTAGTGTATGCTGAATATCACCATGTGGAGAGTTGTACTGTTTGCCATGACTTTACATTGTCAAGTGATCCGGCGAATAATATCAGGTTAATCAAAAGTGTTATCCCAACGCCAAACAGCGGGCCGAAACAGGTCATATTTAAAGACGACAACTATGCAGATGACAATTTTTCCGACTTTGCCGATGGGGATGCCATATACAACGGTATCTGCGAAGTATGTCATACGAAAAACAATCACCATAACAACGATGGTCACGATCTGAGTGAACACTTTGACGGTCAGAAGTGTACGCAGTGTCACCTGCATGTGAACGAGTTTGCACCGCCGCTTCAGAAGTCGCACTTTACGCACCTGAATTTGAAAGGAAAAGGTCCGCAGATAAAGGATTGTACTGTTTGCCACCAGGACCCATATGTGGATCCATTGATTTTCAGAGACGGCCAGCCGCTTGAGACGACGACAGCCTGTGACAACTGCCACAGCCCGTGGGGAGCCTACCCTGGAGGAGATGAAGCAACAGCCTTGATGGATCCGGTTCTAGGGGCTAAAGCAAATTTTGTGGAGGGCATCTATGAAGATGATGGCTACACCATCAAGCCTGGCAAAGAGAAGTGGTGTATTACCTGTCATGATGACAGACCTTCGACGTCTGCTTATGATTCTAATCCAGATCCAGCATTTATCGTTCCGACACGGATTTTTGAGCATAATGACTCGGCAATGTACTTCAGTACTAGCGCCGATGGTGCTCAATCTACTTGGACTCAACGTTTGGGTGCTATTTTTATAGACCATGGACGTTGTGAGGACAACTGGGGCGATGATTACGGCTGGATGACGCTTGACTTTAATGTCTCGCAGGATGGAAGATATAAGTTTTTGACGAAATGGGATAGAGATAATTCAACATGTAATGATACAGCAGCCGGGAAATTTGTAACTATCTCTGTTACCGATTCAAACGGTACAACAACTAAAACTTTCGAACAAAATGGAATACCTACGGATTTTACCGAGATGGCTACATTTGATGTTGTTGCCGGTTCTGCACAACTGAAAGTGGCAAAAAACAATGCACAATGTCAGTTTAATGTCGGTCCAATTATGGTGGAACCTCAGGGCGGAAGCGGAGGCGGGACAGTGGTCTTCGCACCAATGATTGCAGGGGACGACAAAACATGGGGCTTTTATGCTACCGGTCACGGCGTGAGTGGCGTACAGTGTACAGAGTGCCATGATCCGAGAAAAAAACATATCGATTACAATCAACGTACATTTAAAATGAATGCCGGATACAATGTTGTAAATCCATGGGGAGACAGTTACCGTCTTCAAACAAAAGACCCTATAGGCGGCGCATCTTTATGTGGACGCTGTCATGATATGGAGATGATTTGGGACAGGGGAGGCAAGGTTACCCAGACCAATTTTAAAAATGGGACCAACGGTAACCAAAACCTGCATGCTTATCATATGGCTCTTAATGGCATGCAACGTGGAGATGCTGACTTTGACGGTGTCACTGACAGTGACCCAAACTGTCTCAATTGTCATAATGTACATGGTTCCACCAAGCCGCATATGTTTAGAGACGGAAATCTTGCAAGTTTGCCATATACATCCAGTAAAAAACCGATGTTCGAGCATGCTTATGAGGTGTACGTAAAAGCAACATGGAAACCGGTACTTCAGGGCGGAAGCTATGAAGTATTTGCACGCTGGCCGGCAGTTGCCGGTGCGGCAACTAATGCCCCTTTTACGATAAAAAGTTCGGAAATTTTTTCGTCGACGATTAAGGTGGATCAAAACAGTACTCCAAATACCTGGGTATCACTTGGAACATATAACTTTAGTGATAATAACCAAAGTTATGTCATGTTAAATGATAAAGAGACCGATGGAACAGTCGTCGCAGATGCTGTTAAGTTTGTCAGTATCGATGAAACGGTTATAGTGGACAATGGTGATAACAGTGAAAATGGTGTTCATAATTACTCTACTCTTGATGTCAATGCCACTCTTTCCGGGTTTACCGGTTATAACGGTGATTATGATGCTATTGCAGCCGGTACTACTACTTTTGATGCGGCTACTTCTCCAAAAGATTCCGCTAATACACTACTGGTAGAACAGCGAAACCTTTATATTGAAGGGACAAATATGTCCGGAATTGCTGCTAATAATATATGTAGAAGCTGTCATAACGCGGGTGGTAAAGTTGAAGATGATTACGATCTTGATGTTGAACATTTTACAGGTCCAAAAATTATCAATAGATTTGAAGCTAAACGCTGGGTGCTTAATGACGGAACAGAGGATGCAGAGGTATATATTACTGTACGTGATTATGACAGTAATATCAGCTCTGTAACTCTGGACTTAACACCGATTGGCGGTGGTGTTGTTTCTATGACTTCAGTAGGAAAGCAATTGTACCACTATACAATACCGGCTTCAATGATTTCAGCTCTTCCTGATATCAGTTACAAACTTCCTGTCACTGCAACAGATACAGATGGACAGGTTGTGACGGATGAGACGCATCTCTTTCCGAAAGATGGCAAAGAGACCATCTATCTTGATACAAACGGTGTGGAACTATATAATGTCCATAATTTCCGTTTTGGGGTAAATACGGGAGGATCTTCGTGGAAACGTCTTCCTTCTGATACCACTTACTTTGGTCCTGGGTATAGATTTGAAGTAACTAATTTAGGTTCAGGAAACTATGGAAAGTGGACACCTGGTATCGAAAAAACAGGTAAATATGAAGTTTACGCTTTCTGGCCTGGTTTGGCTGGCCCGACGACAGCAGCCGGCGTAGATTATGTAGCTGGTACCGTAAAATATACAACTTATGCAGCTGATGGTACGTATGAGGTTCTAAAAGACCAAACCACAGATACAGGTCAATGGAACTATATCGGAACATACGACTTCCTTGATGATGATAGCAATTATGTAAAACAGGAGTCAAGCGACGGGCTAGCAATGGTCGCCGATGCGATGAAGTTTGTACGTGTGAATACAGAACCGATTGTAAGATTGAGCGCGGAACAGACGAAAGAGCTAAGACGCATCATCGTAAACAATTCTAACCCTGTCGAGGTGACTGCTATAGCTACCGAATATGATGCAGGCGATATCCTCAGTTATGACTGGAGCGGCAGTGATGCGGCAATCATGCAAACTGCAGTCGTTACCGGCTATTATAATGAAAAACTGCGGTTCAGTCCCAATGCATTTGCAGCGGGAATATACACTGTTAACGTAGTCGTTTCGGATACAGCAGGAGCATCTACAACCGTCAGTTTGGAGCTGAAAGTATTGGAAAGCTATCCGACACTCGGTGCCGGAGATACGGATGGTGATGGCGTCAGTGATGCCGATGAGGGCTTTGGCGATCTTGATGGAGACGGCATACCAAATTATCTCGACAGCAGTGTTGCCCGCAACGAGATACCTGATGCAAACGGCTCGGTTATCGTGACGGAAAACAGTATGGAGATACGTATCGGATCAACAGCCTTTGCGGTAGGTTCCGATGACGGTGTGATCACTATGAATGAGCTGAACCCCTCAAGTGCCGGCGGAGTGTTTGGCGGTGAAGTCAACAGCGGCGGACTGTTCGACTTTGACATCCTTGGACTGGATATCGTAGGTCAAAGCGCTAAAGTCGGGTTTGCCCTGCAAGCGGCTAGGATACCTGCAGGTGCGACCTATCAAAAATATGATGCAGCTACAGGTTGGCAGCTCTTTGTTATAGATGCCAATAATGCAATCCATTCGGCTGCATCTGTTGGAGGCATCTGTCCGGGTCTAGGTTCTGCAAGTTATATGCCGGGGTTGAAGGCAGGGGACGACTGTATCCAATTGACCATTCAAGACGGCGGACCGAATGATATGGATGGCTTGGCAAATGCCGAAGTGAAAGACCCGGGCGGGATCTTTGCCGTTACAGATGGTAGCACGGCTCTTTTATCCAATGACAATATTACTTACAGTGGTAGTAGCAGTGTCAGCAGCAGTGACGGCGGAAGCGGATCTTTTGGTCTCTGGACACTGCTTATACTCAGCCTCTTCGGTGTTCGGAGTACTTTAGCCAACCGTCGCCGTTAAGCAGGTTATATAAGGATAATTTTAGGGTGTTGATCCTGATATCGGAGATAAAAATAGAGACCTGAAATCCGCAACTCAACGTATGTCAGGTGTACTTTCTGGTTGTAGAACACACCAGAATATCAGAGCCGAGAGCATCCCCATGATCACTCCGTAGAGATGGGCATTGACGACAATGTTTCCCTCCAGTCTGACGAAGTCTGTGGAGAGTGGTCCGTACAGTTGCTCCCATATTACTTTGAAATATATGAGAAGCAAAAGCAGGATAGATTCTCTTCTCCCGTGTAAAATAGCGGCTATAACACCTGTAACGAGCAGGCAGTGCATGAGTCCGGACAGCCCGACATACCATCCAAGTTCACTTTGAAGAGCATAAAGGCTAAGAGAAATCCCGACACTGCCCAACAGTGCCGTAATCCACCACTGAAGAGTCGTGAGGTACTTCTGTACCAATAGCCAAATAACGATAAGTGCGGCAAGGTTAATCCACAAGTGTGTCCAGCCGGTATGGAGCAGGTGACCGCTAAAAAGTCGCCATATCTCTCCGTTGCTGATCTCATCGCGATCATATCGCAACAACAGTACACTGTTTTCACCCCAAAAGGCTAAAAACAATGACGTTATTATTAAAAAAAGTGGAAGGCTTTGTTTTTTTAGAAAATCCATAGTTCAGATTATAGAGAAAATGATGTAAAAGCCTCTTGATACAGAACTTTTGGCTTTCTAATAAAGGTTATAACCATAACGGCGTCCGAAACGCTATAGCCAACACTCTTCAATAAGCTGATGATATACGGATAATATAAAGTTGTCAATCCACTTTTTAGCGTTTATTGAGCATCATAGAACGCACGGATCTTATATAATCTTTTATGGAAGCAACCCACGCTGTGTTCAGCTTTTCCCTTTGTTTGACAAAGCAAAAACATTGTTTTTCAAAAGATATTTAAACTTACAACATTTTTAGCTTATTAATCGCACTAATCCTAATGGTATAACAAGCAACGATTAGCTATAATTACGAAATTTTATTACGTTACAAGGGAAACTGTATGGCTGAAGAGCTTTTAGAAGAAGAAAATTTTGCGGCAATGTTTGAGGCGTCTGAGAAGGCACAAGAGTCTACAAACCGTATTGTTGAAGGCGAAATTGTTGAATTGCAAATTGAAGATGAGCGTGCACTGGTCGGTGTTGGTGAGAAGTTAGAAGGAATCCTTCCTTTAGATGAGATCCGTGATGAAAACGGTGAATTGATGTACAAAGTCGGTGACAGCATTACTGTAATGGTAACGGGTTACTACAATGAGCGTCCTAAGATCTCTCACACTAAAGTATTAGAGCAGGCAAAAACTGTTGAGTATATCAATGCACACAAAGATGATTATGAAGATATCGTGATCGAAGGTGTTATTACAAGTAAAAACCGTGGCGGTTACGTTATTGAAATGGACTCTGTCAAGTTCTTTATGCCACGTTCACTTGCGGCATTCAAAGACACTGATGAAGTGGTTGGCCGCAAGGTTAAGGCACAGATCATCAAACTTGACCCTGAAGATACGTCTATCGTCGTTTCTCGTCGTAAACTTTTCAATGAAGAGCGCAAGAAGAAAAAAGAGATCATTGACGCATTGATGGCAGAAGATGCTATCGTAGAAGGTACAATCAAGAAGATCACATCATACGGTATGTTTGTTGATGTTGGCGGTGTAGACGGTCTTGTTCACTATAACGAGATCTCTTACAAAGGGCCGGTTAACCCATCTAAACTTTACAAAGAGGGCGACACAGTTACTGTTAAAGCGATCTCTTACGATAAAGACAAACGTCACCTTTCACTCTCTATCAAAGCATGTCAGGAAGATCCTTGGGCTGAAGTTGAATCTGAACTGGACGAAGGTGATACTATCACTGTTACAGTCAGCAACATCGAGTCTTACGGTGTATTCGTTGACCTTGGTAATGACATCGAAGGCTTCTTACACATTTCAGAGATCACTTGGGACAAGAACATCAAAAACCCGAATGACTACCTGACAGTAGGACAAGAGATCGATGTTGAAGTTATCGAGATCAACTCTGATACGCACAAACTGCGTGTTTCTCTCAAACGTCTTCTTCCAAAACCATTTGATGAGTTTGTCAAGAAACGTAAAGAGGGTGAGATCACTACCGGTGTTGTTACTTCACTTACTGACTTTGGTGCATTTGTCAAGATCGATGGTGTTGAAGGTCTTCTTCATAACCAGGACGTCTCTTGGGAAAAAGGGGCTAAAGCCAAAGATATGTTCAAAAAAGGTGATGAGGTTGAAGTTAAGATCGCACGTATTAACCGTGACGATCAGAAGATCTCTCTTAACCATAAATGTCTTCAAGAGAGCCCGATCGATACATTTGCAGCTAACCACAGCCGTAATGAAGTTATTACCGGAAAGATCCGTGATATCAAAGATTTCGGTGTATTCGTATCTCTTGATGACGGTGTTGATGCACTTATTCGTGACGAAGACCTTGAGCCGCTTGTAAAAGAGGACCTTGAAATCGGTCAGGATATCGAAGCAGTCATCGCTGTTATCGATACACAGCGTGACCGTATCCGTCTATCTGTAAAACAACTTTCTCGTGTTAACGATGCAAAGATCATTGCAGACTTGAACAGTGAAGACACAGGTAACACGCTTGGTGATCTTCTTAAAGATAAACTTAAATAAGCAATTCCCTTGCAAAACTTATGTAAGTAGTAGCCTTTTTGGTTACGCTTGCGTTTTCACACTTCCAAAATTTTGACTTGAATCTATCATGAAATACATTGACGTCAAAATTAAAACATTTTTTACAGGATAATAACGATGGAACAATATAAAGTCGTAGTTTGTGACCATATTCACGAAGCTGGTTTAGAGATGCTTCAAAATGACCCCCAAATTGATTATGTATTTGCTGCTGATATTGATAAAACAGCTCTTTTAGATGTGATCGCTGATGCCGATGTAGCGATTACACGCAGTTCAACGGATGTTGATGCTAAGTTTATTGCTGCTGCTAAAAAGATGAAAGCGATCGTCCGTGCCGGTGTCGGTGTGGATAATGTTGATATCGAGGGGTGTTCAAAAGAGGGTATCATCGTTATGAATGTACCGACTGCCAACACTATTGCTGCGGTAGAACTTACAATGACACACAT
Organism: Sulfurimonadaceae bacterium; assembly: GCA_041596355.1. Lineage (GTDB taxonomy): Bacteria > Campylobacterota > Campylobacteria > Campylobacterales > Sulfurimonadaceae > Sulfonitrofixus. The sequence goes on along the minus strand of JBFHIS010000009.1, from coordinate 52,577 downwards.
GCTTTCATGTATGCGTATGTTCCCCTATTCACACAACCACCTGAAAGAAGAGCGTGTCTGGAAACGTGAAAAATGGTATGGTTATGAGCTTAAAGGCAAAAAATTGGGTGTTATCGGTTTTGGTAATATCGGTAGCCGTGTGGCTATCCGTTCTAAAGCTTTTGATATGGATGTTATTGCCTATGACCCGTATATCAATGCATCCAAAGTGACTGACCTTGGTATGACCTATACGGAAAACTTTGAAGATATTCTTGCGTGTGACATCATTACGATCCATACGCCTAAGAACCAGGAGACGATCGACATCATCGATAAAGAAGAGATCGCAAAGATGAAAGACGGCGTTGTTCTGATCAACTGTGCACGCGGTGGTCTTTATAATGAAGATGCTCTTTATGATGGGCTCAAGTCAGGTAAAGTTCGTTTCGCAGGTATTGATGTCTTTATCAAAGAGCCTGCAACAGATCACCCGCTATTGGACCTTGACAACATTGTTGTCTCTCCACACTTGGGTGCCAATACATTTGAATCCCAGTACAATATCGGTACTCAGGCGGCACAACAGGCAGCTGAAGCGGCAAAAGGGATCGCTTATCCGCATGCGATGAACCTTCCGATCGATGAGAGTAAGATCCCGGCATTTGTCAAACCGTTCCTGGAGATGGGTCAGAAGCTCGGATTCCTTGCTTCACAGATCAACAAAGCACCGCTCGTCTCTGTCAAGGTTAGCGGTGACGGTGAGATCGCAGAGTACCTTGAGTCTCTTTCGACTTTTGCACTGGTTGGTGCGATGGCAGAGAATACCGGCGATACGGTTAATTATGTCAATGCTGAGTTTATTGCCGAAGAGCGTGGCATTAAGGTCGGAGTTGAAGATATGGGTGTTAAGACACCATACAAAAACCTGATCAAGGTTAAATTGACAACGGAAAAACAGGCAGTCAGTATCTCGGCTACTATCTTTGAAGATGATGTTCAGCGTATTGTCGACATTGATGGTTTTGAGGTGGATGTTGCACTCAAAGGCAATATGATTATCTTCAAAAACACAGACGTACCGGGTGTAATCGGTAATGTCGGTACTATTCTCGCCAGCCACAATGTAAATATTTCAGATTTCCGTCTTGGCCGTAATGATAAGTCAGAAGCTTTGGCTGTTATCTTGATCGACTCTGATGTAACCGATGCCGCTATGGATGAGCTTTCCAAGCTTGACGCTTGTATCAGCGTAAAATCAGTACGTTTATAACCCTGTAAACTCCTGTTGACGCAGGAGGTTGCAACGCTTTCACATATTCCCAATCATTTAAAATTTTTGCTCTTTATAATTTAGTGTACAATTAAGTATATCTCTTAAAAGGATACTTATGTTGCTTCCTAAGATCACTATACGTACCAATATCCTTACCTATATACTTCTGATCGTCACCTCAGTTGCACTAATGCTCTCAGGTGTACAGTACTATTTCAGCAAGCAGATGGCTTTTTCCGCTACTGAAAAAACATTCTTTCAGACAGCTGAAAAGATCACTGCAGAGATGTCCAGTCGGGACCAATTGGCCAAAGAGATGCTTTACCAGATGCAGAACTATCCTGCGATTGCCAAGCCGGTCACTGAAATGCTCCCGATGGATCTTATTTCGCGCTATATCTACACGTTGAAACGGAACAACAATATATATGCCATCTACACGGGAGATAGCAACGGGGACTTTTTTGAAGTGATCAACATGGAGAGCTCGTCACAGCTTTATGAGCATTTTGACGCGCCTGAAGCGACAAAGTGGATAGTCCTGAACGTCAAGGGTATTGGCGATGCACGAACCAAGACGCTCAGTTATCTCGATGCGTCGCTTTCGCAACTGTTGAGACGTTCTGAACCCTCAAATTACATGTCAACGACCAGACCTTGGTTCAAGCAGGCTATCGGAACAGACAATGCCGTGCGAAGCGATCCCTATACCTTCAGCAACCTTCAGCAGAAAGGTATTACCTACTCAATGCGGGTCAAAGATACAGGAATCGTGCTTGCACTGGATTTTACGCTTCCTAAACTTCATAGCCTTCTGAAAGATCTTAAATTTGCCGAGACAAGCGAGATCGTGATGTTTGACGGAGACGGTATTGAAATCGCAACATCCAAAGATCAAGTTGAGGGTAACGAAAAGAGTATTAAAGAGTTTTTTCTCAAAAGTGATAAAGAGAAAGTCCTGACTATGGAGGAAACGGGTGAGACCCGTTTTGCGATGGTAACAACGATGAGTAGCGATAACGGTTCCAACACCTATCTCGGGATCAGTGTCGGCGAAGATGAGATGTTGAGACCTTACATAAAAAATATTGTGTACGCTCTGCTGGCAGCACTGCTGCTGTTTCTAATTAGTATACCTTTTGTCATCTTGGCAACGTCACAGATCGTTCAGCCGATTAAGGCATTAATGGTTGAAAATGAAAAGATCACGCATCGTCATTTTGACGAAGTCATAAAGGTTAAGACTAATATCATAGAACTGAGACAGCTTTCTAAATCTTTAGTGACGATGTCGATGAGTATACAGGCTTATCAGGAGGCACAGAAAGAGCTGATGGATTCGTTTATCAGACTTATTGCCGACGCGATCGATGCAAAATCCCCCTATACCGGCGGTCACTGTAAACGGGTACCGCTGTTGGCTACGATGTTGGTCAAAGAGGCGAACATGGCCGACACCGGTACATTGAAAGCGTTCCATTTTACGACAAAAACTGAGATGGAAGAGTTTGAACGCGGGGCATGGCTACACGACTGCGGCAAGATCACAACACCTGAATACGTCGTAGACAAAGCAACAAAACTGGAGACCATTTATAACCGGATTCATGAGGTCCGCACCCGTTTTGAGGTCATATGGCGTGACATTGAGATCGCCTATTTAGAAGGCATTATCAGGGGTGATTCCAAAGAGCAGCTTGAGCAGTGGAAAAAGCAGGAACTTGCCGCGTTAACTGATGATTTCTGTTTTGTTGCAGAGAGCAACATTGGTGGCGAGTTTATGAGCGATGAACGCAAAGAGCGCATAAAAACGATTGCAAAAAGAACCTGGTTGCGCCATTTCGATAACCGCTTGGGACTCTCTGACAATGAACTGATACGTTATCCTGAGCAGCAACAAGAGAGATTACCTGTCAGAGAAGCTCTGTTGAGTGATCGTGAAGAGCATATTGTTGAACGCGTCGGTTTTGATGAAGACGGGTACAGGAACGATGGTTTTAAACTTGATGTTCCGACACATCTCTATAACTATGGGGAGATCTATAATCTCTGTATCGAAAAAGGAACGTTGAGCGAAGAGGAGCGTTTCAAGATCCAGGAGCATGTCATCATGTCGATCAAGATGCTTGAACAGCTTCCGTATACCGATGAGATGAAACGTATACCGGAGTATGCAGGAACCCACCATGAGACTTTGATCGGAACCGGTTATCCCCGGGCATTGTCCGCGAAAGATCTCTCTGTACCGGCCAAGATCATGGCAATTGCCGATATCTTCGAAGCCTTGACGGCGTGTGACCGACCGTATAAAAAAGGAAAAACCCTTTCAGAAGCACTGAAGATCATGAGCTTTATGACCAAAGAACAGCATATAGACAGCGAGTTGTTCGCACTGTTCCTGCATTCGGGTATTTATGAAAAATATGCCAGAGAGCATTTAAAACCTGAACAGTTGGATGCCGTTGATATAGAATCTTATCTGACGTGATCAAAGCAGAGGTTGAGCGTTTCAATCAATAGCTGTAGGTAAAGAGTAGTGAGCCATAACCGTGTATTTTAGTCTGCTGTGTAAAACTTTTTGATTCAGCGGTATAGATGACTGAAAGTTGATAGTTCTGATAGGAACCGCCAATACCGCCACCTGCTCTCGCAACGACAGGGTAAGGGGTGACTGAAAGTGAGTTGCCGTCACTGTTGCCTTCGAGGAAAAGATCTCTTCCTACGAAACGCAGATCTCCTTGAAACTGCAGATAATAGCTGTAGCGTGCGCGGTATTGGGTTGCGCCTCTGTTTTGTGCAGGTATAGCTGAGTCCAGACCGGGTGTCATTATAAAGTTCTGGCCAAAGTCTTGTGGCAGATGGATGCCGACCCGATAGAGCAGACCCGTGTCAAACTCCGTTCTGACATTACCTATGACAGCGCCGATCCTGGGAATGAATATACTCTCATACCCTTCTGTCCGGAATGTAAAGCGTTCATGGTGATGATAGGCTAGATTGATACCTAGCTCATCGTGTAACTGATTCTGCCATCCATCGACAGGGTCTCCGATGATGTTGTAATGGATAAAACGCTGAACAGCCTCTGCTTGTGCAGAGGGACCGACTATACCCAGTTGCAGCTCCAGTGTGTCCAATGTTTTGGCACTACTCTGATGCCAGCCGAAAGAGCCGTACAACCAGCCTGCATAGGGACGGTCATCCGGTTGGGGTTCCGGGTCATTAAAGGTTGCCGGGGTATACATCTCCAAGCTGACGGCAAAGCTCAGATAGGTGAGGGCGGAGTGATGGTCGACAAAAGGAAGGTAGAACTGCTCTTGATTGAATTGGTACAAAAAAGAGAGATCAATACCGGCCGTGTACCATCTGTCGATTCGGAAAAAACCATCATTCTCGAAGACAAAATTAAAGCGTTTAAATTCCAGAACAGCTTCATCTTCAGCCCATAAAGATTGCAGTAAAAGTAAGAGTAAAAGCGGCTTTTTAAGTATCATCTTTATAGCTTTTTATCGATGTGATGCAGCGTCAAAAACTGAATGTTGTATAGATAGTATAGTAGAAGAGAGTAACAGAGAGATTACGGAGCATGACACCGCTAAGGTGTCATGTCGGTTTAGACAAAGTGATCGGGATTGTCAATTGAGACGGCCTTACGTTCAACAAAACCAAAATGTTTATCCAGGTCAGCATTGTGAAGCAGGACCGGCACGATCATCAGTGACGCGATAACAGCGGCAATCGTACCAAAGATCAACGCAACACCCAAGCCGCCGAATACGGCGTCAGAGGCTAGAAGTGTCGAAGCAAGGATAATCGCTGCAGCCGTTAAAAAGATCGGTTTGGCACGCGTTGCCGCTGCGTAGGCGATAGCTTCTGTTTTATGCATCCCCTTATCGTGGATCAAAGACTTGGTAAAGTCGATGAGCAGCAGCGAGTTCCTTGAACTGATACCGATCAGGGCAATAAAGCCGATCAATGATGTTGCCGTCAGGAAGAAGGTATCGGTCGTAAAGATATCCATTATCCAGTGCCCGACGACGACGCCGATGATCGAGAGGAAACTTCCCAAAAGAACGATCCCGCTGAGTGTAAAACTCTTATAGTAGATCACCAACAGTAAAAAGATAAGGATCAAAGCTGCGATAAAGGCACCGCCAAGGTCAACGAAGGTGTCAAGTGTCACTTCCATCTCCCCGTCCCAAAGGATAAGATAGCTCAAACCGGAGCTCTTCTCTGTGAGTTTCAGGTTAAAGAGCCCGATCGTCTCTATGTCGTATTCAGAGGCCAACTGCCCAATGATCTTTGATCTGGCATCGATAAGGGGGTAGACCTGTGAGACCATATCTGTTTCGGCAAGAACATTGGTCATCTTGTGCAGGTTTTTGCTCATGATCATAGGGTTTGACTCAACGGCTGTAATATTAACGACTTCTGTAATCGGTACCATCATACCGTTTTGGTTCATCAGACGGAGGCTCGAGAGTTTGTTCTCTACAGCAGTTCTATCTTTGTTTGTGAACTTTTTAGTCTCATCGCTCAAAGTCAGGAAGATGGGGATCTGGTCATGGTACTTAGCACTGTTTTTGACAGCAATACCCATTCCCTCAAAGGCCAGGTACAAGATGTCATTGACCTGTTTGATAGTCAGACCCGACTTGGCGATCTTGATACTGTCGACCTTGATCTCATATTTTGAATAGATCGTATCCTGCATGATATCGATGTCGACAAGACCTTCTGTCTCTTTAAAAATCTTTTCGACCTGCTCGGCTAAGCGGCGGATGCCCTTGTCACTGCTGCCGTATACTTCTGCCACTACAGCTGCCATTGTCGGTGGGCCCGATGGCGGCTCGATGAACTTGATGTGTGTTTTGGGGATGATAGCTTCACAATTTTTTTGAATGGTAGGACGCATGCGCTGCACCATCATGTAGGAAGGCTCATCTCTGTTGTGTGCTTTTGTCAGGTTAATGACCACTTCGGCAAGGTTCTCAGACTGTTTGAAGTGGGAACCTTTGATGAGCCCGGCAAAATCAAGCGGTGAACCCATGCCCAAAAAGACTTCGGTATCGAGGACTTCCTGCTCTTTTTGGATGTAGCCTACGACACATTCGCTGACACGCTGTGTCTGCTGAATCGAACTTCCTTCCGGCAGATCGATGTAGATGTTAAAGGTGTCATTGTTCTTGCCCGGAAGCATTTTTGCCAGAACGATCTCAGTCGGGAACATTGCCATGGTGAGAAGGAAAGCGACGAAGGCTGCAAGCAGGATCATGTTTTTCTTTTTTTGACTTTGCAGTCCGGCATGGATGAGCTCTTCAAATTTTTTAAACATTATTTTTCTCCTCCATCATGGTGTTTCGGTTTTTTAAGCAGTCGGACTGCCAGATACGGGGTAAAGATATAGGCAACAAAGAGTGAAGCGATCAAGGCGACCGGCACATTGGCCGGGATCGGTTTCATAAATTGTCCCATCATCCCGCCGACAAAGGCCATCGGTACCATTGTCAGGATAATGGCGAGGGTAGCGATATTGGTCGGCGGTCCGATCTCATCGGTGGCTTCGACCATCAGCTCATCGGGGTCCCGGTAAGCGGCGTCCGCATCATGGTAGTGACGGTGAATGTTCTCGATAACAATGATCGCAGCATCAACCAGCAGACCGAGACTGAGCAGAAAGGCGAAGAGTGTAATACGGTTGATCGTCTGTCCGGTGAGGTAGGCTACGAAAAGGGTGATCGCCAAAATAGCCGGAACAGTGAAGGTAACGATCAGGGACTCTCTCCAGCCCAGTACAAAGGTTAAAAGAAGGGCAATGATAACAATGGAAAGGATCAAGTGAAATACCAGTTCGTTAACGGCTTCATTTGCACGTTCACCGTCATTGCGGGTAATGACATAGCTGATGCCGTGTTTCGTCATTTCGGCTTTGTATCGGCTAAGCTCCTCTTTGACCTCTTCCGCGATGATAACGGCATTGGTCCCTTGCAGTTTTGAGACCGTCAGTGTGACCTGCTCTTGCAGGGGAGAGAACTTTCCGTTTTCATCCTTAACACTGACAAGGGCAGATTTGAAGTTCTGTTTGTCGTAAGAGTCCTCTACTGTCGCAATATCTTTCAGGTAGATCGCAGCTCCCATATACTGTGCCACGATGATGTTGGCAATGTCCTCTTTGTCTTCGATGGCATTTTTAACACCAACCATGATCAGTTCATTCTCTTTGGTCCGGTTTTTAACATCAGGAACATTGTAAGCGACTGATTGAACCGCCTGAGTGATTTGACCCATGGAGAGGTTATAACCCGAAAGTTTATGCAGGTCGACCAGAATGTTGTATTGGTGCTGATTTCCGCCTTTAAGGTCGGTTACCGCGACATTGTCGAGACCGTTGATATGGTGTTGGATCTCTTTGGCATAATCAAAAAGTGTTGTTGGCGCCATATTCTTGTCAGTGGCGAAAAATGCGACACTGACAATAGGAATATCGATATCGATATCGAGAGGCAGGATCGTCGGATTCATTGCAGTTTTAGGGAAAAGGTCCTTGTTCTGCATGATCTTGTCGTAGATCTTGAGGTTGGAGTCCTCTTTCTCTTCGCCGATAAAAAAGGCGACGTTGACCACTCCGACATTGTCCATTGCCGAGCCGTAGATATGCTCGACACCTTTGACCTCTTTGAGTTTACGTTCCAGCGGTTTGACGATGACCTGTTCGATCTCAGTCGCAGTGGCACCGGGCATTGCAACGATAACAGTCGACCCGCTGACAACCATCTGTGGATTCTCTTCACGCGGCATCACTTCTAAAGAGAGATATCCCATTATCAGAAGAAAGACGCCTAAAAGAGCAGTTAGCGGGTTACGTATAAACCCCTTTGCCAATTTCCCGGCACTGTCGGTAGGAACATAATGTTTTGTTTGCATCGGCATCCCTTATTTCACGACAACGGTAGCGTACATACCGGGATAGATCGTCGTTTTTGTTTTGTTTGCAAAATCGATCTTTATACGAAATGAGTGGGTCATCGGGTTTGAGCTTGGAATGATTGCAGCGATCTTTCCCGTTGTGACCATGCCGACTGACGGTATAGTCACATCGACTGGCGTGCCCACTTTAATTCGTTTCAGATCACTTTCAGCGATATCAGCCGTGATCTTTAACGAGTCCAGGTCAGAGAGGACAAATGCAGGCATACCCGGCATTGCCATCTCACCGACTTTGATGTTTTTGGCGATGATAACACCGTTGTTCGGTGCGGTGATATGAAGATATTTGTACTGGTTTTTGACCTCTTTTAACTGCGCATTGGCCTGTTCAACCTGTTTTCTGCTGATCTTGACCATATCTTCCATGTTCTTTGCTGCCAATGCAAGGTTCTCGACTTCAAATTTTGAGACCATCTTTTTCTCCAAAAGACGTTTATGGCGGGCAAGGTTGAGGTTGACGTTGTTGAGTTGATTCTGGTTCATCTGCAGTGCGAGTTGTGCCTGTGAAATACCAAGCTGTACACGGGCAATAGCGGCATCGATCTCTTTGGAGTCGATCGAGTAGAGAAGGGTGCCTTTTTTGACAACATCACCTTCATTGGCACCGACCTTAGTGACAAAACCCATAAAACGGCTTGTGATCATCTTCTCATTGTCCGAGATGACGGTACCTGAGAGGGTCAGTCCTTCAGCCAAAAGCGAGCCTGCCAGTGTTAAAAGTAGTAGAATTTTTTTCATTAATGTTCTCCGTTTGCTAATTTTTCTAGGGCGAATACACGTTCGTTACGTCTATTTTGTACTTCGAGCAGGGATAGGACCTTTTCGATCTGTTGTGACTGTTTGATAATAAGATCGTTCATAGAAGCGAGTTGCTCTTTGTAACGTTCTTCATAGCTTTTATAGATCTCTGTTGAAAGTTCAAGCTCTTTACTCAGACTTTCGATCTCATAATCAAGTGTTTCGATCTCGGTACGGATTTTATCCACCTGCAGGGCGATCCCCTTTTTGGCCAGTTCTACCTCTGTTTTGGTCTTCAGCTCATTGATCTTGGCCTCCTGTACTCTGCTGGAGTCCGAACCGCCGTTAAAAAGGTTCCACTTAAGTTGAACTCCTGCCGTATAGGATCCGTTATCAACCATGTCGTAGTCGTTCAGATCGATTGCAGAAGATTGGACATCTGCTTTAAAACCGACCACCGGCAGGTAGTCCGACTGCGAGACATCGACCATACTTTTACGGATCTGTAAACCTGTCTGGGCCTGTTTAATATCAACATTGTGTTCAAGGATCTGCTCGGTACTCAATGCGCTCATCTGTATCGCTGACTCAGGTGTCACGATCTGTTTGATCTCACGGTTGAGCAGGAAACTTAAGTAATTATACAACAAGGTCTTGTTGGCATACATCTCGTTGAGGTTCCGCTCGACGTTTGAACGTTTAGCCTGAACTTCAAGCATGTCAATGCGTTTGGCATACCCCTCTTTGATCATAAACTTGGTCGTATTTTCGAGTCTTATAATGTTCTCATCGATCGTTGTCAGGTTTTTGATCGCCGTCTCAAGCAGCGCCATGTCGTAAAAAGCTTTGCGTGTCTCATAGATCTTGGTATTGACGGTTTTGTCTGTCTCAAGACGCTGCATCTTCTCCATTGACTTGCTGATGTCGGTATAGCCGCTGATCTTTCCACCGGTATAGATCGGGAGGGTGTATTCGAGTTTGGTCTGAAAAAAGTTGGTGCTGTCGGGATTGTTAAGGTCATCAGGAACGACGTCATAAAGAGCACTTCCTAACGATGGATCAAAGGAACGCATCCCCAAGTCTCCGAAATTTGCTTGTCTCGAGGTGAGTTTAAAGCCAAAGACATCACCGGCATTGTCCGAGTTGGCCACATTCAGGATAAGATCTAAAGAACCCCAGTTCATTCCGCTGGCCTGATCTGTCTTAGCCTGCGTGCTTTGGTACTCATATTGTGCCGCTTTGATCTCCAGGTTGTCCTGTTTTAAGATCTCTATCGCCTCATTTAGAGTGAGACCTTGTGTATCGGACAGGGTCGCTCCATATAAAGAGAGACTTACTGCAAGTAAGCTGCTTATTATCTTCATCTGTTCTCCTTATAAAATTAATCATAATTATCTATATATTATATCACGGAATTATATATCTCATATATCAAATAAATATCACATTGACGATTAAAGTAGGCAAAATTGACAAATAATATCGTCAGGGATCCACTGCTTATGCAGAAAGTTGTATATAGGGTTAAATAGGGTAAAATTTCAAAAATTTAGTATAAAAAGGCCGCAATATGGCAACAATTGGTATGGGAGACATCAAAAAAGGTGTCCGTTTGGAAATTTCGGGGGTACCGTATAAGGTCGTTGAATTTCAACATGTTAAACCGGGAAAAGGTGCTGCATTCGTACGTTGTAAAGTAAAAAGCTTCACTAACGGCAAGGTTGTTGAAAAGACTATCCATGCAGGTGACAAGTTTGAAGTTCCAAACCTCGAATACAAAACGATGCAATATCTTTATGACGATGGCGAGATGTACCAGTTTATGGATAACGAGACATACGATCAGCTTGGACTCAGTTATGAGCAGTGTGACGATGCCAGTAAATGGTTTAAAGACGGTATTAATGTTGAGATCATTCTTCATAACGGTAAGGCTATCAGTGTTGAAGCACCGGTAACAATGGAGCTTGAAGTCACTGAGACCGGTCCTAAAGACAAAGGCGATACGTCAAGCGGTTCAAAAAAACCGGCTGTACTTGAGACGGGCGCGGTTATTCAGATCCCTTACCATGTACTTACCGGTGATATCGTAAAAGTCAACACAGTAGATTGTGAGTACCTAGAAAAAGTAAAATAACTTTTAAAAGTTCCAGCTGCGGCGCGATTTGCACTTCAGTTCACCACTCAACGCACACTAGTGCGCCTTCGGGTTCACTTCAGCACAACTCACACCAAAATGAGTAAAACGCTCAGCTTGCTGACATTTCTGTGAAAACAAGGGTACCGCTCGCATAGCGATGTTTCCTCGAAATCTGAAACTTTTACATGTTCAGGGGTGGTTAAGATGAGCTTCGCCATCTTTTCAACATTCAACATTCAACATTCAACATTCAACATTCAATATCCCTCTTGTGCTACAATCATATAAAAGAAGAGAAGGAGTTGTCATGCCGAAAGTTTTAGTCCCTTTAGCGGAAGGTTTTGAAGAGATCGAAGCGGTCTCTGTGATCGATATTATGCGTCGGGGCGGGATAGAGGTGTTGGTGCGGGCTATCAACTTCAATATGGAGGTCGTGGGTGCAAACGGTATTACGCTGAAGGCCGAAGGGATTGTTGAGGGCATAAGTGCTGACGACATCGACATGATCGTTCTTCCCGGCGGCTGGAGTGGGACAAAGGCTCTGGCGAAAGATGCAAATGTACAATCACTTCTTAAAGCGATGGATGCCAAAGGCAAAGATATCGGGGCTATCTGTGCGGCGCCGTTTGCGCTCAAAGCAGCCGGGGTCTTAAAAGAGAGCTACACCTGCTATCCTTCTGTAGAAGATGAGATCAAACAGGAAGGCTACTTAGGCGACAGCTTTCCAGTGGTTCAAACCGACAATGTAATGACCTCAAGAGGACCGGGAACAGCGATCTGTTTCGGTCTGGCGATCGTTAAAAGATTGATGGGCGAAGAGACCTACAACGCCGTAAGAGAAGGAACCCTCTCAACGTTTTGTGAATAGACTTTATTTTCTGTCAACGAATTACACGAATCAAGGAAAAAAGTCTTATTCGCGAAAATAAGCGCAGTTCGATGATGAAAAGCTCTCGAAAACTTTTACTCTCTAAACTCGCTCATATCGTTAACGATAAACTCTTTTTTTGTGAGTAGTCCATCGCCGTTGAGATCCATCTGTGCAAAGCGGATCTCTTCGGCTTTTATCATCTCATCTTTTGTTATAAGCCCATCTCCATCGGTATCACTGTCACGAAAGACTGCCTCTGCCAGCTCCGGCAAAAAAGTGTAAAAACGGCTGTTATAGAGGTCCTCCTTGGTAATGGTGCCGTTTTTGTCCGTGTCCATTTTGACAAAACGTTCATCGATGAACGCCATATACTCCGTCTCTGTGATCTGACCGTCTTCATTACCGTCAAATTTATTAAAGAGATAACTGTGCATCTGTTCGTCACTGTAGTGTGGTTTAAGCAGGCTGCAACCGGTAAGAGATAAGCCGAGGATCGAAGCTGTCATTATGCTTTTTAGGTACATTGTCTGGCCCTTTTTTCGTAAAGTATAACCAAAGAGAAGAAACAGCTCTTTCAAGCTGTTCTCATATGACGATACCGCTTAAGCGACAGTCTCTTTTCGCACCCTGTTAACAGCTTCGACCATGTTCTGAAGCGTTGGTCTTACTTCCTCCCATTTACGGGTTTTTAGTCCGCAATCAGGGTTGATCCAGAGCTGTTTTTGCGGCAGGACCTCCTGCAGCGCTTTGATCTGTTCAACCATCTCGTCTACAGTCGGTACACGCGGTGAGTGGATATCGTAGATACCAGGACCGACCTCCTGTTTATAGCCGGCCTCTTTAAAGATCTTAAGAAGACGGTTACCGCTGCGTGCCGTTTCGATGGTGATGACATCGGCATCCATCGCTTCGATGGTATGGATGATGTCGTTAAAGTCGCTGTAACACATGTGGGTGTGGATCTGTGTCGCGGCGTAAGCTGATGCGACCGAGATCTTGAAACTTTCGAGTGCCCATTGCTCATAGATGCTAATCTCCTCTTTGCGCAGCGGGTACCCCTCTTTAAATGCGGCTTCATCAACCTGAATGATCTTGATGCCGCCGTTCTGGAGGTCATTGACCTCGTCACTGATGGCGACCGCGATCTGTTTTGCGACTTCTGAGCGGGGTTTGTCATCACGTACAAAGGACCAGTTTAAAATAGTGACAGGCCCTGTTAACATCCCTTTCATGTGCTTTTTCGTCTTTGACTGGGCGTACTGTGACCACGCAACCGTCATGGCATCAGGGCGGCTGACATCACCGAAGATAAGCGGCGGTTTGACACAACGGCTGCCGTAACTCTGTACCCATCCGTTCTGGGTAAAGGCAAATCCCGAAAGCATCTCGCCGAAATACTCGACCATATCATTACGTTCAGGCTCGCCGTGTACCAGCACATCCAGCCCGACTGACTCCTGGAACGCGACACATTCGTCTATGTAGTGTTTCATCACCGATTCGTAGGCAGTCTGAGTTATCTCTCCTTTTTTGAAGTCACGACGGGTCTGGCGCAGTTCCGGTGTTTGCGGGAAAGAGCCAATGGTTGTAGTTGCCAGGTCATCATAGCCAAGCTCTCTGCGCTGCAGGAGAATGCGCTGTTCATACGGGGTGTCGCGTTCAATAACAAGTGAACTGCCAACACGTTTTGCAACGGCAGTATCGTGAACTGTTTTGGAGTGTTTACGGCTGATATTGGCCTTGATGTTTTCATGGTAATTCTCTTGCTCTAAAGCACTCAACGCCTCGCCGAAAAAGTGTTTGGTGATAAGATTGATCTCGTCCAGTTTTTCCAGTGCAAAGGCAAGCCAGGATTTGACTTCACTCTCAAGTTTCTCTTCGTATTTGAGAGTATATGGCGTGTGGAGTAGAGAACATGAGCTGGCGATGGTTATCTTCTCTTTGCTCATATGCGTTGCTACCTTCTCCAGCAGCTGCTCCGTTTTTTCGATGTTGTTGCGCCAAACATTACGACCGTCGACGACGCCGGCAAAAAGCTGTTTACCGCTAAGGGCAATACTGTCCAGTGACGCGAGATTTTTTTCACCGTAGAGAAGGTCAAGTCCAAGCCCGTAAACAGAGGTGTGAACCAGGACATTCGTCGCTTCTACAGAGTGGTTGAAATAGGTCGTTACGATCAGTTTCAGTCTCTCCGATACCTTTGAAAGCCGATCATACGCGATCTTAAGCAAGGAGAGCATTTTAGTATCGACGTCGGTGGCAAAGATCGGCTCATCGATCTGAATATATTCGGCACCGTTCTCCGAAAGGGTTGTCAGCAGCTTCTCATAGGTGGACAACAGGTCGTCAAAATGCTCCAAAGTATCGGCGCCGGTGTCATCTTTGGCGAGAGCGAGGTAGGTCAGTGGTCCGATGAGGTTGACTTTCGGTGTGACGCCTGCTTGTAGAGCCTCGTTTAATTCACGCAGCACCTTTTCGGCATTGAGTTTAAAACGCATTTCAGTGTTGAGCTCGGGAACGATGTAGTGGTAGTTGGTGTTGAACCACTTGGTCATCTGCATTGCAGTGTGCTCTTTGTCTCCCCGTGCCATGGCAAAGTAAAGATCAGTCGGATCACTGATGTCACTAAAACGGGATGGAATCGCTCCGAGCATGACAGAAGTATCTAACATGAGATCATAGTAGGAGAAGTCATTACAACTGATAAGCTCTATACCAGCCTCCTTTTGGTAGTTCCAGTGACGCTCTTTCAGCTCTCTGGCAACTTTCTCAACGTCTGAGAAGTCACATTTTTGACTCCAATAGCTCTCAAGAGCAAACTTTAACTCGCGTTTTTCTCCAATTCTCGGGAAGCCTAATACGCTATTTTTCGGCATGGGTATATCCTTGATATTTATAATAATTTTTAAATCGATTTAACGATGGATGCAGTGGTGATTAAAATGAAGATAAAAGGTAAGGAGGGTGCGTACCTGTACGGCGATAACTGTAAAAACGGCAGTTGCAGGAGTGGGTACAGAGCTGTTTTAAAAATATAAATATGAGACGTGTGAGATGGTTAAAGTAACAATTACAATGGCAGGGTTTGTCGTTAAGCAGACAAGAGAGGGCGGTGATCTCTTCATCAGGCGGATCATCTTCAGCTGAAGCGCTTTCATCAAAGAGCATTGCCTGATGGGCGCTCTCCCGGGTGATCTGCGAGTGGAGAGTCGGTGTCACGGCATGGGCCAGGATAGATGTTAATGTAAAGTAACGTTTACCAAAACCTTTAGGACGCATGCGGCACCTTTCGAAAAATTTACGGGATTATAGCATGATTATTTTTTGGATCTGTTTTTATAAAGAATAAGCAGCAGCAGAAAAAAAGTGAGTACAAGTACCAGATAAGGGTCAATGTACATCACGCCTATAAAGATGGCATATACGACACCGAGCAGAAGCGCAAGGATTGTAAAAAGAAGAAGTGCCGTCATTAAAAGAACGATGTTCCCATGTTGTGCGCGTTTGAGATCGATCCATTCAAGTAAATGTTTCATGCTTTGATTATAGCGCAATTTGGCCAGAGATTTTTAGGTATTAATCAAGCAGTCGAATCTGACGTTTGTTGGCTTTAGGCTGTTTTTTTGTCTCGCTCAGTGTGAGGCTTTCACGCATGAAGAGCGGTATTTTACGCCCTTTGTTCCTGGTGATGTCAAGCAGCATGGTCTCGATGACCTCGTTCCGATCCAGTTTCCGCTCCAGGGTCAGAAAGTCAAAGATGTGCTGGGTGAGGCGGTCCAGCGAGATCTTCCATGTTGACTGGGTCTCGGTGTAGAGCCATCGTGAAAAGGCGGTGAAGCCGTCATAGACCGTGGTCTCTTTAAAGAGTAGATCGGTGGTATTGGTAAAGTTTCCGCTGTTGTAGACCAGGTCCCAAAAACGTGCAAAACGTTTCATCTCCTGGATCTGCGCAAAACTGATAAGGTCGTTCTGCAGGATATCATACGGCGGTACATCAGAGTAGATCATGCCTGCGTCTCTGTCGTGGCGGGACATTGTCGTACCGGAAAGGTGTTTCAAGATACCGATCTGGATCTCACAGGAGGTGAGGGAGGCGAGTTCGTTGAGGTTGCGTCCGAACCCCTCCAGCGTCTCGCCCGGCAGACCGATGATGAGGTCAACATGCATGTGCGCCTTGGTCTCGTTTTCCAGATAGGCGAGGTTCTCTTTGATCTTCTCGATCTTAAGCGGACGGTTGATATTCTCTGCGATCTGAGGGTCAAGTGTCTGGATGCCGACTTCGAGCTGAAGTGCTCCCGGAGGAAATTGTGCTATACGCGATTTAAGTGACTCCGGAAAGTGGTCGGGAACCACTTCAAAATGGGCAAAGTAGGGCGGCTCTTTTGCCAAGAAAAAATCCAAAAGAGCATTGGCGAATTTCATGTTGAGGTTGAATGTACGGTCAATAAACTTGAAGTTGCGCGCTCCGCGCTGCCAAAGTTTTTCAAACTCGGTCAAGAGAGCGTCAAGGTCGAAGTTCCGTACCTTTTCATCAATGGCAGATAGACAGAACTCACATAGAAAGGGACAGCCCCGCGAAGCCTCGACATAGATGTAGCGGTTAGCGACATCACTGTCGCTGTAGTAGTCGTAGGGGAGCTTGATCGTTTTAAGGTCTGCCATGACCGGTGCGATGATCTTCTCTGTCGGCGGCGTACCGGCAATGATCTCGCTGCAGAGCTTATAAAAGGCCACATCCCCTTCGCCCTGGATGATGTAGTCGGCCTTTGAAAAGTCAACACGGTGGGGAAGATGTGATGCCTCAGGTCCTCCCAGTACGATTACGCTTTGCGGTGATATCTTTTTAAGTATCTCAATGAGCTGATGGACCTCAGAGGCGTTCCAGATATAGACAGAGATACCGATAATACGCGGCTGCTGCGCCAGGATCTGCTCTGCAATACTCTGGATGTTTTCATTTATGGTGAACTCTTGGATAACGGTCTCATCCTGAAGCGCCTGCATATTGGCATAGAGATAGCGCAGAGCTATTGCACTGTGGGTGTAACGGGAGTTTAGCGTGGTCAGGACAATTGTTTTCATTACCGAATTATAGCTAAATGGGTTCAGAGATAAAGCATTGATTAGGATAAAAATTTACAGCCAGATTTAACCTCGACAGAGTACAATTACTTACTATTTATACTCTTAGGAATTTTATGAGCGTACAGCCTTTTACCCACTTGCACCTGCATACCGAATACTCCCTGCTAGACGGAGCAAATAAGATCTCTAACCTTGTCTCGCGTGTCAAAGAACTGGGGATGACCTCCGTTGCCATGACCGACCACGGAAACATGTTCGGAGCGATCGATTTCTGGCATCAGATGACGGCTGCCGGGATCAAACCGATCATCGGGATGGAAGGCTACATCCATAACGGCGATGAGATAGACGACAGAACGACAAAACAGCGTTTTCATATCTGTCTGTATGCCAAAAACCAAAAAGGGTATGAGAACCTGATGTACCTGAGTTCAAAGGCCTATATAGACGGTTTCTACTACTTTCCGCGTATCAACAAAAAAGAGCTCCGTGAACACTCCGAAGGGCTGATCTGTTCGTCTGCCTGTCTGCAAGGCGAGGTCAACTGGCACCTTAACATGCAGAACCAGCGTAACGTACGCAACGGTGCCGAGGGGTATGAAGGGGCAAAACGTGTTGCCTTGGAATATAAAGAGATCTTCGGCGATGACTTCTACCTTGAGTTGATGCGTCACGGTATCGGTGACCAACTCTATATCGATGAGCAGGTCCTTCAGCTTAGTCGCGAGACGGATATCAAGATCGTTGCGACCAACGACACGCACTACACTTTCCCAGGCGACGCACAGTACCACGAAGCCTTTATGTGTATCGGGATGAATAAACTTTATGACGACCCGAACCGTATGCGTCACTCGGTCCATGAGTTTTATTTGAAGTCGCCTGAGCAGATGGCGCGTCTCTTTGCCGACATTCCTGAAGCGTTGGAACACACTCAGGAGATCGTCGAGAAGTGCCAATTGGAGCTGAAGCTGGGCGATCCGATCCCGCCGAACTTCAAGTTTACCCGTGAATATGCAGCACGTGAAAACCTGGATATCAACTATGAAGACGATGCTCCTCTCGCTGAAGATGCGGACAAGGAGACTCAGAAAAAGTGGATGGGTGCAGCAGACAAAAATGATGCCGAGTACTTTATCCATCGCTGTAAAGAGGGACTGAAAAACCGTCTTAAACATGTCCCCGAAGAGCGTTATGAAGAGTATTGGGCCCGTCTTGAGTTCGAGATGGACGTTATCAACTCCATGAAGTTCCCTGGCTACATGCTGATCGTCTGGGACTTCGTGAAAGAGGCGAAGAACATGGGCGTGGCGGTTGGTCCCGGGCGGGGTTCCGCTGCGGGTTCGCTGGTAGCGTATGCGCTCGATATTACCGACATCGATCCGATGAAGTATGACCTGCTGTTTGAGCGTTTCCTAAACCCGGAACGTGTATCGATGCCCGATATCGATATGGACTTTATGCAGGCCCGTCGCGGCGAGGTGATCGACTATGTTGTCGAAAAGTACGGCCGTAATCAGGTCGCGCAGATCATCACTTTCGGCTCACTTCTGGCCAAAGGGGTTATCCGGGATGTCTCACGTGTACTTGACGTGCCGCTTTCACAGGCCGACAAGATGGCAAAACTGATCCCGGATGAACTCGGGATCACGCTGAATGGTAAAGGTAAAGAGGGGACTGAGAATTTTAAAGAGGGTGCATTCCAGAAAGAGCCGAAGCTGCGTGAACTGATCGAGACCGATCCGCAGGCCGCACGGGTCTGGGAATTTGCCAAAAAGCTTGAAGGGCTAAAACGCAATGCCGGAATGCATGCAGCGGGTGTGGTTATCTCGAACCGTGAACTCTGGTACAAAACCCCGATCTATAAACCTTCGGGGGAGACCACCTTTGTCACCCAGTATTCGCTTAACTACCTCGAAGATGTCGATCTCATCAAATTCGACTTCCTGGGTCTTAAGACCCTAGATGTTATCGATGCGGCGATCAAGTTGGTTAAAAAACGCTACGACAGAGAGATTGACTGGCACACTATTGACGAAAACGATCCCGAGGTCTACAAGGTTATCCAGTCAGGTGAAACGATAGGGATGTTCCAGATAGAGAGTTCGGGGATGCAGGATCTGAACAAGCGCCTTAAACCGTCTACTTTTGAAGACCTTATTGCGGTCCTGGCACTGTATAGACCGGGTCCGATGGAGTCGGGGATGCTTGATGACTTTATTGAGCGTAAGCACGGTCGTCAGGAAATCGTCTATGTCTTTGAGGCACTCGAAGAGATCCTGAAACCAACCTACGGGGTCATCGTCTATCAGGAACAGGTCATGCAGATCGTTCAGACCATCGGCGGGATGAGTCTCGGCGGTGCGGACATCGTCCGCCGTGCGATGGGTAAGAAAAAAGTCGACGAGATGCTTAAGTACAATAAAGAGTTCTCGTTGGGGGCACAGAAGCAGGGGCTTGACTATAAGACGGCATCCGAACTGTTTGACCTGATCGAAAAGTTCGCCGGTTACGGGTTTAACAAATCCCACTCGGCCGCTTACGCCATGGTCACCTTCCAGACGGCATGGCTGAAGACCTATTATCCGCAGGAATTTATGGCGGCACTGTTGACGTCGGAAAAGGATAACACGGAGAAGATCGTCAAATACATTGATGAGGTCAAGCGCATGGGAATCGAACTCTCTCCGCCGGACATCAACTTGTCACAGCTTGAGTTCTCAGCGACCAAAAAAGATGGACAGGACATTATCCTATTCGGTCTGGGGGCAGTTAAGGGGGTCGGTGAATCGGCCGTCGAATCGATCCTTGAAGTCCGTAAAAACGGTCCGTTTACCTCGATGCAGGATTTTGTCAACCGGATCGAACCGCAGAAGGTGAACAAACGGGTACTTGAGTCAGTGACAAAGTCGGGTGGTTTTGATGCCTTTGGTCTTTCTCGCCGTGCAATTCTAGGTCAGATGGAACTGATCATTCAAACGGCAAAAGATGCTTCTCAAGCCAAGAAAAATGCGGTCGGCAGTCTATTTGGCGATGACGAAGATATCTCGACGGTTGAGCTTACGCTGAAAGATGAGGCGGAGTTCGGACTCAAAGAGATCCTTAATTTTGAAAAAGACACTCTGGGCTTTTATGTCTCGGGCCACCCTCTGGATGACTTTAGAGAACGCATGGAGGAACTCGACTACACGCTCTCCTCAGACATCGAAAACATTACCGACGGTTCCACGGCGATCTTCATCGGGAAGGTCGAAGAGATCCAGAAAAAGATCTCGAAAAAAGGGAACCAGTTCGGTATCTTGAATCTTATGGACTTTCACGGCAATATCGAGATGATGCTTTTTAGCGACAAGCTTGAACAGTTGGAACAGATGAACCTCGACGAGCCTGTCGCCTTCAAGGTCAAAGTAACGCACACCGAGATGTTTACCCGTATCAGCGTGGTCAAGATCTTTACGCTCGACACTGTTAAAAAAGAGGCGAAGAAGGTGGTTACCAAGATCGTTGAAAAGCCGCCGGAGATGTTAAAGCTTCGTCTGCGTATGGACAAAAGCACGGAACTGTTGGAAGAGCTTTACCGTCTTGTCAGACGCTACCCGGGTAACAGACCGCTTCAGCTCAATATCGTCTCGAAGCTCCAAAACGTTGTCATCGATTCGGCGATCAGAGTGGATAGTAAGGTAATAGAGGAACTGGCGCGCTACGAAGCGATAGATGTTGCCTAGGCAGCGGCACAAATATATAATGAGTGAAAGATAACGAATGAACATAGATGATTTTAATGCAGGACTTTTAGGTTTTTTAGACGCTTCGCCAACCCCGTTCCATGCGACACGCAACATGGCGATGATGTGTGAAAATGCAGGATTTATTCAACTCGACGAGACGGAGAAATGGGAACTGCAAAAGGGTCAAAAGTACTTCGTGACCCGTAACGACTCTTCCATTATCTCTTTTACCTACCCGGGTGATGACCACTATGTGATGATGGGCGCGCACACGGACTCGCCAAATCTTAAACTTAAACCCTCACCTGTAATCGAGAAAAATGGTCTGGTGCAGCTGGGCGTTGAGCCGTACGGCGGTTTGCTCTTAAACCCATGGTTCGACCGTGATCTGAGTATTGCAGGACGGATCTCGTACCGCGCCAATACCGGTGAGATCAAAGAGGCTTTGATCGATGTGAAAAAAGCGATCGCAATTATCCCTTCGCTTGCAATACATCTTGATCGAGAGGTTAATGATAAACATGCTGTCAATGCGCAGACAGATATTGTCCCTGTCATTACCAGTGGCGAGTTCGACTTTGATACGTGGATAGGATGGGCCTTGAACAGAGACGGGCATGATGATTTTGCAACCTTGCTCTCTCATGAACTGAGCCTGTATGACACGCAAAAAGCCGGTTATGTCGGTCTTCAGGATGACTTTATCGCCTCAGCACGTCTCGACAACCTCTTAAGTTGTTATGTCTCTTTGTTGACGATCTGCAGTGTTGACACCTCCAAGCCCTGTTTGATGATCTGCAGCGACCATGAAGAGGTCGGCAGTGAAAGTACCTCCGGGGCAGCCGGAAGCTTTTTGGAGAGCGTTCTGCGCCGTATGACTCCGGATTTTGAGAGCTATACACAATTGACACGTAAATCGGTCATGATCTCCTGCGACAATGCGCATGCTATTCATCCGAACTATGCGAGCAGACATGACGAAAACCATGCTCCCTTGATCAATGAAGGCGTCGTCATCAAAGTCAATGCCAATCAGCGCTACGCTTCCAACTCTAAAACGATCTCCCGATTTGTATTGGCGGCGGAGTCTCAAAAGTTGACATTGCAGGAATTTGTGACGCGTTCAGACATGGGGTGCGGTTCGACGATCGGACCGATTACGGCCACGCGTCTTGGCATTGACACTATCGATGTCGGTCTACCGACCTTTGCGATGCACTCCATTAGAGAGTTGGCAGGCAGTAAAGATGCACACCAGCTCTACAAGATACTGATGGCATTGCCAAAGTAGCGTGCCCTGGAGCAGCTGCTTTTCAGATATTTTCCGGTTTTTTGAAGTTAACGGTGAAAGCAGCCCGGTTTCCAAAATATTCTGTCTCTTCGAATCCCACTTCGCTGCACAATGCACGTATCTTTTTTAGACAGGTATAGTGCGGATCAGGAATAAGCTCCGTTATAGACAATATGCCACCGTCCTTGAGTGCTTGGTAGATCTCCAGAAGCGCCTCATGTTTATTGGAGATCTCGCCTAAAACAGTCACCAGAAGCGCCCGGTCAAAATACTCCTTTCCGACCGCTCCGCTGCCTGCATCTGCGTTAACGATACGTATATTCTCAATAGACATTGCTTCGATGCGTGCGCGTAGTTTTGCCAACATCTCAGGTTGGATGTCCAACGCGACCACTTCGCCTTTTACACCGACCTTTTTTGCCGCCGGCAAGCTCAAACGTCCCGGACCGGAACCGACGTCAAGCATTCGCATTCCTTCTGAAAGGTGCAATCTCTGTAACAGTTTTTCTGGGCCGGCGACGGTGTTCATATAGGGATTTTCGACAAGGAAGGATAGATTGGCAGGACAGGCGAGAGAATGGTACCGCCACCAATAGAGCGTTGCAAGAAGAGCAAGCAAAGTAACCAATACAGTGATCTCTATCAGCATCTTGTTATTTCACCTCTATCATCAATATGTAGCTTATTGCTCATGCTTTAATGCCCAAGGCTGTCCAGAGTGCACAAACCGCATCGATGATACCAAAGAGAATAAGGACCGGCGGCGCCATACCAAGAAGGACAAAGGCAATGAATACGGGTAAAGTGGACAATCTGGCATAGACTGTCCAGCGATAAAAATGAGTGGTATCGTCTAAAAGAGCCATGAAAAAGTAGAAAGCAAGCACGCCAACGATGAATCCCAATATGTTAATCCATATCTCTGTCGTCTCCTCGAATCCGAAGAGCATGATAAACCGGTTGGGAAAAAAGACAAATGCTACAGAGAGGCTTGCGAGATAGATCGCAAACACCAGTATGCTCAATGAACTTTTTGTCATTTTTCACTCCAAAATAGTCAAACTTTTCATTTATAGTTTAGCATACTATCAACATAGACAGACAAGATGAAATGATGATTATAAACAAGCAATCTCCGAGAGATGTCTGTTTATTATGGGTAAAGGTTGTTCTTTGGAACAATAGTTGTCCATTTTTTGCTATGATTACTGTATATCACTAAAGGAGTCACTTATGAAAAGGTTATCTATCATTCTCAGTACATTATTATTGGGTGTTGCCGCTTACGGTGCCAATCTTTCGTCAAAAAGTACGGATGAGTTGTTGAACATGCGTGGAACGATGACGACCCAGCAGGAACGTACGCAACTGCACAACGAACTGCAGCTTCGTCAAAAGACGATGACGAAAGAGCAGTTAAACAAGTTTCAGACCTATCCGCCGGAAAACCGTACGCCAAAGTTTAAAAACCAGGGCCAAGGTAAGGGTCAGGGCCAAGGTAAAGGGAGCGGCAAAGGCATGGGTAAAGGTCAAGGCAGTGGAAAAGGTATGGGTAACGGTCAAGGCGGCGGCATGAACCGTTAGTCTTTACCCTCCAACGCTTCATCATCGTCTATTCCCGTCATCTCTTTGATATGGAACAGACTGATGACTTCTTCGTAACCTCCATTTAACTTCATCACATTGAGCTATTTATACCGCATTTAAACCTTGTCCTATATCAACAAACATAATTTCCGGATTTGGTACTATTGGAAAAAAGGTCTGCAATGTATGAAAAAAACCTATTAGACGTACCTGGTGCGACGCTCCCTTTTTATACCTATACGTATGAAGGTCATACCTATATTGAGTTTGACGCCAGAGCCTGCCAACCGCCAGAGCCGATGATCAACGCAATGAAAGGGTTTGAACTTATTATTGAAGGCAGTAACAAACGTCTGGTTATGCTTAATGTGCATGAACCGACACCGCTTTACCCGCGTGTAGCAGACAGTATGGTATGGGATGTTGATGTTTTAGAGAGTGGTGATGTAAAGATTGTGTTTAGAAAAAGGGAATAGAAAAAAGTACGCTCTCTGTAAAAGAGAGCTACAAAGGAAGTGATTCCTTTGCGCAGTAGAGAGAAGGAATTACTTCCAACCCTTCGTAACGATGTCTGAAGAGGCTTTGTAAGGATATTTCTTCACAAGTGCCTTAACATCCATTTTTTGATCGCCTGAGCGCATAAAGTGAGCCAGTGTCACAGAAGCCCAGTAATCATTTTCGTATGCTGTTCCGGCAAGTTGTACAGGAACACCTTTATCGTTAACCGTATGACAAGCCGCACATGTAACAGGACCTGCGTACTTACCGTCCGGTGAGTATTGAAGTGCCTGCTCGTGTGTCGTTACGTCCACTGAACGTTCCGGTCCGTCGAAGCGTGTACTGTAAAGTCCGTGCGTCGATTCGTGACATGTCTGGCACGCCAGGTCGCCGTGTGCTTTTGAGTAACGGTACAGTGACAGTTTGTTCGGCTGATCGATCGGGAAGTATTGACCGCCTTCACTCTCAACAAACGGTGCGATGTGACAGTCGGCACAGTGCGGTTCAGACGCACTTAACCACCAGTCATCACCGCCGGAAGCCGCTGCATATGGCACTGCGCCGCCTTCAGGGTGGTTCCAAGGTTTAAGGTCAAGACCCTCTTTGGCTACATTTTTGACCAGTGTCGCCGACTTGTGCTCAGTGTAATATTTAAGCGTTTCATTATTGCCTGTAGTCGTCTGGTCGGCAAGTGCTTTGAATTTCTTGGCGTCGCCGTCAGCTACCGCTTTGATGATCTCTTTAAGTGATTTGCCGCGAATAGATTTGCCCTCAAGAGTCTGAGAGGCCTTCAAGTCGTCAAGCTCGTACATCTTTTGCGCCACTTTCGTGTGACAGTTCGTACAGTAGAGACCAAGCATCTCTTTGGAAGGTTTACCGTTTGCATCTTTCATAGAGACTTCGTTTAGTTGGAACTTACCGTACTCATTTAAGAAGAAAGGCGGTTTGGCGTCAGGGTTGGAGTGTGCGTCACGACGTACATAACAACCGCCACCGCTAAGACGGATATCACCTTTGGAGAAACGACCTTCACCATAACGGTCAGTCACACGGAACGGGTTCGTGTCGTCGTTCATCTTAGGATCCTGGAAGTGTGTCGGGTGACATGATTGACACGCTTGTGAACGACCGGCAGCATCAGGCATAGGGACCATTGCCAAGTGGAAACCGTGAATCGCTTCAGAAAGTGGTTTCGCCTTAACAGTTTTGTATCCTGTCGCACCCGGACGCGGCTCTTGCAGGTTACCGGAGACATTGTCACCATGACAGTCGGCACAGTTGATCTCACCTGTTTGACCAAGACGAGAAGAAGAGGCTTTGTCATTATAGTCAGAGAGGAACGTTGTACCGTGGTGTGCATCGTGAAGCGAAAGAATATTGATAGAAGCTTCACTCAGACGTGCCATGTATTCGCTCTCATCCGGGTATGTCTTCCAGTATGCGTACTCTTTATCAGAATATGTAAGACCTTGTGCACGGGCATTCTCGGCAGCCTTACCTTGACGTGAGTGACAGGCATAACAGTTCGGAATATCTACCGGGTTAGTACCGAAGTACTCTACTGTCTTGCCGCTTGTATCTGTGATAGGTTTTCCGTTTAGGTCATGTAGCTGAACAGTTGACTTTTGGAACGGTTGGAAATCTCTCTCTGTGATAGAACGGATACTACCTCGACGTGTCGAGTCGTTAAACGCTGTCAGTGGAAGACCCAGTGCATCCCAAAGATGTGAAGCTGTCAAGACAAGAGGAATATCCGTAACGGCCGGTACGAGGGTGTCCGTAAAGACAACATTACTACCGGCTTTACCAGAGTACTCGAGGTAGCCGCCCGCGATGTGTTTGCCGGTCGGGCCCGAATCGATAGGCACTTTGATGTCTTTACCGACATAGAGACGATCTTTTGTCGTCGCGCCTGCCGGTTTAGTACCTTCAAGATCTTTATAGATGAAAAGGTGTTTCCAGACGTAGTTGGCAACATTGTCACCCGGATCGTCCATACGACCGTTCCCGTCAACGTCTTTTAGAACGCCCCAGTAACGCATTTTGTTACCTTCACTGTATGAGTTGTCCTTTGTATAGTAATACATCTTGACATTGTCATTCGGTGTCAATAGACTTGGCAGTGTTCCGCCCGTTCCAGACTTGACAGCCTGAGACTGGATAGAGTTATAGGGTGGAATAACACAGCAGTAGCTCATCTCAAAGCCGACACAGTGCATACCGAGTTCGTAGTTAATAAAAAGGTTGACATCGTTAACTGGATTATAGGCTTTCACCTTTTTCCCATTGACCTTAACGGTGTCACTCTTCAGATTGGTCAATTTAAATGGCGGGTTCTTGTCGTAAGTCGAAGCCGTTGCCAAAGACGCTGTGAGTAGGGCTATGGAACCGGCTAATAGAGCTGATTTTCCCCATCTGTTTTGTTTCATCCTGCACTCCTTGCATTAAAAATCTTTATATAGTTGCATGAGAGTTATTAAACGTAGCTTTAAGGGAAACAGTTTTTTTGCGTTGTGATAACTTCGTGATAAAAATAAGTAAATATTATATTCTATTAATATATAGTATATTAATTTCTTATGTAACTAAGATTTCGTTTTGATTCGAGTCATTAGTGGACTATGCTCTTTTCTATTTCTGTCCACGAATGACACGAATTACGCTAATGGTATAAATTAAGAGCGGTTGCCACAGATTTGTACGATTAGTAGGATTGCTATATATGTCTATATATAAAAAAGCTATTCGTGAAATTAGAGTAATTCGTGGACGATCGCTCTTGCTCTTCATCCTGCTAATCCACTGAATCCGCGGGCCACCGCTCTTGCTCTTAAATTCGTGTCATTAGTGGACTATGCTCTTTTCTATTTCTGTCCACGAATGACACGAATGACGCTAATGGTATAAATTAAGAGCGGTTGCCACAGATTAATAAGATTAGTAGGATTAAGATAGACGTCTATCTATATATAAAAAAGCTACTTGTGAAATTAGAGTAATTCGTGGATGATCGCTCGTGCTCTTCATCCTGCCAATCCCCTGAATCCACGGGCCACTGCTCTTGCTCAATCGAAATATAGCCGATGTTTAGTCAGGAATAATGAAAAAAGAGAGTCAGTTCAAGGGGCGGGGGAGAGGAACGCTTAGAGTTCCTTCGGAAACATCACCGAACCAAGACGGATCATGTTAGAGCCGCACTCTATGGCCAGTTCAAAATCCCCGCTCATCCCCATAGAACAGATAGAGACATCTTCAAGCTGTTCATAGATCTTATAGGTTGTCTCAAAGCTCTCTCTGATGACAGCCTGGTCATCTGTGTGGGTGCCGATGCTCATAACCCCTTTGAGATTGATGTTAGGACAGTTCTGGCGAATATAGGCAAATGTCTCCAAAGCCTGTTCCGGAGCAACACCGGACTTGGTCTCTTCATGCGCAGAGTTTATCTGCAGCAGACAGTCCATTGTCTTCTCTTTGTCTGCCAGGCGGCGCTGAAGGGCATTGGCAAGCTCTATAGAGTCCAGAGATTGAAACAAGAACGGGTCTGCTTTGATCAACGCGTTGAGTTTGTTGCGCTGAAGGTTTCCGATATAGTGCCACTCTAAGGGAAGCTCTTCGAGTGCCGCCTGTTTTGCAGTAAGGTCCTGGACACGGTTTTCGCCGAAGGCACGTTGCCCGATCTCATAGAGTTTCGCAATATCTTCGGCTTTGTTGTATTTACTGACAGCGACTATTTTGACGATGTGATGTTCACTCACTTTTATGCGGGCATGTTCAATACGCTCAATGATCGTGTCGATATGTCGTTTGTATTCTAATTCATTCATTGCATTAACCTGTTAATATCGTTATATATTCCTAAAGTCATCAGACCAAGCAGCAGTCCCCATCCGGCAATTGTCAGTTTTAGGAGTATCGCTTCACTCGGGGCACGACGTGTGATCATCTCATAGAGGTTGAACATGATGTGGCCGCCGTCGAGTGCCGGAATAGGAAGAAGGTTCAAGACCCCAAGGTTCACAGAGATCAGTGCGGCAAAAAAGAAGACCGCCATCCAGCCGTTCTCGCTGGCGTCAGCCGTGATCTTGACGATACTGATCGCCCCGCCGAGCTCTTTGGCCGGAACGTCGCCGCTGATGAGCTTCTGGACACTTTTAAAGATGATGGTCGAAGCTTTGTAGGTCTCATGGGAAGCATATTCGATGCTCTCCACAAAGTCAAGGTCAAGCGTGACCGGTACACCGGCAGAGCTAATCCCGACCATGCGGCGCTGGACTTTCTCTTTGAACATGTTTTCGACCTCTTGGATCTCCGGAGTGATCTGGAGGTTTTCGATAAAGTTACCGCGTTCGACTGTTAACGACAAGGTGCCGCTGGACTCTTTGATGACATTGGACATCTCTTCCCATGTCTGGATATCAACACCGTTGATAGAGCGGATAGTGTCATTAGTCTCCAGACCGCCGATGAAGGCAGGGGAGTCCTGAACAACATCCCCGACGACAGGTGCCAGTACCTGCGGCGAACCCAAACCGATAAAGAGATAGAGGAAAAAGGCGATGATGAAGTTGGCGGCAGGGCCGGCAAGCAAGATAACGATACGCTGCCACGGCGCTTTAGCATTATAAGAGTCGCTGTCGCTGCTGATCGCTGTCGGATCAAGGTCTTCCTGACCTTTCATCTTGACGTAGCCGCCAAGCGGGATCATCGCAATACGCCACTCGGTATTAAAAAGTCTGAAAGAGGCGACCTTTTTACCGAAACCGACACTGAAGACCTCGACATAAACGCCGAAAAAACGTGCGGCGCTGTAGTGGCCTAACTCATGAAAAAAGATGAGTGCCGAGAGAACGGCTAAAGAGACTAACCAACCCATTATTTCTTCTCAGCTCCAAAGAGTTTGCTGAAGTGAAAGAGGTACTCCAGACCCGAGTATACGGTAAGCGCCGTCGCAAACCAGAGCAGGGTGTTTGCAAAAGGCCAGTGCATGAGTAGAAAACCGATAGCGAACATCTGTGCAACGGTCTTGACCTTACCCGACCAAGAGGCGGAAACATCGATACCTTCCTGCACGGCAATGGTACGCAGACCTGTGATAAATAGCTCGCGAACGATGATGATGTAAATAGCCCATACCGAGGCGTCACCCATGACCATCAGGCCTAAAAAAGCAGCCATGACAAGCATTTTGTCGGCAAGCGGATCGATAATAGCTCCCAATTTTGTCTTCTGGTCAAGTTCGCGTGCAATGTGCCCGTCAAAATAGTCGGTAATACTGGCAATGACGAAAAGCAGTGCCGAAAAGTAGTAGCTCCAGCTGATGTCATAACCGTTGCCTGTAAAGAGCTCCGGTGTCAGGATGATCCAGAACATCAATGGGGCAACAGCGAGGCGGATGAGGGCTAAAATATTGGGCAGGTTCATCATAATATAGAATCCATTTTTATAATTAGTTTAGAATATACAGTAAAATAAAGAGCTTTTACTTTAGTGTAGATTCTTTTGTGTCAGGAACACCTAAGCGTTGTTCCTAAACTTTAACACGTTACTTATGAGCCGAAAGAGGTTCCGCCGTCAACAATGATGGTCTGGCCTGTTAACCAAGAAGCGCTGTTGTCACATAGGAAAAGACAGGCACCTGTCAGATCTTGAGACTCACCCATTCGGCTCAGCGGTGAACGCTTAGCGACTTCTCCTTTGACATACTCATAGTTCGGGAAGGCTTTAAGTGCATCGGTGTCGATCGGACCGCCGCTTACGGCATTGACGCGGATACCCATAGAACCGAGCTCTGCGGCAGCGTATTTGACCATGGTCTCAACGGCTGCTTTGTTCGTACCGTGACCGGCGTAATTCGGTGTATAGACAAGGTTACCGGTAGAACTCATAGAGATGATCGACCCGCCGCCCGTTACTTCCATACGTTTTGCCGCTTCCTGTGCACCGACGACAAAAGCGTCGACAGTCGCAGTCCAGATGTTGTCAAGCCCTTTTGGCTTAAGACGCATAAACGGTCCGAAACCGCCGACAACGGCACGGCCTGAGATGATGGCGTTAGAGATAAAGTAGTCAAGACGGTCAAAATCAGCGTCGAACTCTTTGTAGACATCTTTATAAGTCAACGGTTCCAGGATGTTAAGTTTGTAGGCACGACACTTGACACCGAACTTTGTTTCAATGTCTGCAATGATCTCATTGGCTGTGTCAGCGCTGGAAGCATAGGTAAATGCTACATCAGCACCTTTTTCTGCGAAAGCATAGACGATCGCTTTACCGATCCCGCGTGTTCCGCCGCTTACAAATAGTGTTTTTCCCTGCATTAATTCATTCCTTTGATTGTGTAGTTTTTCATTATATTTTCGATCTTGTTCATGTTCTCTGTACTCGGCTGCAACAGCGGCAGACGGTACTCAAGTGTCTCGATCAGTCCGGCAATGTACATGGCGGCTTTGACCGGAATAGGGTTGGCTTCACAGAACATAACGCTGTTGATAGGATACAACATGTCGTTGATCGCTTTTGCACCCATAAAATCGCCGGCCAGTGCTTTGTGGACAAGCTCGCTCTTAAGGTCAGGAAGAAGGTTTGCAGTCACTGAAGTGATCCCCATCCCGCCATTGGCCAAAATAGGGTAGTCGATAGCATCGTCACCGCTGAAAACAGCAAGTTCAGGACGGCGTGAAAGCAGCTCTACCGTTCTCTCAAGAGAGCCTGTCGCCTCTTTGACCCCGTAGATGTTGGCACAGTCGTCAAACAGACGGATCGTCGTGTCGGCAGAGATGTCAACGCCCGTACGTCCCGGTACGTTATAGAGCATAAAAGGCAGGTCGGCAACAGAGTCGGCGATCGCTTTATAGTGCTGGTATAGACCCTCTTGAGAAGGTTTGTTGTAATAAGGGCTGACTGAGAAGATGGCGTCAACACCGCTCTTTTGTGCGTGTTTTGCGATCTCGATCGCTTCTGCAGTTGCGTTAGAACCGGCACCCGCAAGGACTTTAGCCGTTGTCCCTTTACAGACTTCGACTGCGATCTCGATACAACGTTTGTGTTCGTCGTGCGTCAGTGTCGCACTCTCGCCTGTTGTGCCCACCGGGCAGACGGCGTCAATGCCGTTAGCTATCTGTCGTTCGATCAGTTTCGCGTACGTTGCTTCGTCTAGTTGTCCATTTTTGAATGGCGTGATAAGTGCTGTTGTCGCACCGGTTACTATCTCCATACTATTCACCTTTTCGTAAAATTACTGTTGTTGACTGGCTAAAGTCAAAATATTTTTCTGCGGCGCTCTTGATGTCGGCAGCCGTCAGTTTGTTGATCGCATCTTCATAACTGAGAAGCGGTTTTAACGATCCGCGGGCTAGATAGCCTCCAAAGAGGTTGGCAACCTCTGAAGAGCTCTCCAGAGAGAAGACAAAGTCCGCTTTGGTACTGATCTTGATCTTGTCAAGTTCCGCTTTGCTTACCTCTTCGCCTTTAATACGCTCTATCTGTGTAACGAGCTCTTTTTCAACAGTCTCGGCTTTAACACCCGGGTTACAGGCGGCAAGAAAGATGAACAGACCTTCGTCGATGTTCTCCATGTTGTAAGCGTAGATCTGATTGACCAGCTGTTTCTTGTCGACAAGTTCTTCGTAAAGACGTGAACTTTTACCTGCACTCAGCATCTCAGAGATGGCAGAGAGCTTCGGTTGGTCGTCGTCTAAAAAGTTAGGGATCCGGAAGGTAATAGCAACCATCTCCACTTCACTCTCTTTATAGATCATAACACGTTTCGGACCGTCTTGTTTCGGCTCAATGAACTTCACCTTCGGAATGTCGGTCGTGTTCTTGATCTTGGCAAACTCTTTTTCGACTTTTTCAAAGGCCACTTTCGGCTCGATGTCACCTGTCACGATGACGATGGCGTTCTGCGGCTGATAAAAGGTCTTATGGAACGAACGGATGTCTTCGATGTCCCAGTTGATTATGTCGTTCATAAACCCTATCGGTGTCCAGTGGTACGGGTGATAGAGATAGGCGTTGTTGAACATTCTGAAGTAGAGGTAACCCAGCGGGTTGTTGTCCGTACGCCAGCGTCGCTCTTCGGTGACAACATCGCGCTCCGGCTGAAACTCTTCGTCTTTGAGGTTCAGGTTCTGCATAAGCTCCGCAAAGAGTGAGAGCGACTTGCTCAGGTTCTCCGTACTCGACTTGATGAAGTAGTGCGTGTAGTCAAACCCGGTAGAGGCGTTGCTGACACCGCCGATGCTCTTGACCTCTTCGTCGAACTGACCCGATTTGAGATTTTCAGAGGATTTGAAGTTCATATGCTCCAGCATATGCGCGATCCCTGTCTTTCCCATGACTTCATTACGGCTGCCGACTTTATAGAAGACGTCCGTCGAGATGACCTGGGTGTTGTTGTGCATCGGGATGACAACGATCTCAAGACCGTTTTTTAGGGTCTTGGTCTCATACTGGGGTAGGCTGGTTGCCATGAGTGCTCCTGAGATTAAAAATAGTAACGCAAAAAATTTCATTAACGCGCAGCACCTATAGCTTGCGTTATAGAGTCGTAGCCGTCGGCTTTGATAAGTTTGATAAGGCCGTTGTTGATATCTTTGATGAGTTCCGGTCCTTCAAAGACGAGTGCCGAATAGACCTGTACGAGTGAAGCGCCCGCTTTGATGCGGCGATACGCATCTTCTGCCGTAGAGATACCGCCGACGGAGACAAGCGTGGTCTTGCCGTAAAGCTCTTTGGCGACAGCGTCGAAAAGCTCAAAACTTTTTTCCGAGAGTACGGCACCGCTGAGCCCGCCGATATCTTTAGGCGCTTTGACAAGCGAGTAGTCGATGGTGGTGTTGGTGGCGATAATGCCGTCCGCCCCTTTTTCGACTGCCATAGCGGTGAGGTCGACTGCTTGCTGCGCTTCCATGTCCGGTGCGATCTTAAGCAAAATCGGCTTCTCTGTCAGTGCTTTAGCCTCTTGAAACAGCTCTGTGATAAACGTTTCGTTCTGAAGGTCGCGCAGGCCCGGTGTGTTCGGCGAAGAGATGTTGATGACGAGGTAGTCGCCCAGTGTGTGTAGAGCCTTGATAAGCGTTGTATAGTCGCTGATGGCGTCCTCTTCGCTGGTCGTCTTGTTCTTGCCGATGTTGACACCGATAGGTGTTGAGAACGGATAGATCTTTTCCAAACGCTCCTGAACACGCAGCAGCCCCTCGTTGTTAAAGCCCATGGCATTTTGCAGTGTCTTCTCTTCGATGTGGCGGAACATACGCGGTTTCGGGTTACCCGGCTGCGGCTTAGGGGTAACGGTACCGATCTCGGTGTACCCGAAGCCCATCGCCTGAATACCGCGGATCATTGTCGCGTTTTTGTCAAAACCGGCACCAAGACCGACAGGGTTCAAAAAGGTACGGCCGAAAAGTTCCTGCTCCAACACGGGGTCGGTAACAAAGTGCTTGTTGGTCCAGTAGTTAAAAGCAGAAGGACAGACGTTGGCAAAACGCAGAAAAGTCGCGGCAAGATGGTGTGCCGTCTCCGGATCTAACTTGAATAACCACGGTTTTAAACTCTCGTAAGGGATCATCTTTTTTGCCTTCTCTCTGCCTATAATTTGTGCGATTATACTGAAAAATGGGTAAATCTTTTGTTAGTGCCGTAGCTGGGGAGTTTCCTAAGTTTAGTATCAGGTTTGAAATATAATAAAAATATCGATTTTATAAGATTGCGGTTGTCTCAGTTCATAAATCTTAAATTGGGTTTTTAGATGGATGTAGACCTTGTCAACTATAACTTGAGAGGGATGAAAACGAGGGAAATATGATTAAGCAGTTCGGTTGGGAGTAGGTTGTTTATATCGGTGTAAAATGTACCCTTCAAACATTTCAGACATTAACACAAGTGATAAGGAACAAAAATGATAAAACGCTTATTGGCAGTGACGGTAACTACTTTGGTATTGGCGGGTTCAGCAGAGGCGGCAGGCGAATTTGTCAGCCCTGACACTAAAGCGATGGAGGAGATCTCCAGCGGCAATTTTAAGCTGGGCGGTATGGTCGAGAGCGATTACGGTGTCGGTGTGAGCATGCAGTTGGGGCATCTTTTAGATGTCAAAGCCGGCGTTCAAGGTGCCGGCGCCGACTTCCACTTCTGGCGTATGAAGCTTGAGACGGACAATGCCTATATGAACCGTCACCCGCTTGAGTTTTACGCGTCTGCCGGTGTCGGTTACCGCTGGAACGACAGCGGTCAGGGGGATGGGTTTATTGTCCGTGCTCCGGGCGGAGCAGACTGGCAGTTTTCGAGAAACGGCTGGAGCTGTTACCTGGAGATCGGTCCGTCGTTCAACTTCGGAGAGGACCCGCAAGGCGACCGCAACGGCTTTAACCTCATGAGCGGTACCGGTATCCGTTACAACTTCTAACACAACCTCTCAGAGTATGCGTATGCTTCGGCGGTGCCTACCTCTTGTCTCCAAACAACTCTAGATTATACTCCTGGAAATGGGGTCAGTCGTCACCTATAAAGTTCTTCCAAAAACTGTTAAAAAGAGTAACCGATTCAAGCGACTTTCTCGGTCTTTTGAATTGAGGTCGAACAGCGGGTTACAGTTGACCGCCATCTGTAATCGTCCAGCCGAAATTATCGATGATACTTTGACGTGCGGTGGCAGCTGCGCCTGCGCTGTACTGACTGTTGCCACCATTGAAATAGACCCCGGATTGCAGCGTTTGTGCTCCCCAACCTGTTAACAGGGCATCGTAGTTCGTTGTAGATAATGTCGCACCATAAAACATCGAGCCCATATTTGTCACACTGCTGACATTCCAACTACCGATGTTTTGGTTGAAAGCGGAATATGCAAACATTCCGCTCATATTTTTTACTCTACTGACATCCCAGTCGCCGATATTTTGGTTGAACGATGAAGCATACATAAACATACTGTTCATATTTGTCACACTGCTGACATCCCAACTGCCGATATCTTGGTTGAAAGAATATGTACCAGAAAACATCGAACTCATATCTGTAACGTTAGTGACATTCCAGCTGCCGATATTCTGGTTGAATGAGTATGCACTAGCAAACATCGAACTCATATCTGTAACGTTAGTGACATTCCAGCTGCTGATATCCTGGTTGAAAGCGGATGCATGAGCAAACATTGAACTCATATCTGTAACGTTAGTGACATTCCAACTGCCGATATCCTGGTTGAATGCGGATGCACTTGCAAACATCAAATGCATATTTTTAACGCTGCTGACATCCCAGCTGCCGATATCCTGGTTGAAATTAGATGCATAAGTAAACATTCTATCCATTTCTATAACGCTACTGACATCCCAGCTGCCGATGCCCTGATCGAAGGCACGCGCTTGAAAAAACATACTTCCCATATCTGTAACACTTGTGAGATTCCAGCTGTCGATATTTTGATTGAATGAGTATGCACTAGCAAACATCGAACTCATATCTGTAACGTTAGTGACATTCCAACTGCCGATATCCTGGTTGAATGCGGATGCACTTGCAAACATCGAATGCATATTTTTAACGCCACTGACATTCCAGCTGCCGATATTTTGGTTGAAGGCAGATACTCCGAAAAACATATTCCCCATGTCTACAACGCTACTGACATCCCAGCTGCCGATATCCTGGTTGAAGGCAGAGGCATACGCGAACATTGCATTCATACTTGTTACACCGGAGAGGTCAGGGACGTCAGTAGCATTAAATAGCATGCCGGAACAACCGGCAAATGCATTTGCCATTGAGCTCCAGGTTCCCGGACCCCATTGATCGACGGAAACAAGCTTCTTCTTGTCTTTTTCATTGTTAAAGTAGATTTGTGGGAAATAACCCTCGATACTTATGGTGTAGGTGCCTGCGGCAGAATAATTACAGGTATAGTTGTCCGTCTGTCCAGTTGCTTCAAAGGTGCCGTCGTTCTCACAGTCTACACTATAGTCGTATCCTGTACCCGTCGTCGGTATCTCAAACTGAGCGTTAGAGGACGTGCCGGAATTATCCGTTTTGACGGTAATGACAAACTTGCCCGGTTTTATAGCATCTACGATGCCTATGCCGACTATCGCCGGTGCCGAATCTATGACACCATCGTCGACTTTGAAGCTGAAACTGTCACTGCCGGTGTAGCCGGCTGTAGGCGTATAGGTCAGGTCTGGCGCCGTACCGCTCAGTGCTCCGTGTGCCGGTTGCGTTATGAGGAGATAGTTTAGTGTTTCTTCATCGAGATCGCTGCCATGCAGCGTAATACTTAGGTTAGTGTCTTTCGTTGTTAAAAGACTTTGGGACTCTGCCACCGGAACAAAGTTGGATGTGACAACATACCAACCAGAAGAGGCAACGCCACCCCCGGCAGAAGAGGAGATTACAGATGACTCGACGATGCCTTTGCTTATCTGATAGTATGCGTCCTGAGACACCATTCCGTAAATACTTTGAACTGTCGATACGATCTTAATACAATCGGTCAAACCAGAGCTGCTGGTTTTAAAGGTGTAGTCGGACTGGTTTGCCGAGACAAATTGTACAGGCGGGTTTGACACATTGTTGTCTGATGAGATGATATAGATAGCGCCATCGGCAGCCATCGCATACACCGTAGTCTCTGTTTCTCCACTGGGTTGGTCGTTTTTGAGCCATTGTATACCCGGAACACCGTTTACGGTAACAGTAGAGAGTACATACGTTCTCGTCTTGTCTCCGGATGATGAAACCATTTTTATGGTCCCGGCTGTCGGAAGCTGCAGCCAATGCTGAGATAGAGCAGCACTCTTGCTCGTGTCAAAGTTGACGCCTCCGATGGCGACGGTACCATCGCTACTATTACATCCACTCATAAAGAGCACCATGATCGTTAATAATATACTTGTATAAAATGATTTCATAAGACACTTTCGTTTTTAGTATTTGAAGGAAGGATATCATAAATAGGATTTAACATAATATAAGTTTATCTATTATGTTAAATCGATACCCGAACTTGCTACCTCTTTTTAGTCAGCAAGTCCACCATTTAGGTCGTCACAAAAAAGATGTACTCCCGCTTTTCATGGTCCTCAGCAAACCCGATAACCGGCATAAGCGGGTAGGCATCCGAGATCTTTACCTTGACCTCGTACATCATGGCTGACATCTCCAAAGCGTTGACACATTCCAGCAGGTCTGTCGTCGTGGCATTTTCATCGGCAAATCCCAAATGCAGCTCTTTTGCCTCATGATCGACAAACAGAGAGGTGATGACCTTCTCACCGGTATTTTGCAGTGTCCCGTCATCGGCTTCTTTTACGAGCATCGCTATGAGAATGTAGTCGTCTCTTTTGCCAACGGTCTCCTGCAGATCATCTATCATGTCGATAATATATTTCATCATAATCCTTTACTCAGACAATCCATACGCCGTCTTTTTTGTTGCAATCGCTTAGATATGTGAGTTTATCAGTCAATCATTAAAACAACACTGCACAGACTTTCGTCGAGTAGCTGATTTGACGATAACTAAGCAAAATCACTATAGAATAGTCGCTTATACAACAATAAACATCGAAATTATCTAGAGGAGAACAGCATGAAAAAGATATTGATCGTGTTAGGCATTGCACTGCTCACGCCATTCGCTGCAACGCTGTCGGCAGCTGAAACCATAAAGCATGTACCCAAATCGCAAAAGCAGAAGAGCACCTTAGAGAGCAGACAAAAGGCAACGCAGGAGAGAGAAGCGCGTAAACTCAAACGAGAGAAAGAACGTAAACTCGAACAGCAGCGCTATGAGAAGGAAAAGGCAGCACGCAAAAAGAAAATTGATGCCGACCGTCGGGCTGCAAAGAACAAGAAGTCTGCCAAAAAAGCCAGCAAAACGACCTCCAAAAAATAAGCGAAAAACGTACTGACAGGTCAGATGACTATCTACGGCTTTCAGGTACCGTTTTACTGCAGACCCTTGTCTCTTTTCCCATTCCTAGGTTCTATGCATGATTGTCCATGTCGATTACGATCGAAGCCTGATGCCATGCTTGAACTCATTTTCGATCAGTTTGTATTCCAATTTTGAACGTAACCTGTAGATCAAGGTTCTGAGCGCGGAGTCACTGATGACTTTATCGCTCCATATCTCATCTTCTACCGTTTTAAATGTGACAATCTGTCCTCTTGCGTCGATAAGCAGCTTTAACAGCTTCAATTCGTTCTGTGAGAGCGGAATAAAAGTATCGTGATAAAAGAGTTTCTCTTCATACCTGTCAAAATAATATTCTTCACCGATATGGAAAAGGTTGTCTGTACGTTTACGCTCTTTAACGTTATTCATTTTATAAACGGCGATCTTCAGCGCAGCTTTCAGTTCATCGCTGTTGATCGGTTTGACCAGATAACCGATGGGGTCGGTTGACACAGCTTTGGCTATGGTCTCTTCATCTTTGTAGGCGGTTAAATAGATGACGGGAACATTCTGGTTAAAACCTTTGTAGAGATCGATGCCGTCAATAGACTCTTTCAGGTTTATATCCATTAAGAGCAGATCGATGTTTTCACTCTCCATATACTTTTGCGCCATTGTTGAGGTGGTCGCATAGCTCGGCATCTCATAACCAAAACTTTTAATCGTCTCTGCAAGTTCCAAGGCGACCAGACTTTCATCTTCAACGAGTAAGATCTTCATATTATTTATCACTGCTCCATGTAATTATCACTTTTACACCGGGAACAGGTACTATCTGCATCTCTCCCAATAACTGTTTTTCAACCAGGGTGCTGACGATGGTCAACCCCAGTGAAGGTTCCTGTTCTTGCTCCATCCCGATGCCGTTATCCTGAATCGTAAGCGCATAAAGACCATTTTCCTCTCTCAGTGTAATGGAAATAACGCCGTTTTCTTCTTTAAAAGCGTATTTATAGGCATTGGTTACGAGCTCATTTATGATCAAACCGCAATAGATCAACTGGTCTACATTCAAATTGCATTGTATGTCATAATCACATTTAACCTCTTTTGTACAGACGGTTTGAATGTTACTGACGATGTTTTTAAAATAGGTGAGGGCGTCCAATTTAAAGTTTTCGTCCTCCAAATAGAGCGCTTCGTAGAGGTTGGCGATAGAATAGACTCTGTCGCGCGTCACGTTGAGTGCCTCTTTGGTCGCAGTGCTGCTGCTGTTGATGATCTGCAGACGTATCAAAGAGAGGATCATCTGCAGATTGTTCTTGACCCGGTGGTTGAGCTCTTTGTAGAGCAGGTTCTTCTCTTCGAGCGCCTCGGTCAGGTCTTTTGTCTTTTCGTTGACAAGTTCGGTTAATCTCTCCTGCTCTCGTTGCTGAAATGCGATTAATGCATTTTTACTTTTCTCTTTTTCTTCAGAGAGTATTTTTATCTTGTGCGCCAGTGCTATGGAAAAAAGAAGCGCTTCGAGTACGAATGCCGCTTCGTTGATATAGGGAAAGTAGGTCGTAACATCGACAACACCTATCGTCTTCAGGTTGACGATGATCAGCGTAAATATAACGACGCTCCAGCCTATAACGTAAAAACGTGCCTGCTTTACCCCTTTGTAGAGGGCATAAAAACCGGCAAAAACAACAAAGAGACCGAGCGGAACAAAATAGATGATGATATTGAGATCAAAGAGAAAGTTATCGTATCCCAAAAGTGCGACGATCGGGGTGGTGTAGAGATAAAACCTGAGAACGGCGTCTATCTTTTTAAACTGCTTTGTCTCCAGAAATTCCCGGGTAAAGAGTACGATGGTCAGTATGAGAAAGGAGATATGGATCGAACTGGCTTTTTCGACCCAAACCGTGAGTTCGGGCGAAAAGAGGTAGAGCTGTAAAATACCAAGTATATTTGCCTGAAAAAACATGACGCCGAAGAGGTAGAGGATGTAGTAGAAATAGGCTTTTTGGCGGGTAAAGACCCATAGCATAAGGTTATAGACAAACAGCGTCATCATGGCAGCAAAAAATGAAAACTCGATCATTTTGCGCTTGTTGTCATAGGCTATGAAACTGTCACTGTTCCATAGTTTCAGTTTGACCAGAAGTGTCGTTGTTCTGGAGTGTGCATTGAGATAAAATGTTTTCGTTTCAAAAGGTCTCAAAACTATCTTAAAACCGGATGTCAGCGTTGTCTTGTTCACGTCAATATGGAAGCGGCCGCCGGTCTGAATCCTCCGATCATCATAAAAATAGATATTTTCGATCAGCGTAGTGGCATATTCCAGCGTCTTTTCCAAAGGTTGCCCGGTGGTGTTTTGCAGTGTAAACTTGACCCAGATGCTTTTGTCGGCATCAAACCCGTAGGAGAGGGCCTCTTGACTGTTTTCGGTAAAGGAACGATCTTTGACTTCGTCGAACGTCAATTTTCCTGTTTCGTCCACATAGACTTTCGAAAGGTGTAGGATGTCGATGTTGGATGTACTTTCGTCCACATTGAAAGCGTATAAAGAGTTTGCGGTCAACAAAAAAAGAGTGACAAAAAGCGTATGAATGATCTGCATATAAAAACTTTAACACTTTATAGATTAAGCTTGGGAGCTGTTGCAGGTTGTGAGACCGCTCAGGAGAGCTTTTTGTAACAACATTTCTCTGTACATTTTAAAGCCGATGGTACGAAAAGGTTTTGGAAAGTGTCTTTGAACAAGAGATTCCCAAGCAAAATCGCCTGGGAAATAACGAGTGAAGTGCATGAATTTAAAAGCAGCACTTACGGAACGTAAACGGTAATGTTATCGGCTTGAACTCTACTGAGTGTCGTTGACGTTACGTTGCCGTCTTTGATGAAGGTAATGTTCGGGTAGTTACTGACATCGAAACGCAGCGGCACACCTGAACTATCGCTAAAACCGTACTGCTCATTAAAGTCGCGGGCAGCTTCTGTCCTAAATGTAATATCGATGTAATTTGTTGCATCGACCGGAACGACACTGTATGTACCCATTTCAAACACATTGGCGAGTCCGTTCGGATCGTCCGCCTCGGCTGCAATAGTCGGATTGGAAAACTCGACATTTGACACCATATAGGTACCGTTTGCATCTAATGTCAAGAGTGCGTCGATACCATCTGTCTCTGCCGGGTTTGTAACATTCCAGGCCCCGACCCACGGTGCAGTTGTCACTTTGTTGCGCGTCATTACGATGCCGGTACCGTCAATCGACAAGGTGTCGTTGTCGGAGTTGTACGTTAATGTACTGCCCACTGCCGTATCTCCGGCATTGGTGTTGATAGCCGGAGTTGAACCGATGGTTACAGCGTTGCCGCTTAGGGTAAAGTTTCCGACTTCGATCCCACCAGCAACGCCGCCGTCACCGACTCTTCCCTGTGCGAAATAGTAGTCGCTGTTGTTCAAGACAACGACGTTGATGTTAAGCGGGTCGTCACTGTTCGTACCGGCATAACTCCATGCGCCGATCATCGGAGTTGGTGTTGCTGCCGAAGTGGATAAAGAGTCAAAATAGACTTGAGCATTGCCTTGGGTAAAATAAAGCCTCGTTTGTCCGTCCGGTTCAGCAGGGAAGTAGTCATTTACCAAAATATAGGTGTCCATAACTTCTGCGATCGTATGGTATTCACCGGATGATCCGATATAGAGTTTGTCGCCCTCCACGGAGAGCACTTCGGTACCGCTTCCTTCACTATCTGTAAATGTCGAAGAGGTCAGGTCCGCATTGAACACGATGGTTGCAATGCCGTACGTGCTGTCATTGACATCGACACCGTAAAAAGTATTGCCAGCAAGCACGGCATACAGCTCACTTTCGTCCAAATGTGTCTGGGCATCCACTTCGCTTACGAGCGCTTCTCCAAGTTCTGTCTCCATAAGCGCATCGAAATCGGCGTCTGTCGGTGTTGCATTGACGTCGTCCAGGGCTGTAAAGTTCTCCGGAATAGTAATGATGTCATCAGTACTGTTACTATCGAGGGTCTGCAGCAGCTGCGCCACGTTCAGTGCGGCTTCTGGATTGTCAGGGTAGAGCACATCAGGTGTAAGGATGCCTGAAGATGCCGACGCACTGCCAAGCAGATAACTGCCTACATAAAAACTTACGGTGTCGCCTATGTTACAGGTGTATTCGCCATCACTGTTTGTAACGCCGGTTCTGCCTGATGAACAGTTGTAGTCCAACCCTCCGACATAAGTATCGACAAATTGTCCTGTTACGGTTGTGGTTGTCGTATCACCGCTTCCGCTTCCACCTCCACATCCGATCAAGGCTATCGTAGACCCGACTATCAGTGGGATTGTTAGATATCTATTTAACATTTTTTGCTCCTTAATGTCTTTAAACATAAGATTAACAAAAAGGTGTCACAAACGATGTCACAAACAGTGTGATGGCGGAAGGCAGGGTAAGATAAGTTTAAATACTCTTTCTGGATAAAAGAGAGAGGATACTAGTTGTCGATCAGCAGGTGTCCGAAAACGGCAAAAATACCGATCAT
The DNA here is from genome assembly GCA_041596355.1 of Sulfurimonadaceae bacterium. Lineage (GTDB taxonomy): Bacteria > Campylobacterota > Campylobacteria > Campylobacterales > Sulfurimonadaceae > Sulfonitrofixus. The sequence continues at coordinate 9,950 of JBFHIS010000009.1, read as the reverse complement.
GATACCGGTCATAAGCTGGGCATGCACAAGGTAGGCGAACTTCTTTAGCTCTTTGGGTGTGTAGCGCCACGTAAGAAAGAGACCGAACAGGCTTTGCCACATCACGAGAACCAGTACAGTGGGAAAGAACCAGTTCTGCATCAGTCCGCCCGTTAGTGCAATATGGATTAGAATAAGTGCGACGGTAACGATGCCGACATAGGCATGGGTACTGTTTAGAAGGTTAAGCAGACGTTGGAAAAGGGATGCCGCAGCAGGCGGCGTGTAGTCGGGAAACAGTCGTTGCGCCAAAGGGCCTTGTCCCATGATCAGTTTGAGCAAAGTACGCCCGTAGATGAAGAGCAGACCCCATAACGCGACAGTACCAAAGCCTTCACCGATTTCACTTAAAAAGGTCTCGTTATCGGGTGTAGGCGGGTAGGTAGCATAAGCGTACACAAAGTAGACCATAGACAGAAACATAATGAGCAGTGTGAAGAGAAATACCTTCTTGAAGTAAGCTGTCGACATCAGTTGCTACTGTTCAACAGCTCTAATCCCAAAGCACGGATCTCTGCTGTTCTATGAAAATGAAACGTCTTGTACCCTTGGGTCGCAGGTTCCAAAAGCAGGATATTCCTGTTGCTGTATTTCAAAAAGGTCTGTGTCTGATTGTAGATAAGCAGGCGCATGGACTTCTCAAACATCTCCAGGACATTCATGGTCTTGAAAAAGTTGTCGGGCATGTCGCCGTTGAAGGCATTTTTTCCAAGGACATCAACGGCCAGAACGTTGTCGTATGTTGCCTCATCGATGCCGAGGTTCTCACAGAGAAATCCGTCGCCGTAGACCTCGCCGTCTATGGTGTGCTCCTCAAAGATTCCCGGGATGGCCATCGTGGCAAGAACGGCATCTTTGATACAGACATCATCGGCGTAACTGAACACTTTTTTGTGGCCGTTTTTAAGGTTGGTCGCAATGAGTTTGAGGGGGATACTGGTCTCGCTCATCTTTTTGTCGCCGAAGATACCATCGAAGATCTTGGCGATCTTCTCATTGTCCACTACCGCATTGCCTGTAAATGAGAACTTCAACCAGTTAAAGAGACCGCCAAAACGGTTGATCTGTTGGTGTATCTCCTCTTCGTTCATACCGATAGCCATACAGGCACCGATGATGCCGCCCATACTCGTACCGACGATCTCACTGGGTACGATATGGCATTTTTCAAGGTCATGGAGAATGCCAAGATGGGCAATTCCCAAGGCACCGCCGCCGGAAAGGACAAGGGTGAAGTGTTCTGTTGCAAAGTTATTGATCATCCAAAGATTATATACTAAAGAGATAAATAGGGAGAATGATGGAAACAGCTATATAGTATTCATTTAACTTGAAGTATCTTTTGTTATTATAAATCTTTATATTTTTATAAAACGGTAGTTTTCATGGCGGATAGAAGCGATGAATCTGGTTCGGTTAATTTTTTGTATGCAAAGGTCAAGAATGAAATATTTTGGTTTGATAGCTCTTTTAGTTGTGATGATATTCACTGGGTGTAAAGTCGATGTTGTCTCCAGAGTTGAGAACAATAAAGTGTATGCTTCACACAGTGCCTGCGGTGCTTCTAAAGTAGATGGCAAAGAAGCGGCTATTAACGGTATAGTACAAAACTATCCTCTGATCGAAGAAGAACTTCGAAAGTATATCAGGACACAACAGATCAAGGGTGATAGTGCGTTCTGCTACGAAGCCCAAATTACCCGTAAAAAGTGGATGCTCTACACGATGTCCATGGAAGATGAGAAAGAGGAGATCGCCGATCATGCGACGGACAAAGAGTATGTCAGTCTATTTGAATACAACGATAAAGATATCCTGACCAAGACTCTGTTGATGGAACGTCACCGTTATAATGAAAAACTTAAAATGGCAAAAATGATCGCACCTATGGATATCGAACCGTTTCCGGGGAACTTCAAGAAGCTTGGAAACGCTATCAATGTTCTGCCTTCGATCAAGATCAAAGTACAGCCGTGTAACCACAAGAAAAACTATCGCTGTGATGTCCACTTTTATACGCAAGTCAAAGACGAATCCAACGAACTGACCTATCTGTGGGATTTCGGAGAGGGCTCAAAGTCAGAAAAGAAAAACCCAACTCATCGCTATGATGCGGAGGGACGTTACAATGTCTCTCTTCAGGTAACGGATGTCTTTGGTCTGAGTACGTTTCTCGTTAAAGATGTATTGGTGACCAAAACCACCCAACATTCGAAAGTACGGAAAAAAAGTGACTTGAACGCTTTTTTTATTCTTAAGAGAAAGAGCTACAAGGTCAATGAAACTCTCTTTTTTGACAACCGTTCAAAAGCCAAGGGCAGCCCTATCGATCTCTACTCCTGGGATTTTGGTGACGGTTCGTTTTCAACTGTCCGCAACCCTAAGCACCACTATAACAAAGCGGGAAAATATGTTGTCAAATACAAGGTATGCAATAAAGAGAACAGTTGTGCGTATGCTTCAACACGGGTTAGGATCGTCAATCCTTCCAGGAAGGTCAAACCGGTTGCGGCGAAGCCCGCTCCGAAAAAGCCTGTAAAAGAGAGAGTGCAACCGGTCCCGGTTAAAAAAGTGACGCCGGTTCCTGTGAAAACAGCGGCTATCGATGCACAGTTCTATGAGCCGATCCAACAATATATAGCGCGTAAAGGGAAGGCTGAAGAGACAATCATTAAGGGAAACTCGAAGATGTCTGCTTATCGATATGACAACACATGGTTGCTTGTAAAACGAAACAAGATCCAGTGTGCTGTCAATGTCAAAGGTTTTTCAACGTCGATGCTGGGAAATCCGAAGACTTGTCGTTGGCATGAAAAAAATTCCAAAAAATACATAGTACAGTTGCAAGAGTAAAGGGGCATTAAACCCTTTAAGCTTACTGATATGTTGGTGATACCGGACGGACATCTCTGTTGTCCGTTCTAAAGCAATTTACTGTACTGATGGACTATTGCTCTCATGTATGGTAACGATAACATTTCCCTTCTTTCGCCCTTTTTCGACATACTTATCGGCCTCTACCATATGTTAAAGCGGGTTTTTTTATCTATTACTGCTTTGAATTTTCCCTCTTCAATGTGACGTTTGATCAAGAGCATACTGCCTCTGAATATCGGCGGGGATCGGGAAGAGGGTTGTTTTATTGTCGATCAGCGATTTTATGAGCGGTGTCAAAAGAGGCAGGAAAATGTTCTGGGCCATGCAGGCTAGATCTGAAGAGAGATAGGCCCCTCCGGTTTTCAGAAGCTGCACGGCAGCCGAACCTATCGCACCTGTGGCACCGTTAACGAGAACATGGTCCTCTTTGCTAATCGCTTCGATGACGCCCGAAAACTCGGTTCCATCGGTCCGCATTGTGTTTAATGCTGTGTTTCTATCAAATTTGTTTTCAGCGCCTATTTTTAGACGTTTCGTATGACGATTTAGATCTGTTCAGTATAGCATTCTTTTTGTCTCTAAAAATTAGATGCTATTATTAATTATTATGTAATTCCTATTATGAAACAATAGACAAAATAACCTCGACAGGAGTGTGCTATGGATCTTTTTTCCCCTATAAAAGTTGGCGAGTACGAGCTTAGAAACCGTCTCTTTATGGCCCCGATGACACGTTGTCGAAGTGTACAGGACCATGTGCCCAATGCGATGATGGCCGAGTATTATGCACAGCGCTCTTCAGCCGGACTCATCATCACCGAAGCAACGCAGATCTCAACAATGGGTATCGGCTACCCTTGTACTCCGGGCATTCATACGCCCGAGCAGGTAGAAGGGTGGAAACAGGTGACCCAGGCTGTTCACGAGAAGGGCGGGACGATCTTTCTACAGCTTTGGCATGTCGGCCGCATCTCGCATCCGGCATTCCACAACGGCGAAACTCCCGTCTCTGCTTCGGCCATCAAACCTGCAGGCGAGACCTATACTCCCGAAGGGATGAAAGCGTTTGTGACACCGAGGGCCCTTACGACAGATGAGGTTAAAGAGGTTGTGCAGGATTATATTAAGGCGGCTGAAAATGCGATGGAAGCAGGTTTTGACGGTGTTGAGATCCACGGGGCAAACGGCTATCTTATCGACCAATTCCTGCGTGACGGTACCAACCATAGAGAAGATGAATACGGAGGTACGTTAGAGAATAGAGCAAGGTTTCTTTTTGAGATCGTCAGAGGTGTCTGTGCAGCGATCGGCTCAGCGCGTACGGGGGTGAGACTCTCTCCAAGCGGTACCTTTAACGACATGACAGACTCGAACCCGCAAAAGCATTTTGGCTACATCTGCAGAAAACTCAACGCCAATAATCTTGCCTATCTGCATATCATAGATGCGCTTGAAGGCGATATCAGGCATGGGGCCAATGTAGTTGAACTGAGTCTGCTAAGAGAGACCTATAGAGGAGTACTCGTGACGAACGGCGGGTATGACAAGGAGCGGGCGAATAACGCAATACACAATGGAGAGGCGGATGCCGTTGCTTTTGGGGCGTTATATCTGGCTAATCCGGACCTTCCTGAACGATTCAAAGCAGGTGCCGAACTTAACACACCCGATCCTGACACTTTTTATACCCAGGATGAAAAAGGGTATCTGGACTACCCGGTAATGGCCTAAAAGAGAATGCGTGTCAGTTTCTCTTGTCAATCTCTGTTTTATTGAATCCGTGTTTGAACTCTTCTGAAAAAGAGGTCGGCAGAATGGTCCGGTTGATCTTTCTGAAACCGATCTCTATAAAGGCGACGGCGAGCGTACCGGCTGGGAGGGCGGCAATGACAAGTACGACACTGATCTTGATGATGTCAGCGGCCTGTTGACGGATAAAAGCTTTTTCATCTTCTGTCTTGGCCTGTTTATAGAGTAGACGCAGCATGATAAGGGTCTCTTTATACTCATTGTGTGATTGGGCCTTCAGGAGGATGATCTTATCTCTGATATCTTCTCTGCTGAGCGTTGGTCGCTTGATGCGTTTCAGGTAGCGCATCATTGTGAGACCGCCGTCAAAAAGATGTACTCTTTGCCGCTGATACGAACCGTAAATTTTTTTTGCTGTAGATAGCGTTTGGCATAGTCGATGTCACTGAGCATCAGTGAGAGATCGGACTCGCGGTAGTTACGCATCTTGGCACCGTAGACCATCTCTCCATCGATCCAGCGTGAGTTTGGAAAGCCCAGGATGAGAGCAGCGCCATGACTCATGTAGTTTTGGACCAGATCCATCAAAAAAGGTTTGTAGTTTATGCCCGGGCTTTGAAGGGTGCCGATGCTGATAATGAGGTCAAATGTTCCAAGGTCGAGTTCGTCAAGCGTGTTGATGTCATGGCTGAAAAAGTGCAGGTTCGGCGTTGAAAAACGGGTCTGGGCCTCAGTAATGGCACTTTGCGCGTGGTCGATGCCGACAAACTCGATCTGCTCAAAGCGCTCTTTCCCAAGAAACTCTTGTATGAGTGCAAACTCGTCACCCCGATTGACACCGAGGTTAAGAACACGCTTTTTACCCGTCAGATCGGCAATAGTAAGCGCCTGGAGGTAGGCTGCTAAAAAGGCGGGTTCTTCGTTTTTATTGATAGCTGAAAAACTGGAATCAACACCGTATTTCTCAGATTTCTCTTTGGGCTTCTCCTCGTGAAATGAAACGGTTTCAAGTTTCTGAAAACAGAGTGTTACGGTCGTTTCCGTTGCCCTTTTGGGCATCAACATGCGACAGTTGAGATGAGAGGCCAGATCGATCCATGAACGAAGGGAGCGGTAAAGGTAGGTCGTATTTTTGAGCAAAACTTCTTTACCTGCATAGGCACCACTGTAGAGGTCAGGGTTGAGGACTTCAAATGTGACCTCTGCCTGTGTATCGAGTTTATTGCCCAATATATTTAAGATGGCGAGCATACTTTCATTGGTGAATTTTGTAATAGATTCCGCCATCTTTTCTCTTTTTGGTGCTATCTTTTTAACGGCGTTTATGCCGAATCAGTGGCGCTATTTTATCGTAAAATAGTAACCATAGGTGCTGCCTGTTTACCAGAGAGAGATCAAATCACGATCATCGTCGGATGCCACTGATATTCCGGACAAAATATGTCAATGATAAAAGGTCCGCAAAGCACTGTTTTCAGGGGGTTGTTGGGGGGCGCAAAAGTTAAGGAAAAATTTAGCTGAAAACGGTTTTTTTGGCGGTATAATTTCGCTGTGAATCAGGCAGGCAGAAAGCTGTTACGTATACCGACACTGCTTGGCGGTTTGTGTTGGTATACGACCTGACAAACTCTGTTGAAGTATCGTTTTTTCAGGCAAGTGTCTACAGTTAAACTGTAACTGTCATCCTAACAAAACAACCTTACTTCAAAATAAATTTATTGTAGCGAACTCCCGTAACGAAAACGAACTATTACAAGGTGTTCAATTTCGCTACGGCATTAAGTCAGGGTGATGCTACTGCCACTTTTTAGACATATGGCGGCACTATTTTAATATTACAGGAGACAGCTGATGAGAACATCAAAATGGTCAATGTTTGAAAGTGGATCAATTCGGACTCAGTGGAGTGTATGCGACAAATCAGTGGGACGAAAAAGTACACGACGAAAACAGCCGAAAAATAGACAGTGGTCAATTGGCGGACAAGCGTCTAATCAGAGACAATGGTCAATTGGCGAGCCTGCACAATAGAGTGAGTCGGAATGAATAAACCGAACCAGACTTGCCGTACCCTTAAACTAAGGATACGGCACTATATGATTAAAGAAAAACAATGTATAAAATGATTAAGAAGTCTCCGTCACAAGAGCATATCGGTATGTTTAACATGCAAGAGAGTTCGAATGAGTCATTCAGAAACTTTAAAATAGACCTGAGTACCTTGTCCGGAGAGCAGAAACAGCTGCTTTGTGATGAGTTCGCTTTAGAAAAGACAGTACTGACCTATAAGGAAGAACTTTTCCTCACAATGCCTCTTTAGACGTTACTGCGTTGAGGCGTCGTATAGAGAAAGTATAAGAGCTTTCTCTAACATCCTATAAACGGCAACCGTTTACCTGCTTTCCCCTCTCTCGTTCATCTCTCGAACCAGTTTGTCATATTTACGTTTAAGCTCAAAATAGGCCTTTTTATAATCGATCGGATCATCAGTTGTCACCGGTTCTGCTTTGGGCGCTTCATCCGTCAGGATAATAAGCTCATCTTTGCCGTTGACCTTGCGTGTGTCCGAGGGGATCTTGCCTGCTTTTGCCAGTTTCATGACATTGAAAAGACTGATCTTGTGTTTAACTGCGTACTCTTTTAGTGTGAGCTCTTTCATGCTTTGCCTTTTTGAAAAATAAGGTTTTTGAGACTGCTCTCATCGTCATCGCTTGGAAAACTCTTCAGATTTTCCAGACGTTCGATATAAGCGAAGTCAGGGGCGTTCTCTCGGAACAGTGTTCTGATAAAGTCGGTGTCGAGTTCAGGTGCGTTAAGTGCCGAAAGCACGGTGCAGTTCTCTGTTGCAAGTTCATTGAGCCTTCGAACGATCTTCACATAGTCACTGGTCGCAGCAAAAGAACCGCGTTGAAAGCTCGGCGGGTCGATGATAATAAGGTCATACGGTCCCGCTTTTCTGATACGGCTCCATGATTTTAGGATGTTGTAGGGCATAAAACGGCAGCCTCTGATGTCAAGGTCGTTATAGCGGTGGTTGTCTCGCCCGGTAGCAAGCGCCCCTTTGGCCATGTCGACATTAACGACCGATGCAGCACCGCCGGCCATCGCTGCAACAGAGAAGGGGCAGGTGTAGGCAAAGAGGTTCAAGACCTTTTTCCCTTTGGCCTTGTCACGCACAAAGGAGCGGCCGATCTTCATGTCGGGGAAGAAGCCGATGTTCTGGTTGCTGTGGAAGTTGAGCTTGTATTTCAATCCGTTCTCATAGGCATAGGTCTCGTCCGGCAGTTCACCCGCAGCCACTTCGCTCGGCGCACCTTTGAGGTAGCGTCGCTGTATGATAAGCGCTTTCCATTTGTCTTGGACGGCATAGAATTCTTTCAGCATGGTGACAATGCGCTCTTCTTCATCGTCTGGAGCAAAAAATGCGGCGTAGAGAACGGCATCGGCGCTGTCCACGGTGAGAAACTTATAGGCGCCGTAAAAGCCGCCCCGTCCGTGGAAGAGTCGGGTGTACTCTTCTGTTTTCTCTTTTGAGTTTGTTATTAATAGTTGTTCTAAAGCGTCTATAGTCATAAGATATCTTTGAAAAATTTGTTGAAATTATAACAGTCATAGGCTAATTTGCAGATGCATTGCATCATCAAGATCGTTCGTCAGGTATTCTCCAAAGGAATATATCCACGAATTACACAAATTTCACGAATGGTTAGTATGGCTTTTCTTTAATTTGTGGAAATTAGTGGAATTTGCGGATGAGAAATTCTTGAAATTATGTGAGAGTCTGTCTGACTTCTGTTGCTATCTTCTTTTCATCCACAAAGTAGAGCATAAGCCCTCCGGCTACAAAGAAGATCGCTACCGAAGCGATGCCCAAACGCGAACTGTCGGTATTGACTGCGACAAAGCCGATGAGCAGCGGTCCGAAGATGGTCGCAAAGCGTCCCAGAAAGTTGAAAAAGCCGAAAAATTCTGCGGCCTGTTCTTTCGGGATCATTCTGGCGTAGTAGGAGCGGCTGAGTGCCTGGATACCGCCTTGTACCATTCCTATCATCGCGGCCAGCAGGTAGAACTCATATTCATCGCGCATCATAGAAGCCCAAAGAGTGATAAAGAGGTAGGTGCCGATAGCGACAAAGAGCGCTTTTTTGGTGTCGTACTTTTGGGCGAGTTTTGAGAAGAGAAGGGTGGCTGGAAAACCGATGAACTGTACGAGCAGGAGTGCCAATATAAGCGAGTTAGGCTCAAAACCGATCGCCATGGCGTAGTCGACGGCCATTCTGATGATAGTATCGACACCGTCGATGTAGAGCCAGTAGGCGACTAAAAAGAGCAGCAGCCCTTTGAGGTGGCGGATCTTTTTAAAGGTGTTGAGCAGCTGTCTGTAGCCTGCTATGACAGTTTTTCCGATAGCCTGTTTTTGTGCCGGACGCACCTCTTTGACAAAGAGCAGCAGCGGCAGAGAAAAGAGCGCCCACCAGAGTGCGACCGTGACAAAGGAGGCTTTAACCGCTTCGCTCATATCGGCCAGTCCGAACCACTCAGGTTTTTGAACCATCAGTACATTGAGAGCAAAGAGAAGACCGCCGCCGAGGTAGCCCAGAGAGAACCCCAGTCCCGAGACAAAGTCGAGGCTGCTCTCTTTGGCCACACCCGGCAGCAGGGAGTCGTTAAAGATGTTGGAACCCATAAAGCCAATGTTGCCGAGTATATAGACAAAAGCAGCCAGTTGCCAGTCGCCCTGCTGCACCAAAGCAAGCGATCCGGCCATAAGGATGCCGAGATAGGTAAAGAGAAAAAGAAACCGCTTTTTATAGCCGCCAACATCGGCGATGGCCCCCAGAAACGGTGCCATCAGAACGATGATCATACTCGAGAGGGAGTTGGCGATCCCGAGGTTCGCCGTGCTGGTAATGACATCGTTTTCTGCACTGAAGTAGCTTTTAAAGAAGAGGGGAAAAAAGCCTGCCATGACGGTCGTGGCGTAGGCGGAGTTCGCCCAGTCGTACATGGCCCAGGAATAGATCTGTTTGTTGCTTTGCATAACAATAATGATATCACGGTTTTGGCGTTGTGTTTATGAATTCTGTGATCAAATCACTATTCTTGACTGCTCTTTCCTTTTTTTCTCCGCAAAAAAACGAAACCAAAAAAGTTTCCACCTTTAAAAACTCTGAATATAGATCGATTTTATTCAGAGGCATTCCTGTTTGATTTGTTGATATTTCAGATATCTTTGAGGGTCATATCTTTGATTGTTTTTATAAAGAGAATGCGCTAGTAGGATC
>JBFHIS010000008.1:0-136932 GCA_041596355.1 Sulfurimonadaceae bacterium | reverse complement strand
GCACATCATAAAGTCGCGTCGGCTAAAAACAGAAAGCAGTTTCTGTTTTATTAACGCCTTTGGCGGTTTCGACCCTAAAAAAGCCAAAACAAGGGAACCGCTCGCAAAGCGATGTTTCTTTAGGGCAGTTGGCTTTTTCTTAACGGGTCTCACATGAAAGCAAGCACGATCGCATAACAGGTAAAAAAGATAAGGTGTGAAGTTCCCTCAAAATAGTTGGTCTCACCGTCATCCGTCGTTTTCCAAGCGAGCAGGATCGTCAGGATCAACGCTCCGATCTGCAGCGTATTAAAGTCCAGTGACAACGGGCTGGGTGTTGTGTAAGAGAGGGCCAGAAGAATCGGCACCGTCAACATAATAGAGACGGTCGACGCACCCATTGCGATGTTGATGACACGCTGTATCTGATCATTTTTAGCGGCCTTGATCGCAGTAATGATCTCCGGAGCGACTGAGATGATCGCGATAAGCAGACCGGCAAGACCAACCGGAAAATGGTACTCCGTGACCAGCTGCATCCCTTCGGTAGCAAAGATCTCGGCGATGTAGCCGATGATGGCAATAAGGACAAAAACGGCAAAAAAGTTAAAGGGCGTGCTCAGCATCTCAAAGAGGTCTTGCTCAGTCTCCTCCTCTTCGTCCTCCTCTTGTCTCGTTTTAAACCTGAACATCCTTGAACGCGCCGTCGCTTTAAAAAAGTGGGTGTGCGTTTTTGTCTGAAAGATAAAGATAGCGATATAAAAGACAAACAAGACGGTAGCGATCAGTATACTCGCCTTCTCCAGAGCATCGCTCTCACCGATGGTATAGTGGAGTATACTCGGAACCAGAAGTGCTGATGAGGCAACCAGCAAGATGGTGGTATAGGTACTGGAGGTGTCTTCATTATGCTCCTGCTCTTTAAAGGCGAGACCGCCGATAAAGACGGCAAGACCAAGAAGAACGTTCATATCGACAATGACGGCAGAGATAATGCCCCCTTTGACCGTCTCCATTGCATGAACATTGTGGCCCGCTTCCAAAAGGATCAGAAAGAGCAGAATGATCTCGACAATAACGGCCGTAAAGGTAAGCACAAAACTGCCGTAAGGCTCTTCAAGGCGCTCAGCAAGGACTTCTGCAACCTCGGAAACTGTCAATGAGAGAAGAATAATACTGACGGAAGCAGAGAGGGTTGCCAGATAGGGGTTGTGAAAATAGTGAAAAATAAAGGTAAACAGACCAAAGCCTATACCGGCAATAGCCGTGGCATGATGGGTAAAGATGATAGAAAGTATGTTCCGCCTACGGGGGAGTGGTTTCAAAGTTTTTTTCCTTAAAATAGTGTCAACTGTTCCGTTGGTTTGCTGAGTTCGCTGTGTTCCAACAGTGTTTTGTCCTGCTCGGCGATCAAGGCAAAGTGAAACTGCGTCGATTTTAGAACGGTTATTATATCCTGCTGTGATTCATAAGTAAATATACCCTCAATATTTTCAAAAGGGAGGGCTTTTGCCTTGGGCAGGATATAGATGATCTTCGCCCAGTTTGCCTGACGCTTCAAAAATGAGATCTGGGAATGGATCAGTTCAAAGTCCGGTTCAAAGATGAGTACGCGGTCGCTGGCACCGAACTCTTTGACAGAGAGATCTTTGTTGGTAAAGACCGCTTCAAAGTTGTCAATAGGCGTAAATGTGCGTAGACGGTAGTTGATCTCGTGCATCTTGTAAAAATTCAGCAGACGTTCCAGGTACGAGATAAAAAACGGCGAAAGCAGTTGACGTTCGTAAAAGATATCGTTAAAGATAAACGAAGTCTCAAAGAGCGTCTGCTCAACGACAGTGATCTCATCCTTATAGGCACTCGGCAGAGTCTTCGAGGTCACAAAGGTGTCTCTGTCGATCAGTTTCGGACAATAGAGGACCTTTGATCTGTCCGGCAGGTCCCAAAGCGACATAAAGTCATCTTTGATGGATTGTCCCAAAACGACGAAGTTGTGGTCCGTCATGATCTGGCGTGCCAGTTTTATCGTAATAAGATCGGTCTCATAGACGTCGAGCTCTTTCTCTATAAGGTGAAAACGCAACAGACGCATAAGCGCGTCATCAACGTTGCCCACCTTGATCCACGCAATCTCGCTGTCGGCGATCTGGGTCGGTTTGTCAAAGATAATACCATATGCCCCGTGCAGGATCGCTTCATCGATATCACTGTTGTTAAACGCGACGAAGAGGTTGCCGCGTTTTACTTTTTTGGCATCGAAACTGATGCCGTCAAAGCGGGTGACAAAGGGTTGATTTTGTAAGATTCCCTGGGTGAGGGCGAGAAGGTTTTCGAGGCGCATTGCTTTACATAGGCCTCTAAAGCTGCTTAACCAATAGAAGAACCTGCTTTACGAGGCTTCTCAGGACGAACAAGGCAGAGTCCCTCTTCGTCTTTGGCAGCCAGCAACATGCCCGCAGACATAATTCCCATCAGTTTAGCCGGTTTGAGGTTTGCAACGACACAGACCTGTGTATTGACAAGTTCTTCGGCAGAGTAGTAGTCTTTAATACCGGCAACGATCTGACGAAGTTCGCCTTCACCGAGATCGACCTGAAGTTTGAGAAGTTTTTTACTTTTCGGAACCTCTTCAGCTTCCACAACTGTACCGACCTTAAGTGTCGTGTTAAAGAACTCGTCAAAAGTGATCAACCCCGCAGTTTCTTCTTTAGAGGCTTCCGGTTTTTTACTCTCTTTCACTTTTTTACTCTCTTTCGGCTTTTCAGTTTCCGCCATCGCTTTTGGCGCTTCTTCCATAAGAGGCTCTTCTACACGAGGGAAGAGCGGGCCCACTTTTTTGATCGTAAAGGTTGCGAGCAGTTTTTTCTCTTTCAACAGTGACTTATAACTCTCGGTGTTGATCTCAAAACCAAGCGTGTCAGCGATCGTGTTCGTCGTCTTAGGCATAAAGGCGTGCAGCAGAAGTGACGCTTTGGCCAAAACGTTTGCGACAAGAGCGACAGTCGCCAACGCTTCGTCTTTTTTACCTTCTTTGATCTTCACCCACGGTGCGTGCGCTTCAATAGCCTTATTACCGATGGTAAAGACTTTCCAAAGCTCTTCAAGGAAACGATGTGTCTGAACTTCGTCAAGGAACTTCTCAACATTGTCCAGGATCTCATACATCTCTTCGAGCTCTGCAGAGTGGTATTTTTCAACATCGACAGAGTCAATGACAAAATCGCTGTACTTGCCGCTCATACCGATAATACGGTTGAGCAGATTACCAAGGTCGTTACTCAAGTCAGAGTTGATTCTGTCGATGAAGGCGCGTTGTGAGAAGTCACCGTCCTGGCCGAACGGCACTTCGCGCATCATAAAGTAACGAAGGTTTTCAACACCGTAGTGGTCTGAGACCTCTTTTGGAGAGACCACGTTGCCTTTAGACTTCGACATCTTTTCACCGTCGCGTGTCCACCAGCCGTGTGCGGCGATGTGTTTGGGAAGCGGCAGATCAAGACTCATCAAAAATGCCGGCCAGTAGATCGCATGAAAACGGAGGATATCTTTACCGACAACCTGCATATGCGCCGGCCAAAGCTCCATTTTGGCTTCATCACGCCCGTAACCGAGTGCTGTAATATAGTTGAGAAGTGCATCAAGCCAGACGTACATAACATGTTTGTCGTCATTAAGCTCTTTTGGCAAAGGGACGCCCCAACTGAACGAAGTACGGGTTACAGAGAGGTCATGCAGTCCGCCCTTGACAAAGTTAATGACCTCGTTGCGGCGAGACTTCGGTAAGATAAAGTCCTGGTTTGCCTCATAGTAGTCGAGGAGTTTTTGCTCATAGTTTGCAAGCTTAAAGAAGTAGCTCTCCTCTTTGACCGTGTTCGTTGTACGGCCGCAATCCGGACAGAACTCACCGTCGATCAGCTGAGATTCCGGGAAGAATGTCTCACAACTGACACAGTAATTCCCCTCATACTCGCCTTTATAGATATCGCCCTTGTCAAACATCTTTTTAAAGGCGTGCTGTACGCCGATCTTGTGCTCTTCGTCTGTCGTACGGATAAATTGGTCATAAGAGATCCCAAACTCATCCCAAAGGTTTTTAAACGAGGCAGAGATCTCATCTGCGAACTCCTGCGTCGGTTTACCCGCTTTGAGCGCAGACTCTTCGATCTTTTGACCATGTTCATCAGTTCCCGTCAGAAAATAGGTAGTCTCGCCTTTAAGACGTGAATAGCGTGCCAGCATATCTGTTATAAATGTCGTGTAGGCGTGTCCGATGTGTGCTTCACCGTTAACGTAGTAGATCGGGGTTGTGTAATAGTTGCTCATTCTCTTCTCTCTCTGTAAATTGTAAAAGCGCAAGGCGCGTGGGCTTCACGCCGAGTGGAACTCAGCGTTAGCGTAACGTATGGAATTCACTTCCATACGTGTATTAAAAAATTAGAACTCAAATCCGCCTGTCTCGCCTTTAGACATGGAGTCATAAACGGCTTGGACATAGGCTCTGCGGGTATCGCACCCAATGTAAAATTCACACAGGCTGCAGCTCTTCACTGATTTTTCGACTTGACACTGCTGCATTGTTTGCAGCGCAGCGTCAAGACGTTCTTCAAAGAGATTAGTCTCTTGCGTAGACATCTCTGACTCTTGCTATCTCATATTTTGAACCGAAGAAACATGGTGTCGTGTCATGAATATGCTCCGCCTCCAGCGTAAGAAGATCGTTCTTACCGTCCGTCTGGTCGCCACCGGCCATCATAAAGATAAAGGCAAACGGAAGTGCTTCATAGAGCATACGCAACTTACCGTCAGGTTTGTCTGACGTTCCCGGATACGAGAACAGTCCGCCGCCTTTAAGCAGGATCTGATGCAGGTCAGGGACCATACCGCCGGAGTAACGAAGGCGGTAGCCTTCCTGGAAAAGACCATCGATCATCGCTTTGTGGTGCGCAGGCCAGTTCTGCTGTGTTCCGCCCGGTGCGTTAAGTTTGCCTTTTTCGTTGAGTGTGATGTTTTTGACAAACTCGAACTCACCCTCTTGAAGTAAAAAGAACTTTACTTCACCGTTATAGGCAAAGACCAGTTCCGTACGCGGGCCGTAAACGACGTAACAGGCAGCGACCAGGTCTTTGACACTGAAAGAACCGTCGTAGATACCGAAGATGGAACCGACACTCAGGTTCACATCGATAAGCGACGAGCCGTCGAGCGGATCAAAGGCGACAAAATATTGCGCTTCTGCGTTCATCACCACTTTATGGTCCTGCTCTTCACTGACAATAGTGTTAACCGTCGCTGCTTTGGAGAACTCCTCTTCAACAACAAGGTCACATTTGATGTCAAGTTGAAGCTGCGTGTCGCCGGTAGCGTTTTGCTGCTGTGAGTAGCCGATATCTTTTGTATCGATCTCTTCTTTAATGCGGATAGCCGCACGCTCTATAGCATCTAATATCTCTCTCATTTACACAACCTTTGCATTTTTTAAGATCCACGCAATAACGTCATCTTCACTATTTAGATCTAACACACTTACATTTTCCGGCAGAGCATACGCATTAAGATCGATGCTCTCATCAATGGCCAAAGCGTTCATGTACGGAAAGTACTCTTCCTCGATCTTTTTACGGAAAATACTGATACGCGGAAGAGGGAGGTTCTTCAACCCTTCAACCAGAACGATGTCCACTTCACCGAACATCTCGACGATCTCTTCGAACTCCTGATGTTTGCTGGAAAAGTAGGTCGTCTTGTTCGGTGATGTCACAACCACCTTTGCACCGGTATCAGTGAACTTGTAGCTGTCTTTTCCCGGTGTGTCGAAGCGTGCCTTGTCTTTGGGGTCGTGCTTGATGATCGCCACTTCCATCTTATGCTCATGGATCAACTTTCTCGCCACTTTTAATATCAGTGTCGTCTTACCGCTGTTGGATGGACCGGTAAAAGCAACTGCTAAACGTTTTCGCAAATGTATATCCATTTATGGGCTTGTTTCATCACCCGATAATTTTAAGAGATTATAGGCAAATGTCAGTAAAAATCTGTTGAATGCGTTCACAGCGCCTCGGAGGAGGGAGTTTCATGCTGAATAGGTTATACTTTTGCAATCACATTATTTAGGCTTTTATTTGAAACGATCCATCATACTTTTTGCCATGACATTGACGATTTTCAGCGGATGCAGCAGCCGATTTGAGCACTATACGCCCTCATCGGAAAAAGAGAGGGCGTCCAGCAGTTACCAAAGCATACGTCTTCTCAACAGTGAGAACAAAAGTAAAACCATGTTCTCTGCCATTTATCTTAATGAAGTCTATCCTGCCTATACAGATAATTACGCCCATTTCCTGATCGCTTTTTACAGCCCTGATCAAGAGAGCGTATTATATTTCAATAGAGATCAAACAAGTACAAAACAAGACTATGTTCTGCTCTTAAACGGCAGCGCCGCCATCGTCTCTGAAGCATTGGATAGTGACGATCTGCTCATAGAGCTTATGCCCTCAAGCAACAGCTGGAACCGTTACTATTATGTCCGGTATAAACTGCCTAGCGAGACGCCTGTCTTGGTGCTCGAAAGCGATCGCACTGAGCTGGCTGCAATAACATATCAAAAAGAGCAAGAATAGAGACCTCTTCACCCAGGATCTTTTTATAGATCACATAGTTGCTCAACACTTTTTTACCATATTCACGGCTCTCGGAATTGGCCATCATCTCCATGCTCATAAACGGTTCATATTTAGCATTGGTAAAGCAGTTCTCTTTCGTAATGTAACGTTTGGTAAACCCCATACCGCCGTTGTAGGCATACGCCATCAAAACAGGGTGATAGAGACTTTTTTTCATCCAGGCAATATGCTTTTTGGCATACGCGATGTTCTTTTCAGGATCGAACATCTCATTAAACGAATGGCGTTTCTCTTTAAAACTTTTATCAAGTGCCTTGACTAAAAACGGCATCATCTGCATCAATCCCAAAGCGTATGAACGCGAAAGTGCCGCAGGAATAAAACGGCTCTCCTGACGCATTAGAGCATAGTAGATCGCCTTGTCGTCATTGGAGAGATCTCCCATATATTGGTCATACGGCATGATGTAGCCCATCTCTTTATATCCCGTAGCTTTCTCATAAATAAACGAATAGAGCGGCATCATCTCTTCATTCGCATATTTATCCGCTAGTTGAGGCAGCTCTTGTTTGGGCGTCTCTTTGATCTCGGTGAGTAGATCGTTCCAGACAAAAGGGTCTGTCAGGTCGGCTTTTGTCGTGTTGTTCTCATGCGTGGGCAATTTTGTATAGAAGTTGGTGACTTCGATACCGAGCTTCTCTTTGGCGTAGAGTGAGTACATGTTGATGTCGATACTGTCGCCCAACAGGGCCAAGGTCTTTTTATCTTTAGTCAACTGGTACTGCCAGAAGAGGGCTTTGTCTTTATGCGAACGAAAATAAGCGAGATCATACGCTTTTTTAAGATGCGCCAGGGCATTGTCGTTCTGATCATGTTCGATCGCATTCATCGCAAGGTAAAAATGGGTCTCTTCATTCAACTTTTGGGATGCATCGACTTTTAAGAGCTCTTTTTGAAGTTTGGCATAACGATCGTCGGTAACAACCAAAACGACAAAACGGTTAAAGCCCCAATGCTTCTGAAGTTCTTGCCAGTACGACGATGGGAGGGGACGATCGAGATACGCCTGTCTAAAGTTGCTACCGGCACTCAAAAAGAGATACATGAACGTGGAGGGCTTGTACTGTTTCAAATCCGTAATGTGCCTGGTCTGGAGCAGGTCGTTCATCATCTCCACCCAGGTAGTGGTCCGGTTACTGTCAAGGAGTCTGGCCAGACGGTTACGGTCACTTTCATCGATCTTTGAGGCTTTATAAGGCGAAAAGCCCAATTTGACACAAGAGACATCATTGCTTTTGATTAGTTCGGCAGTGGGCAGAGAGAGACAATCCGCCGTGTAGATCACCTCTTCGCGATCACTTTTTTTGGCATAGGCTTTAAAAAGGGTGGTGGTGACGTCATGATATTGATAGAAGGCTTCATCTGCCTGCGAAGGCGTTATGTCCTGGTGTAAAAATTGCCAGATCATGAAATTTTTAGCGCGCGAAGGCGGTTTGGTGTTTATCTGCTCCAGGGTCACCTCTGCAAAAAGCGAAACGCTAAGCAGTAGAAGCAGGAGAGGGCGCATTAGAACGAACTCGCGACCGTATTGAGAAGAGTCACCAAAACAATGTCGACCACCTGCAGCGCGATGATGATGATCAGCGGCGCGAAATCAATGCCGTTGAACGTTGTAGGCATGATTCGACGGACCAAGTGGTATGCAGGCGCTGTAATGCGCGTTAAAAACTGCACGATCGGGTTATAAGGGTCCGGGCGCACCCAGGAGAGCAGTGCGGCAATGATAATGACCCAGATGTAGATCGTCAACAGAGAGTGAACAATGCCGCCGATACCGACAAAGATATTGGCTAAGGCACTCATTTGACGATCTCACCCATAAAGTCTTTAAGATAGACATACAAGTCAGCCACTTCAGGACCGTTGCCCGAACCGGTCAGAAGCAGACGAAGCGGTTTGAAGAAGTTCTTGCCTTTAAGACCGCTCTCTTTCATAATATGATCTTTAAAAGCATCAAACTCTTCAAAATGCGGTGCTTCAATGATCACTTTACGCATGATCTCGGCCTGCTCACTAAACTCTTCAGGGATCTCTTTAGGGCCGAAGATCGCTTCGATCTTCGGACGAAGCTCTTTAAGCGTACGGGCCTCATCAAGATAGATCTTTGCCACTTCACCGATCGCTTCGTCGGCAAAACCGACATAGCGCGAAAGTTCTTTGGCATCGAGATTACGTAGGTGCTGGCCATTGATGAACTTGAGTTTATCGAGATCAAAACGGGCAGGGGACTTCGAAATGCTCTCAAGCGAGAACCACTCTATAGCCTCTTCAAGTGTAAAGATCTCTTCGGGTGTCTTGTTACCGATATGAATCAGGTAGTTTGTGATCGCAGACGGAAGGTAACCCTCTTCAAGAAGCCACTTCACCGATGAAGCATCGTCACGCTTGCTCATCTTTTTACCGGCATCATTCAAGATGATCGGCAAATGCGCATACTCCATTGTCTTGTCGTAACCCAGAGCGTCACGTATGGCGATCTGTTTTGGCGTATTGCTGACGTGGTCCTCTCCGCGAATGACCAGGGAGATGTCACTCAACATGTCATCGATAGCACAGGCGAAGTTATAGGTCGGGTACTTCTCGGCACGCATGATAATAAAAGAGTCAATATCTTCGGGAGCGAAGCTGATCTCACCTTTAATAAGGTCCTGAGTGACAACGGCTGATTCCGGTCGGCGAAGACGAATGGTAAACGGGTTTTCATTATCGATCGTCTGGTCAGCGGTCAGGTGCGTACAAGCATCATCGTAACGAAAAGGCTTATGCGCTTTTTTAGCGACCTCACGCTTGACTTCAAGCTCTGCAGGCGTACAGAAACAGTTAAATGCTTTTTTATCCTGTAACAGCTGTATTGCCATCATACGGTGGTAGCGCAGATTCTCGCTCTGATGGAGGACGTTAGTGTATTCGATGCCGAAAAGACCCAGGATCTCTAATATCTCTTTATCTTTTCCCTCAATATTACGCTCTTTATCGGTATCTTCAATACGAACGATCAACTCTTCACCACGCTGCTTGGCAACGATATAGTTAAAAAGGGCAACACGTAAGTTTCCGATGTGCATGTCACCGGTTGGACTTGGGGCAAAACGTAACATAAAATTTCCTGATTTTTATATAGGGCAACTTCGTAAAGTACCCTTTTCAGCACCTTTAAGAACCCATATGCGAGCTCATGAAAGTACCTTCTCTTTGGTCTTAGAATTTTAGCTAAATTTTCTTAACACGCAGACATAACAGCTCCACTGCCGCATTACTGAAAAATACAAAGTAACTGTAGCCATAAAAAGAGAGGTTTACGCCTCATCACTTCCACACTTTATCTCTATACTATATACGACATCTAAAGAGAAAGGACGATCATGGTGGTAACGCTATTGGCAAATGCCGGGCACGTTGTAAAAGGTGAACTGACCTATGCAATGCTTTACATGATGCTTGAGCAGATCAATAATGATCTTAACGGCGCACTTAAACATGACAAAGATCAACTTGTAAGCCTCTTCAAGAGTTGCGAGTCCAAAAACACAGCGCCTGAAGATGCCGTTATCAAGCACACTGCCAGGATCACATCTTATACCGCAACCGCGTTATTTCACACGCAGAACGCGGTTACACGCCAGACGGACACTGTTTCAGGCGTATAACCTGTCAACCGCTATAGAGCTGAACTCTTTTACGTCATCTTGTAATATTTAATTACCCTTGCGTGCCTAAAACGCTACACTCCCTTTATGCAACAAAAAATTGAAAAACTCAGCTCAAAACTCTATATCCTGTCGACACCGCATCGCTTTAAAAAAGAGCAGAACAGTTTTGACAAGGGGTACCTGAATGTCAACGAATGGATGGACAAACTCTGTTGTGAATATATCGAAAAAGACAGAGAGATCATCAGTGACTTTGAATCGATGATCGAAAAATTAAAAGTGTGGGTAGAGACGCGTGGTGATTCAGCTTATAAAGAGGGGATGAAAAAGGCCCTGAAAGATGCCGGTTATATGTCATAATTTAGGTGCAGTAAGAGATGGATCAACTTATGCTGTTGGTAAATATAGATTAAAAATTATTGAGAATGTTTTGTGGAGTAGATGGTGACCCCAAGGAGATTTGAACTCCTATGGCATGGATGAAAACCATGAATCCTAACCATTAGATGATGGGGCCATTAAGTAAGAATCGCTTCTTGGCCGGAAGTATACATATCAAATACTTAAATTTAAATAAAATAATCAATTTTTACGACTGCATCATTCAACTAAAGATAGTTGTGATAATTGATAGCTTTGTGATACAATCTCTTACTATCAGTTTTATGATAAAACGACTGTCATCCAACCATAAAGAATGCGTTAATATGAAACATTTAATTTATAACTATATAGACTTAATTGGACTTCAAGAGTACTATAATGCGCAAATTCCTAACGACAAAAAAGTCATTGTCCAACTTCATACCGGTGACCACACCGTCATTAACGAGATCTATGCACTCTTGATGCAAGATGGGCGTGCCCTCCAGATCATTCCTGTCGTAGAGGCAGGCGTTAAGACCACCCTCTATTTTTCGATCTATGAAAACAGTGCTACTCTCGATCAAAAAGAGTACTTTTTGGAGCACGATCTGTACAAAGCGATCATCGATTCTACGAAAGAGGGATTTTGGCTCCTGGATGAAGAGCTGAACATCATCAGCATTAACCATGCGCTCTCGAGCATGTTGGGATATGAAGAGGGTGAACTCTTAGGTAAAAAGCCTTTCGAACTTCTGGCATTAGTCGAAGAGCAGCAAGAGATCTGTGCAGAACAGGCCGATGCAATGTATCAGAATATTCAACGCACATATGAATTGACTTTTATCACCAAGGATCAGAAAGAGTTCCACACGATTGTCAATGCGACCACGATCAACCTTCCGGAGAACCGGTTCTGTACCTTTGCATTTATTACCGATATTTCTGAACAAAAAGAGCTGGAACAGGCACTGATAGAACAACAGCGTGATATCAATGAACGCAATAGCGACCTGGCGAAACGCATTGAAGTTGAAGTACTGGCGAACCGAAAAAAAGACCGGATCATGTACCAGCAGGCGCGCTTGGCGACCATGGGGGAGATGATAGGCAACATCGCCCACCAATGGCGTCAGCCGCTTAATATTATTGCACTTATTCTGCAGGAGTTCTATATCTCCGGGCAGCTCGGCACCCTCGATCTGGAAAAATTGGAAAAAGAGTATTCCCGAGCCAACTCCGTACTTCAGTATATGTCAGATACGATCGATGATTTTAGAAGCTTTTTTCAACACAACAACGGCAATGAACTTTTCTCTATCAATGAGTCGATCAACTCGGTCATGACCTTGGTCTCAAAAGGGCTGGAGTACAACAATATAGCCATCGATGTTACGGTCGAAGAGAACATAAACGTAATGGGACATGGTAATGAGTTTATACAGGTCCTGATCAACATTATCAACAACGCCCGTGAAGCGATCATCGCGCAAGAGAGAAAAGGCAAGATCACCGTCAATGCCTACAAAGAAGGATCCAAAGTAATGATCACCGTTCAAGATAACGGCGGCGGCATAGACAAAAATGATCTCGACCAGATATTTGAACCCTATTTTACAACGAAACATCAGACACAGGGAACGGGTTTAGGACTCTATATGTCTCATCAGATCATTGTCAATAACATGAACGGGTCTATATATGCGAAGAATAAGAAAGATGGAACCTGTTTTTATATCGCTCTGCCTATGGGAGTCCAAAAGGCAGAGAGAGAAGAGAAGGGCGTTTAATTAGTCGTTGTAAAAGTCACGAAGTGCGCGAA
This sequence comes from Sulfurimonadaceae bacterium, assembly GCA_041596355.1. Taxonomy (GTDB): domain Bacteria; phylum Campylobacterota; class Campylobacteria; order Campylobacterales; family Sulfurimonadaceae; genus Sulfonitrofixus. Next base: position 124,435 of record JBFHIS010000008.1, on the reverse strand, counting down.
TGATCACAGCATTTTTAGAGATGCTTTCTGATTTTGCATTTTCGTCAACAAGTTCATAAAGATCTAATGGAAGAGAGATTGAGAATGTCTTTGTCTCGATCTTTTTCTTTTTAGAGATCAACGCCGTTACATTCGTAAGAAGTTCAATGATCTTTTTAGTGTCGATCGGCTTTTGAATAAAGCTGTTGACACCGATCTCGATAGATTCAGAGATCTTTTGAATATCGTTCGAAGCAGAGATCACAATGATGATCTGATTCGGATTGATCTCACGGATACGGCGAGCAAGCTCAATACCATCCATCTCAGGCATAATAATATCGACAAACACGATATCCGGAGTGACTTTGTTGTACATCTCCAATGCTTCTTTACCGTTAAAAGCCGAACTCACATCTGAAAAAAAGTTTTTGAATGTTGAACTTAACAGTTCATTCGCTACTTTTTCATCTTCAACAACCATTGCTGTCATTTTTTTTGTCTGTTCAGTTAACTGAACCAAATCTACATTTGCCATGATATCTCGCTTTCTAACATTGTTTATTTATGTTGCCATTATAAAATGTTAATGTTATATTTAACTTAAAGCTACACGTTTTATTAGGTAAATTTATCTGTTATTAAATATGTAGATTAAAATGTGATAAAAAGTCAATGGTTAGGGGAGGTTCTAAAAAAAATTCGGGCTAAAAACCAGCTCTCGAATACTAAAAAAGCAGTACCTGTAACAGGAATATTCGCTAAAACAGATGAAACTGTTAACTAATCATACTTCTTAAACTGTTCCAACCACTCTATACTGTCTTCATTCACCGTCTCTTTTTGTCGCAGCAGAGAGCCGATAATGCTTTTAAGTGTCTCTTCATCCATAAATTCCAAAAGAGCAGGGTTGATCACGGTAGGCGGTGTCTCATCTCCGTAACTGTTGAGCAGTGTCTCGATATCATGGATCAGTACCTCTTTTGAACTTGACATCTACAGTTTCTCCTCTGCAGAACCCGTGTAAAGTTGACGCGGCCGGGCGATCTTCATCTCACTGTCATGTTTAAGTTCGATCCATTGCGTGATCCAACCGACGGTTCGACCGATAACAAAGATATTGGTGAACATGTTTTTAGGGATCTTAAGGGCAGTTAAGATGAGCCCGGAGTAAAAATCGATGTTCGGATAGAGTTTACGCTCTATAAAGTAGCTGTCATTTAAGGCCACCTCTTCGATCTTTCTGGCGATAGCGAGCAGTTCGCTGTTGACACCCAGCTCCACTTCAAGCTCATCGAGAAGCCCTTTTAAAATACGTGCTCTCGGATCAAAGTTCTTGTAGACACGGTGCCCGAATCCCATCAGTTTGAAATTGTCTTCAGGATTTTTTGCCCGCGCTATAAAGTCGTCTACATTCTCCAATGAACCGATATACTCCAACTGGGCGATAACCGATTCATTTGCACCGCCGTGTGCACGTCCCCAAAGCGCATTAATGCCTGCCGATATCGCCGCATAAGGGTGGGCACCGGTAGAAGCTACACCTCGTACAGTCGAAGTCGAAGCGTTTTGCTCGTGATCAGCGTGCAGCGTGAAGATCGTATCCAAAGCGCGGACTTCAACCTCAGGTATCTCAAGATCCTCTCCGGGATAGGCTCGCATCATATAGAGAAAGTTCTCGGTAAAAGGGCGTTCAATATCAGGGTAGATAAAAGGGATACCCAAAGAGCGTCGGTAAGCCAAAGCGGCAAGAGTAGGGACCTTTGCGATCAAACGGCGTGACATCACACGATAATCGAAATCAGCCGCGAGATTGAGGTGCTCAAAATGGAAGGCAGAAAGCGCAGCGACTGAGGAAGCCATCATGGCCATCGGATGCGCCTTATCGGGAAAGGCGTAAAAGAGGTTTTTCAGTCCTTCGTGTACAAAGGAGCGTTTTCGGATCTCCTGATCAAAGGCTATCAACTCATCCTGATGCGGCAGTCTTCCTTCCAATAAGAGAAAACATACATCAAGGTAACTTTTTTTCTCGGCCAGATCTTCAATAGCATAGCCGCGATATCGAAGTTCACCTTTACCGCCGTCTATAAAAGTGATGTCGGAGCTGCAGCTGGCTGTAGACGTAAAACCGGGATCATAGGTAAACATTCCTGTCTCACTGAAAAGTTTACGGATATCAATAACATCCTGTCCCTTGGTCGGGATCAATATCGGGAACTCATAGCTTTTGCCGTCACGGTTGTCAGTCAACGTTACTGTCGCCATCCTCACTCCTTTGAATATTTCATAATAATAAATTATCATAGTAATTGTAACATAGGGTTTAAACATAAGTAATATACTCAGGTATCAAGGGGGTTCTAAATTTCAACAAAAACAGTTACAGTTGACAGAACGTTACTGCTGACACTCTCTTTTATGATAGTATATATGACTATAAAACAAATTATTCTCAACAGAAACATCAAGGAAGTGACCATGGCTAAAACATACGAATATTTGGTACTAAACCTCAAAAAGTCCGATGAAAGAGGGTGGACTATAGAGTATCTGAACGAGACCTACCCAAGAGAGACCCACCTGACAGCTATGCTGGACTATCTGGGCCTTGACGGTTGGCAACTTGTCAGCACGACACATTCTACAGACCATGAGCATCAGGAAGAGGAGAGACTCTATTTTCAACGCGACTATGAACAAATAGCACAAGTTCCAAAACTGCAGGCGTTGATCAACGAGATCGATGAACGCTCAAGTGCCCACTTTGCAGAGACTGCGTTGACAGAGGATGACAACAGTACAGAAAACACCACTATATTGAAACAGAAGGTCCTGGAACACCTCTATGCCTGGTTGTCCAAACACGGCTTCGAATGGGGTGAACCTGGTACCGGCGTTCTGGAAAGCCACTATCTCAATAGAATGGAAGATGTCACTGATGATCCGTTTTTTCAGGATTTCCACGGTGTTCACAAGGTCTCAACACGTATCGACATCTTTAAAGAGCCCACCAGACTGCGTATTGCCTTAAAACGCCGTATATCAGGTCATTGGTCTGATTACAATCAACATACGTTCCCATACACACAAGAGGGATTAAAAACAATTCAATCCGTATTGAGCATGCAGCACTTCCATCTAATCGGTCAGCGATAAACCTTCATAGTGATGATTTATCCCGTTTTTCGGGAAGATCGTCAAAGAAGACCCTGATTGGTTAACATAATGTATATTCTCTTGAATAATGAAAGCACGACCGGTCTGCCCTGTAACTACTGCTAAAGCATTTAGAAACGTCTGTTGCCTTTTGCTCACAACGATCATTCCGTATAGGATCTTTTATGTGCTTCTTTATAATTTTCTGTCTGGTGACAGCACGCATCATACATAGAGTCACTGTGTCTGAGATGTTCAGTATCAGTAAGAGACTATTCACCATGAAGATGTAGACAGATTACGCTAATACATCTTCTTTTGACGATCAAAAACATCAATATGTCATTTTGTCACACAATAAGTTTAATTACATTTTTTTGTATTATTATATTTTGATATCAAACAGGAGATACATATGTTTCAAACAATGACACAGATAGGAAAAGATTACAACATTGATGCCAAGACCGTTGGGACACTTCTCTACAAGCTAAAGGTTCGTGACCCGAACCACCCGGAACAGAAAGGCTTCCCTTTTGAGCAGGCGATAACACATGGTGTAGCAAAAGCGTATGAAGGGCGAAGCGGCGAGATGTACTACCGTTATGACATCCAAACCATGAAAGAAGAGTTTGAAAAGCTGTTAGCTCCCCTGCTCGAACAGGCAGCCGGCACGGAAAAGTCGATCGACCACGCATACTCTGTCGATGGCCATACTATAGAAACTAAACTCGAACAGATGCTTAAGGCGCTAAACGAGACTTTAAAAAGCGGCGATACCAGCCAACTCTACCGTCTCAAAGCCGATATCGCCGATATCTATGCACTCCTTGCGAAAAAGAGTACATAAGGCGGCAAGCACTGTTGTCTATATAGATAGCAATGCGCTTCATTGCTTTAACTTTTGTCAGTATAATAGAGTCAATCATTAGAGACAGCGTAACTCTATTAACAAAGAAGCCTTTTGAAAGCAGTTGTAAAGTATCTATCTATTGTTTTATTATTGACGATTGTGATGGCATTAGCCCTCCTCTTTTCACCTGGTGCAACGCAGTACCTAACGCAAAAAGCACTGAACCACTTTTTGAAAGTGGATGCGAACGTCACACAGGCGAGGCTCTCTCTACTTGGGTACAACGCATCCGGCGTGCTCAACAGTACAGATGCCTTTGACCTCAAGATCGTCCCATTGTCATGGCCGTCGGCGTTTGCAACGCTCCATTATGAGGGCGATGTAAACACTTTTTCCAATGTCGCAACAGTCGAGCTGCCACATATCAAAACTGTACTGGACGCGACCTTCAACACCAACGACCTTCTGCTTGAACTCAATGCTTCCCTCTTAGATGGAACACTCTCGGGCGACCTGAGTCTCGATACCATGGATTACCGTTACCGGATCGACAACGTCGACCTTACATCGTTTCGTACACAACAAGAGATGTCGATTCCGGACTATGCAACCGGAGCGTTATCAGCCAACGGAGACGGTATTATTGAAGCGCCCTATACGGTCCGTTTCTCCATACAAGGCCGTAACCTGCAACTCGAAAAGAGTTCCACCTCGCTTATTGCGTCCACTCTGCAGCACCCTCTTCCTCTTACATTGGAACTTAACGGCAGTGCCGGCGCTGACAATGTAGAGACCCAATTCGCATTGCAGAGCAGACTGTTCGACATCAACAGCAGTGATCTCTATTATGACTTCAACCAGAGCCGATTCCGTGTCGATCTTGACTTTCGCAACTATGACCGGAGCATTGCCCCTGTCAGAGAGGCTGCACTAAACCTGAAAGGCTCCATTAAAAAGAGCGCTCTTGATGCGAGTGGTCTGTTGTCGGTCGATGGTTACAAACTCAAAAGCGATACGTTGCATTATGATTTCACTGCCAATGATCTTCTTCTTGACTACAGAGTGACGTCAGTAAAACAAGATCCGCTTAACCTGCAAGGCGATTATGCTCTGTTTGGCGACCTCGATTACCGCAATAACGACTTGACCATAAAAATGGACTCGAAAAGCCTGAACAGTCCTGTTTTACTTACTATTACAGACAACAACCTTACATTGATATCAACTAATATCTCCTTAGAAACCCTTCAGATCATGACCAATATGGAGGTGATGGTACGCGGGAATATCGACATCAGGGCAGATGCCGACTTAAGCGCTCAACCCCTGCTCTGGAAAGCCCGGGTTAAAAGTAAAAACATCAACTTACCTTTAAAATACCGTAAAGATCTCGGACTCAAAAACGATGTGACCGTCACCATTAATGCCAAAAACGAGAAAAACGGCGATATTGTGGTTCAACCGGCTCTCTGGAGCAATATTGCCGCAGTGAACTATTCAGCACTGCGGTATAAACCCGCTATGCAACTGCTCTTTTTCAATCTCAATGCTACAAAGGTGAAGAGTGCCTATTATCAGTCACCGAGACTAAGTCTCAAAGGCTCTTTCAACCTTGAAGAGAACCGACTGAACAAGACGACGCTGACCACACCTTATGATGACGTCGTCATAAACACCCTTCGCTTCACTGACCGGAATATTTCCGGCAATATGCGTTTCAAGCTGACCCGCCTGGACCGTTTTGGCAGCCTCAATCGTGACTATAACCTCTCAGGTAAAGCGTATCTGCACTATTCGCCGCTACAGATGAGCGTAAAGCTCTCTACTGAGAAGCTTGGCACATCTACGCTGACACAGAAAAACAGCGTGTTCACGGCAAGAGGCCGTCACCTGCCGCTCGAAGCGCTCTTACGCTTGGTGCAGCAGCCAAAAACGCTAAAGGGTGAGCTGGACTACACGCTACGCTACTCGCCCACTCTCATCAAAGCAACCATTTCATCGAAAGCGCTGCATGGCGATGGTGACCTGGAGCGTTCGATCCGTCCATTTTCACTGGAGCAGACCTTGTCGCTAAAACATAAAGATAGCCGCTATCGGGGAGAGAGCACGTTTAAAACGGATAATGAATCCGTTCGTCTCTCCAACATCTTTATCGACCTTTCAAAAAACAGATATAAAGCTCATTACCGACTCGATGCAAAAGCCCTTGAGAAAAGCAGCTATAAACTGCCAAAAGAGCTCAAGGGTCCACTGCATGTCAATGGAACCTTCAAGCAAGACGAGTCTCAAGATCTCACACTTAATCTTCAAGGCTTCCAATTGCCGCAAGCGTGGCATAAAAAACTTGATGACAATGCAACATCCTATCTTGAAACAAACGCCTCCCTGCAAGCCCATAACGAGAACCGCTTGATAACCTTTGGTGCCAATGTCACGAATACCTTGTTTCAACTCTCTCTTCATGATAGCGATTATAATCTCCAAACCGGCGATTTTAATCTCACAAGCGAGCTTAGAACAGCACTTTGGGTTAAAGACACCAACATCTCCCTTGCCGGTAACTATAAAGACGACGCACTCTCACTGCCTAAAGCGGACATGAGTGCCGCCTACAGAACTGCCGCACTCAGAGATGTCCATTACAGCTTTGCAGACCAGAACCTGAGCGCAACGTATGAGTTGCACATAGATCCTTACCCAGGTTCACCGTACCGCACACAAGCCACCATAGATGGAGAGGTTCAGACTAAACCGAAGCTCTATGCGACAATGAAAAGTGATTCGTTGGGAGGCGACTATGACGCATACGTTACAGATACGGCGCTTCGACTTACCGCTAAAGATCTGTCGGTCACAAAACTCATTGCTTTCAGCGGGAAAAAGCTGCCTATCTCTGATGGTACCCTCAATGCAAACATAGTACTGGATTCCCCTTCGCTACTCGACGGCAACCTCTCGGCACTGAAGGGCCGAAGTGACATCAATATCACCAACATGGTCCTGGAGGGCATGGCCCTTGATGACTCCTTGAGAACACTGCGAGACTCACAGGACCTGAACCTTTTTGAAGGAAGCTTTTCAGACCTTCCTATTATCCGTTCCGTTAAAGAGCTGCCTAAGACACTGACGCAAGAGGCCGTTAAGAACACCCATTTCCCGACAATGCGCTTTTTGACTGACATTAAGAGTGCCATACTCCATTGCAGCGACTGTGCCGTAGCAACCGATGACAATTTGATCGCCTTAAAAGGTGATATCGATCTGAGTTCACGAACATTTGACAAGTTCTATGTCGGTCTGCTTTTTCCAAACAACTGTGCCTATTTCATACAGCAGATCGAAGGCAACCTCAGTGAACCACAGGTGGAATTGGCAGCAGCGGGGTTTCATGTCATCGGCGGAGCGACAAAGTCCTTGATCGGGAATGTAGGCAGTGTTATTGACCTTGGAGCCGACATCATCAAAGGCACCGGTTCGGCTGTCGGCGAGGCGGCAAGTTATGTCCCTGTTGTCGGCGAAAGAACGGACAAGGTCTTGACAGACATAACGGATGCACCGAAGAACTTGTCGACTTCCGTCTCAACGTGCACCCCGTTTTACAGCGGTACGGTCAAACACCCTAAGCCGCTTTCAAAAAGCATGCTCAAACAGATGACAGAGAAGATCGAACAGAGAGGGCAAAAGAGAAAATAAATGCCAAGCAAGAAAGGCGATGCTCTTTAAAGTCCTTTAGGCTTCATTATACTGCCGCCCTCTTTACCGACCAGGTTGTCCATTATCAGCAGCTTTTGCTGCCAATCGCTTTGTATACAGTGGTCTCTTCGTTCAGTATTCATGGACATCTCGTATGTGAGAACTGCGCCACTCTCTTTGCCTAAACTCTTCTCAAGCATACGCAACGCCTTCTCATTAAAACCGTAAACCAGTTTAAGCGATTGCTTCGATGCTGTCAACGCCAACAGGTTTAACACCGTCTTCTCTTTATCACGTAACGTCACACGATAGAGGGTAAGGTTGCCATAGCGTTTAAGCTCTTCTACACTGTAGGCGTTAAATATGAGGTCAATAGAACGTTTATAGGCATAATTAAACCGATAGCCGGGGACAGCTCTAATATCTTCATACACAATGCAATCGTTCTTATCAACAGAGATGATGTGCTGATCTATCAAGATAGGATACATGTTGATCGTGCTGCTCTCTTTGAAAGGCGTTTTGACCTCTATCGTCGTTTGATCATTAGAGATGACTAATTGATTATCGTCTTGTAAATGTAACCGTGATGAGGAACATCCCGTCACCATTAAAAGCGCTGAAATGAATAAAAAAGTGGTGAACGCGTGCATTTGGTTCTCCTTAAAAAAACGAACATCTGTTATTTTACCGTATCCCCATATCTCTACTCTGTTCACCACATTTTTCGACCCGTAAAACAGTGCTGAAAATGGCTCTTTATTCTCTTTATATCATTTAAGAAACCCCTATATTCAGGGGTGCAATCATATGAACAACTGTTCTTATGAGATATGTTAAAAAGCCCTTCATGTGAACACTTGCTCATATGAATTTAAGCATAAGTTAACAACTGTTCATATATAGTTACAGAGCATATTAACAACTGTTCACATGAGGAAAACATGCAAGAAATCGGTAGTGGTAAAAGTACTAAAGATCTCATATTAAAAGCGAGTATGGAGCTCTTCTCCGAGTATGGCTATAAAGCCGCTTCGGTCCGCAAGATCGCCGCTAAAGTCGGTATACGCGAGAGTGCCCTCTACAACCACTTTACCAACAAAGAGGAGATCTTTAAGGCCGTTGCCTCCACCCTGTTCTCTACCCCGACTTCAGCCTCTCAGAGCGAAAGAAGCGTCGCTGAGCGGGCTAAAGACGGTAAAAAGTTCCTCTTTTCGTTTATTGTCGGCTATAAACTGATGACCTTCGACGCCAAGAACGAGCGTCTCTTCCGTATTTTGATGATAGAACTGCTCCAGAACAAGACGATCAGGGAAAGTTTTAAGAGTGAATTCCACAACAACAACATCAAAATGCTCTCTGAGGCCTTCTTTGTGATGATGCAAGAGGACATCGTACGCTCCGGAGACCCTAAATTGATGGCTACGGAGTTCCTGAGCCCTCTTTTCTATCTCAGGCTGCAAGTTACCCTTCTGAAGATAGATAATGAGCCTACAACGTCTCTATCGACCCAATTTGAGAAGCATTTGGACTTCTTCTGGGAAAGTGTCGCTCTTTAAAACGCTATAGTCGCCGTAAAATAGGGTTAAATTATTTAATATGAACTCATATTTTCTCTATATTCATGCTGTTAGATGGTTGTTCGACCTAGCCTGGCACTGCTCATCTCACACTGAAAAAGATACTGATTCTCTTTGCAATGTAGAAAATCTGATCTACAAACGATGAAAAATTTACTTTATCGGTGTTTGCGGTGGTATTACGAAGAGCCAAACAGTCTATTTCGGGATCCGCCAGACAAGCGCCCTATTACACTTTGAAGATGGACATTTGTGCCTAAATTTCTTTGATATTATGAAGTATGATACTTGTTTTAGGGCTCTATTCTTTTAGCCTTTATACGAGTTTATTCATACTTATCGTGTAGTTTTTTATATAGATTTGATTATATGGTGTCTTGATCTTGTGTTCTGATTTTTTTCATTACTTCTTAGCATTAGGATTCAACTTTTTTTCTCTGCTCGTACAGAGAAAAAAACTTGAGGAAAAAAAGAGAGTACGATACCCTCTGGCACTAGTCACTCATCTTACATGCAAATATTTCGCCTTCCGAGCTAATTGGCGGTTAGACGCCAATATTTGCTGGAACTCCAATCAGTGAGCTTTTCCGACACGACAAACTACTCATTGCCTTCAATAATTCAAACAGGGATTAAAACGTAGGTTTAACAGCCAAAGACCGTTAATTTCTTGTCTTCTCTAGGTCGACGCGACAAGGTATTATGCTTCAGCATCGCCGCGGCAGATGATGCGTTACCACTTTACTCTTATCGTGGCATCTACAACGGTATGAGCAAATGAAAAGATGTTGTAATACTCAGAAAGATAGATAAGTGAGTTCAAAACCATGAAAAAATGAACTTTTATCCCCTACCTTATTTCAGGCTTCAACTAATTAATATGAATATATTTTGTGAGAATATGATGCAGGATTTTGATGTATTGTAATAGGTATGACAGTGCAGCCCGGTTCCAAAACTCTCTTTGTTCGCGCCATGCTCTAAAAAATATAAGTTTTGCCAGACATCGATATGAGTTACGATCACGTTGCGATCAAAACACTAAACTACTATTAATTAATATAAATCAACCGTTAATGTTTTATTGCTATACTCCCGTTATGAAAAATCAATCACCTGTATTCCAGGACCAACAGACAATTAAACAGCGAGAAAGAGAGATACAGCTTGAGCATATTCGAGCATTGAAAAATTTGAACGAAGAGTTAAAAATACTTTTTTCTCAAAGTACTACAAAGTAATTAGCTGCAACAAGAAGCCAGATTCCTTGACTCTCTTTCGCGCCCTGCTCTAAAAGATGACAGCGTTGCTATGCATCTATACTAATCCCAATCCCATGCTCGTTTGTATATCACGCACAGGAAGTCAACGATGTGGAAATTTTATAACTCTTGTACACTATCATTAATGCAGCTATTTTTCTTACAAAGAAATTTTATTACTTGATTTTGTAAAAACGCAAGTAATAAAAAAATGAATGGAACAAATATAGTTATTGATAATATAAATACTTTTGTTAACATCACCAGAAACTTATCAATTATGTTTTCAGTATGTGACCATCCTGCACCATGGCCATCATTGAAACATGCAAATAATAAATAGTAAAATAAGAATAATAAAAAGATGGAAGATACCCGATTAGGGTGTTTTCCAATAAAGTAACCAACCACTATAAAGATTATTAAAAATAAGCTATCTAATATATAGTGATTGTATATATCCAAAAATATTTCACCATTTGATGTTAGCATTAAAATACCAGATGACACAATAACCATGATAATATAGTTATACAAATTTATATTGTGGTGACTTTTTACCACTAGTATCCTCCTGTAAAATAACGTTTAAAATGAGCAATCAAAAATCCGCCCGCGGGTTTTTGATTGGCTCCTCTGATTTGTTGTGTATCTCATTTAATCTTGACTTCCGAAATTGGGGTACCATCGGGAAGGTCTTTTACTTGCTGATGGATCTGACCAAGAATTGAAAAGTGTACGGCAAGGTCCGTTGGCTCAAAATTGCCGGGCTCATATTCACCACCTAGAATCGGAGGTTGCTTGAATCCAAAACACTCGTGCGGCTCACGAGTGACACCGGTTGCAAGGATATCGCCGACGAGCTGGGGGATGAACCATTCGTCAACATTGTCAGGCGAGGATAGTATTGACTGGAAGTCGGCGACAGAGTCTGCAACCTTTGTGTAGGTCCCGTCGCCGACATTGAGCCAGAAGATACCGTTTGAATTTTGAAGGAAGGCGTCGCCGACGGATGAAACTAGAAATAGCTTCGCTTCCGTCCCGATCAACCACCTCCAGTCTTCAAGCAGATCTGGACCATTAGGACTGAGCTGGACAAAGAGATCATCTCTCGTGATTTTCATTCATTCTCCTTGAGCACAACTATTTATTAGTACACATTTTATATGACTAAGGCTTAAACATGAACTTAGCAGAACTTATGAGTTGTTGTATAAAAATGTTAGTTGATTGCAGTTTGTCATATTATGGTTAATTTCCTGACTTTAGAAGTGAATTTTAAAAATTGTGTATGTGTTATAAGTGCTGAAAATGGACTTAATACTACCCATTCCAAATTTTACAGTCTTACATGACACCATACTTTTTGTTGTAGTTACACTCCACATAGGCTTCATGACTTTTGTACGATTTAAACTCATTGGAAAGTGCTTTACTAAAATATAATTTATCAAAGTCTAGTGTATTTACATAACACTCTTTATGTAGTCCAAGGTCTCGTTTATATTTTTCCCCACATCTTGGTGAAGATAAAATGATTCCCTTGTACAAGCCGTATATTGGCGCATTGGATTTTAATCTATTATCTTTTCCTCTAGTGATCTTTGAATCAGACTTTAGTTTAATCGAATTACTATATCTTGGATACTTATTTGTTTTAGCTAGTTTCTTTTGAGAAGTATATGGCTTATTTGTAGGTTTTGTAATGACCTCTTTACGTGGTTGTTGGGTGTACTTCTTCTGCGTATTTGAACTGCCCAAGTGCTGGTTACTTTGTTGGTGAGCATTGTCTAGAACTCTTTCATTCTCTATAAACTCTGCTATCAGATAGCTTATCAGACCTATGGACCCAATGATCAACACGGTGATTGTAAATGCTAAAAATGATTTTCTCTTCGTTCTTCCAAGCACCCTGTCTGTCACTTCACCATTACAGTGTGGACAACTTATAGAATAATAGGTTTTACCACAACTTTTACATTCTGCCATGAGATCAGTACTCCATTTTAAATTTATAAATATTATTTGGATGCGTATATAAAATGACATTACTATACCATTATTGAAGTGTAATCAATGCAAATATGTTTATTTAGGTGCTTTTTCTTTGTAGGTTTATAGTATTGATAGAGATATTTTGAAGGAGATAAACAACCTGCAAACAGGCATTTTTATAAGTAGGTACAACAATAAGCTCGGTTCCAGAATTCTCTTTATTTGCAACCTGCTCTTAAAAGTGTGACCGTTTTGCTATGAATCTATATTACTTGCGAACACATCATTAATTCACAATAATATAATTGATGAAACAAAGGTTCTTCCATGGATCTTAAATATATGTAACTATAATTACAGAGGAGAAATAAATGACAGTAATTGCAAACACACAAAACAGTATTAATCATAAAATTGATGAATCTATCGAGGTATTGTCAAATTATTATTTAAATGATACCAGAGCCTTTTGTGTAGCATACAGTGGTGGAAAAGATAGCACCGCCGTTGTATATCTCGTTATTAAAATGTTACGACATTTACAAAGTCAAAATCTCCCAATTGATAAAACAGTTTACTTTATCAATTCAAATACACTCGCCGAATTACCGCCTATGCTAAAACATTTACGTACTTCATTACAGGCTATTTATAATTACGGTGTTGAACATGATTTACCTATTAAAGTAAAAGAAGTTTCACCAGAAGATCAACACACATTAAATGTTCAACTTTTAGGTGTTGGCATGCCCCCTCCTTCGCCTAGCTTTAGATGGTGTACCGATAAGCTAAAAGTCAAACCAATTGATGCCTATATTAATGATATGTTTAAAGATGGTCAGTTCATTTCTATTATTGGATCTCGAAGAGATGAAAGTGCACAACGTAGTCATAGTCTGGATAAACGTGCCACGGTTACAAAGTTTGTAAAATCGAATGATCGATATCCCCAAGCAATTAATTTAATGCCTATTGAGTATTGGACAACCAAAAACGTTTGGGAATTTTTATTTACTGAAGAAAATTCGATTATTAACACAACAAACTTATGGAATCTCTACAGTGATGCCAGTAGTAAAAATGCTTCTGAATGTGTCTTTACTGCTGCAGGTGGACAAGAGATTACTGAAGGTAATTTAGGGTGTGGTGTTTCACGTTTTGGTTGTTGGCAATGTTACGTTACTCGTGATAATGACAAAAGTCTAGATGGTCTACTAAATAGTAAAAAATATAGTGATTTAGATCTATACAAAAACTATCGTGATTATTATTGGAATATGACACAAGAAGGCTGGCATAAAACAAGAGATGTTTACAGTCATAAGCATCAAGGACAAGAGTTATATAACAAAAGTAAAACTTCCCCGCTTTACGGGGCTACAATGCCTAAAGGCTTAAAGTTACCGTTAAGAATAAACGCTTTTAAAGCCTTCATGGAGTTACAGTCAAAAATAGATGAAGAAATCATTACTTTAAATGAGATCATTTTGATACAAAAGCGATGGTTTTTTGAAGGAGATCTAACATTATCTGCATTTTCAATTGCAAGAAAACACGGTTTTAAAATCGATAATATTTACAAAAAAGAACTTTTAGAAAAAGCAAGATATGCAAAAGCCTTTTATAAAGAACAATTGAATAAGCCGGAGATAAAAAAACATTTTGCAATATTGACATTAAAACGTTTTGCAATTCAATATATTGAAAATCCTAAAAACATAGAAAAAAAGTTCTTTCCATCAAGAGAAGAAGAAAAACACATTAGAAAAGAATGGAAAAAACAAACTAAAATTGAATTGAATAAGAAATATATTTCACTTTTTTCTTTTCTTTTTTGGTATCTTTAAATGCTTCCCAATGTATCCAATTAAAATATTTCCATTTCCAACTATTTCGTCCTCTTCCTTGAAATGTAAGCGATTTTGGTAATATTTACTATCTCCTTGTATCTCTGAATGATGAAATTTTATATGTGGTTCGCAATAAATGCTCCTTGTTTTACCATCATTTGTTTCAAATTCAAAAGTCATTACTTTTTTAATATCAGGGTCACTTGTTCCTTCTAGTGTAGTTTCAAATTTAGATTTAGCTTGAAATTTTTTCAATGCTTCATCCAGATTATTACTTTCAGCTATAAAATCCTTAAGATCATCTCTTAAGTGAATTAATGATTTAACTATACTTTTTGCAAAACTTTCCAGAGATCCATCTATGCTTTTTAATGTATTTTTTATCTCATCTCTAAATTCTAGTTCAGGAAAATGCAATTTAATTTTTTCAAAGAACTCTTCTTCATCATGAATACTTCCAATATGGTCATAATAGAATTCTATTAGTTCATCTAATGTAGAAATTAATTCAGCATTTATTTTATGAAAACCCACATATTTATCAATATTTTCATCAGTATAGGAATTAGTATGCCTTTCTAAAATCATTCTCAACTTTTGCTTGTAATAAGGTTCTATATCTGGACTAATAATGAACTCATGAACTCTTAGACCATCAAATATATCTATATAATATATAGTAGTATCATCTCTAAATAATTTATCATTTAAATTTTTTATTTTACTATTTAGTTGATCTAAATTATTAATTTTCTCATATATATTTTCTACGTCATGTCCATTATTTTCAAATGACTCACTTAATAAGCAAAAGTTTATAGGGATCATTATTGTCTCATCCTACTTTCAAATATCTTACTTATATCAAGTTCTTGTTGATCAAAAAAACCTCTTGGCCAATCAGTTAAATCATTCATTTCATTAATTTTAATATTTTTAATATTTGGTTCTATGCTACTTTCGCTAGACTCAAAAAAGTTAATACTAATATTTTTATTACTTACGGGATCTTCATCACTTTTTAATGTAGCTAATCGCATTCCGTTAATTATATGTTCACTATGTGTTTCAACTACAATTTGCATATATTTTGACATTTTTGCTAAAAAATATCCTAATTTTGATTGTGCTGATGGGTGAAGATGTGCTTCTGGATTTTCTATTATTACCATCTCATTTTCTTCTTCTATCGCTTGGTAATCATCAAACAATTCATTTTTAGGTATTTGTCTTACTAAACAGCTTACAATTATAGGCAATAAGTAACTAACTCCATAAGGCATATTTAAAGGGCTTTCATACTTGCCATCTGGATGGTTTTTTACTTCTAACATTGCTATATTTGCTTTTTCATGAAAATCTGTAATTACTTTTACATAACCAAAAATTTCAGTTAGCCAAAAATTTACATTGAATAGTAAATCATTTTTCATTGTTTCTAAAGATTTTCCTCCATGGCTATGTAATATTAGTGCTGTGTATTCTCCATATTTACCAACATTAATTCTTGAAAAGTTACTATCTGTATGATGAAAAGACCTTGGTCCAAATCTATCAGCACCAATAAAATCAAAATATTTTAAAAAATTCAATGCATTACTTCTGTTCTCTGTAAGAAAATGTGCAGTTAATACACTGTCTTTATTTACTACATTTAATATATTTAAATCATTTGGATCTTCAAGCGTAATAAACTCTATTTTTTTGTTATTTTTATCTTCAAATATAAATTCTATAGTATCGTCATTGGTGTTGTAATGTAGTAATCTTTTTGAACTTCCTAAATTGCAGTAGTAATCATTTAAATACAGCATTTCTGGAATATGTTCATTTAAATCTTTTCCATCAAAACTCTGTGAAAAGAGTAGTAAAGTTTGTATCACTGTTGACTTTCCTGCTCCATTTCCACCTGCTAAAACTGTTAGATTTGAAAAATTTATAGTTTTCTCTTTAAAACATTTAAAATTTTTTATTGTTAATGATTTCATTTAATGTCCTATAACTTCTTTAAATAATTCTAAGAAAAGATTAAATCTATAATGTACTTTAGGTGGGTTATTAGTAGCAACTGATGTCATTAAAATAAACTCATCCTTTTTATATGTTTCGTTAATTTTTTCTCTTAACTTAATCTTATTTTTTTCTATTTCTTCAATTGTATATAGATCTAATGCATAACCTATTGATTCAAAAAGTGCTTTGCTAATTGGGTTTCCAATTTTCCCTTTTGATGGTTTACAAAAAGCATCGTTTTCAAAAATAATTTTTGCTTTTTTCATACACTCTAAAAATGTATTTTCTAAAGATTTAATTTCTAAATCATTCATTTTATTGACTGTGTCCATTGCCTTTTCCAAAAAAGCATTCATG
Source organism: Sulfurimonadaceae bacterium (assembly GCA_041596355.1). GTDB lineage: Bacteria > Campylobacterota > Campylobacteria > Campylobacterales > Sulfurimonadaceae > Sulfonitrofixus. The sequence continues at coordinate 107,697 of JBFHIS010000008.1, read as the reverse complement.
TCATTTTTTGTATATTCTAAATAGTTAGTCATTTGAAATGCAAGGTATCTAAGTATAATCGCATGATCTTCTTTTCTTTTTTCATAACTATTGACTTTTTTTTCCGTAATGACGTTAACGAATTCATCTGATTTTGATAATTTTTTTAAGAGTTCTGTTGATTTACCTCTATACATAGCATTTCTTAGCTCTTGAACTTCTAAATGAGTTCCAAGAGTATTAATTCGTTGGAAGATATTAAAAGCAATTTTTGATGGCGTATTTGGTCTTACCATATTACAAAGTAATTGAAAATCTTCGATTCTTCTTCGGTACTTTCTATCTAATGCATCAAACTTTTTCCCATCTAAATATTTAAGATATTGCATATTATTTAGTTTAAATGTATTATCCATAAATGTTAAAATGGTTGTCAATCTTTGAACGCCATCAATAATAATCCACTTGTTCTCATCTCTTGCATCAATATAAAAAGTAGGCAATGGAATACCAATTAATAGTGATTCTATTAGTTTACTTTTTTGTCTTGATGTCCAAACAAAATTTCTTTGATAATCTGGAGAAAGATCTAATTCATTTTCTTCTTTATACTTTCTATATAAAGATGCAACTTCAAACTGTTTATTGATAATATCAATCTTAGAGACATCATAAGGTTCATCACTACCATTATCTTCATCATCAGAATATCTACCATCTATGTATTCAGTTTCTTCGTAGATCCAATCTGGTAAGTCATTTTTTAAAAAAAGATATATAATTTCTACTTTATCCATCATATTTAAACTTTTAAACATATTTAAATTAAATAAAAATTCTTCATAAAACTCATTAGCTTTTGTTAGAAACTCTTCATAAAACTCAATCATATCATCATCATTGACATTAAGATTTGAATCTACCATTTCTTCAATATATTTTTTTACACCTGCATATACAAACTTGATTGCTAAGTCATCTACTGTTTTTTCTGCAAGACTATAATAACTATCGCTTTGTACCGTCTCTATATCCTTATACTTAAATCTATCGGGCATAGAATTTAATTTTTCATAGTTAAGAACAACTGTACTTGTAGAAATTAAACTTTTACTTTTTTCTTTATCTTCTGTATCTATTTCAAAAAGTTTTTTTCCCATATTATTTTCCTTATTTCAACTTAAACTTACCGCTACCAGCAACATTCTTTATAGCTTCTAATTCTTCTAAATTCTTTTTTTGAATATCCATTAATTTATCAAACGCCAAACCTTGGTTAATCAATCTAACTAGGTCAGGTTTTTCTTTTTCCCAATTGTCCAGGGTTCTTAATGAGATGCCTAATAACTCTGATAATTCTTTTCTTGTCATTTACATACTTTCTTTATTTATTATGCAATATATGCATACTTTAAGCTTTTCTTTATATTTTTGCAGATAAGCTTATAAATATAAGCAATATTTGCATACATGGAGTGTTGAAAATGATTTACTTTTTACATAGAGGAGTGAAAAAAATGCAGGTTAAGACAATTAAAGACGACAACTTTTCAACGTATGTTCCACCTACTTACAGCGTGGTCGAATGAAGGTATAGCCTTAACATAAACTACTACTAATGTCACTTCTACAAACAGTAATACATTTGCTGACCAATTATACTCAACTGTATTGCAGTTTGCAAAAAAAATGAAAGAAAACAGCAAATTCGTAGTGAAAAAAACAACAAGTTACCAAGACGGCTATTGAGAAGCTAGTTAATCCGTCTTTAGCCCTGCGTCACTTCGGGGCTTCATGAATCACGCCATGAACTTTGCCTATAAAGTAGGAACACATGCTTACAACCACTGACCTAAACAACATCCATACCAGTCTCATATCGGCAGTCAGTCTTAAAGTGACATATCTGGAACTGTTCAAAGAAGATCTCTCTCTTAAAAACTTAAGCGAATTGGAACAAAAGATTATTGAAGAGTTTGAAAACGACATCGATGCTTTTTATGAAACGATCTTCGCCGTTGGAAGGTTAATAAACATCGTTGAGAGTGACAAAGACTATACTTTACATCTTACGGCACAAGACCTCAAAATTGAAAACGTCTAAAGAGTATATACCCCTGCCCTAAGCGCCAAAAAAAGCTCATGACGAACAAGATTGCAGATAATTGGAAACTTCGTGCTGGTTGTAAAAAGTTGGATGCGGATCTCTCTGTTTGGTCATAACACAGTCACAAATCAAAAGAAGAGAGCTGATTAACCCCTAAAATAGGTGGTTTGAAGAAGTAGGTACAACAATAAGCCGGGTTTTGTTAATGTGGCAATTAATCTACTCTGTATATTACTATACAGCTCTAGCGAAACAATAGCAATGTAAGACGCTAACCATCTGTTTCTTGCTGCCAGGTTGGGTTTACATAGCTTCCAAGATTACTCAAGGAACTGGTGGGCTCTTACCCCGCCGTTTCACCCTTACCACCTATTTGAACAGAGTAGGAGCAAAAGCCCCTACTCCTGCGCTGAGGCCGCTATGGCCACTAAAGCACAAAAATGCTTTCGGAATTTTCGCATTTACTTTGTCAGCATCTCCACCGCTAATCACAAACATTGCATTTCATTAAAAATTCAACATTTACAATTTAACATTTCAAGGTGGCGGTCTATTCTCTGTTGCACTTTCCCTCGACTTACGCCGGCCATCCGTTAGATGGAACCCTGTCTTACAGCAGCCCGGACTTTCCTCTTGACACAAAGGTCAAGCAACCACGTGTTGTACCTGCGTAATGATAACCAAAAATTTTAAAAACAGTATGCAAAAATCCACTCTGTAACACAGGCAGTTAGCAGATTCTCCAAACTCATCATTTCATGGCATGACATCGCAAAACTACTTCGAAAGTCTGCTTTTTATGAAATACACTATATTTGCCCGATATGGACTTTCATGGTCAAATGGTACGTTAAGAGATAAGAAAATGCCTCAGAGGCGAAAAGAGAGAAAAAAGTGTGTAATATTAAGTAATATTACCATACAGATCAAAAAAAAAGCGGCCGAAACCGCTCTTTATTCGCTTAAGGAAGCTAATTACTTAGCCATTGCCTCTTGAGCGTATTTTTTACCTAGCTGGTATGCCAGTTTATTAGCAGCATGAACTTTAGCAGGTACTTTTGACAGCATTACTTCAATTAGAGACTCTTCAGGAAGAACCTTCGTAATTTCGTTTGTAATACTCATCGCAACAACAGATTGAGTAATAACATTACCAACCTCTTCTTTTGCGATCGTAATGATTGGAATCTCGATAATGTTCCAAGTTTTGCGATCTTCATCAGTCGGGTGAACAAGGTTAGGGTCAACAACGATTGTCCCGCCCGGTTTTACACCTGTCTTGAACTGGTTGTAAGAGACGTTAGCAACTGAAAGCATGAAATCGATCTCACCTTCATTCGCATACGGGTAACGGATCTCATTGTCGTCAAGCGTAATGTCAACAACTGTCGCACCACCACGTACTTGAGACGTGTAGGTAGCAGTCTTAAGACCGAAACCACCATTTTTAATCTTACATGCAGCCATGATCTCGCCTGCAAGAAGAACCCCTTGACCACCTACACCGGTAAAACGTAAAGAATTTCTCATATTAGTTCCTTATATTTTTTTCTTGAAATCGTCTTGAGTGATCTTAGGAGCACCATCTCTATGTGAAGCAATGATCTTCGCATACATCTCAGTGTACTCTTCTTGCTCAACTTGGCGTAAAACACCTGTTGGGAAAATGTTAAGCTGCTCTTCTTCAGAAAGCGCTTCCCATTTTTTCAGTGGTAACGTAATATCGTCGATCCACTTAAGATTGTCCATCGCAGATACCATCTTGTTCTTACGGCCCAGGTTAATGTGACAGTTAGAAAGGATGTCCATGAATGAGAAACCTTTATGCTGGAACCCTTTTACAAGGATCTTCTCAAGTTTCTTAGGGTCAAGCATAGACTCACGTGCAACAAAAGAAGCACCTGCACCGATTGCCAGAGCACAAGCATCGAAAGTCGGGTCAATATTACCGGCTTTCTGAGAAACTGTCCACATACCCTGAGGTGTTGTAGGCGAAGTCTGAGAGTTAGTAAGCCCGTAAATAAAGTTGTTGATAAGAATAAAGTTCATATCAATGTTACGACGACAACCGTGAATTGTGTGGTTACCACCAATTGCAAGACCATCACCGTCACCGGCAACAACGATCACTTTAGCGTTAGGGTTAGCAAGCTTAACACCCGTCGCATATGCAACTGTACGACCGTGAGTCGTGTGAATTGTGTTACAGTCGATGTATGAAGAGAAACGACCTGAACAACCAATACCGGAGATAACACAGACTTCGTCCATGTCCCAACCCATTTTTTTGATCGCACGGATAGTCGCTTTCAGAATTACACCGTCACCACAACCCCAACACCATAGTGTCGGCATCTTCTCTACACGTAAATAAGCATCATAATTAAAAGCCATTACATCATCTCCTTAACTTTTTCTACCATTTCAGCCGGTGCGATTGGACGCCCGTTTGCTTTTAGCAGTTTTGTAAAATCGTTACGTTTGATTACGCGTTCAATCTCTCTAGAGTATTGACCCATGTTCAATTCAGTAACCATGATCTTGTCTTTGAATTTTTCACCGATCTCTTCCAAACGGTTGATCGGGCTTGGCCAGATCATAATTGGACGGAAAAGACCCGCTTTGATACCTTCTGCACGTAGCTTCTTAACAGCTTCGTAAGCACCAAGTGCAATCGAACCGTAAGCGATGATACATACTTCTGCATCGTCAAGATCAACTTCTTCGTAGTCTGGAAGGTCATCAAGACCGTTGTTTTCCAAGTGAACAGTGTTGATCTTACCTGTCAGACGCTCAATGTTGAACTCACACTGGTACGCATCTTCCGTCGGGAAACCGGTTGGACCGTGGTGAAGACCCGTTACGTGGTACTTGTACCCTTTGAACATTGGGTTCAGTACCGCCGGCTCATTCATCTTAGCTTCGTATGGAAGGTAATCTTTTGGATCACATAGATTCGTAGCACGATTTACAATGTTTGCCTGAATCTCTTCGAGATCAGGAAGCTCCGCTTTACCGTGCATGTGACCGATTGTCTCATCCAACAACATGAAAACCGGTGTCATATACTTTTCAGCAAGGTTGAATGCACGTACTGTTTCAGTATAACATTCAGTCAATGAACCAGCACAAAGTGTGATCGACGCATAATCACCGTGAGTCGGGTATTGTGCCTGACCGATATCTGCTTGAGATACACGTGTCGGAAGACCTGTTGACGGACCACCACGCATAACGTTGATGATAACCAACGGGATCTCGGCAATAAAGCCAAGACCGATCTGCTCAGCTTTCAGTGAAATACCAGGACCTGAAGTCGCAGTAAACGATTTAACACCGGTCATTGATGCACCAAGTGCAGCAGAGATACCCGCGATCTCATCTTCCATTTGAATACATGTACCACCGACTGCAGGTAGCAGGTCAGATGATTCGTGCATTACTTCTGATGATGGTGTAATTGGGTACCCACCAAAGAACATTGCTCCGGCTTCAACAGCTGCTTTTGCAGCAAGTTGATTACCTGTAGAAATTACTTCTCTCATATTTGTTCCTCCTTAATTATCTAATGACATATAGTTATTAGCTGCGATTGCTTCTTGACGAGCTTTTGCTTCGTCAGTCAATTTCGCGAAGCTGAAACCTGCCGCTTTATATTCTTTGTTGTCTGCTACATAGATAGCAAAATCCGGACATGTCAATTCACACTCATTACAACCGATACATGACTCAGGGTGATCGATAGAGATCATCGCACCCAGTGTTGACGTAGAGTCGTAACGCATTCCAAGTACACCTGTTGGACATACCGATACACAGATATCACAAGCTTTACAGTTGTTTGTGTTTACCCAAACAGGTGCATTACCTGGATTTTCAGTTTTGAAAGTTCCCATTTATTCTCCTCTTTAAAAATACGAATTATCTCGTAGAATTGTTTACCGAAAATTTTCCGACATTGCAAGAGACTAAGCTCTTTGCTTTAAGACCAGCTGAATTAATCAAACTAGTCTCCTCATCAAATAAAGGATAACCAAGTTTTCTTAAAATCGTTTTGAAGTGTGCTGATTGCGCTTCGCCAGTGACATTTTTGTTACTGTACGAGGCTCACACTCAAGGTTTACAGCTATCTGTATGACCTTTTTCTTCATTAGATTTACGTCACCGCTGCAGCGTACACGCCGCAACGAATATTGGCAACCCTGCTCTTCCCGATATTACTTGGAAAGAACTTCTGCTACTGCTTTTCCAATCTCAGCCGGAGAGACAACAACCTTAACACCTGCTGCTTCAAGAGCAGCCATTTTCTCAGCTGCAGTACCTGCACCGCCAGAGATAATCGCACCTGCGTGGCCCATACGTTTACCGGCCGGTGCTGTTTGACCGGCAATAAAAGCGACCACCGGTTTAGTGATGTTCTCTTTGATGTAGGCAGCTGCCTGAATCTCAAGATCACCACCGATCTCACCGATCATAACGATACATTCCGTCTCCGGATCTGCTTCAAACATTGGCAGAAGCTGCTTGTATGAAAGACCGATGATCGGGTCGCCGCCGATACCGACTGCCGTTGTAATACCAAAGCCCTCATTACATACCTGGTTAGCACCTTCGTATGTTAATGTACCCGACTTGGAGATAAGACCGACATTACCTTTTTTGAAGATCATACCCGGCATGATCCCGATCTTACACTCTTCGGCAGTGATGATTCCCGGACAGTTCGGTCCGATCGTCATCATACCGTGCTTAACAGCGAATGCTTTGGCTGCCTGCATGTCACGAACAGGCGCACCTTCAGTAATGATGACTGCAAGTTCGATCCCGGCATCAGCCGCTTCCATTACCGCGTCAGCTACGAATGCAGGCGGAACGAAGATCATGGAAACAGTAGCACCCGTTGTCGCGACTGCCTCTTTAACCGTGTTGAAAACCGGTTGACCAAGGTGCTCTTGACCACCCTTGTTCGGTGTAACACCGCCAACAATCTTTGTACCGTATGCCATACACTGCTCAGCGTGGAAAGAACCCTCTTTACCCGTGAAACCTTGAACGATTACTTTTGTATCTTTGTTTACTAAAATTGACATTAATTACTCCCCTTTCGCCGCAGCAACTGCTTTTGCAGCACCGTCACCTAGATCTGAACCAACAATGATATTAGGAATGTTTGCATTCTTAAGGATCTCTGCTGCTTCCGGTGCATTGGTACCATCAAGACGAACGATAACAGGAACGTTGACATCCGTGATCTTAGTCGCTTCAAGAATACCGTTGGCAATACGGTCACAACGAACGATACCACCGAAGATATTGACAAAAATAGCTTTTACATTAGGGTTTTTAAGAATGATCTCGAAACCTTTTGCAACCGTCTCAGCATTGGCAGAACCACCAACATCAAGGAAGTTGGCAGGTGTTCCACCCATATAGTTGATCGTGTCCATAGTACCCATCGCAAGACCGGCACCATTTACCATACAACCGATCTCACCGTCCAGAGAGATGTAAGAGAGACCGTACTGAGACGCTTCGCGCTCATCTGCATCTTCTTCAGAGATGTCACGCATATCTTCGATATCCGGGTGACGTCCAAGTGCTGAGTCATCAAAGCCCATCTTACCGTCTAGTGCAAGGAAATCGCCGGAACCTGTCTTGATCAGAGGATTGATCTCGATCATCTCAGCATCATTTTCCATATAGACTTTGTAAAGTGCTGCAGCAAATTTAATGAATTTGCCCTGCTCTTCTTTTGCAAGACCAAGACCAAATGCCAATTCGCGTCCGTGGAAACCCTGGAAGCCGATAGCCGGATCAACGGCAACCTTGATGATCTTCTCCGGTGTGTCATGTGCAACATCTTCGATCGCCATACCGCCTTCAGTAGAAGCCATAATTACAGGCATCTCTTTTGCACGGTCAAGAACGACACCAAGGTACAACTCGTCAACGATATCTGCGCCCTCTTCGATGTAAACTTTTTGAACAAGCTTACCTTCAGGACCTGTTTGGTGTGTTACCAATGTCATACCCAGGATTTCAGAAGCAAGTTCTTTTACTTCATGAAGAGACTTGGCAACCTTAACGCCGCCGCCAAGACCACGTCCACCTGCGTGAATTTGGGCTTTTACAACCCAAACATTCCCGCCAAGTTCTTGTGCATTTGTCAACGCTTGAGCAGGTGTATTTGCAATAATACCTCTAGGTGTAGGTACACCATACTTAGCAAAAATCTGTTTTGCTTGATACTCGTGAATATTCATTTACTCTCCTTAAATTAAGATGGATGTCTACGCTTTAGGCGCGATCATCTCTTCTGGTTTGACATACTGATCGAACTCTTCGGCCGTTAAAAGACCAAGCTCAACAGCCGTTGCTTTTAATGTAGAGTTGTTTGCATGAGCAGTCTTAGCGATCTTTGCAGCATTTTCATAACCGATGTACGGGTTAAGTGCTGTTACCAACATCAATGAATCATGTAAAAAGTGATCGATTTTTGCGTGTACAGGCTTAATACCGACAGCAGCATGATCGTTAAATGAAACGATCGAGTCGCTCAACAGTCTGACTGATTGCAAGAAGTTATAGGCAATAACCGGCTTGAAAACATTTAACTCAAAGTTACCCTGACTTGCAGCAAAACCGATCGTTGCATCATTACCCATTACCTGGCAAGCGACCATCGTCACTGCTTCTGATTGAGTCGGGTTGACTTTACCCGGCATGATCGATGAGCCCGGCTCATTAGCCGGAATCTCGATCTCGCCAAGACCACAACGCGGACCTGAAGCCAACCAACGAACATCATTGGCGATCTTCATCATGTCTGCTGCAAGTGCTTTAAGTGCGCCATGCGAATAGACCAGTGCGTCATGCGATGTCAACGCGTGAAATTTGTTCGGTGCTGTGATGAAGTCGTGACCTGTCAGTTCAGACAGTTTGGCAGCAACTCTCTCACCCAGTTCAGGGTGGGCGTTAAGACCGGTTCCGACAGCAGTTCCGCCAAGAGCAAGTTCACGAACGGCTTCGAGTGAATCTTTAGCCATTTTCTCACACTTGTTCAGCATTTCAACCCAACCACTGATCTCTTGACCAAGGGTTAGCGGTGTAGCATCCTGAAGGTGCGTACGACCGATTTTGACAATGTCAGAAAAAGCATCACTTTTAGCTTGAAGTGTCGCCTTAAGTTTAGCGATGGCAGGAAGAAGAGACTCTTCTACCGCAATAACTGCTGCAACGTGAAGTGCCGTCGGATAAGTATCGTTGGATGATTGGGATTTGTTGACATCATCATTCGGGTGTACCAGTTTCTCAGTACGGAAGTCACCGCCAAGAATTTCAGTAGCACGGTTGGCAAGCACTTCATTGTTGTTCATGTTGGACTGCGTACCTGAACCTGTCTGCCATACAACAAGAGGATAGTTACCGTCAAGTTTTCCGGCAAGCATGTCATCAGCAGCTTGCGCAATCGCATTGGCTTTGTCTGCATCCAATTTGCCCAGGTCATTATTTACAAGTGCAACTGCTTTTTTAAGATATGAGAACGCTCTTGTGATCTCATACGGCATTTTTTCCTCACCGATCGCAAAGTTTTGAACAGAACGTTGTGTTTGTGCCGCCCAATATGCATCAATAGGAACTTCGATCTCGCCCATTGTGTCTTTTTCTATACGTGTAGACATGGATTATTTCCCTTCAAAAAAGTTATGAGTATTCAAGGTATCGATCAACGACTGAACAGAAGCACAAGAACCTGCAAACATCTCGTTCTCTCTCTCGTCAAGCGTCACTTCAATGATCTTCTCAGCACCGTTTGCGCCCAGCATGACCGGAACACCGCAAACAACATCAGAGTAACCGTATTCGCCCTCTAAAAGGACGGCACAAGGATGGATCTGTTTGGTGTCTTTCAAAATCGCTTCGACCATGATCGATGTAGATTTTGCAGGTGCGTAGTACGCAGAACCTGTTTTAAGGTGACCAACGATCTCCGCACCACCGTGACGTGTACGGTTAACGATCTCTTCGATCTCGTCTTCTGACAAGACATCAGTCAACGGAACACCGGCTACAGTTGAGTAGCGCGCAAGTGGCACCATATCGTCACCGTGACCGCCCATAACAGATGCACGGATCTGTCCGCCGCCGTAACCAAGCTTCTCCTGGATGAACGATGCCATACGGGATGAGTCTAAAATACCCGCCATACCGATAACACGGCTTCTGTCAAAACCTGACTCTTTGAGCGCTACATAGGTCATAGCATCAAGAGGGTTTGAAACCATAATAATGATCGCCTCCGGAGAGTATTTTGCAACACCTTCGATCACCTCTTTTGTGATCTTTGCGTTGATCATCAAAAGATCATCACGACTCATACCAGGCAGACGTGGACTGCCCGCAGTGATAACAACAACATCACAATTTTTAAGGTCAGACATCTCTTCTGCGACTTTTACAACTGTATGCGAACGTACCGCAGAAGCAGCTTGAGACATGTCAAGCGCCTTTCCTCTTGCTACATCGATTTTGTTGTCACGAAGAATAATCTCGTGACATGAACCGAGCATCGCCAGTGAATAAGCTACTGTAGCTCCAACATTACCTGCGCCGACAATACCAACACGTTTACCATGATTCATTAGGACTCCTAATTATTAAAGATAGGTGGTATCTCTTCAAGCAATACACTTAACTATTAGGTGCGAACACATAAGTATTAAGTATAAATGCTAAGAAAATACCTGAACATTTAAAGACACAATTGTCTTTTGTAGTGTACTCTAAAGTCCACTATAAAAAACAATCAAGAGGCAGATGCCTCTCAAAATCGACACCTAGATAGCGTCGATGATTGCGTTAAGTGTTGCAGAAGGACGCATTGCTGCAGTCGCTTTAGCGTTATCCGGGTGGAAATAACCACCGATATCTTTAGGAGAACCTTCGAACGCTAAAAGCTCACCGATGATCTTATCTTCATTCTCAGTCAATGCTTTTGCTACCGGAGCAAATTTAGCAGCCAACTCAGCGTTATCACCTTCAGCAAGTGCCTTGGCCCAGTACTGTGCTACGTAGAAGTGAGACGCTTTGTTGTCCGGCTCACCACATTTACGTGACGGCTCTTTAGAGTTGTCCAGGTAACTGTCATTTGCGACATCAAGACCAGCTGTTAAGGCAGCAAGTTTCGCATCTGAGTGTTTATTGCCCAAGAAACGTAAAGACTCAGCAAGTGCCAGGAACTCACCAAGTGAATCCCAACGCAGGTGTCCACACTCAAGAAATTGGTCAACGTGTTTTGGAGCTGATCCACCGGCACCAGTCTCATAAAGACCACCACCCGCTAACAATGGAACGATAGAAAGCATTTTCGCAGATGTTCCCAGCTCCAGGATCGGGTACATATCAGTCAAGTGGTCACGTAAAACGTTACCCGTAACAGCGATAGTGTTTTTACCTTCACGTACACGGGCATTTGTAAAACGTGTTGCCGAAGTGACATCCATAATCTGAATATCCAAACCGTCTGTGTCAAGATCCGCAAGGTAAGTGTTTACTTTTTTGATCATCTCGGCATCGTGAGCTCTGTTTTCATCTAACCAGAAGATAACAGGAACTTTCTCAATGTGACCTCTCTCAACTGCCAAACGAACCCAGTCTTTGATCGGGATATCTTTTGCACGAGACATACGCCAGATATCACCGGCTTCACAATCAAATGCCATTAGCTCTGTACCATCTTCAGCAGTTACAGTAACGTTACCGGCTTCTGCCAATTCAAATGTAGTCGGGTGAGAACCATACTCTTCAGCTTTCTGCGCCATAAGACCAACGTTTGCCATTGAACCCATTGTAGTTACATCATATTGACCGTTTTTAACACAATCAGCAACCATCTCAGCGTGGAACATTGCGTAAGTACTGTCAGGAATAACAGCGACACATTCTACTGCGTCACCTTTTCTGTTCCACTGCTTACCGCCTTCACGTACAACTACCGGCATAGAAGCATCGATAATTACATCGTTAGGTGCATTGAAGTTAGTTGTACCTTTGTCAGAATCAACCATTGCGATTTCCGGGTTGTCAGACTCAACTACAGCTTGGAAAGCCGCTTTGATTTCAGCTTCTTTTGCGTGACCGGCGATTTTTTTCTCTAAGTCAGACATACCTTGGTTAGGGTTTACATTTAGTTCTGCGAATGTATCTGCATATTTTGTAAATACATCTTGAAAGAACACTGTAAACGCGTGACCGAACATAATAGGATCAGAAATCTTCATCATCGTTGCTTTAAGGTGAATAGACCATAAAACACCATTTGCACGTGCATCGTCAATAGTTTTTTGAATGAAAGCTTTTAATGCTTTAACAGACATAAAAGTACCATCAAGTACCTCTTTGTCAAGCGCATCAATAGTAGCCAGCTCTTTACCGTTAAGAGCAATTGTTACTTTTTGAGCTTTATCCATAGTAACTGATTTCTCATTACCGTAGAAATCGCCGTTACCTTCCATATGCGCTACATACGCTTTAGAATTTTCAGCAAATGGTTTAAGACGGTGAGGGTTCTTTTGTGCGAACTTCTTAACAGCAACAGCTGCACGTCTGTCCGAGTTTCCTTCACGAAGAACAGGGTTAACTGCTGAACCTAAACATGTACTGTATTTAGCTTGAATAGCTTTTTCCTCTTCAGTTACAGGGTTTTCAGGGTAGTTAGGGATATCATAACCTTGACCTTGTAACTCAGCGATACAATCTTTAAGCTGACCAACAGAGGCAGAAATATTAGGAAGTTTAATGATGTTCGCATCTTCTTGGAGAACAACTTCACCTAATTTTGATAGTTCATCTTCTGCAAGACCCATTGCAGCAAGAACGCGACCTGCTAGTGAAATGTCACTAGTTACAACTTCAACGCCTGCTGCTTTAGTAAACGCGTTAACAATAGGTAGTAGCGAATAAGTCGCTAGTGCCGGAGCTTCGTCAATTACTGACCAGATGATTTTTGACATAGATTGTGTCCTCGATTTTTAAGATGAGAACATTCTAGCACTTCATTTGTAAATCACGTGCTATTCACGCACTTTTCACGTCAAATCAAAGGCCTGTGTTTCATTTGGTAGCACGCTTTACGTTGCCAATATGTGTAGAATAGTAACGTGTGAAATCATGTTTGCCCTGCTTGTTTTTCATAAAATAGAGGTAGTCTGTATTGGCCGGAAAGATGGCTGCACGTACCGCAGGCAGGCTTACATTACAGACCGGATCGTCCGGAATACCTTTGTATTTATAGGTGTTGTAAGCCGTCTTATCCTCACGAATCCGTTTAGGTGTAATCTTCATATGGGAATACTTTCCGTAGTTCAGCGCACCGTCCATCTGCAGCTTCATACCTTTATTAAGACGGTTCTGTATGACAGAACCGACAATCGGCATCTCTTCGACTGATGCCGCCTCTTTCTGAATAACTGAAGCAAGGGTCAGGTACCTGTACCACTTCGCTTCATTATAGGTCCCGAAGATCTTTTCTGACCAATCAACCATACGCTTATGCGAACGCTTCAGCAAAAGGGCAATGACCGCTTTTTCAGTTATACCTATAGGCAGTTTATAGGTATCGGGGACAAAAGCGCCCTCTTTGAAAGGAGACTGTTTCTTGAACTCCTGCAACAGTGTTTCGTGATCAAGATCCAGCTGTTCTGAGAGCTGTTCCAAAAAGATATAGGTTGTCTCTCCGGGAATGAGCGTAATGTTTTGCATAGCAGCTTTGGCAGTGGAGAGTCGTTTCAGAAAGTCAGCATGCGTTAACTGTGTCGTACCGATATTGATCCACCCCTGCTGCGGCATACCGATAAAACGCATAAAAAAGGCATCCAATGGCGAGACATCGATGTTATTGCTCTGCAGATGTGTTATAATCTTTGTAATTGACCCTTGGGGAACATACAGCACTTTTGAGGTCGTCAGACCCAAGTTTAGGTAGTACATGAACGACAGCACTATTATCAAGGCTATCTCCAAAGTCCACTCAATTATCATTGATCTGCTAATATTCATATCTGTTACTCTTTTTACGATCTATTTTACACTTCATATCGGTCTGAAACTCGACAACATCATACTGCCGGGCTTAAAAATTGAGCAATTATACATAAAGTGGGATGAAAAGATTGTAGTAGACATCGATTCCGTTAAGATTACAAAAAGTAACACTGGGCAAAAGTTCGATTTTAAAGGTCTTAATGTCCGACAGCTTCTAAAGCAGTCCACTCTACTCGACAGCTTTTTCTCTGAAGTCAATATCAGGCAGTTCCAGGTCAACGACATCAATGCTACTTTTAGTTACAAGGAAGACCAGGAGGGATACATAAAGGTCGACGGACCGACACTTAAACTGTTGGCGGACTTGGACCTCAATGACAATTTACTGCTTCTCTCTATCAAAGAGTTTACTGAATACACAACAAAAACAACACTGCAGGGCAATATTGTCGCAGATGGCAATGAGCAGCGTCTCTACGGCGATATCTCGATCAATGTAGCAGACACGATGCCTCTCAACATCCTCCTTCTTGCAGATAGACAGAAGCTACAGCTGTGGGGAACAGGCACTGACGTCATTACCAAGCCTATTGCACCCGTTGTCAAAATGGCACACCTGGGGCCATTGATCAATCCCTGGATCATAGATTATCTACAGGGAGACACCCTTACTCTTGACTACTTCAAAGGGACACTTGTTTACGACAACCCCATCTCTCTGCTGGACACACTGGACGCTAAAGCGCACTACAGCAACGTAAAATACACCTTTTCACCCGGATATGCTCCTGCAATTGCACCTAATGTCGATGTTGCATTTAAAGATCGTGTCTTGTACATCTATCCGAAAGAGGCAACCTTTTATGGACAGCCCGGCGGAACGACCTGGCTAAAGATTGATTTTGAGACCCCTGAAAACCCTCTCTTAACTGTTGATGTCGACACAACCGCCACATTGACGCCTGACCTTATTACATGGTTAAAAGGCTATAAAGTAACACTCCCTTTTTATCAGAAAGAGGGGCTGACAAAGGTTAAGCTCGCTATCTGGGTTACTTTAGGCGATATCGATGTTGGTGCAGAAGGTGGATTCTCCTGCAAGCAAGGCATTTTTAACTTCTCAAATACCGACATCAGTCTGGAAAATGCAGATGTACGTCTCAAGAATACCTTCATAGAGATCAAGAGTCTCAGCGCCTCCCTTCTTGAAGACTCCGTACAGGCAGATCTCTCCGGGCACCTTGATCCTGTTAAAAAGAACGGAAAATTCAACATTGCGTTGACGACGATGCAGTTTAAAAACGGTGAGAACGTATTTGAGATGGACCCCGCTCAAAAGCCGTTGCAATTTACCTATACCATAGATCCGAAACGCGATTATCTCAACATACCGAAATCATACTGGCAACTGAACCAGAGACCGATCTCGATCAATGGGTTCAAGGCACCTTTTGATTTTTTGAGCCTGAAAGGGACTATACCGACAACCATACTTAGCAGTGAAGATGCTATCAAAGCCTATGTGACGGGTACTTTCGACATTAAGAACCTGGAAACAGATCTGGTCGCCGATCTCTTAACCCTGCACACGCCTGAGCTCACATTAAACCAGACCAGCGTTCCATTGGAGATCAAATACAAAAACGGTCTTTTCCTGAGTGTTAAAAAGAGATCACACTGGAGACTCGGCACGACAGACATGCTCCTTTTTCCTTCAACATTGTTCTATATGGGAGGTCTACTCTATATCAAAGATGTTCACTTTACACTCGCTGACATCTTTACGTCGCATATCAATGGTGCCTACAATACAAAAAATCAGTCCGGCCGTTTTCTTCTGAAGTCGATGCATGCCGAAATCGGTGACACATCGCTGCTGAAGATGCAAGAGAGTGTCAAAGTCATTGTCGATCAAAAAAGTGACGAGCATCGCATAAGAGTTCCAAGTTTAAACCTCACCTATACCCAAAGCAGTAACGGCTGGGATTTTAATGTCAAAAATATCAAAAAGATGGCAGAACACTCCCGCTTTATGCAAGAGTATAATATCACGACAGGTGCCCTGCATGCGAATTCAGAAAAGAACGATAACAAGATTGCTCTTTACGGGCATATCACCTACCCTTACCAGTTCCTGGTTGAAGATAATGTGCCGGTAGAAACCATTAACTTTACCGGTAACTACGACAGTAAGCGACTCGAACTTTTTCTCAACAACGGTGTCAAAGTGCATGTAAACGGTAACCGCCTCAAGATCGATGCTGAAAAAGTGGGTGTCGATATCTTAGCTATTTTTAATTTTATCAGCGATCACCCCGCTTCAGACAGCTCTGTCACTAAAAATGATTTTGACGTTGACATTCAAGCCAGAGACAGCTATCTCTATATCAATCAACAACGCCGGGCTTTGGCGGACAAACTGCTCCTGCAGTATAAAGACGATCGGCTGCATGCACAGCTGCTACAAGGTAAAAACGGTGGCGCTTTCCTCGAATACTACGATGATCAGTTTTTCATCTACGGGGACAACCTTAATGACAAGTTTATGGATGGGTTGGCCGAGTTTTCAGACTTTAAAGGCGGTAAACTCGGTTTCTATCTTATCGGTAAAAAAGAGAAACTCGAAGGTGTCGTGCAGATCACCGATACCATCGTCAAAGACTATAAAACGCTTAACAATATGTTTGCCCTGCTGAACACCATTCCAGCTCTTGCCACCTTCTCGGTCCCGCACTACACCTCCAAAGGGCTTCATGTGTATGACGGATACGCCAGCTTTACCATTGAAAACAATATTATGGATATCAACGGTTTCCATGTCAATGCACAAGAGCTTGCATTTAACGGCAAGGGGAGTGTCGACCTCGCCAATATGACACATAACGTCGAAGTGTCACTTGTCACAGAAGCAGGTACCAACCTCTCCAAGATCCCGCTTATCGGTTACATTCTGGTCGGTAAAGAGGACAACAATACCGTAACAACCACGATCACGACAAGCGGACCGCTTAGCGATCCTGTTGTCAAGAACACGCTGGCAAAAGATATTGTCGTTGCGCCGTTTAACATCCTGAAACGGGCACTTACCTTTCCTGTCTATTATGTGGAAGAGGCAAAAAAAGCGATTGATGAAGCGGAAAAAAAGTAGTGCAGCTCGGAAAGTGAAGCGAGAAGATGGCAGAAGCTGTCTTAAATAAGATTGGATTTTCTTGACTCATCTTAAAAAAAGTCTTGTACGAGAAAAAGTTTCAGGTTTGGTGTAAGTTGTACCGGATGTGAACTCGGTAGCGCACTGCTGTGCGTGAAGTGGTGAACTCCGGTGCAAGGTGCGCCAAAACTGGAACTTTTACTACTCGTTGCGTAGAACGGTCAGGACATCCACTTCGCTCGCTTTTTTAGCCGGATACCACGCGGACATCAGAACGATCACAAACGCCCCGCCTATAATGGAGAAGAAATCAACGGCACTGAGGTCCAATGCCAATTTTGATGTCGGATAGACATCTGCCGGCAGGGAGACAATATCAAAGGTGCTGAGGACCCATAGTCCGCTCAGTCCCAGGATCGCGCCTGAAAAGATACCGCCGATACCTATCACGATACCCAGGAAAAGAAAAACCCGACGGATATCTCTTGCAGACGCACCAAGTGAGATCAGAAGCGCGATCTCGCTTCGGCGGTTCATCACTGTCATCAAAAGGGAGGAGATGATGTTGATAGCCGCAATCAGGATGATCAACATCAGTACAATAAAGAGCGAACGTTTCTCAAGCTCCAATGCCGCGAAAAAGTTCATGTTATCCTGCCACCACCCTTTGATCGTCGCCCCGATCGGTAAGGCCTCTCTGATGCTCTCTATGACCTCTTGCGGGTTTTCAGTATAGATATGGATACCGTCATATTGGTTCGACGGCAGATGCATGATACGCTGCAGTGACTCCATCGTCGTGTAAGCATATGCTTTGTCATAGGCACTCAGCCCTGAGTCAAAGATGCCTTTGATCTGAAAGCGTTTCAACTTCGGTGTAACCGCCAGACCGCCCGGATCCATTTCGGTAAAGATATAGATCAATTTATCATCGATATAGAGATCGAGTTCATCTTTGAGCGACTTGCCTATCACCACTTGGAACTTGGAAGGGGCCTCTTTTCCAAGGGCCTCTTTTAAAACACTGTTGACCTTTTTTTCATATTTAAAGTCCACACCGAAAAGATACCCGCCCTCGAGGACACCTCCGCTGCGTGCAATCACAGAAGAGGTAACGTAGGGACTCATGGCAAGGTCTGGGAACTTTTGCTCAAGGTCAAGTAAAAGCTCTTCGTTGACGGAACCGTAGAAACGCGGGTAGATCGTCAACGGGTAGTTCATCACCGTCAGTTTTTTTTTGAACTCATTGTCAAAACCGTTCATCAGAGCCATCGCAATGACAAGGACCATCACACCCACGGCAATACCGGTAAAGGCTAAAAGTGCAGAAAGAAAGATAAAAGGCTGCTCCTTGTCAAAGCGGAGAAAACGTTTGACAAGATAAGGAACGATAGATTGTTTACTCATCAGGCTGTTGCAAAAGCACCTTTTTTAGGGCCGCTCTGTCCACAACAGTTTTTATACTTTTTACCCGAACCGCAAGGACAGGGGTCATTACGCGCCACTTTTTTATCGGTAACGATAGGCTCTTCACTGTCTTGATGGTTGAATTGCATGCTCATCTCAAGCTGTTTCTGTGCGATCTCCTTCTGACGTGCCAACTCCGCCGCCTCTTCTTCCGGATCTTTCATCGAGAACTGAATGATCTGAAGTGTTTTGATCGTCTCATATTTGATCACTTCGACCAGTTCGGTAAAGAGGTTGAAGCTCTCTTTTTTATACTCTACCAGCGGATCTTTCTGGTTATAGGCACGAAGACGGATACCTGTCTTCATACTGTCCATCTGGTAGAGGTGATCTCGCCATGATCTGTCGAGGGTTTTCAGGTAGATCTCACGTTCGATGGCGCGTTGGACATCTTCCGGTACAGGTGACATCTTCGCCTCATAATCCGCTTTAAGCTGCCCGTCCACATTTTCAAGCAGTTCGTCATACTCTTTTTCTTCCAAGGCCGTAAGATCAAGATCGAAATTACACTCTTCTTTGATGTTGAGGGCCAGACGCTCAAGGTCAAAGTCCTCACGTGTACCACCGTCAAAAATGCCCATGCGGTTCAGCGTCACCTCTGCATATTGGCTTCGGATCAATTCTACTTTTGTTTTGATATCGTACGCTTCATCCAAGAGCTCATTTCTGAACTTATAGACGATCTTACGCTGTTCATTGGCAACATCATCATACTCAACAATATTTTTACGTCCTTCATAATGAAGGTTCTCCACTTTTTTCTGTGCTTTTTCAACGGCACGCGTCACCATTTTGGATTCGATGTATTCACCATCTTCAACACCCAGACGCTCCATAATACTTTTAATACGGTCGCTGCCGAAGATACGCAACAGACTGTCTTCGAGTGAAAGATAAAAACGTGAGCTTCCCGGGTCGCCTTGACGACCCGCACGTCCACGCAGCTGGTTGTCTATACGGCGGTTCTCATGACGTTCCGTACCGATAATACAGAGGCCGCCAAGTTCTTTGATCTCGTCGGAGATCTTAATGTCAACACCGCGGCCCGCCATATTGGTTGCAACAGTGACGGCACCTTTTGCACCGGCATGCTTAATGATCTCACCCTCTTGCTCGTGGTTCTTTGCATTAAGGACAGTGTGTGCGATCTTCTCTTTTTTCAGATACTCATGTAAAAGTTCCGACTTTTCAATCGAGGCAGTACCCACAAGAACAGGCCGGCCTATTTTCGTCAACTCTTTGATCTCATCGATAACTGCCGTAAATTTCTCGACTTCTGTTTTATAGATAAGATCATTCTGGTCATTACGGATGACAGGAACATTAGTCGGGATGGAAACGACATCAAGGCTGTAGATCTGTGCGAACTCGGTTGCTTCCGTCTGTGCCGTACCGGTCATACCGGCAAGTTTGTCATACATTCTAAAGTAGTTCTGAAACGTAATATCGGCCAGAGTCTGTGACTCCTCTTTAATGATGACGCCCTCTTTGGCCTCCAATGCCTGGTGAAGACCTTCAGAGAAACGGCGTCCTTCACTTAAACGGCCGGTAAACTCATCTACGATCATCACTTCACCGTCTCTAACAACATAATCAACATCTTTGACAAATAGGTAGTTGGCTTTAAGTGCCTGATCCATGTGGTGTGAAAGAGCCGAGTTCTCGATTGAATAGAGGTTTTCGACACCAAAAAGTTTTTCAGCTTTGGAAATCCCCTCTTCTGTTGTCAAAACGACCTTGTCTTTCTCATCGACCGTAAAATCAACATCTTTTTCCATTTGCAACGCAACTGCATTGGCACGGTCATAATTCTCCAATGTCCGTTCAACAGGGCCGGAAATAATAAGCGGCGTACGAGCTTCGTCAATGAGAATAGAATCCACTTCATCGACAATAACAAAGTGATGGCCGCGTTGTGCCATCTGATCTTTGGAGAAACTCATGTTATCACGAAGATAGTCAAAGCCGAACTCATTGTTGGTACCGTAGGTGATATCGGCCTCATAACCGGCGATTTTGGACGCAGGATCATTACTCCCTTCCAAAATCGTACCGACGCTCAATCCTAAAAAGTTATAAAGAGGCTCTAACTCCTTTGCATCACGTGACGCAAGGTAATCATTTACGGTAACGACGTGTACGCCTTTGCCGACGATAGCGTTCAGGACAACAGCAAGTGTTGCCACAAGTGTCTTACCCTCACCTGTCTTCATCTCAGCAATACGGCCTTCATGCAGTACCATACCACCAATTAACTGCACATCATAATGACGCATATTAAGTGTACGTTTACCCGCTTCGCGCGTCATGGCGAAACTCTCAACCAGAACATCGTCTAGACTTTTCTGATCTGAAAGCACCTCTTGTCTGATCGCTTCAAATGCCGCCTTAAGCTCATCATCACTAAAGGCTTCGTACTTCTCTTCCAAGCTGTTTATCTGCTTGACACGTCGTTTATATTTTTTAAGTTCCCGGTCGTTTTTTGTTCCGAAGAGCTTTCCAAAAGTAGTTTGAATCATGGTCTTGTTATATCCATTATCTATAAAGTTAGTGGATTATAACCCACCAATACTATACTTTTTATGAAAGCCCTCCCCCGCGGCGGAAAAGGCATATTGATACTAATTAATATCATACTTATATGTTACCACTTTATCGTTATAATGCCCCTACTTATTTCCAAGGACACACATGCGTTTTCTCTTACTGGCTCTACTCTCCACCCTGACACTCTTTGCCGTCGGCGAAGATACGGACACCATGCAGGCAGCTTTTATTCAGACTATTACCGATGACAAAAACTCAACGATCACCTATACAGGGACCATGGCTGCAAAACGTCCGGATATGAGTATGTGGCACTATCGTGAACCCATCGAAAAAAGTGTCTATATCACCACGCAGAGCGTGACGATCGTCGAACCTGAGCTTGAACAAGCCATCGTCAAGAAACTGCACAACAGCATCGATGTGCTTGCCATTTTAGCCTCAGCCAAAAAAAAGAGTAACAATCGGTACATCGCCTATTATAAAGAGAAGGAGTACCTCGTGGTTTTAGATAACAAAAAGATCAAAGAGATCAGCTATACCGACGCTTTTGACAACATCGTCAAAATAACCTTTTCCGGACAACAGATCAACCAACATATAGATAACGACTATTTTATGCCGGATATTCCGGATGACTTTGACATCATTCAAGACTAAAAGGCCTATCTCTTTTAGTTGATGTTCCCATACCATTTTTACCTCTTCCCTTTCGTTTGTAATTGCCCGCTCCGGCATAAACTCTCTTACTTTCAGTAACCTTCCTCGCCTCTACAACCCGCTGCAAATTATTACAAATTTTTAAGTATGGACACTTCCTTTTAATGTATAATCATCACATAAACTAACTTTGTAGGTTTAAGATGAATGAGACTGAACAATTTCAAGCGGTTGAAGATCTGTCATTATCGCTTGAACATAGAATAAACTACGACAAACTGACCTTTATATTTATGTCGCTTCCTTTTATACTGACAGGCCACTTCTTTGCCTCCCTGCTCTTCAGTGCCTTGCAATTTCAGATTGTTGATAATTACTCCATCATAATTTGGCTCACCTTGAGCACTATTGTCATTTTGTGGCGGATGTATCACTATATACAGTTCAAAAACCTTTCTGAAAATATTAAACTGAAACGATCCAACATCTGGCTCCACCACTACTACATCGATGTGATCACCAGTGGCGCGATCTGGGGCTCAAGCGCCTTGCTTCTCTTTCCGAAAAGTGATTTCATGGGTCAATTGACCGTTATAATTTTTATTGTTGCGATCAGTTTTGCGACTATCAGTTCATTAGCTTCCAAGTTCAATCTTCTACTTCTTTTTATCAGCGTCACTTTCTTTCCGCTTCTTTTCCAATTGTCTTTGATGGATGAACCTTATGCCTTCAACCTTATTATGATCGTTTTGGCACTGATCACACTGCTATTTTTCATTGCCAAGATCTTTGGAGCTATCATCAACAGTTCGCTTTCAAACCACCAGCATTTTGTCGAGATAAAACATGAGCACGAAACTCTTAAAGAGCGCTTCTTCTCTCTTTTTGACCGCGCACCGGTCGGTATTTTTTATTATGACGAAGAGCTTATGATCATCGATGCCAACAACCGCTTTGTTAAACTGCACAATATAGAAAAAAGTGCACTACTCCATCAGGACCTCAATCAACTTGACAATGCAGAGGTCATCGAAGAGCTCAAAGCTGTCTTTAATGACGGCAGTGGGTCCTATAGAGGCAATTTCACTCCTCTTCAGACGAAGAATAAGCTCTTTGTCGAATTGAGTACCGTCCCGTTAATGGACAGTAACGGAAATATCAGCGGCGGCATATGCATACTTGATGATGTCACTGAAGAGGTCAATGCCAAAGAGGAGATGATCCGTCAAGCCTATTACGACATGTTGACCAATATCCCGAACCGGACACTTTTTATGGACCGCCTGGAACGTGCACTGCTCTCATCCATAGAGATGGAGACAAAAGGTGCCGTTATTTACATCGATATTGACAATTTCAAATCATTCAATGACACGCTCGGCCATCAGAACGGTGACCTTCTTCTCAAGCAGGTCGCTAAACGGATCGGCGATCTCGGTAGAATCGAGAACAGTGTCGCACGACTCAGCGGCGATGATTTTGTCATCTTGATCAATAACCTTCCAAAAGGAAAAGAGAGCTCTGTCGACCGTGTTATGATGATCGCCAAAAGTTATAAAGATCAGTTCCTGCAGCCTTTTATTATTGCTGACAAAGAGTACCATATCAATATCAGTATGGGAATCTCTTTTTTCCCAAACAGGGATGAATCGGCGTATGATGTCCTCAAACGTGCCGAAACCGCGATGTATCATGCCAAAAAGCTGGGAAGAAACCGTATTGACCTTCATCAGGAGAGTATGGACAAAGAGATCTCTGACATACTCGACATTGAGAACAGGCTGCGTGCCGCCATCAAACACAATGAATTTGAACTGTTCTACCAGCCGCAGGTCAACATTGCGACCGACACCATTGTCTCGGCAGAAGTACTTGTCCGGTGGCATGACGGTAAAGGCGGTTACATCATGCCGACCTACTTCATCCCTATCGCCGAAGCGAGCGGACTGATCCTGCCTATCAGCGAATTGATCATCGAGGCTGCGATCACACAGATGTTGGAGTGGAAAAGCGGAGAGGACCCGCTCTGTATCGAGCGTATCGCCATCAACATCAGCGCAATACATTTTGCACAGACAAATTTTGTCCAGCAAATAAAATCCATTATCAACAAACACCAAATAGACCCAAGCTATCTGGAGCTTGAACTGACCGAGGGCGTTGCCCTTTATAATATTGAAGAGAGCATACAGAAGATCGAAGAACTTAGAAAAATAGGCATCACATTTGCCCTGGATGACTTTGGGACAGGCTACTCTTCCCTCTCCTATCTCAAACGTCTCCCTATTGACTATGTCAAGATCGACCAATCTTTTGTGCTTGAGATGATGCTCGATGATGAAGATAGAATGCTGACGGACACGATTGTCTCCGTTGCCAAGATGTTCAACTTAAAGGTTATTGCGGAAGGTGTCGAGAATATGCGGCAGTTGAAACATCTGAAAACGATAGGATGTGATATTTATCAAGGGTTCTTACGCAGTAAACCTGTCTCAGCCAAAGCCTTTGAGGCCCTTACCAAAAAAGTGAATAGACCATAAGCGCGGCACATGCCTACGTAGCGCTATGTGGATGCTTTCAGCTTTACTTTCCGACATTCCATCTAAACGACAGGCGCACATTGCTCAACCGGCCGGTTCTTTATCTCCTCACAAGTTGACTAAGTATATATAAACTTAACTATCTCATAACCTCTTCTGCTTCAAAGTATTTTTATACTTTCAAGATATTATTCCATCTTATTTTACACAACATCAAAAGTTATAAGAGGAGCTGATTTGAACCGTTTTATGAGGTTTTTTATTTTATTACTGCTAATCGGCAGTTCACTTCGGGCAGATATCCACACAGATCTGCAAAGTTTATTGACCGAAGGCAACACACTTAACACGGCATTGTCCGATTTTACGTTCCAGCAAGAGAACGCATGTATGGAGTTGGGGAGCTTGAACCGCTCCATTGAAGCATATACAGCCGATATTGAAAGTATCGCGGCAGCCATGATGCCATTTTCGGTTACGGACACCGACTTGAATGCTGTGGACGACCTCTCGGTCATCGTTCGAAATATGGGGTTGGAGTCTGTGCGGTTAACCACTGAATTAAACGCCATAGAGAATGTTGCAGAACTTTTTGAATATCGTGCAGGCCTGAGTGCTATGCTGCAACTCTCGACTGATATAGGCGAAATGGCCAACCGTATTTTGGAGATGTCGGACCGTATATTGATCATGGCAGACAACATAGGGACTATGGCAGGCCGTATTTTGCTTACACAGCAGCTCCAAAACAGCAATATTGCATTAACGCAAAGTTCAATTTTGACAACCCAGCAGAACATGGTGTTCTTAAGTGATTCACTCTCGACGATCACCTATAACCTTACCCTGGCTCAGATCGTCAATGACACAAATGGACTTTCCAGTGCCATGAGTGCCGTGAATCTTAACAGTGATACTATGGACAGTGAACTTGCATCACTTCAAACAGTAACAACATCCCTGTTGAACAAAAGTACAGACCTGCTGCTGTCAGTCGTAGAAAACAGTGCCAAAAGCAGCCATTACATCAATGTAGATACCTTGACGATGTTAGGCGATCTCTCCACTGTACATAAGGCGTTAGCTCTTGCATTGGAAACATACGCCGTGACTATCGAGCAGGTGGCACCTTTAACACAGACACCGGTACTTGCTGATGCAACACGTTCTATGCTACAACTGACCAGAGATATCGGTTTGATGTCAGACCGTATTATGGAGATGACGGATGACATCTATGTGATGGCAGATAATATCGGCCTAATGAGCGACAATATTGTCCAGACACAGAACATTCAAACGACGAATGTACAACTGACAGAATCATCACTCTTGACATCACAGTCGATCATGATCAATGTCATTAAAAACTTCGGATTATAGGAAGCAACAATGAAAAGCACTATGACATTTATGACACTTTTACTCTTAACAGTCTCGACACTGCACGCTGATCTTAAAACAGATCTGACCGGCATCAACAGCAGTATCGCAGCACTAAACGGTAATGTAACAGACCTTAACCTTACCGCAGATACATTGTGCGCACCGTTAATAACCATTGACCGGCAGGCCAGAGAGATCGTTGATGCTATCACTGTTGCGAATGCGCAGTTGACGCCACCTTTAGTTCTGGACAATGAGACTTTGCTGTTGACTGAAAATCTATATATCAATATTACAGCGCTGTCAAACAGCTCTTATATGTTGTCAACCGACATCGCCCTGCTTCAATCAACAGCTGATGCTATTGCCCTTAAAGACGGTATTACTGCAATGTTGCAACTCTCCAGTGACATCGGAGAGATGGCGGACCGTATCGGGGAGATGGCAGATAATATCCTGATCATGTCTGACAATATCGGTCTGATGGCAGACCGTATCTTGGAGACACAGGCGATTCAAAGTGAAAATATTGCACTCACACAAAACAGCATTTTAGAGACACAGACCAATATCCTTACACTCGTCTCGGTTACCGAGACGGCAAGTTATGATCTCTCTCTGGACTCGCTGCTTGCCGATGGAAATATTCTGATTTACCAGATGTCACTTGTCGCGCTTAATCCATGGAATATGGCACGAGAGCTTGAGGATGTCAAAACAGATGTCAACGCATACCTGTTGAAAGTCAAAGCGTTCCAGACGCTTCTTAACGGTGACAGCGTGCAGAGTACCATGTACATCAATGCGCAGTCATTCGATGCACTGGTGAACCTGTCGCTCATCATGAGTTCACTCGGGACCATCATAGATGGTTATGGTATCGCCGTTGAGGCATCCAAAAACTTTACAAGAGAGACAACTCTTCTTGACGCGATGAGCAGTATGTTAAGCCTATCGGCAGACATTGGAAAAACATCTAACACTATTTTAGAGATGGCTGACCAGATCCTTCTAATGGCTGACAACATCGGAATGGAAGCGGACCGGATCCTTGTCACGCAAGAGCTGCAGAGCATCAATATCCTTGCAGTACAGACATCGATCTTGGCTGCTCAACAGTTGGCGATAGGAATTATTGCAGCAAGCAACTAAGACCTTTTACTCATTGTCGCAAAAGTGAAACGTCAACCGCCGGGATCTGTTTCAATATACACGCGCAGATATGTAAAAAACTCTAGGTCTCATCAAAAATCTTTTGATGAAGCCTAATCAAAATCCAGATTACCCCAAAACTCGTCATAAGAGAGGTTCGTCTCTTTTCTGTGCTCTTCCAGCTCGACTTCAAGCTGTTTTTCCCGTTCTTGCTTTAAGTACAGATCCAAAGCCTCATCCAGCACTTGCTCGGGCCGTCTTTTCAGTAACAACGCCAAAGCCTCGACCTTCTCTATCATCTTAGCGTCTAGTTCCATATGTCCTCAATATCTATAATATAGGCGAATTTTAGCATATCGCTCCGCAAGAGTATGGCCGGAATCGGAAAAGATCGCCCGTGACGCCGCAGGAAATAGAAGATTATGACGATTGAAAAAAGCAGGTATCAAATCGCTGCTGATGTAACCAAATGCAAATCTTGTATAAAATCATTAACTTCTTTCGCAGTCTCTTCTTTGACCAAACTTCTATACAATACACGAAAACTTACTAATAATATTCGCTTCTAAAACAAGGAAGATATATGAACACGACAGAAGAAAGCGCCAGAATGGTAGAAACACTGGGCGATCTTGCAGGCTTGGCAGATTATTCACTCATGGATACGCTTAATACTGACCCTAAAGCAACAGAGGACGGTGTTGACCACGCGCCGAGACAGGTCTTTAGCGGGCATTATGTCCCCGTCAATCCAACGCCGATAAAAGAGCCTCACTACATCGCGCATAGCAAGACCTTCTTTAAGGAGCTCGGTTTTGATGATGCCTTGGCAACCAACGAGGATTTTATGCGGATGTTCTCAGGCGATGCCTCAGAACTGCCGGCACCTTTGCGTCGTCATGGTTGGGCAACGGGGTATGCTCTTTCCATCTACGGGACCGAATACTACCAACAGTGCCCTTTTCAAACCGGTAACGGCTACGGTGATGGTCGTGCCGTCTCCATCTTTGAGGGTGTCCTAAACGGCCAAAGGTGGGAGATGCAGCTCAAAGGCGGAGGCCGAACTCCCTACTGCCGCGGCGCCGACGGCCGGGCGGTACTGCGCTCGAGCATTCGCGAGTTTTTGGCACAGGAACACATGCATGCTCTGGGCATACCTACATCACGTTCTTTAAGCCTATACACCTCCAAAACAGAGACGGTAACGCGCCCCTGGTTTAACCAGGGCTCCCACTCAAGAGACCCCGAGGTGATGATCGAAGAGAATGTGGCCATCACGACACGCGTGGCACCTTCCTTTCTAAGAGTAGGACAGATCGAACTTTTTGGCCGTCGTGCCCGTAAAAATGAACACCCCAAAGCTCTGGAGGAGTTGGAGAAGATCGTACTGCACCTCATTGACCGTGAATACAGTGATGAGATCGACCAGAGCCTGCCGCTTATGGAGAAGGTCTTGCTGCTTGCACAGGCTTTTCGCAGCCGTCTCACCTCGCTTGTCGCCAACTGGATCCGTGTGGGCTACTGCCAGGGCAATTTCAACAGCGACAACACTGCCCTGGGCGGTTTTACCCTCGATTACGGCCCTTTCGGGTTTATTGACAGGTTTGATCCCAAATACCAGCCGTGGACGGGCGGAGGTGACCACTTCTCCTTTTTCAACCAACCGCAAGCTGCCATGCAAAACTTTTATATGTTTTGCACCGCCGTTCATCCGCTGCTCAAGACCGACACGATGGCGGTAGCCGAGCTGGAGAAGATTCTAAACGGCTTTCCCGAAGTCATGCAGGAGCAGATCGAAACGATGTGGGCATCGAAACTTGGGCTGGAGGCTTTTGATGCGGAACTCTACAATGAGTTGATGATGCTGATGCTCAAGACCTCCGTTGACTACACGATCTTTTTCCGCGAACTCTCGCATCTACCCGAAGAGGTCACGCCCCTTCAAAAAAGCTTCTACGGTGATGCATTCAACAATGAGGAACTGCTAAAGCGCTGGTCACAGTGGCTGGAGAAATGGCAATCGAGCATCGGTGTGACGACAGACGAGTCCCGTCAGAAACTATCGGAACAGATGAAAAGCGTGAACCCTAAATACACCTTGCGGGAGTGGTTCCTCGTCCCTGCCTATCAAGCCGCCGAAAAAGGTGACTATACGCTCATCGAAGAGCTGCAGGAAGTGATGACAAAGCCCTACGATGAGCAGTCAAAAGAGATAGAAGCAAAATACTATGCGAAAAAGCCGACGCAACTCTTCGATATCGCCGGAATTTCCCACGTAAGCTGTTCGTCGTAAGTTTCATCTGAATGACACCTGGCGAGATTTTTTAGAGAAATCAACACTTTACGCATCCATTTTGGATTTTGGAGTGGAAATTCAACCCTGGGATTTATTTCTTTGGGTTGTTATGTTCTAAAAGTTTTATTCCTCAACGACAATAACATTACAAATAATGCCAGATTAACAGGCTAAACGAATCTAATAATTACTATGAAAACGAGCGTACCTAGAAATGAAAACATATCATTGGTACAAAACGCATTTGACGCATCTAGAGACAGATTAACATCGTACGGTGCTTTTGTCAATATATTTTTATGGCTTTGCTCTTAACCTCTTCTAAATTCCAATGTAAGCCAAAACAGTTTGTTTTGAAAAAATATTAAACAACTTTTAACTATTATATTGCAAAAAGGAGAAAAAATGCCTCACATAAAGTCAACCCCTCTGCTTCTATTCGCCGTTGCGACCCTCATGCTGACAGGATGCGGCGCCGGTGATTCCTCGCCCAGCCAGGTCCCTAGCAGCTATGTCGTTACCCAGGAGGATTACGACTCCAACGCCGACGGCACAGCCGATGAGATCTATACCTACACTTTCGATGCCGACGGAAACAGGTTAGCTGAGAGTTACGACTACGATGCCGACGGCACGGCTGATGCGATCTATGCCTACACCTACAATACCCATGGCGACAAACTGACACATATCTATGACGGCAACGCCGACGGTACGCCCGATGAGATCCTAATCTACACCTACGATGCCGACGGAAACATGCTGACACAGACCTACGACTCCAACGGCGACGGCACGGCCGATGAGATCACAACCTACACCTACGATGCCAACGGAAACATGCTGACACAGACCTATGACACCAACGGCGACAGCACGGCTGATATGATCTTTACCTATACCTACGATGCCGGCGGCAACTGGCTCACAAAGCGTGACGACACCAATGCCGACGGCACGACTGAAATGATCTTTACCCGCACCTACGATGCCAGCGGCAACATGCTGAGAGAGGATGATGACTTCAACGCCGACGGTACAGCCGAAATCATCCAGATCTACACCTACGATGCCGACGGAAACATGCTGACATTTAGCTATGACTCCAACGGCGACGGCACGGCCGATATGATTATTACCAACACTTACGATGCCGACGGCAACATGCTGACATATAGCTATGACACCAACGCCGACGGCACGGCCGATGAGATCACTGCCTACACCTACGATGCCGGCGGAAACAAGCTGACGCAAAGCTATGACTCCAACGGCGACGGCACGGTCGATGAGATCATAACCTACACCTACGACACTCACGGCAACGTGCTGACCGAGAATTACGACACCAATGCCGACGGCACGGCAGAAGAGATTTACACCTATACCTGGAAGGCAATCTATTAAGCGCCAGGCGGTACACGCAAAATGTACCGCACCTGCGCCTGGACATATTTTTTGAGCGCGCAGGCTTCGCATACCCTCTCTCTAACCATGATCATGGGAACGGGAGAAATAACCCGTCCCCTTTTTCTGATAGAATTATCAAACTATATAAAATTATCAAAAGGTCATACATGAAAGTAGATAAATATGATGTTGCAGCGGAGTCAGGTGCTTCTATATGGGTTATAGTTGAACACGGTACTGATATGGAGAAATTTGAAATGCCCGATGGCTATGGCATCAAAGGTTTTATTGAAACCTTTGAACTCACCAAGGACTCAGACCTGAATTATGAACAGGCAATGGATCGACTGAAAGCACAAGGCTGTTATTACGGCACCACATTTAAGGGATGTTCTATCAAATAATTAAAAGTGTAAAGGATCTCCCTTTACGATTGTTAACCATGTCCCTTGTCTATACAGTCTATACAACGTGGGAACGAGGAATACTTATTTAAATACCAAGTGCATCATCTAATGCATCTTTAAAACCTAACTGAATAAGTTTTCTAGCTGAAGCTATATTTTCACCACTTCTAAAACTATTTAAATTGTTTTCCAGTTTGTCAATTAAATCAGCGATTGAACCTTCCAAATGTTCTCTTAAGTAAATAATGTAGAATATTTTTTGATCACTAGAGTCAAATATACTTTTTTCATATTCATTCTTTATATCTAAATAACTTTGGAATATTTCCATAGAATTTTCGAGTTTAAAATTACCTTCACCAAATATCTCATTATAAAATTTATCAAAAAGTCGTTTCTTTTGATTAGATACTTTTTGGGGATAACCTAATTTTGCGTATAAAATTTGTGCAAATTTTTCCATACTTAGTTTATGCACATACGCAGTTGTATCAGTTAAACCTGTGTCCCCACTTTTTCTGGCATAGATCACTTTATATGCGTCGAAATATTGTTCTATTTGAATCTGCTCATATGCAATTGATTTTAAATCTATTGGTGAAATACTATTTTGACTATTTGTGTATTCAGCAATTTTACTTGTTAATTGAGGATCATTACCTGTTTTGAAAATCCTTACTAATATTTCACTCTCTGACAAATGTGATTCCAAATTACTGTTATTCATTGCATAAAATTCATGTAATGTTCTTAATGTTTGACCACCATTTACAACTTGTAAATCTTTCAAATCAAATTTTATTTTTTTATTTGCATTAATTGCAGTAGCTTCGATATTATTAGTAGTAATTGTAATTCCATTGTTATACATAAAAAATCTATACGGTTCATTTTTCAACGTTTCAAAAATGTTTTGATTAAATTTAGTATTTCCGAGATAGCCTCTTACATTATCGAAGAGTATATGATAATCCATTTTTGATGAACTTAGAGCTGAATAATCTTCCATATTATGATTGTCCCGATTAACCTTAGAATTACATGTAATCCTTAATAACTCTGGAATAGACATTTTCACAATATAGGATTTTGTTGTCGTCAAAGAACTTTCTGTATAGGAAAGTATTGATTCTTTATCCAAAACAATTTTAGCTTCTAATGATAGAGGTCTTAAAGATAAAAAATCTGTAATATCAGGTAAAGAAATTGGGATAATTTCCAAATCAAATATTTCTTGCAATTGAGTTAATGTACCGTCGTTTAAATCAATATTATTACTTTCATTGCTTACAATAAATAATTTCATTTTCCATATATCATTTGAGTAAAGTTTTTCTAAAATATCATCTGCTTTTTCTTTTACAACACCCTTCAAATGATCTGTTTTTTCTTGCAGAAGAGCATTTAAAAACTTTGTAGAAATAAATACATCATTTTTACTATGTTTACTATCTTGCTTGAAGTTTTCTCTAAATTTGAAATTAAATAAGTTAATTCTATTCTCTTCCTCATCAATATACACTGCATCCATACCTTCGTCATTCTCTGCTGCACCATTTAAAGCAACATTAAAATCTGTGTCAATAATAGAATCTACAAGTATAGGAAATTCTTTAATACTAATAATATTTTCAAGAATAAATAAATAGAAACCATAACGTGCTCTATCAGAATCTTTTTTAAGAGTTAATTTCCTATCTAATTCCATTTCTAGTATATTAAAATAAGATTCACATTTTGCATTTAAAAGTTTAAAGTCATTTAATAGTGCCATTTTACGCCTTTTTAAAATTCTGCATACTATAACTAAAGATTACTGTAACAAAACATGGTTCAAGAATATTTTTAAAATTCAAACAGTGATGTCATAGCAAGGCGCTGACGAGGAAGTTTACTGGAGTAAATGACGAGGAAAGCAACGCCACTAGGGCATTGCTATTGGGGTTTTAAAAGAAGAATTATACGGCTTTGATTGTAACGCCGTACTTCTCTTCAGCGACTTTACGCTCTTCAAGATGATAGTCTTTGATCTCATTGAAGTTAAGATATTTATAGATATCTGCCTCTTTTCCGGCAATTTTCGCAGGAACGATATCCATGTACTCTTCAACAGTCGGGATACGACCAAGTTTAGAACATACAGCAGCAAGCTCTGCAGAACCAAGATAGACCTGCGTTCCTTTACCAAGACGGTTGTCGAAGTTACGCGTTGATGTAGAGAAAACAGTTGAACCTTCACGTGCGCTCGCCTGGTTACCCATACAAAGTGAACAGCCCGGTACTTCTGTCTGTGCTTCGATCGACTTGAAGACATCATAGTACCCTTCGTTGATAAGCTGTTGCTCATCCATACGGGTCGGCGGAACGATCCAGAACTTCTCAACAGCTACAGCAGACTCTCCACGCATGACTTCACCGGCTGCACGGTAGTGACCAATGTTAGTCATACAAGAACCCAGGAAAACTTCATCGATCTTCTCACCGGCAACTTCGCTGAGAAGTTTAACGTTATCCGGATCGTTTGGACAAGCTACAACCGGCTCTGTCACTTTGTTAAGGTCGATTTCGATGACCGCTGCATATTCCGCATCTGCATCCGGTTTCATCAATGACGGGTTGGCTAACCACTCTTTCATCTTCTCAACACGACGCGCTAAAGTACGTTTGTCTTCATAACCATCAGCGATCATAGACTCAAGAAGAACGACGTTTGATTTAAGGTACTCTTCGATCGGTGCCGTGTCTAAAAGGACCGTACATGCTGCCGCTGAACGCTCAGCAGATGCATCAGAAAGCTCAAACGCCTGCTCTGCTTTAAGATTCGGAAGACCTTCGATCTCCAGGATACGACCGGCGAAGATGTTTTTCTTACCTTTTTTCTCAACAGTCAAAAGACCTTCCTGAATTGCCTGGTAAGGAATGACATTTACAAGGTCACGTAGTGTGATACCCGGCTGCAGTTCACCTGAGAAACGTACAAGTACAGACTCAGGCATAGTCAACGGCATAGAACCTGTAACGGCTGCAAAAGCAACAACACCGGAACCACCAGGGAAAGAGATACCAAGAGGGAAACGTGTATGTGAATCAGCCCCTGTACCGACAGTATCAGGAAGGACCATACGGTTCAACCATGAGTGGATAACACCGTCACCAGGACGAAGTGCAACACCTGAACGGTTAGAGATAAAGTCAGGAAGTGTGTGGTGCATCGTGACATCAGACGGTTTCGGGTAAGCCGCTGTGTGACAGAAAGACTGCATTACAAGGTCAGCATTGAAACCGAGTGCTGCCAGCTCTTTGATCTCGTCACGTGTCATTGGACCAGTAGTATCCTGAGAACCGACCGTTGACATCTCAGGCTCTACATACATACCCGGACGTACACCGGCAAGACCAGATGCTTTACCGACCATTTTCTGAGCAAGCGTATAACCCTTACCTGTATCGGCAGGCTGCTCAGCCGTCAAGAATGCATCTGATGCACCCATACCAAGAACACCACGTGCTTTAGAAGTAAGACCACGACCAATGATCAATGGAATACGGCCACCCGCACGTACTTCATCCGTAATTGTGTTCGGGTTCAGTTTGAATGTAGCGATACAGACACCGTCTTTGTGCGCCTCACCTTTGTAAGGGTAGATCGTAACAACATCACCTGTTTCCATATTCGAAACATCAAGCTCCAGTGGAAGTGCACCGGAATCTTCACATGTAGCGAAGAAGATCGGAGCGATGATACCGCCGAGTACAACACCACCGGTACGCTTGTTCGGAACACCCGGGATATCTTCACCCATGTGCCACTGAACAGAGTTGACACCCGACTTACGGCTTGAACCTGTACCGACAACGTCACCGACATAAGCAATAGGGTTACCCAACTCTTTCAATTTGTTAATTGTAGTGATCGGATCTTCCATTTTAGACTGAAGCATAGAGTTCGCATGCAATGGAATGTCTGAACGTGTGAATGCTTCAGAAGCCGGAGAAAGATCATCTGTATTGGTCTCACCCGGTACTTTGTATACAGTAACAGTGATCTCGTCAGCCAATGCAGGCTTTTTAGTAAACCACTCTGCATTTGCCCATGAGGTCATAACTTCAGTAGCAGCAGCGTTGCCAGCTTTGTGAAGTTCTTCTACATCATTGAATGCATCATATACAAGCAGTGTGTGAGAAAGTGCTTCGATTGCAGCAGCAACAACCTTATCGTTGTTCGAGCTTAGGGCATCGATCATCGGCTTTACGTTGTACCCGCCAAGCATCATGCCCAACATCATCACAGCGTGTTCAGGAGAGATTCCAGAAACAGTGACGTTTTCGGCAGCAACATCGTTTAAGAAAGCAGCTTTAACGTAAGCAGCATCATCAACACCCGGTGCAACACGATTTGTTAAAAGATCTAACAACTCATCTGTACAATCTGATTTGATCATTTCGATTAATTCTGCTGTCTGTTCAGCTGTAAGTGGAAGTGGTGGAACGCCTAGAGTTTCGCGCTCTGCAACGTGTGCTTTATAGTCTTCTAAAAAAGCCATAGTGTCTCCTGAATTTTTAAGTTTTACGATTATAGCTCAGCTTTTCCAAACAGCCATATTTATGTTACAAAAGTAAACATACTTATTCGACTAATGTGTATTTTCTACACACAGCTTTCAAGCTCCTGCTGGCTGGGCGACTTCTAGATTCAAACAAATTTCCAAAAAATACAATATGTTACATATATACACATAATCTCTTTCCATTTTACCTGTTTTAAACTTCTCTCTAATCGAGCACATACGCAGCAAAATGATACACATACTAATATAGATACGTATCAAAATAGAGAACAACAAAGACATTTCAGACATTATCAGGCAGAAAGGGATTGGGCAATGGTATTAAAAAGAGGGGTAAATGAAAGATGTTTGAAAATAACGTGATTCTGTAACGGAAAACACTTTAATATTAAATAGTATTATACTGTATTTACGTGGTTTGAAAACATGTGTAACTTTTCTTCTTGTTGACTATTTCCACACTACAGGACGAATAACAACGCTGTTGTCATCACTATGCAGTGTCAATTCACCGTCACTTACATTACACTGCAGACTCATGTTGCGTTGACTTAAACGTTCTATATCACCATCGATCTGCAGATAAACTATGGAGAGATTGTTGAACCGCTTTAATGTCTTCTCAGCCTGCTTCCACCAAGCGAGGGCACTTCCCTCCTGGTACGTATAGATAATAACCTTCTTGGAACGTCCACATGCCTTGCGGATCCGTTTTTCGTCCGGTTGACCAAGGTCGACCCAAAGATCGATCTCACCGCTTAAAGACTTTGCCCATATATCGGGTTCATCGTCCTGTGAGATGCCTTTTGTAAATTCCAGGGTATCGTCAGCATTCAAAACAAATGCAGCTAAACGCACCATCAACCGAAGATCGTTCTCGGAAGGGTGCTTCGCAAGCGTCAGAGAATGTTCAACATAATAGTGACGGTCCATATCTGCAATATTCAGATTGCACTTATAAATTGTTGCGCCTACAGCCATTTTCTGCCTTATCTCTCAATTTGTATATCTGCACACCTTTTAAACGGCTGTACAAGCTGGAAAGCATTAATCCGGTAACAACTTACCTGGACTCTTTTTCCCGTCTCTCGACACTCTTGCGGTAGATCATCACCTTCTTTGCGATCTCGGCATTGTAGCCATGCATGGAGCTTTGAACCCATTTCAAATATTCGGTAGGCGCTTCGCCCCACTTCTCGCCTTTATACTTCCCAAACCCAATGATCTCTTCCGCTTCGCGCGGAGCTGTCAATGCGTTACCACTGCTCGCAAACACATCAACGATAACTTGGGGTTCCAGTATTTGCACATCAATACCTGAACGTCTGAAAATATCCTGTAAGTAGTCAATTGGAGCACGTTTGCGAATGGAAAAACGTTTCAAATCTTCACGAAAAAAGCCGCCACGGCTCTCCGCAAATTCAATAAGTTCCTGAAGGGTGTTTTCATCAAGGTCATCGTAATTTTTAATGGAAAAATCAGCCATTGTCGCTTTTTGGTAAAGCTCTAAAATGACCACCATCAGCCGCCTACGATCTCTCGGTTTCCTTTGGCATTCGGCTCAGAGAGTATGCCGTGTGCTTCGAGCTGCTCTATGAGACGCGCTGAACGGTTATAGCCGATCTGCAAACGTCGCTGCAGATACGAGATAGAGGTCTTTTTGTCCGTGATGACGATCTGCTTGGCCTCTTCATAAAGTTCATCTTTCTCGCCAACCGTCACCCCGTCATCTTTAGAACCGGTTGACGCTTCGTCTGCCAAAAAGCGGTGGTCATATTGCGGTTCGCGCTGTAATTTAATGAACTCTACGATCTTCTCGATCTCCTCTTCAGTACTCCATGGTGCATGCAGACGAACGAGGCCTGTAGCGCCTGGAGGGGTAAAGAGCATGTCCCCGCGACCAAGCAGGGACTCTGCACCCTGTTGGTCCAAGATGATCTTCGAGTCAATACGCTGCCCTACTCTATAGGAGATACGCGATGGCAGGTTTGCCTTGATAAGACCTGTTACGACATCTACTGAAGGGCGTTGTGTCGCAACAATAAGGTGAATTCCCGACGCACGTGCCATCTGGGCCAAACGACCGATAGAGAACTCTACGTCTTTGCCGCTTGTCATCATCAGGTCTGCAAGTTCATCAATGATCACGACAATATAAGGAAAGACTTCACCGCCGTCACGTTTTGCTCTTTCATTATAGTTTTCGATGTTTTTCGTACGTGTCTCACTCATCAGACGGTAGCGGCGTTCCATCTCGCCGACCATGTTGTTCAACGCGACAATAGCCTGTTTGGCTTTCGTAATAACCGGCGTCAGAAGATGCGGAATGTCATTGTAGATAGAAAATTCCAACATCTTCGGATCGATCATCATCAAACGCAGCTGATCGGGCGAGTTACGGTAAAGAAGGCTCAGGATCATCGCGTTGATACCGACTGATTTACCCGAACCGGTCGTTCCGGCGATCAGCAGGTGCGGTAATTTTTTAAGGTCGGTAATAAAAGGTTTACCGACAATATCCTTGCCCAGAACGATCGTCAGCGGCGATGAGGCATCTTGAAAGAGTTTACTGTCCAAAAGATCGCGCAGATAGATCGTCTCTACTGTTTTATTCGGTATCTCGATACCCACGACATCTTTTCCCGGGATCGGTGCCTGAATACGTATGGTCTCAGCACGCAGGGCCATTGCCAGGTCGTCTTGAAGGTTCAGGATCTTGGAGACCTTGATGTTGGCTGCCGGTTTGAACTCAAACGTAGAGACAACCGGTCCGGCATACGTACGCACGACATCGCCGTCGATCTTGAAATGTTGAAGTTTATCGATCAGGTCGCTTATTTTGGCGTCGAGTTCTGCTTCATCGATCTTGTTCCCCTGCTTCGGCGGCTTCTGCAAAAAGTTCAGAGACGGCAGTTTAAAGTTCTTGGGTTTCTCAGTCTTGCCTGTCTCTATCTCATCGAGCAGTTTTTTATTCTCTTCGAGTTCGTTGACCACGACAGCCTGCTTCTGCTCTTTCACCTGTTGCGCAGCTTCGACGATCGTTCGCGGTTTAGCCTCTGTTTCTGGCGCTGAGAGCTCCTCAGCAGAGTCATCCTTACTATCAGACTGCTCATCCGCTTTGATCAACCGTATCTTCGCTTCAGTTTCGAGCACTTCATCTTCATGTTTTCGTAAATAAGCTGGCGTATCGAGTTCATCTTTCAGTTCTGCTTCTTCAAGAAGCCTCTGCTCTTTTTTAACAGAGGCTCTCTTTCGAATTGGTTTGACATCTTTGATCTCTTCGTCCTCCAGATCCGGCTTACGCGGCAGTGAAGGCATTGAAAAACGGGACCCCGCTTCTTTAAGCGGTTGCGCCATCTCTCCTACACTTTTGTCAAATATCATCACCAGAGAGAGAACCAAGGACATCAGGAAAAAGACCCAGACACCAAAGAAACCGATATAACCGACAGTAAAATCAACAAAACTGGAGCCCATCGCACCTCTAAGTTCCCCAATTGTCAACGTTGCCTGTAAGATCTGCAAAGAAAAGAAAAGAAGAATGTAGGCTACTACAATCTCGGCCCGTCTCACATCAAAGCCTGCACGACGGTAAAGAAAGTAGACGCCCAACCCCATAACGAAAAGGTAGACGTAAGAGAGATAACCGAAGAGTTCGTGATTAAGCGTCGCAAAATCAGCGCCAAAACTACCGATAATACCGGAATCCCCAAGAATCGTGGCCATTGCCAAATAAAAAATCACTCCAAAAAGTGTAATAAAAAGTGCATCGCGTAATATGGTAAAGTCCTTATACATAAATTGTTTATAGTTTAATGGAAGTAGAGTATAGCAAAAAGAGTGCTTAAAGTGGCTTTTGTAGGCATATTACGAATAAATATTGTCGGTCATCAGTTCATTTCAATACAAAAAAATATTGTTACTTTTTTACACATAAATCAAGAGGTAATCGTATATTAAGAGGTGGTACCGCCGGCCGGACTTGAACCGGCACGCATCGCTGCATCGGATTTTGAATCCGACGTGTCTACCATTCCACCACGGCGGCATGTTTGTAAGGCTGAAATTATAGAGAGGTTTAACTTAAAGTTATGTGAAATTGAAAATGTTTTTTTAGTGACTATATAATTAACTATATAATAATCATCGACACCAATCTTTACTCTTATGTCCACCGTCATAAACGACCGCCAAATTCTGCTCTATCAACATACCGCCCAAACTTTTACCGTCTACATAGACATCGGCTACGATACGAAAATATTTTCCCCGTTTCATATTGCGAAGTTCCACTTTTTTCGCCTCGCGCAGTCGTGCAACAGTGAACTGCTTTGCCTTAAGGGCCAAGCCCTTCTCTTTTTGACACTTTCCGCGCATTTCCGGCGT
This sequence comes from Sulfurimonadaceae bacterium, assembly GCA_041596355.1. Classification (GTDB taxonomy): domain Bacteria; phylum Campylobacterota; class Campylobacteria; order Campylobacterales; family Sulfurimonadaceae; genus Sulfonitrofixus. The sequence continues at coordinate 67,602 of JBFHIS010000008.1, read as the reverse complement.
ATCAATACCGTTGATACGAACACCTATCCGGTATCCTATGATCTCAGGATACTCTTGTATGTTGACACGAAACGTATCCCCGTCGTATATACTTGTCACTTCCGTCACAACAACAGAACCGTAGTTTTTGTTACTGATGGCCTCCGCATGCAGTGAAACGAAGAGAAAAGAGCTTCCTAGAACTAACGTAAAAAGTAGTCTTGTTGCCATGCTCATGTATGTTTACTCTTTATGGTATGATTTTGCACCGGTTGGACCTTTATAGAATGGATATTAACGTGCCTAAAACAGATCGCTTTCAAATACAATCTCTTCTACTGATCATTCTGTTTTTCATCCTGAGCGGATGTGCTGAACGTGAAACAAAAGTCCAAGTCACGCCATCTCAAGTACCAGAGATCACTTTAGCCTATCTTTTAGAGCACCGCATTGTATCTCATCTTCCCAAGCAGCACGTAAAAATTGTGTCAACCCTGCCCTATGAGATCAAAAACTTTGACGAAAGCTATCTGTTACGCTTAATTGCAGAGATCCCGGACAAGAACAGCAGCACCCTGCCCAAAGCGAAACTGCCCCATTACTATCTTTGGTTGGAGCGTAGATCAGGAAACTGGAGAGACTTTGACACCGCCTATTCTACTCGACTGGAAACCCTCAAAGTTGATCCGCATTTTTCCAGTATTCGACAGGGGCATTATTATAAAGAGTACACCATCGATTTTTCACTTGAACAGCTCTCCGCGGCAGACGATAACGAAATGGAGTTGCTGCTTGTCAATCAACAGAACCAGACATCAACGATCACTGTACCCAGCCTCTACATCGAAGCCTTTTTCGAGATGGTCAAGCAGGCTTCTCAATGAAACTGTCCGTTTTTGTTTCTGAACATCAACAAAAAACCGATAACCATTCCCGGTGCCAAAAGTAGCGTCAGCCAAATATCTATTGTCATATTGTCTCCTCTTCACCACTGCATAGAGATAATTTAATCGTGTGCGGACAAAACTATAAAAAAATATAGTGTGAAAATCGTGAAATAAGCGCTAACAGCAAACAGAAATCAGATAAAAATGCTATTATTACGCTTAAATAAACAGATTGATTTCGAGGTGTTATGAAAGTCCTTATTGCCATCAGTGGTGCGAGTGGTGCCAGCCTTGGGCTTAAGGCCCTTCGCGCCCTCCCAAAAAGTGTTGAAAAGCATCTTATTATTTCAGATCATGCACAGATAGTATTGGACAAAGAAGAGCATGTCATAGTGCATAAAGATACATCTATCTGGGCCTCTGTAGCATCCGGCTCTTTCGGGGTGGACGCAATGCTGATCATCCCTTGCAGTATGAACACGCTGGCCAAGATCAGTGTGGGCATTGCAGACAACTTGACCACACGTGCCGCAAGCGTCATGATCAAAGAGCAGAAAAAGCTGCTTTTGGCACCGAGAGAGATGCCCTTTTCGCCGATAGCCCTGGAGAACATGCATAAGCTTTCAACTCTGGGCATTATCATCGCACCTCCCGTGATGGCGTACTACTCTGAACAGGACACCTTGGAGAAGATGGAAGAGTTCATGATCGGAAAATGGTTCGACCTTATCGGTATTGAAAACAATTTATATAAACGCTGGAGCGATAATGACTAGTCCCAAGATAGCCCTTTACCCCGGTACGTTCGATCCTATTACCAATGGCCACCTTGACATCATCAAACGTGCGGAGAACCTCTTTGACGAAGTAGTTGTAGCCGTTGCCGAGTCAAGTGACAAAAAGCCGATGTTCACATTGGATGAACGTATTGAAATGGTTCAGACTTCTATCCAGGAACTCGACAATGTGCGCGTTGTCGGATTTGACAACCTGACGGTTGATCTCGCCGATTCGTTGAAGGCAAAGATCATCATTCGGGGTCTTCGTGCGGTCAGTGATTTTGAGTATGAACTCCAGCTTGGGTACCTGAACAACTCGCTCGACAATACCATTGAGACCGTCTATCTCATGCCGAACCTTAAACACGCTTTTATCAGCTCTTCTATTGTCCGGAACCTCCTGAAGTTCAATGGCAAGACCGATCACCTGCTGCCGGCAGAAGTTCAAAAGATAATCGGGGGAATGACATCGTGTACATTGCAATAGAAGGCATCGATACTGCCGGCAAAAGTACGCAGATCGCACGTCTTTCAGAAGCCTATCCCGATGCAATAATCACTAAAGAGCCCGGCGCGACGAAGATCGGTGGACGCATCCGTGATATCGTTTTGAGCGGTGAGGTCAAGAGTGCCAAGGCAGAGTTTCTGCTCTTTCTGGCAGATCGTGCCGAACACATGCAAGAGGTGGTCATCCCGAATGTTGACAAACTTGTCATCTCGGATCGCAGTGTTGTCTCAGGTGTTGCCTATGCTATGGTGCAAGAGAGTATCTCTCAAGGCGACATCCTGGAACTGAACCGGTTTGCAACGGACGGCAACTATCCGCAGGTTCTTTTCTTGCTGGAGTTAAGTGAAAAAGAGCTCAGCTTCAGACTCTCTCAAAAAGAGCTTGACGGTATTGAGGCACGGGGAACGGCTTATCTGCTCAATATTCAAAATGCCTTAATAGAAGCGGCCAAACTGCTTGAGATAGAGCTTGTGGTTATCGATGCATCAACCCCTATTGAAGAGATTACAGAAAAAATTATTACTAAGATCAAGGATACTAAATGATTCAATCCCTACGTGGCATGAACGACATGTTCACCCAAGACGCTGAACGTTTTGAATACTTTATTGAGACGGCAACTGCTATTGCCAAACGTTACGGTTTCACCTACTTTGAGTCGCCTCTTCTGGAAGAGACCGCACTGTTTAAACGCTCCGTCGGCGAATCGAGCGACATTGTAGGCAAAGAGATGTACCAGTTTATCGATAAAGGCGACAACGATGTCTGTCTTCGTCCGGAAGGTACCGCCGGTGTCGTCCGTGCCTTCATCCAAAAGAAGCTGGACAAACAAGGCGGGATCCACCGCTTTTTCTACCACGGGCCGATGTTTCGCTACGAACGTCCTCAAAAAGGGCGTCTGCGGGAATTTCACCAGTTCGGTATAGAGAGTTTCGGTGTTGCCAGCGTTGTTGAGGATGCAACACTCATTATGATGCTGGTCGACATCCTGGATGCTCTCGGTATCGGCTATAAACTCGAGATAAACTCTTTGGGTGACCAACACTGTATGCCGGAGTACCGTACCAAGCTTGTCGGTTTTCTGGAAGCGCATGAAGAACATATCTGTGAAGATTGTGCCCGTCGCAAAGAGACCAACCCGATCCGGGTACTTGACTGTAAAAACGGAAACTGTCAATTGATCTATGCTGAAGCGCCTAAATTGATGGATAATCTCTGCGGCGGTTGCGAAAGTGATTTTGAACTGCTGAAACAGCTGCTTGATGAAAGCGATATCGCTTATGAGGTCAACACCCACCTTGTACGCGGTCTGGACTACTACTCTAAAACCGCCTTCGAATTTGTCAGTGATGAGATCGGTTCGCAATCAGCGATCGCCGGCGGTGGACGCTATGACAGACTGGTTGAATTTCTAGACGGTAAAGAGACACCTGCCGTCGGTTTTGCTATCGGGATAGAGCGTCTGCTTGAACTCATTAAGATGCCTGAAGCCAAGCGTGACGGCTACTACATGGGAACAATGGACGATGAAGGTCTTCCTATTATCATGAAAGCGGCGCAGGCAAAACGAAAAAGCAGCAGAGTAAACGTTGAATATAAAAGTAAAAATCTTAAAAACCATCTCAAGGGCGCGGACAAAGTCAATGCCCGTTATTGTGCTGTTGTAGGTGAAAATGAACGCAACAACGCTACTATCTGGGTGAAAGATCTGGAAACCAAAACTGAAGAGATCATTCCTATGGACTCTTTTTAAAGGACAAACCGATGAGAGTATGCATCTATTTTTTATGTAAAGTAGTGACCAATGATTAATTACGGTATTGATATCTGGGGACAGGAGAACTTTATCATTAAAAACGGTGAAGTATGCGTCAACAGCAAGAGCCAACCCTCAATGCTTTCTATTACGGAAGAGATACGCAACAGCGGTCTGCGCGGACCTATCATTTTGCGTTTTCCCCACCTGATCGGAAAACAGATAGACAATCTCTATGCCCATTTTAGACGTGCCATAGACGAAAACAAGTATAACGGCTCTTTTAATGCTGTTTTTCCACTCAAGGTAAACCAGTACCCGCAAGCCGTTGATTCCATCATAAAATACGGCGCACCCTATCAATACGGATTGGAAGCCGGATCTAAAGCCGAACTCGTTTTGGCAATTTCAAAAACACCTATCGGCTCACCTATCACGGTCAATGGTTTTAAAGATACAGAGATGACAACGCTCTGCTTTATGGCTGCACACATGGGTCACAACATTACCATTACCATTGAAGGACTCGGCGAACTCGAGTCTATTATTGAAGTGGCCAATACCTCAAACCTGACGGCGCCGAATATCGGTATTCGCATTCGTCTGCACAGTTCGGGTTCGGGTTCATGGGCTAAAAGTGGCGGTATGGATGCGAAGTTCGGTCTCACGGCGACAGAGCTCCTTGAAGCTGTCACGATGATGCAAGAGCAGCAACTCATGCAAAATTTCACCATGATACATTTTCATATCGGTTCACAGATGGAAGACATCGCCCCATTAAAAAAAGCGCTCCGTGAAGCCGGGAATGTCTATGCAGAACTCAAAAAAATGGGCGCAAACGAGCTTAAGTCTATCAATATCGGCGGCGGTCTTGCCGTTGAATATGCCCAAACCGAAGAGCGACGCCTGCGCAATTATTCCCTGAAGGAATTTGCGAACGATGTTGTCTATGTCCTGCGGGAGATCATGAATGCCAAGGGTGTTGAACATCCTAACATTTACACCGAATCCGGTCGATTTGTCGTTGCGTCACATGCCGTCTTGATCACACCTGTTTTAGAGCTGTTTTCACAGGACTATCAAGAAAAATCACTGAAGTTTTCGGAGATAAACCCTCCAATTATTGAGGAGCTTCGTGAGCTCAACACTCTGTTAAAAAGCGAGAACTGTATCGAGTTTATCCATGATGCGCTCGACCACCTTGAATCACTCTTCACGCTTTTTGATCTGGGGTATGCTTCCCTTCAAGACCGCTCCAATGCCGAGATCCTGGTCCACCAGATCATTAAAAAGTCGCTTCGGATGTTGAAAGGTTCGGCCAGTTATGAATTGACCCGTCTTCAGGAACGTCTACAAGAGCGCTACCTGATAAACAGCTCAATCTTCCAGAGTATGCCGGATTATTGGGGTCTGCAACAGCATTTTCCGGTTATGCCACTCAACAAACTTGACGAACCGGCTATCCGTGCTGCTTCTATTTGGGACATTACCTGTGACAGTGACGGAGAGATAAAATTCGATCCAAGCGTCCCCCTTTATCTGCATGATGTCGATCTGGATGAAGAGGAGTACTTTCTGGCATTTTTCAATGTCGGAGCCTACCAGGAGACCTTAGGTATGAGTCACAACCTCTTTACGCATCCAAATGAGTGCAGTATTGAAGTAACTGAAGAGGGTTATACTTTCCTTAATATTGAAGAGTCCGAAAACATACTCGATATTCTTGATGATATCGGCTACGACAAAGCACAAATATTAATTCAACTTAAAAATAATTTGGCAAATAGCACCTTTACGACAGAAGAAGAAAAAAGTGATACACTTCAGCAATTAGAACTGTATCTCTACCAAAATGGATACTTGAGAACGACAAATTAATATTATGCTATCTGACTATAGAAATTAATATAAGATAGTACCTTAAAGGCACAACTTGGGACTCTTTTCAGAGATAAAAGAAGATTTTGTAAACGTTTATAAAAACGATCCTGCGATCCACAGTAAACTTGAATTTATTTTTAACTACCCCGGTGTCTGGGCGATCGCCTGGTATCGTGTAGCGCACAGACTTTACCGTGCAAACTGGAAAAGTGCGGCGCGTATGGTCATGGGTATCAACCAGTTTTTCACCAATATCGACATTCACCCTGCCGCACGTATCGGTCGTCGTGTCTTTATCGATCATGGCATCGGTGTTGTTATCGGTGAGACCTGTATCATCGAAGACGATGTTGTCATTTACCAGGGTGTGACACTCGGCGGGGTCAGCCTGATTGAAGGAAAACGCCACCCGACGGTGCGCCGTGGCGCTGTTATCGGAGCCGGCTCTAAAGTCTTGGGGAATATTATTATCGGTGAAGAAGCGAAGGTCGGCGCCAACTCTGTCGTTGTCCGGGAAGTACCGGACGGTTCAACCGCAATCGGTATTCCGGCCCATGTTATTGAAAAAGGCCGTGACAAAGACCAGTTCAGCCACAATAAACTGCCTGACATTAACAAAGAACTTTTCGAATACCTGCTTAAACGTGTTGCTGTCTTGGAGCATGTCCTTATGAAAGACAATAAAGAGGTCCTCGATGAAGATCTCAAGTTGGAGCAGATCTACGACTCGTTCTTAAAAGCGATAAAAACGTAAAGAGTGGAGCGCATGTTTTCCCTCTTCTCTACAAGAACAACATTGTTAAAAATACAAACCGTCTCAAAATTGCTTTTTTTCTTTACATTGATCTCCGTCACAACTATCGCCTTTCTACCGAACTACAACTTCCTGCCCAAAGTCGTCTCTATCAGTGATCTCTTTAATCACGCTCTGGCTTTTACTGTTCTCTACCTGTTCTTGGCAGGTACCTACCCTGCACTCAGCTTTCTAAAACGCATATCATTCTTGCTCTTCTTGGCCGCAGGTATAGAAGTTGTCCAATATTTTCTGCCCACACGCGACGCGTCGTGGAGCGATATTACAGCCGACATGGCTGGACTTTTGATCGGTTATCTTATAATAGTGACTATGATAAAATTACATCGAAAAAAAGCGGTGGCTTTCTTATAGATTTATCATCCAATAAGTGCTATAATTTCGCCAATATTTTGTCTCTACGGCCAACAGTCCGCTAGAAAAACTTGCAAGGAAACCCATGTTAACTAAACGTATCAACACACTTTCAGAATCAATCACCATTGCGGTGACAGCCCTTGCTCAAGAGCTCCGTGCACAAGGTAAAGATGTTATTAGTTTTTCTGCCGGCGAACCTGACTTCGGTACACCACAGGTCATCAAAGACGCAGCGATCAAAGCGATCAATGACGACTTCACAAAATACACTGCGGTTGATGGTATTCCTGCTCTAAAACAGGCAGTATGCGACAAGTTAAAGCGTGACAACGGTCTTGATTACGGTCTCAACCAGGTCATCGTCAATAATGGGGCTAAACACTCTCTTTTCAACCTCATGCAGGCTACGATCGAAGACGGTGACGAAGTTATCATTCCGGCACCGTACTGGGTAACCTACCCTGAGCTTGTACTCTACAGTGGCGGTACGCCGGTTGAGATCATGACAGACGATGCAAGCGGCTTCAAGATCACACCGGAGCAGCTTAAAGCCGCGATCACACCTAAAACAAAGATGCTGATCTTGACGACACCTTCCAACCCGACGGGTGCTGTCTACTCAAAAGATGAACTGATTGCAATCGGTAAAGTCCTTGAAGGAACTGATATTCTTGTCGCAAGTGATGAGATGTATGAGAAACTGGTTTATGCCGGTGAATTTACTTCAGCAGCTTCTATCAGTGACGACATGTATAAACGTACGATCACGATCAATGGCCTGAGCAAATCCGTTGCGATGACTGGTTGGCGTTTTGGCTATATGGCTTCTGCCGATGCTGAACTCATCAAAGCAACGAAGAAGCTTCAGAGCCAAAGTACATCGAACATCAACTCGATCACACAGATGGCCGCTATCGCCGGTCTGAACGGTTCAGCCGACGCTGAGATCGAAATGATGCGTAAAGCCTTTCAGGAGCGCCGCGACGTTGCCGTCAAGATGTTCAATGCGATCGACGGACTCTCTGTCCTCTCACCTGACGGTGCCTTCTACCTGTTTGTTAACATCAAAGAGATCTCAAATGACTCTCTGGAGTTCTGTAAACGTCTGTTGGAAGATAGCGAGATAGCAGTTGTTCCTGGGGTCGGTTTTGGTGCTGAAGGGTATTTCCGTTTCTCATTCGCAACCAGTATGGAAAATATCGAAAAAGGGATCAAGCGCATCGAAGCGTTTGTCAAAAACTATAAATAGACCCCCTCATTTACTAAGTACCAACATCTTTGGTACTTAACATCCATATCCATATATCTGTCACTGCTTGAAAGTTGAGACAGAGTCTCTCTATTATAAAGCCTTATTGTCCATTAAAGACAAGATAGCGGTTGTTGCCTTCATCGGTGACGATCAATTTGTTTTCATACTGATAGACACCTGTAGGGAACGATAATGAATATGCTGTTGTATCAGAACCTGTTGCGGTAAAATTGTTTTGTCCTAAAACGGCATCAGCCGGGGCAAAATTTGATGTTGGAAAAGTGTTCCATACCAGGATTCGATTATTGTATGCATCAGAGATAAAGAGTTGTTTTCCATTGGAAAATACACCGTCATATGGGTTGTTTAATGTGCGTGCTGTCGCATTCTCATCTTTACTGCCGTCTTGATCATCATCGTTTTCAGTATACATGTCAAAATCGCCCTGTCCCAGAACCAGGTCAGCCGGCTGGAAATTGGCTGATGGAAATGTGTTCCATATCAGTACACGGTTGTTCGAAGCATCGTTGACCACCAGTTTTTCCCCATCGCTCCAGGCACCTGCCGGGTAATAGAGCGTACGGGCTGTTGGAGACGAATCGGCCAAATCGTCTTGATCATCATCATTTTCAGTACATTTCGTAAAACTGTTCTGCCCTAAAACAAGATCTGCCGACGCGTTGCTTTCGGTCGGAATGGTATTATAGATCAACACCCTGTTATTATCCGAATCCGTAATGATCAGTTTTCCGTTAACAACAATCATTGTCTCCGGATCATATAGATTATAGGCGGTACAATCAGAGGCCGACAGATTAAAGTCTTCTTGTCCGACAACAACATCGGCAGATGCGTTATTTTCAGTCGGTACGGAATTAAATATGGTGACTCTGTTGTTATCCCACTCCGTCACAAAGAGTTTACCGTCATATACGGCTAAAGAACCTGGTCCGCCCATTTCGGATGCGCCTGTTCCACTATTACTGCTGTTAAGATCAACCTGGCCTATGACAAAATCCGCGCTGGCATTATTTTCGGTCGGAATCGTGTTGTACACCAGAATTCTGTTATCACCATAGCTATGAAGAAAAAGATGTCCGTTATAGACCATAGCGTTGCCATAAGGTGCGTACATAGAATTGGCTGCCGTCGGACTACTCTGTGAACTGTTAAAATCGACCTGTCCGATGACAATATCGGCCGACTGGTTACTTTCAACACTCAAAAATGGCACGCTGCTGTCACTGTCACTACTACATCCTGCCATTACCGTCAATGCTGCTGCAATCACAAACATCGCTTTATATTTATTAGCCTTCATTTAACACTCCTGTTCCACATTTCAATATCACTACTCTTACTAATGTATAGAATCAACGGTCGCAATACCAGTTGACTGATTCGCCCACATCCCGTTAAAGTAAATTGAACAAAACAGTTATACTAAACGTGGGTCTATCTCACCTTTGGCAAAATGGGTATTAGTCAAGATTATAACTTAAAGTTGTCGAAACGGGAGAGAGAAATGTATGTTTTTAACGATCTATTTATTATTTTTGCACTTTGAAAGGGGTAAGACGATTAGAGACTGCAAACGGATACTTAGGTTCTATAAATGTCTTACATCTCTGTCTTCAGAGGTCTCAATTGTCATTCAAAGCTATATCTGTTTCTTCTTTACGACTGCTATGAAGAATATTGAAAAGGGGATCAAACGAATCGAAGCGTTCGTGAAAGACTATAAATAGTAATATTCTTCTGCTAAAGGCTGAGCCCTTTAGTGTTTCAAAACAATCTCTTATACATAATTAGATGAAAGTAGAAAAAGATATATCTTTCTCTATATAAATGAAGAACGATCAGATTATTCTGATCGCTTATTTTTTGTAGGTTCTTCTGCTTTTAACGCTTCATATCTTGTGTAATCACCGCTAATAACAGCTTCTTCTCGTGCATTATTTAAAGCTGCACGCCATTCCTCTCGAGTTTTTTTGTAGCTGTTTTTCTCAGCGACCATCGTTTTTCGATGCTCTCTCACAAGCATACTTTTGTATTCCAATTCTGCCTGTGACGGCTGATCAGTCGACGTACTTATTAAATTATATCTTTCAACAGTATTTCCACCACTGTATACAGTAGTCTGAACAGTTGGTGTATTCACAGTTGAAGCCAATACAGGTTCTTCCTCTTCAATCACTACCGACTCAGTATGGTCCAACTCTTTCTCAAAAAAAACAGCTTTCTCGCTACTAACAACTTCATCTTCCAATAAAAGGTTACGGAGTATAAAGCTGGAAGCAAAAAGTAGAAAAACACCTATTACAACTGTCATCAATCTCATATTTATCTACTCGTTTCTCGTTAAGGTTAGCCGTCAATTCCATTACAGTCAGAATCGATACCGTCAGTTGTGTTACTGTCATCTCCACCTGGATAGACCAACGCATCCGTATCATCACAGTCTGAATCCCAATCCTGCGTATAATAACCATCACCATCAAGATCTGTACCTGCCGGAACCATATATGGAACATACCAACCAGTGTCTACACCATTGCTTCTAATCTCTGCTTTATAGGTCAACGGTGCATCTGTATCATTTACAACAAATTCATAAATACTACCATTACTAGAAATGACTTCTGTACCATTTTCATCATAGCCGAACCAATCAAAGTCATTTAAACCTGCATTGTAAGAGGCTTCAATAATATATGAAGCAGAGTGTGCAGGAACAGTAAATGAGTAAAAATCTGTGTCAGATGTCGTGTCAAGCGTACGCATTTTACTATAGATATCGTTGCGATGCTGTGTTTCACCGGATGAACCATACGACACTGGTATTGCCTTCGCACTTGCCAAATCATTGTCTAATTCATATGGATCGGTTGTGTTTGCATCCAGTGCATCTACACCTGAGCAGTCTTGATCGATACCATCACCTAGGATTTCTGTTGCTGTCGCATATATCGTGTCATTATTATCATTACAGTCAAAAGTAGGCGTATACCCATCATTATCGACATCGACATGCACTCTTACACCGAGTTGATAACTTGTTGCTTCGTTTATACTAAATGAACGTACTTTTAAATAGTGTGTACCGCTGTATGTCGCATTGTACTCTTCTATATCACTATCCAGATACAAGTGGTCATCATCTCTAGCAAGCTGAGTACCATTTTCGTCGTAAAGGTAAAGATATGTATCACCTACTTCATTAAGATTGGTAGTAAAGAGTTCATACACTGTACCCCCTTGTAATTGAACTGCAACCCAATCTTCATCCCCTACAGGGAAGATAGAACGTGACTGTAACGTTCCCCCTACCGAAAGCGTACCCGCAGTTGAAAGATTATTATCACCTGTACTACCTTCATAGCTGTCAGCTGACGTAGGCGTCACTACTTTATAACTGCTTGCAGTATCATTACTATCACTACTACATCCTGTCATACCTATCAGCGCCACCGCAGCGACTGACATAACCAAATATTTTGTTTTCATGTTACACTCCTGTAATATTAAAATCTATGAACTATATTCTTATTTATCTTAAAAAAAGAATTGGCGCTTTAACAACTCCTGAATTCAAGATATTAATTTTGCCTATGATATATGTAAGGTTGAATTATTAAATTCAATCAATACGCTTCGTTACTATCCGGCAAGTACTCTTCAAATTCATTGGTATCGATACCATCGAGCTTTTTCATGACACTGCGTGAAAACATATAGTCTGTCTCTTTGGCCATCGCATGGCAGCTGATACATTCCGGTATGCGCCCTTCATAGGCCATCTTGGTACCGCTTTCGTCATAAACACCGTACCACCAATCACCATTTTGACTATCATACCCCTCTTTCATCTTGACCATGATGACTAGACGCGCGAACTCTTTGCCTTCTGGATCGCTGTAAAGCGGTTTAAATATCTCTGATCCTACCGGGAACATCGGCTTCACCTCTTCATAGGCATCAACAGCTTTATTGTTCATGAGGATCTCTACATAAGCATTATGTGCATCCGACTCGATGATCCCTTGCGTCAGATCATAACTCTCTTTCCATTTTGGAAAAAGCATAATACGCTCTTCTTTGGTTTGTGGCAGGCAGTACATAGTTATCGATATGATCAAAGTGAGCAGAAGCGCTATTACTGACCAGTGTTTCATAAGATATCCTAATACGATTTTTATTCAGTATAAAATAGCTTTACTGTAGTTTAGCTGTAGATTATTGTTTTAAATAATGGTTTAGTTTGATGTAAATGCAGAAAGACAGGTGTTTGCACCAAAAGGTGCAAAAAGATTATTTTAGTTTTTGAAGGGCTTCAACAACAGCGTCAAGATTGCCCAGAGGAAGATGGACTTTCCACTCCGGCGCTTCTGCATTGCCTGCAAGTGAGATGCCGATACTGGCGACTGTTCCCGATTTTGGTCCATACGGCTCTTCGATCTGAGAGATTGAGATAACACCATTTTTTGTACCCTCTAATGGAATACTTGTTTCTAACGTGACTTTTCCGCTCATACCGTTTCCTTGTTTATAAAATATGCACTAGTGTATCTCTTTTTTCTTGAAAAAATATTATTTTACAAAGTAGGTTTTAGAAGATAAGAAAAAGGAGAAGTCTTGACTAAGACTTCAATAAGCGAGACAGTTTAGCCTGCAGTTTCAACCACATGCGCTGTTCCATCAGCGGGAAACCGCCATACACTTTATGACTCTCTTTGACATCATTGGTAATGCCGGCACGCGCGGCAAACGTAGTAAACGGTGCCACTTTAAGATGTCCGGCTGCGGCAGCCTGTCCGCCCAAAACAACATTCCGACCCAATATGGTTGATCCTGCTACACCCGCCTGGGAGACCAACACAGAGTACTCACCGATAACACAGTTATGACCAATCTGGACCAAGTTGTCGATACGGCACCCTTCTTTGATCAAGGTCGATCCAAAAGCTGCCCTGTCGACAGTCGTAGATGAGCCTATCTCAACATCATCTTCAATGATCACATTGCCGTTTTGATAGATCTTTACATGGGTACCTAGCTTCGTCGTAGCGAAACCGAAACCGTCACTTCCTATGACAGATGAGGCGTGGATGATGCAGTTTGAACCGATGATACAGTCATGGTAAACAGAAACATTAGAGTGAATGATCGTGTTGTCACCGATAACCGTACCGCGACCGATATAGGCTCCCGGCATGATCGTACAGTTTTTTCCGACAACACTACCCTTCGCCAAATTGGCACCTTCAGCCACATGTGTTCCCTCGCCTATCACAGGTGCCGGAGCATCAGTGTCAAACAGCAGAGGGGAAAAGAGCTTACTCGCTTTTGCAAGAGCCAAATAGGGTTCATCTACAACAACTGCTATCGTTGTGGAAGGAACATGTTCAACCATATTGGCAGAGACGAAGACAGCACCTGCTTTGGTCTCAGAGAGTTCATTGATGTAACTCTTGTTTTGTAAAAAACTCAACTCATTCTCGGTGGCGTCACTGAGCGTGTTCAAAGAGGAGATAGCAATTGACGGGCCGTCATAATCGATCTCAATAGTGCTCATTAAACTGTTTAACTCTATCAATACTATCCCTTCTTGATCAGCGTTCGAGTGCAACCGTACCACCGCGAACGATAGCGATCGGATGGAAACGCTTGATGGCCGTTAAAAAGTGCTCAACACGTTTCGGCTCGTCTGCTACCATTACAATAATCGTGTCTGTACCGACATTCGCTATCTTGCCGTTATAGGCGTTGGCAAGAACAGAGATATCACTCAGGTCTTCCGAGATCGGAAACTTGACAAGGACCATCTCTTTTTCGATCATCTCTTCCGTGTCGCTTACGCGCAGAACAGGAATTAGTTTATGAAGCTGCTTGGTGATCTGCTCGATAACACGTACGGAGCCCATCGTAACGATCGTCAGACGTGAATATTCGCTGTCAGGGATCGGTGCGACTGTCAATGAGACGACATTATAACCACGGGCAGAAAAAAGGCCGGAAATACGAGAGAGAACACTCGCCTCATTCGCCACAATAACAGAGATTACTCTTCTTTCATCTTGCATTATGACTCCTTCTTATTTTCTAATAACATCATGTTAAACAGTGATCCGCCTGACGGTACCATCGGTAAAACATTTTCTAAACGCTCGACTTTAACATCGATCAATGCAACCACATTTTTCTCTACAGCATCTTTCAGCGCCGCATCAAACTCATCTTTTGTCGTAACTACATAACCGATACCGCCAAAGCTTTGTGCCAACATGACAAAATCAGGCTGGATCGAAAGATCTGTCTCTGAATGACGTTTGTCATAGAACAGCGTCTGCCATTGACGTACCATACCCAGGTAATTGTTATTCAAAATAATATTGATTACCGGCAATTTCTTCTCAACCGCCGTCATCAACTCCTGAATGTTCATCAAGATCGAACCGTCGCCGGTAAAGTTGACACTGACCTTGTCCATTGCACCGCGTTTAACCCCCAGAGCCGCCGGAAAACCGAAGCCCATTGTACCAAGTCCGCCGGAACTGATGAACTGGCGGGGACGGCTGAACGGATAGAACTGTGCTGTCCACATCTGGTGCTGACCGACATCTGTAGAGATGTTGGCATCATCCCCGAGAAGTTGACCGACACGTTCAATAACCCACTGCGGTTTAATATTCTCTGTATCTTCATTATAACGAAGCGGGTGCAGCTTATCGAAGTGCTCAACAGTCTCTAACCAAGGTGTATAACGCTGGGCATCGACTTTCTCTTTTGCCAGTTCGATCATCTCGGCAACGACACCTTTAATGTCCCCTACTATCGGGTAGTCGGCATTGACAAGTTTGGAGATACTTGCCGGGTCGATGTCAACATGAATGACGTCGGCATGTTTTGCAAACTCTGAAAGTTTACCCGTTACACGGTCGTCAAAACGTGCGCCCAAAGCGATGACGAGGTCTGTTTCACTCATTGCCATGTTCGCTGCATACGAACCGTGCATACCCAGCATAGAGATGAGTAGAGGGTTGTCAGATCTGAGTGTTCCGCGAGCCATAAAGGTCTCAACAGCCGGAATACCTGTCATCTTGACAAATTCGCGTACCTCGTAAGCTGCATTCGAATTGATGATACCGCCGCCGAGGTAAAAAAGTGGACGTTTTGCTTCAGCGATCGCATCGACCGCTTTTTTCATCTGGCGCTTGTTGCCTTTCGTATGCGGTTTATATGTCGGGATATCGACACTCTCCGGGTAGACGAACTCTTCGATCTGCGCTGTTACGTCTTTAGGGATGTCGACATGAACAGGTCCAGGACGTCCTGAAGAGGCGATATAAAAGGCCTCTTTCAAGATACGAGGCAGATCTTTCGCGTCGGTGACGAGGTAGTTGTGCTTTGTACAAGAGCGGCTGATACCGACGGCATCGATCTCTTGAAAAGCATCCGTACCGATAAGCGACATCGGCACCTGACCTGAAATGACGACCATAGGGATGGAGTCCATGTATGCGTCTGCAAGACCCGTTACGGCATTTGTGAATCCCGGTCCGGAAGTGATCATAGCAACACCGACTTTACCAGTGACTTTGGAATAACCCTCTGCTGCGTGTATAGCAGCTTGTTCATGACGCGTCAGGATGTGTTCAAAACCATCTTGTTTATAGATCTCGTCGTAAACGTTCATAATGGCCCCACCCGGGTATCCAAAAACGGTGTCAACATCTTCGGCAATCAGTGCCTCAATGACCATCTGCGCTCCGCTTATCTGCATAGCGACTCCTCAAAATATATTATTCAATCGAAATCGATTCTCCGGAACACCGGAGATGAAAAAATTCGCCTATTATAGGGTATTAAAGCTATATTTTTTGTTAAATTTCGGGATGGAATTTTCTTTCAAATAAATTTAATATTCTCTTTGTTGAATGAAGCGCTACTTTGTAGAGGGATAAGCATTTTCTGTCTGTCTCAAAGGAGTCATACAGATGCAAAAAGTGACTTTTTTTGCGTCCAATCCCCCTGTTTTCAATCTGTGACAGGCAGAATTTCACGATAAGCATAGGACAGTTTCTTGCCTATCCGGGTCGATGCGACAAGGTGTTATGTTTTTAGCATCACCTGATTCCGGCAATAATCGATTGCCACACCCTCTCGAACCCCGTCATCAATAACAATAGCCTCATCAAATCCTAAAACAGCGTACAGCTTCTGAACAATGACAATACCCGCAAGAATAAGGCTCTCCCGTCCGACACCAACGATCTCTGCCCTCTTCTCTTCAGTCAAGGCCATCAACCCGTCAAGAGCCAGCTGTGTACCGGCCAAAGTGAGTGTGTAACCGTTTATCTTCTCAACATCATAGTTTTGATAGTTCATCCCAAGCAGATAAGCAGCCATCGTTGTCGGTGTCCCTGCTGTCGCTACAAACGATGATGGTCTGCCTGTAGTCGCATAATAGTTCGCAACATATCTCACCAGACCTTTGAACTGCTCATCAAGGTACTGATGGATATCCATCTCCTCATCACAGATCTGCGCCGTTGTGACAATACCGATCGGAAAGCTTTGACTCTCCATCTTGCCCTCTCTGTAAAAGATGATCTCCGTTGAACCGCCGCCGACATCTATCAAAACAAAATGACTGCTCTCAATGCTCAACGCTTGCAGACGCGCTTCTACTGCGACCAGCGTATAGTAAGCCTCATCATTCGATGAGATAATTTCAAACCCTATCCCTGTCTCTGCTTCTATCCGTGCAACAACGTCATCTGAATTACCCGCCATGCGCATCGCTTGTGTTGTAACCGCTTTTACAAAGTGGGCTCTGAAGTCCAATACCCGGTCAGCCTCAGTCAATGCAGAAATGACACGATCAACAGCGCCGTCACTGATTTTCGCTGTTTCGTGCATCTTGTCAGCCGTTTTGACAATACGTTCGAAGCTGAGTCCAAATTGTTTCGTATCACAATCATACTCGATACAGCGGAAGCTGTTTGAGCCTAAGTCGATAGCGATCATAAAAGAGCCTTTAAAAGAGGTCGGCGGCACAACCGCCCAAAGAAGAGTTTAATGGAATTCGTTACTGAGGTAACCGTTGTCATGGAGTGTATGAACGATCTCTTTTTGATGTTCTTCACCTTTTGTCTCCAGGTGAATGGTAACACTGGCATCACCGTAATCGAGGTCTGTCGAAGTGCGGTCATAAGCGATATGAACGATGTTGGCGTTCATATCTTTAAGCAGCTCAGTCAGGGACATCAATGAACCCGGCTTATCGATCAGGGTTACGGTTAACTTCAATTTGCGGTGAGACTTGATCAGACCTTTTTCAATAATGACCGAAAGCAGCGTAACATCGACATTACCGCCGCTCAGAACAACAGCCACTTTTTTGCCGGCCAGATGCGACAGTTTTTTATGTAAAAGTGCAGCAACACCGACAGCACCGGCGCCTTCAACGACCAATTTCTGTTTCTCTAAAAGAAAAAGGATAGCACTCGCGATCTCATTCTCATCGACTGTAATAAAGGTGTCAACACTGTCAAGCATATACTCAAGTGTAATTGGAGAACAGTCCCTTACCGCAATACCGTCGGCAATCGTTCGTACCGAGACAGAATCGATTGGTGTTTTGGCATCAAATGAGTTTTTCAACGCCGGTGCACCTGACGCACTGACACCGATCACTTCGATCTTGGGATTGATCCCTTTGATAGCAGCAGCCACACCTGAGATCAGTCCACCGCCACCGACAGGAACGATAACAGCATCAAGGTCATCGGCTTCTTCAAGAATCTCCAGTGCGACTGTCCCCTGACCTGCAATCACTTCATCATCTTCAAACGGGTGGACGAATACAAGCCCGTTCTCTTCACCGTACTTTGTCGCGTAAGCATAAGCTTCGTCATAGTTACTGCCGGCCAGGATCACTTCTGCACCAAAATGACGGACACCGTTCACTTTGGTAAGCGGTGTCGAGTCGGGCATGACAATAACTGCTTTAATACCGTAATGCTGTGCAGAAAAGGCAACACCCTGAGCATGGTTGCCTGCACTCGCTGCCACAACGCCTTGGGAGCGTTCAGTGTCACTCAGTGACGCGATCTTGTTAAAGGCACCGCGCAGTTTGAAAGCACCTGTCATCTGCAGGTTCTCTTTTTTCAGATAGACCTCCACCCCGCTCACTCCGCTTAGAAACGGTGCATAGGAAAATGGGGTATGTACGACAACTTCTTTAATGCGCTCATGCGCCTCTTTTATCTTTTGTAATGGAAACAATTTTTACCCCAATAACTTATAATGTTCAACCATTGAACAGTGGTTTTGAACAACTCTCATGCCGGCATTTTCCGCTCTTTGTGCAGCAGCATTGTTGACGATCCCTTTTTGGGACCAGAACACTTTAACATCACCTCGTGCAATCGCTACATCAGCAATAGCATCCAGTGCGTTTGGTTTACGGAAGATATTGATCATGTCCACCTGACCCGGTACATCGGCCAAAGAGGTGTAGACTTTTTCACCCAGGATCTCTTCATCGGCTTTAGGGTAGACAGGAATGATCGTATATCCGACACTTTGCAGGTAACGCGCAACTTTGTTGCTGTCTTTACTCTCATCAGGAGAGAGACCGAGAACGGCAATCGTCTTGACGCTCTCCAAGATCTCTTTCATCTGATCATCGTTGGCGTTGATAGTGGGAAATTCACATTCCATCGTAGACTCCTAAAGTTGTTTTATAAACGCGATTATAGCATTTTCTCCTGCCCAATCCTATAGAGGGCAAAATCATATTTGATCGGGTCTGTTTCATCAAAACATTTCAAGGTCTCTGTCAGCTCCAAAGCCGCCTGCAGGTCGTATGTTTTTCGCGTCAAAAGCCCCAGCTTTCTGGAGACGTTGAAGGTGTGTGTGTCAAGCGGCATAAGAAGATCTTTTTTATCGACCTTGGACCACAGACCCATGTCGATATTGTCTTTTCTGACCATCCATCTCAGGTACATCATCCAGCGCTTCATCGCTGAGTTCCCTTTTCTCTTTGTCACCTCTTGTCCGACCAGAAAACGGTACCCCCTGCTCTCATAAGGGTTGACCTTTTGCATTGCTTGAATAAGTCGATTGATACCCGAAAGAACATCTTCCTCTTCCCTGTACCCCTCAAAAAAGAGCGTTTCAAGCGAGTCCTTTTCTTTCAACCGACGCAGTGTTCGAAAGATCTCAACAACATCATTGCCGTTTTGGAATCGATAATAGAAGGAGTCATACACTTTTTCTATCTGCTCTTCAGTCGCATCCAGTAGAGAGAAGTCCAAAGAGTAGAGAAATCTGATGATACTGTCAGCCCGGCCATAACCGAATAGCGCGCACAACAGCGCGATATATTCATCATTGTACTCCCTTGCAGGCATGATAGGGTCGGGACGTGAGAGGTGGAGTTCCTCGAGGTTGTTCCGTTTTAAGACTTCAAGATCCAAACGTCTTTTGACGGCCTCAAGTTTTTTAGTCACGGTAGTGCTCTTAGAGCTTAAAGGATTCGCCCAGGTAGTGTTTACGGACATCTTCGTTCTGTCCGATCTCTTCACTGGTACCCGAAGCTAGCAGCGTACCGCTTTTAATGACATAGGCCCGGTCACAGACATCGAGTGTCTCACGGACATTGTGGTCGGTGATCAGGACACCGATATCGTACTGCACCAATTGATGGATGACCTCCTGGATATCACTGACCGCTAACGGATCAACCCCGGCAAAAGGTTCATCAAGCAGCAAGAATCTCGGCGAGTTGATAAGCGCTCTGGCGATCTCCGCACGACGGCGTTCCCCGCCTGAAAGCGAGATCCCTTTACGGTAGCGAATCGGCTCGATGTTAAACATGTCCAGAAGCTCTTCTATCCGTGCATACTGCGCTTTTTCACCTTTGATGTTGACCTGTGCTGCGACCATCAGGTTCTCTTCGACTGTAAGGTCTTTAAAGATAGAGGCCTCCTGCGGCAGATACCCTATCCCTTTGATAGCACGTTGATGCAGGGGCATATGGGAGATATCCTCACCGTCAAAGAAGACTTCCCCACTGGTCATCTCGACCAATCCGCAGATCATATAAAAGCTGGTTGTTTTTCCGGCACCGTTAGGGCCAAGCAGTCCAACCACTTCGCCGGAGCTGACCTCCAGGGACATGCCTCGCACGATCTCAGTGCCTTTGATCGTCTTAACAAGGTCTTTTGCTATTAATTTATGCATCGTTTATTATCCTGTAGGTTCTGCTGTTTTCATCTGCTTTATCGATCTGCACAGTTATCGTTGGTATCTGAGCGCTCTTCAACAACTGCGCAAGCGCCTCGTCACCCCACTCTATAAGATGATAGCCGTCACGTTCGAGCTCCTCAAGCATACCCAAAGAGAGAAAATGGTCCAATCCGTGGTTATAGATATCGTAATGGTAAAGTTTTTCACCGTAACACTGCTGGAGTGAGAACGTCGGCGAGGTAACCGCTTCGTCGAGACCTAAATAGTTGGCGAAAGCCTGCGTCAATGTGGTCTTTCCGGCAGCTAATGTACCCTGCAGGATCACAACACCGCCTTCGGGCAATGCTTTGGCAATAGCGTCACAAACACTTTGCAGGTTGTCTAAAGAACAGCGTAATTCGATCACAGTTTTTGACTTACTTGGATGATCTGTTCAAGTTTGGCTTTCGCTTTGCCGCTTAAAAGAGCCTCTTTGGCGATCTCTAAACCATCCTGTATATCACGTGCTTTTCCATCTACAATGAACGCATTGGCGGCATTGATCATCACAATGTCACGTTGGGCGTCTGTAGCGATATTACTAAATATATTGTGTAAGATCTGTGCATTTTCAGCAGCGTCCCCACCGACAATAGCGGAAAGCGGTTGACGCTCTATACCGAATGCTGTCGGGTCGATCTCATACTCTGTTATACTCCCCTCTATGACACGCGCAGCATAGCTGATGTCTGAGATACTGATCTCATCCATTCTCTCTCTTGAACTGACAACCATTGCCGATCTGACCTTGTTGACCTGCAACGCCTGCGCGATCTTCGGGACAAAAGCCTTGTCGAAGACACCGAGCATGATCTTCTCTACCCCAGCCGGATTGGTCAAGGGACCGAGAACATTAAAGACGGTCTTTTCGCTAATGGTTTTACGCACCGGCATAATGAACTTCATTGCCGGGTGATGGTTCTGTGCGAACATAAAAGTAAAGCCGCTCTCTTCGAGCAGTTTTGCACTCTGTTCGATGCTCAGGTCAAGCCGTACCCCTAACGATTCAAACATATCGGCACTGCCCGATTTTGACGTTATCGAGCGGCTGCCGTGTTTGGCAACATACGAACCCATTGATGCACACAAAAGGGCCACGGTAGAAGAGATGTTAAAACTGCCGATCTTGTCACCGCCGGTACCCACAACATCAAGCAGTTTAGGTCGAAGTTCTTCAGAGACCGGTAAGGCAATGGCATTTGAACGCATCACCGTTGCCGCCGCGGCTATAGCGTCGACGGAGGTACTCTCATCCAACTTCATAGAGACCAGGAACTCCCGCATCTCGGCATCGTTCATCTCATGGTTGAAAAGAGAGGTAAAGGCTTTAAATGCATCATCATAATTCATGACAGCTCCTTGATGTACTTGTCCTGTTCAGCTTTAGGCGTCGACTTGTTTGTCGGAATGGCAAGGACTTCATATCTTTTGGCCTCTTTAAGATAAGCGATCGTGATCACATTGCCGATCTCGACATTTTTACTGGCTTTAACCACTTTGTCATTTATAGAGACAACACCTGAACTGATCATATCCTGCGCCACTGAACGGCGTTTGGTGATGTTTACGGCATTTAAATATTTATCAATTCGCATCTGTTAGGTTCTTTTTAAGCGTATTGTAAAAAAAGAGAGCTAAAAAGCATGTGAAAGCAGACCTAAATGTCAAAAGGTCACTTCTACACAGGGGGAAACTTCTCTTTTTGGTCAGATCGACTCCATCTTGGTGCCAAGTGCATCAAGCGTTTTATGCAGTATCTTTCTATAGCTGTCCAAATGTTTTGGCATGCTTGTACTTGAAAGACTTGATTCATTGATATTCTGTGCCGCATTAGCCAGTGAGTAGGCACCGATATTGGCACTGACACCTTTAATATCAAGACTCAGCTCCTTAATCGCTAAAGAGTCCTTCTGCGACAACAGTTTATGTAAAGTAGAGTCAGAGTTTTTGTATAGTTTTATAAACTCGCCGACAAGTTCTTTATAGAGATCTATATCACCGCCGCATCGTTCAAGTGCTTCTTCATATCTGAAAAGCTGATCCGGCAACGTACTCTCAACTTTCTCTTCCACTATCGGATGGAATTCGAGATATTTACTGAAGACCGAATAGAGCGCTTGCACTTTAATAGGTTTCTCAAGTCGGTCATCCATGCCGCAGCTCTTCATCAACGTTATCTCTTCGGGCAAGGTGTTTCCAGAAAGCGCGACTACGGGTATGTCGGCACTCTTCTCAGACGCTTTAAGACGTTCTGTGGCTTCATAACCGTTCATTACCGGCATATTGATATCCATCAGAACCAGATCATACTTTTTAGCTTCTGCCATCTCCACAGCGATCTTTCCGTTTTCAGCCATATCGACCTCAATACCGCTATCTTTTAACAGACTGCTGATTACTTTCTGGTTAATAAGGTTGTCTTCGGCAACCAGGATTTTGCCCCCGTCAAAGACAACAAAATCATCTTTATGGACATCCTGCTTTTGCGTACGCTCTATCACAATACGCGGCATTGAAGTTGACCACCCTTCTCTCTCTTCCTCAGCAGTAGGCAGTGGTTTGACCTCTTCATTCTCACCATAAAAACCGACTAACAGGTCAAATATATTTTGTTGATTGACGGGTTTCATAAGACGGGCATCTGCCAGCTTGTCAACAACATTCAGATTATTCACTTTATGAAGCATACTGCCGACAACAACCAATTTAATATTATCGTTCGACTTTATTGAATCAAGTTGTTTGATCAACTCAAATGAGAGCAGTTTTTCGGAGATAAAGAGTAACTCATATTGATTTA
The DNA here is from genome assembly GCA_041596355.1 of Sulfurimonadaceae bacterium. Classification (GTDB taxonomy): domain Bacteria; phylum Campylobacterota; class Campylobacteria; order Campylobacterales; family Sulfurimonadaceae; genus Sulfonitrofixus. Next base: position 44,292 of record JBFHIS010000008.1, on the reverse strand, counting down.
GATCCGGTGCCATAGATTCCAAGTCGGATTGCGAGAAGATATCAACCTCATTGCGGAAATATTCAAGAAGATGTTTCATTGAAGTTGCTGCATTATCGTGGTAATCAATGACTAATACACGACGGGACTTGTAGGCGTTATCCGGCAAGTGGTAGTGTCTTTTCTCTTCCGGATCAACTTCTTTAAGACCCAGAACGAAAGTAAATGTGGAACCTCTGTTCAACTCTGTCTTAACCAATATCTCCCCGCCCATCATCTCAACAAGCGCTTTTGAGATCGACAGGCCCAAACCGGCACTGTTATTATGATTTATCTGATAAAAAGGGGTGAAAATATCATCCAGTTTTGATTCCGGAATCCCCACACCGGTATCGACTATCTCGAACATCAACTGTATATTATCTTCGGTCTTACTCAGACGTTTTACATGCAGTTTGACTTCACCGGCATTGGTGAACTTGATCCCGTTCTCAAGGAGGTTTGTCAATACCTGACCGATTCGGATCGGGTCACCTATGATACGCGGCGGTACGTTCTTCTCAATATCAAAGATCACCTCGACATCTTTCTTCTCGATACGCTCCAAAACAGAACGGACAACGATGTCGAGCAGTTCATTGATATCAAACGGCTTCTCTTTGATCTCGAGTTTGTTGGCACGTATCTTCATAAAGTCAAGCAGATCATCAACAATTTCAAAAAGAACTTGACCTGAATCATGTATGTTTCGCAATTCAATAGACTGTTTGTCGTTGAGTTTTGTCTTTAATATCCTTTCCGATCTGCCTAAAATGGACTTTGCAGGGTCTTTAAGCTTGCCTGACATCTCTTCGATAAGTTCTTCTTGCTCTTGTATAGACTCTTTGTATACACGGTTGGTAGTGTCAAGTTCGTTGTATGAACTGTTTAGATTCGTGATCTCATCTTGGATCTTTTTTACGTGCTGTGCCTCTTTACGCTGACGGAAAAGAAGATAGATCACCATTATCGCCAACACAACCACACCTATGATAAGCGTATACGCCAGATAAGAATCCTCACGCTCTATAACCTTGACTTTGACCACCGCAGGAGAGGCTTTCTCTTGTACGACTACAGGCTTTCTTACATTTTCATGGTCAACGACAGTTGTGTTCACAGCAGCCGAGTGTTTTGCTACAGCCGGGAGAGTCGGTCTGTTTTCTGCCGCATGCGTCGTGGTCGCTGCCACCTTCGTCGCTATCTTCTCTTTAGAATACATGTCTAAAAGATGTTTTGACGTTACGGTTGAGATAAAGGCATCATGATAGACCGGCCTAACTGTCTCAAAAAGTTCATTCAAAAGTTGCTCGTCTTCAATAGGTTCCAACGCAACGATCTTATATGCACCGGAATCTCTGGAGACAACATGAAATAGACCATCTTTCTGTAGTATTTTAAGGTGGGCATTGTTCTTCGCCCACGCCTCAAATTGCTTTTTATGATGGTCAGCATCCTCCTGGGATAAAAAACTTCCAATGATAATCGTTTTATAGGTAGGAACTTCGACAGCGTAGAGGGATGACAACATGACGATAAAGAGAAAGGAGAGAAAGTGTTTCATATATTTTCCTGGATACAGATAAACAGAAGATTATACTTCTGCGATGTCTGCTAAAATAGATTGTAGATGTGAACGGTAAAGGTTTATCAATCTTGGATATTTGTCAGATTCACCGGCAATAATAGCTTCTCTGAACTCTTCAGCAGTCTGTGTGAGCTCTGCCGTACCGATACTCTCACCAATACCCTTGACATCCAGAAGCAGTGCCTTCGCTCTGTCAAGATCACCATGTTTAAGCCATAACTCTATTTTTTCATCCGAGTCATGGTAAAGAGATTGGAATTCAGCCAGGATCTCATGGTAAAGCTCAATATCACCTCCCAGCATCTCAAGGCCAAGAGAGTTGTCCAGATGTATCTCCGGTAGCTCCTCAGCAGGACCACCAATGGTGTTTGGATCAAAGTAACAGTAAAGAGCCTGGTAAAGGGCTGCGACTTTCAGCGGCTTTTCTAACTGCTCTTCCATACCTGCTTCACGCATCTTACGTATGTCATCTGCACCGGTATCACCGCTGAGTGCCATAATGGTAATGTGGTTATAGGCTGGGTTGGCACGTATCTGACGTGTCGCTTCAAGACCGTCGATACGCGGCATATGTGCATCCATCAAGATGATCGGATAATTGGAGTCTTCTTCCAAAATCTCTAAACACTCCTGACCGTCATTGGCAATTTTAATATTGATCCCGGAATCTTTTAAGAGTCCGACGATTACTTTCTGGTTAATGAGATTATCTTCTGCGATCAGAAGACGGAGTCCTTCAAACTCTTTAAAGTTATCTTTTGTAACGGTGCTTACGGCACTGTTGGGTTCACGTAACTTATGTTTGAGCTCACCAACCTCTTTCGGTTTGACTGCAGCCTGCTCTTCTTTTACAACCGGCTCCTCTTCAACAGACACCTCTTGCTCAACTTCGGCATCGGGCAATGGAACGACCTCTTCTTCAGCTTCAGGTACAGTAGGCGTTGCCCCGCTCTCTGTTTCAGCTTTCATCTCGTTTTCAAGCTGTTTTGCCTGCTCATAAAGTTCTCTAAGCTCTTTATCTGACGCCTTTTTAGGTTTTCGCATCACTAGAAACAGTAACACGATCAGAGCAAGAGCACCAACGCCATAAAAGATATACTCAGTTTTAAATGCCGGTTTCGCAACGACTGTCTCCGTCTTTTTGACAGCTGTTTTTTTTACGTCAGGGACCTTTTCTTCGACATCATTATCCTCTTCGACACTGACAGCGACATGTGAAGCGTTCTCTTCGAAAGCAATGGCATTCTCTATTAATTCCTGTTCCTGCTCGGCTAATTGACGTTTTTTAGCCAACAGAAGTTCTTCGCGCACACAACCTTTACACTCTTTTGCCTGCGCTCTCGGATAAGGGATCTGAACGATCAACAAAACATCATTGAGCGCGTCATCGTCTATAAAAGGCTCTATACTGACGGTGTATCTTCCATTTTCTTCTTTTACGGCATAATCGAACCCATGTACCAACTCTAAATTGACAATTTTCGAATTACTGTCCATAAAATCCAACAGTGAATTTAACTGTAAGTCTGCCTGTTGTCTGTTGTCAAACGTACCGATAACGATACTCTTTCCATCTTTGAGCTTTTCAGCGTTCTGTGTTGCCGTGTTAAACTGTGGAGGAGCACCTAATGGTGCAGAAGAGAGTGGTGAGAAAGAACCTATCAGCAATGATAGTAAAATAATGAAACGTTTAGTCAAACCGATATCCTTGGAAATATGCTTGAAACAGAGTAGCATAAAATCATATAAGCAAACTTGATAAGCGCTGATACAAAGCCTTAAAACAACGAAAATTCCCTATGATAGCTGCAAAAACATTATTTTTTTGACTGATCAACAGACAGAGTTTTATCAGCACAATATACAGTGTGAAAACGCATTATGATACAATTACCCGAACAAACTATAAGGCTTTTTTATGCAGATAAAATATGTCGGCCCAAAACCGCTCATTTCCAAAACAGGAATAAGCTTTGATTCGCAGCATGATGACAGATACACCTATTTAAACATTGCCGTTCAACTTTTACAAGCTCTGGACCATCACTATTTCGAAGATAAGACCTACCAGTATGCTATAGACAGTAAACGTCTGACGGACAGTGAAGTTGCAGAAGGTCTGAAAAAGTATTGCAAAGATCTTGAAAAGGTCGTACAAGCGAGTATCAAAGAAGAACAGGCGATGATCGAAGATGAGATCCTACGTGTAAACGAGAACACCACAATGTCAGACATCGAAAAAGAGGCACTGATAAAGAACATCAATATTATGCGCAGCTACAAACTTCAATATTCGACCAACGAAACCTTGTACAACTGTGCGGTACGTTCACTGGCACTCAAGGTCAAGCAAGAACAGATAGACTATATTGTTGTACCCATGTTCCAGCGCTTTGCTGCCGTACTGCACTCTGTTCAAGACGAACTGGCTGAGCAGAAGTTCTCGATTGACTCTAGGATGGAAATATATGAAGAAGACGGTCGATTACTGGCAAGAATGGAAGTGAAAAACAGATAGCTTAAACAATAGGCCCGGCCAACGACTCACAAAGAGTCTATGGCCGTTCACTGCTTGGTTATTGTAACAGTATGTGTAAACCACATACTAAACCACTCTATTTTATCGTCGCGATCGTTTGTGCATACGATACTTTTTCATTAACGTCAACACCAAGTTCCAAAAACCCCGGTTCCGCTATAACGACGATTGTCGAGCCCATCTCAAAGCAGCCGAAATCATCATTCTTGGTGAGTTTGATACCTTCAGTATATTCATAAACAGTTACGTCTGTACTGCTTGCATTGGTCTGGATAGACGGTTCAAATGCAACCTGCATCACACCGACGTTCAACGCACCTACCAGTATCATGTAAAAGAGTTTACCTTCGCTGCTTACACACTCCAGGACAACACGTTCATTCTCAATAAAAAGGTTGGGCTGTTTGTTCAGATAGGTCATATTGACCGGATACAGTTTACCCGGGATATGGACCGCTTTCTTAACGCTCAGGTCACATGGAATGTGGTAACGGTGATAGTCTTTAGGCGACAGGTAGAAATTGATAAAGTCACCATCGATCAGTTTTGTCTTATTATCATCAGCGATCTCGTCACCCAGCAGATCATTGATGTTGTAGTACATACCCTTAATGTGCAGCGCGATATCTTCGTGCAGTCGGCCGCACTCTGTGATCAAGGAATCACATGGCGAGATAAAGTCTTTTGGATCTTCCGAAAAGGATCTCGGTGTTTCAAGATGACGGGTAAAGAGTGCATTAAGCGAGGTATATGTCGTTGGATCACGAAACTCGCTCATGTCGAGGCCCATCAGGTTGACATATCCTTTATTGATTAGATCTTGAATGGGTTTAGGAAAATAGGCATTGGCAAATTTTCCGAATCCTTGTGAAAATAGACTTGTAATATGACGCATTGTTATGACTCCTTAGTAATTTCCGGCTGTAGTGGACGTTTTGCCAACTCTTCGATAAGTACGGTGGCGTAGCACCCTTTTGGCAGTGTAAAGTGCATCTCGAACCATGCTTCGTTCTCTTTATACTCATATTCGACATCTTCGGGGTAGATCCATGCATATCGACGGTCGCCGTCTATCTGATTGTAGTCCATGTCGAACTCTTTTTCGATCTCACCGGCAAGACCGGTTGCCCGGCGCGAACGTTTCCCCAGCAGCAGACCTGTCGGTACAACGTCTTTTTCGTTGACGCGCTCTATATCACGCGCTTCTCCTTCGTATTCAAACGGAGAGCCGTGAGGGTAGTGCTTTAGGATATCACCCTTAAAAATCTTGAACGGATGCGTCTGTGCTTTGAGCGCAGCGATGACATCTTTGGGCATGTTCAACACATCACAAAGCGCTTCTGGTTCGAAGCTGGAGACAAGAGAATTGATCTCAAGACGACGGCTCAACCATAGATTGAACATATGGCTTTGAAAGGCATTGATATAGAGACGTTTCAGTTTGACATTACGCTCTTTTCTCTTACCTTTTAAGATCGCTTCACCCACTTTGTAATTGTTACCGTCAGCACCAAAACGCTGATACCCGAAAAAGTTCGGCATCCCCTCTTTTTTGATCGTTTTCAGCGCTTCAGAGAGTTTCTTTGCCGCCGTAGGATTGACTTTTTTAAGACGGATAAAAAAGCGGTTTCCTTTAAGGTGTCCTAAACGGATCTTATTATTATGATATGTCCGTTCAACAAACTTTATATTCTCATGTTCAAAACTTTTGAGTTTCTCTTCATGTTTTTTCAAAATAGAGATGTACTGTTTTGTCAATGCATTTTTGTCTTTCAGACCTGCATAACCGATCTCACGCGCATTGATGCCAAGGTGGTTGGCAATAATACCTATCGCATCCCAGGTGGCAAGGTTTTTCTTGCGCATATGAAGAACAAGATGTTCTCCCTCCCCGCTGAACTCGTACAAAGGCTGCTCATCGACGACGAAATCACGGGGATTTTGTCTGAAATGGAACGAAATTGGTGTGTGTGAAAGTGCGTAAAATCTGTTCATGGTGTCCTAAATTATCATTGAACCCAAACAATAGTTGAGTTAAAAATGGTGTGCCTTACAGCGGTTTTTGTACGATCTGCGGACCGCTTTGGCAAAAATGTGCAACGGCGTGCGGTTTTTAGCGGCCAGACGTACGATCTTTTTACGTTGACGCGGGTTAAACCCGATCAGCATCTCATACTCTTCACCACTGCAAAAAAGTTTTTTGTCTAATGGTTTATTAAAGTGGAATCCTACCTTATTTAAGCTATGAAACCGCTCAAGATCACTGCCGAGTCCATCAGAGATATCCATACCGCAAGAAAGTGATGAGGCCGCATCCGCGATAAAGGCATCTCTGAGTGCGATACGCACGAACTTTGATCGGGAGTGGACCTTGCCGCCGCTTAACAGATAACGAAGGTCTCTCGCACTTTCACCGATACTCCCTGTATAAGCGAGGAGATCGCCTTTTTTCAGACCATCGCGACGCAAAGGACGGTCGCTGTGCGAAATAATCGTAATAGAGATATCAAGTTTACTGTTTGAAACAGTGTCGCCGCCAATGATCTCAACGCCGAATTGAGCTGAAGCTTCCTGAAAACCGGAATGCAGCTCTTTTAGGTCGTGCAGGGAGTAACTTGAAGGTATAGCAATACTCAAGAGCGCATATCTAGCCTTGGCATTCATCGCCACCGCATCCGATATATTGATGAGCATTGCCTTATAGGCGATCTGCTTCAGCGACATCCAGGATCGCTTAAAATGAACACCCTCGCAAAACGCATCATTACTATAGACAGTCTGTCCGATTACGGCACCATCATCGCCAATATGTCGTGTATGTGCGGAAAAGAGTTTAATAAAATAACTTTCGACGTTCACATCGCATCTTTTTATTGATATTTTATCCTATTCTGTCCCGGATACCTAACAATAGGCAAGATATAACTTTTTTTTAAGTCTCAATTAACCCCATTCACAATAAAATGCCTATAAACACAAATTAACATTAGTATAAGAAGGTTCATAATGCATCTCTCCATCGTAAAGATATTTAGTAGTATTAAATCTCTTTTTGCACTTGCACTGTTATTAGTCATACTTTTAACGGCAACAATTTTAAGTGAATACACATCATTTTATAAATTGGAAAGCCTGCAAAAGCAAAAAGATCTAGCAACGGCAGTCTACAATCTCAGCCGTGATGATATGGATATGGCAAATATTCAGTTCCGTGGCAATAATACAATGTTAAAACATGAGGGAGAAGCACTCTCAGGTTTTTATGCCTATGATTTTATCAGTAAGTTTTCCAAAATACAGAACTACCACAACCAACTAACAAAACTGCAGTACGCAATCAATAATTTTAATGTAGCAGCAGGAGACTGGTATACCCAAGATGAGATTGATGAGGAGGAGCTGGGCAATCGTAAAGATCAGTTTTCAAAAACGTACCACGCTCTGATTGCACAGATCAACGACATGACCTCACAAAATCTAAGCTATGAAGAGAGACGGTTTCAAATCGAGGTCGGTTTGATCATTGTTCTCTTGCTGTTGATCGGATTTTCAGCATTTTGGGTCTCTTTACGTCTCAATATTGTTCAACGTGACATTTTGTCACTCCATTCAATCGACAATGAAGACCTTACCGCATTTGCCACATCCGAAGCAGACAATATTTCCAAACGTATGGGTCGTACGACCAAATCGGCTACCGTACAGAACCCTGCTTATCTCGACAGCGTTACCGGAATAAACAATAACAAAGGTTTTATGCATGAATATCATGACAAGAAATCGCAAAAACCGGGTAATTATACGGCTGTCTGTATATTTGCCGTTGATAAACTGAATGAACTGGAGATGCAATATCCCAAAGAATTTTCTGAGAGCATCCTCAAGAAAATCGGTTTCATGCTTTCGCTTTACCGTCAACACAACGATATTATTGGCCGAATAGAACACAACCAGTTTGCTGTCGTCATCTCTCGACAAGACAAAACCGGCGCGATCAACGATTGTGAACTCATACGTAAAAGTGTCGCCGAGACCTCGTTTAAAACACCTGAAGGTACAAATATTTCTGTTACGATCAGTGGTGGATTTGTACAGAAATTGGCAGCTCAAAAGCTTGAAGAAGTTATCTCCAAAGCAAACAAAGTCCTCTCAATGTCAATCCAACACGGTGGTAACCGTATCGCTCAACTACGGGACAAAAGCAGTGCACTAAAGTAGCATACGCCTTAGGCTGCTACCAATTTTCCCACTCCGTCTAAACTTCCAACAAAAAAGTGTAACTTTACGTCACTATTTTCCTCTTTAACCCTAGATAGGTATTTGAGTCGCTATAATCGATTTTTATTATGTACACTCTATTTAAGGACGGTTAATGAGTATTACTATACATACTTATGATGCAGTGATTGTTGGGGCGGGTCTTGCCGGCAATGCAGCTGCACGTGAACTACAAAAAGCTGGCAAAAAAGTGGCAGTTATCACAAAACTACACCCACTCCGCTCACACTCAGGTGCAGCACAAGGTGGTGTAAATGCCGCATTTAGCGACGAGGACAGTGTTGAACTGCATGAGTTTGACACGGTTAAAGGTGCAGACTACCTCGCAGATCAGGACGCAGTTGAATTTATGTGTAAAAATGCTCCGGAGACTATTCGCTGGGCAGAACGCATGGGTGCAGTTTTCAGTCGCCAGGAAAACGGCATGATCGCACAACGTCCGTTCGGTGGTCAGTCATCTCCGCGTGCCTGTTATGCAAAAGACCGTACGGGTCTTACACTCTTACAGACGATCTATGAGCAGGCTTTCCGCGAAGGCGTTGACTTCTGGGACGAGTGGTACGCTGCTGATATTCTTTATGAAGACGGTAAAGCTTACGGTGTCGTTGCCTTTAACATCCGCAACATGGAAAAAGTGATCATCAATGCCAAATCGGTTATGTTTGCAACAGGCGGTTACGCACGTTCATTCAAGATCAACTCAAATGCGCACGCCAACACAGGTGACGGACTCTCTATCGTTGCCCGTCACGGTCTTCCTCTTGAAGATATGGAGTTTGTACAGTTTCACCCGTCTGGCCTTTCAGGCAACGGTGTTCTCATCTCTGAAGCTGCCCGTGGAGAAGGCGGACGTCTTTTCAACTCAGAGGGTGAACGTTTTATGGAAAAATATGCACCGAATGCCATGGAGCTAGCGTCTCGCGACGTTGTTGCCCGTGCTATTATTCAGGAGATCCGCGAAGGTCGCGGTGTCGGTCCTCGTAAAGATGCTGTCTTTATTGACCTGACACACCTTGGTGCTGACTTGATCATGGAGCGTCTTCCTGAACTTCGTGATCTTGCTATTACCTTCCTTGGCCTTGACATGATCAAAGAACCGATCCTGATCTCTGCTACGGCACACTACTCTATGGGTGGTATCCCGGTAGATATTGACGGTCACGTACGTAAAAACAATACAGAGTTCGTAGAAGGTTTCTACGCTGCCGGTGAATGCTCATGTGTGAGTGTACATGGTGCAAACCGTTTGGGTGCCAACTCTGTTCTTGAAGCACTTCTATTCGGCCGTTTTGTCGGTAAGTCGATGGTCAATGATATTGACAACATCCCACTGAAAGTCGCTACAGAAGCCGATGCAGACCGTATGAACGCTGAGATCGAATGGGTTCTTACCAACAACGGTACAGAGCGTGTTCCGGCGCTGCGTGTAGAACTTCAGCAGGGTATGACTGATAATGCCGGTGTCTTCCGTACGGAAGAGACGCTTAAGATTCAGATCGAGAACATCAAAGTACTTCGCGAACGTTACAAAAACATCCGCATCGACGATAAGTCGAAGATCTTTAACACCGAGCTTCAAGAGGCGATCGAGTTCGGTCACATGCTTGACTACTCACTCTTTATTGTTGAGAGTGCTTTGGCACGTAAAGAGAGCCGTGGTGCTCACTACCGTGAAGACTTTGACAAACGTGACGACGAGAACTTCCTGAAACACACTATGGCTTACATGGACGAAGATGGCAACGTTACACTGGACTACATGGATGTCGTTCTTGGCAAACATGAACTTAAAGCAAGAACATACTAAGGAGACGACGTGGATAACAATTCAATAACAACAAAAGATGTCACATTCAAAGTATTTCGTTTCAACTCGGAGACAGACTACCTGCCAACGTACAAAGAGTACAAGATGGAAGTCACTTCCGAGGAGGTCGTCTTAGATATCCTTGACCGTATTAAATGGGACATTGACGGAAGTTTCTCATACAGAAGAAGCTGTCGTCACGGTATCTGTGGTGCCTGTGCGATTCAGGTAAACGGTCGTGCGACACTCGCATGTAAGATGAACCTGCATGAACTTACCAACATTTTCGGCGATGAATTGGTGATCGAACCGCAAAGTACAAAACGTGCGGTAAAAGATATGATCATCGATAAGTCTGACTTCTGGGAAAAACATGCTCAGGTCACACCGTACCTGAACAGTGTCATCGACGAACACCCGGAGATGGAGTGTGTCGTTTCGATCGAAGAGAATGACCGTATTATGGAAGCAGACCTCTGTATTCAGTGTGGTGCCTGTCACTATGCCTGTCCGGTTGTCCAGATCAACGAACAGTTCATCGGGCCGGCTGCGTTTGTCAAAGCGTACCGTTTCGAAGCGGACGTCCGTGACGAATCACACATCGAACGCCTTGAAGAGGTCTCTCGACCAGACCAGGGTGTCTGGGACTGTGTCAAATGTTTTGAATGTGCCGAAGCGTGTCCGAAAGAGATCAATCCGATCGAAAAGATCACCAGTCTTCACCAGATGATCTTTAAAGACAAAGTACACACCAACCCGGTGGCTGAACGTCACGCTGTCGGTTTCGCACACTCTATCAAGAAACACGGTCTTCTTGACGAGGGTGAACTGGTTCGCTACTCTGAAGGTAACATCGGTGTACTTAAACACGTACCGGTTGCGCTTAAGATGTTCAAAAAAGGTAAGATCGTCCTACCATGGAACATGCCGAAATCAGATAACCTTGATGAGATCCAAAAACTTATCAAATCATCTTCAACAACGAAATACTAGGAGTCAGGTATGTCTAAATTAAAATATGCCCTTTTTACAGGTTGTACTGCAAAAGAGTCAACACCTGAACAGATGATGTCAACAATGGCTGTTGCCGACAAACTCGGCATCGAACTTATTGAGTTAACAGAAGCATCTTGTTGTGGTGCATCTCACCTTCAAGACTATGATGACTTTTTGTCACTGGTACTGAATGCACGTAACATCGCTTATGCTGAAAAGCACGGTCTTACTATGGTCACCATCTGTAATACCTGCCAGCTTAACACGGCGATGACAAAACACCGTCTTGACAACAATGCTGAACTTAAAGCACGTGTTAACGAAAAACTTGGTGAGGTGGGTCTTGAGTACAAAGGCACCTCTTTGGTTACACACTTTCTTTATGCCATTATCGATGATTTCGGTCTTGATAAGATCAAAGAGATGGTTGTCAAGCCGCTTAGCCAGTTCAACATAGCACCGTTCTACGGTTGTCACAATATCCGCCCTTCTGAGCTTCAAAATGAGACGCACAAGACGGCAGAGAACCCATACAACCCGACTTCACTCGATGACCTTATCATCGCGTGTGGCGGTCAGAATGTTGACTACGATGAGAAAAACAAATGTTGTGGTTTCCACGCAGAGCTTCAGGCGCCTAAGACAGCTGCTACGCTGACTGGTAATGCAATTGCCGGTGCGATGGACAACAATGCGGACTGGATGGTCACACCATGTCCTCTCTGTCACCTTAAGCTGGATACACAGTATCACCACGCTTCTGTAGCTATCGGCCGCGAAGTGAAGCTTCCGGTTCTGCACATGCAGCAGATGATCGGTCTTGCACTGGGCTGTTCAGCAGAAGAGCTTGGTCTACAGCACCACGTTTCCAACGTAGATTTCGTATAATCTACATCCCGTATCACTTCGGTGATACACCCTCCTCTTTTCATTTTACATCATTCATAAATTACATTATGAGCTTGTCTTACGAACAGACTCATCGGCTTCCGGGCTAATTGGCGGTTAGACGCCAATATTTGCTGGAACTCCAATCCATAAACTTTTTCGACACAATGAACTATTTACTTCTAGAATATTCGAACAGGGATTAAAGCTTAGCTTTAACATTAATCAATGCGTTACCGCTTGGCTCTTTTCGTGGCATCTGCAAGGCAGACTGGAAGGAGAGATGAACGTTAAGAAAACAGCTTGTCTGAGCGTAGCGAGTTTGTCGTTTTTAGTGAGAGAACGAGTAGAAGGATGGTAGTCGACAGCGGTCGACCCTGAAGCCGTCACGAGCGCTTTTTCGTTTCCTTTTTGGCGAGTCAAAAAGGAAAGAGTGCAGTCAAGGATATTTAAAAATCCAACATATTCAATAAGTAAAAATAAAGAGAGATCTATCAACTTTAATAGATCAAAAAGTTATCAAAAGAAAGTAGAAAACTACTTCCCTATCTGAACCATCTTCCGACGCAAATAAGCAATCTTGGATTGCAAAGGCAGATCTTTCGGACAGACATCTTCACACCCGAGAAGGGTCATACAGCCAAATACCCCGTCTTCGTCACCGACAAGTTCATAGTAATCTTCATCGTCACGCTTGTCCCGGGGGTCAAGTTGATAACGGGCGATCTTGTTCAGGCCGACAGCACCGGCAAAGTCATCATTCATCTGCATCGTACCGCAACCTGCGACACAACAGCCGCACTCGATGCAGCGGTCGATCTCATAGATCTCATCCGCAAGTTCCGGTTCCATACGCTCTTCGAGACGGTCATAGTTCACCTTCTCTTCGTTATGTATCCATGTCTCCAGCCGCTCGTTCAGACCGCGCATCCAGTTACCCGTGTCGACAGAGAGGTCACCGATGAGCTCGAAAGTCGGCAGTGGCGCCAAGGTGATCTCCGTGCCAAGCTTAGCTGTCAAGGTACTGCATGCAAGACCGGGACGCCCGTTGATAAGCATGCCGCAACTGCCGCAGATACCTGCCCTGCAGACAAAGTCGAATTTCAACGAGTTGTCCATATGTTTTCTAATGTCGTTCAAGACGATATAGAGTGTCATTCCCTGCGCTTCCGTTACCTCAAACGTCTCCATATGCGGCTTATCGTCCGGAAGATGGGGATCGTAACGCAAGATGTTGATCTTTAATGTTCTGGCTTCACTCATGACTCGAACCTTTCATTCAGACGTTCATTGCGTCTCTGGTATTTTTCCGGCAGCTTCTCCCGGAAAGAGAGAAGCGCATCCTGGATCGCAAAACGGTCCGCCCCCTCAGCTTCCATACGCTCACGGATGGCATCGACCTCTTTTTGGCGCTGCTCACTTTGCGGATGGACGATGTTCAGGTTTTTACCGTACCCTCTGAACCCCGGAGGCAGCTCCATCGAGTCCACATCGATCTTCTCATAGCTGACATCCGGCAGGGTCTGCATCTCATCTTTCCACATTGTAATAGTACGGTTTAACCACTCCACATCATTGCGTTCCGGATAATCCTCGCGGGAGTGGGCGCCACGGCTCTCTGTACGCAGCAAAGCCCCGTACGCGACCGTCAAGGCTACTTTGATCATCTTTTGCGTTCTATAGGCATTTACGAGCGCTGGATTGGCCGCCAAAGACTTCGAACGGTGTACAGTAATGTTTCGGCTGCGTATCAATAACTTTTGCAACTCGTCCACCGCCCGTTGAAGGTCTTTGCCGTTTCTAAAGATACCGACATCATCCATCATGATCTTCTCCATCTCTTCGCGGAGCTCAAAAGAGTCTTCGCCGCCGTCATGATGCAACAGCGCTTCGAGCTTCGCCTGCTCACGTTTTATGAACATTTCGATCGTCTGCGAGGTGATGGTAATATTACTTTCGGGCGTCTCGCAGAAGTCGGCGATGTACTCAGCGACGAGCATGCCGGACACCACCGTTTCACTCACGGAGTTCCCGCCCAGTCGGTTAAAACCGTGCAGGTCCCAGCACGCCGCTTCGCCGCATGAGTAGAGCCCCGTGAGTGTCTGCGATTCACCCGTATACTTGGTACGGATACCGCCCATGGAGTAGTGCTGTGTCGGTCTAACCGGAATCCACTCTTCAGCCGGATCGATACCCAGAAAGTTCTCGCAGATATCTTTGACCTCGCGCAGGTTCTTCTCGATGTGTTCACGTCCGAGGATCGTGATGTCAAGCCACAGATGGTCACCGTAGCGCGACTTTACCCCTTTGCCTTTTCGGATGTGCTCTGTCATGCGGCGCGAAACGACGTCGCGCGAAGCGAGTTCTTTTTTGTCGGGTTCATAATCCGGCATAAAACGGTAGCCGTCCACATCGCGAAGCAGTCCGCCGTCACCGCGGCACCCCTCCGTTGTCAAAATACCGACCGGTACGATGGCCGTCGGATGAAACTGGATCGCCTCCATGTTGCCCAACGTCGCGACACCTGTCTCAAGGGCTATCGCCTGCCCCATACCCTGGCAGATCGTCGCATTGGTCGTCACGCTGTAGAGCCGTCCGTAACCGCCGGTTGCAATGGTCGTTGCCTTGGCAATATAGGCCACCAGTTCACCGGTCATCAGGTTGCGCGCAACCGCACCGTAACAGCGGCCGTTCTCATGGATCAGGGCGATCGCCTCACGGCGTTCTCTGATCTCGATCTTGTCGTCATGCGCCTTGTTGTCCATCGCATAAAGCATACTGTGCCCGGTACCGTCGGAGGTGTAGCAGGTTCGCCACTTCTTGGTACCGCCGAAGTCACGCGCGGTAATAAGACCATGGGCCTCTTCGTTTTCCGTAATGGTTACCTTCTGCGCATTGATGATCGCCTGACGTTCCCCTTTTTTGACACGGCTCCAAGGCACGCCCCAGGCGGCCAGTTCCCTAATCGCTTTGGGTGCCGTGTTGACGAACATACGGACGACCTCCTGGTCTGCACCCCAGTCGCTTCCTTTGACCGTGTCTTCAAAGTGAACATCTTCGTTATCGCCCTCACCCATCTTGGAGTTGGCGAGAGAGGCCTGCATGCCCCCCTGTGCTGCTGCCGAGTGTGAACGCTTGGGCGGTACCAGTGTGAGAACAATGGTGTCAAGACCGCGTTCTTTGACACCGGTCGCGACACGAAGACCTGCCAAACCGCCGCCGATGACCAAAACGTCTGTATAGGTTATTTTCATTTAGCGACTCCTTGCGGGTGGTAACGTTCACCATGCTCAAAATCGTGTTCATAGCCGATACTCATGTAGCGCAGCAGTGAGAAAATACCGATCGTCAGGTAGAGTGTCACCACAAAGTACATGATCATCCGCAGCAAAGCGCGTCGCTGTTTCATGTATTTTTGCTGATCGGCCTCAAAAAGTCCCCACTTCAATATAAGCCGATAGACCCCGATACCTGCATGAATAACGACCGCAAAAAGCAGCAGCAGATAAAGTGGCCACATCATCTCCGTCACCATACGCTCCGACGAGGCATAAGGGCCGATCATCGAGGGCTGTGTGATCATGGTGTAGAGATGGATCGAGGCGAGAAAGAGCATCGCAAAACCGGTAACGACCTGCACCACCCAAAGATAAGTATCATGATGGTTCATGCGAAGCGTGTGCTCTTTCATGATCTTGTACTGTCTGTAGTTTGAAGGAAACTTCTGCAGCGCTATAAAGGCATGAACTACGATGATCGCCAAGATGGTCAAGGCCAATATTGAGATGATCACAGGATGGCTTTCACCAAAGAAATAGTACCCTTCAAAAAACAGAGTCATCTTATACATGGCATCTTTGGAGATCAGAATAGTTCCCTCAAAAAGAATATGCCCTGAGATAAAGAGCGCCAAAATGACACCTGTGGCGCTTTGGACGAAGTCGAGACGTGCGGGAAGTTTATTGAGCTTTCGTTGTTTTCTCATTGTTATTATATAACCTTGTTTGATCTATATTTGTTTAAAATATTTAATGGGCAATATCGATGGAATCCCATCCTCTTTACCCCTCATTTTTTAACATCTTCTACATCATCTGCAGAAAGTTTATCGCCGACATAAACAACAGCATCCCTCGCCCCTGCACTTAAGGCCAGCTCTTTATAGGCCTCTTTTTCCATTTCACCGACATAACTTTTATCCGGATGGATAATTACTCTCGGTGAAAAGAGACGATACATAAAAGGAACGTCCCGCTGCATAAACTCTCGAACGACCTCTTCTGCAAGTTCAAAGTTCTCCGGTTCAAGTGAAAAAGGATTAAAAGGCTCGTAAACAACCGACGTCTCTTCCGGTTTAAGGTCATAGACGGCTTTACCTATGGCAGTCACAACAAACGAGTCACCCCTCTTCTTACATGCCAGAATCGGTTCATCCTGGTAATGCACACCCAACGGGTAGTGGTCAAATGTCACTTTCCCTCTGCTAAAACGAATATAGACTGTTCTGTCATAGCGTTTGACAAGGTTACGTATATAACTGAACATTTTAGTTTCCTCTAGTCGTAACAGTACTGTTCACATTCATCCATGCCATCAAAAGGCACGATTCCACCCTTACCGCTCCACTCAAAAGGCCGACACCTTTTTAATTTTTCATCAAAATAGTAACGTTTAATAGACAACTCTCCGTTACCTTTCATCGGTTGTATCTGACAGACAGAGTGCAGGCCGCGAACAATAGTCGCCTGACTTTTCTCTCTGATAAAATACTTTTTACCTTTTTTCAGCAAGATAGCACTGTCGATGACATCTTTACCATCTTTTTTATAGCCTTGGCCCAACAGCACCCGGTCATCCTGGCAGATGAAGGTCACTTTGTTGTTATTAAAAGTCGGCGCCACCTTGGTGTTCGCAATGCACTGTCCATACTCTTCAGTCAAAACACCCACAGAGTCCATGTTAAGTTCCATCGTCGAACAACCGCCAAGCATAACCAGTAGTACCGTCAAAAAAGATCGCATCATCATACCTTTACCCTGTCGTCAAGTGCGCGTGCAAGTGACAGCATATCAATATTTTCCAGACTGACACCGGTAGGAACACCCTGTGCAATTCGCGTAAACAACACATCATAATCCTCGAGCTTATCTTCAATATAGAGAATGACCGCATCATTTGCAATAGAAGGTGTCAAGGCGAAGATCACCTCTGTGATGCCGCTGGCCACCATCTCTTGCAGATGGGTTATCGTAAAATCTTCCATCGACTCCAGAACAAAGAAACGTCCGTCAAAGTGACCGTTCTCTTCGATGGTCAGAATGTCTTTTGCATTTTCGACGATGCAGAGGAGTTGGTGGTTCCGGCTCTCGTCCGAACAGATGTAGCAGAGCTCATCTTCGCTCATGCCGCCACATGAGTGGCATTTTCTAAGCGAGCCGAGAGCATCCTCTATGGCATGGGCGATCTTGAGTGCCGAAAAGTTGTCTTTCATCACCATATGGTAGGCCAGACGGACAGCAGACTTCTGTCCAATTGTTGGCAACTCTTCCAAGGCATCTACAAGACGATTAAATTTTTCTAGTGAATGGTTCATTGCCTGTATTCTACCCTCTTGTGGATGATGTAAAGTTTATGTCCAAAGACTATACATCATATCATTCTCAAACCTGCAATATTTTGCAAAAAAAGAGATAATTTAGATAAAAGTTAAACTCTTTTCGCTTACTTTGGAACTTAATTACACTTTCAACACATCAAATGGTATAATTCCAAAAATTTTACAAAATATGAAAAGGCAGTATATTGGAAGATCTAAGTTATTATGAAATTTTAGAAGTATCACAAAACGCAGACAAATCTACGATTAAAAAAGCCTATCGTAAATTGGCCAAACAGTGGCACCCCGATAAAAATCCGGGTGATAAAGAGGCAGAAAGAAATTTTAAATATTGTAATGAAGCCTACCAGGTCCTAAGCGATGACCAGCAGCGTTCCATCTATGACCGTTACGGTAAAGAGGGGCTTCAAAATGGTGGCGGACGACGCAGTTCAGGCGGTTTTGGCGGCGGTTTCGATGACCTCGGAAGCATGTTCGAAGAGATGTTCGGCGGTGGCGGCGGTGGACGACGTTCACGCGGACCTCAAGAGAAGTACCCTCTCGATATGGCGGTAGAGATCCGTCTAAGCTTCAAAGAAGCCGTATTCGGTTGTGACAAAGAGATCGACTTTACCTACAAAGATGCCTGCAGTACCTGTAAAGGTACAGGTGCCAAAAACGGTAATGTCAAAACCTGTAACCAGTGTGGCGGCAAAGGCCAGGTCTATGTACGTCAGGGGTTTATGACCTTCTCACAGACCTGTCCCGTATGTCACGGTGAAGGTACAATGCCGGGCGAAAAATGTCCGGACTGTAACGGTAAAGGTTTCGAAGAGGTCAAGGAGTCTGTCACGGTTAAAGTGCCGGCAGGTGTTGACACAGAGAACCGTCTTCGTGTTTCAGGCAAAGGAAACATCGGTAAGAGCGGTGCCCGCGGCGACCTCTATGTGACCTTCATCGTCGAAGAGGACAAGACCTTCATAAGAAACGGCAACGATGTCTATATCGAAGTACCGGTCTTCTTTACACAGGCTGTAATGGGCGACGCTATTACCATTCCGTCATTGACAGGTGAGTTGGAGCTGAAACTTGACATCGGCACACGTGACAAACAGCACTTTACCTTCCGAGGCGAAGGTATCGAAGACGTTCACGGTCACGGCAAAGGGAATCTTATAGCCCAGGTCAACATCACCTACCCTAAAAAGCTGAGTGACGACCAATACGATCTGCTGGAACAACTACAGGAGAGTTTCGGTGTCGAGTCAAAACCGCACGAGTCTCTGTTTGAATCGGCTTTTGACCGTGTCAAGGGTTGGTTTAAATAGACCGCCTTCCTTCACCTTTTCTACATATTTTGTTGACTAAGTCCTAAAACCGGACTTAGCCACATATTTTTACTCCTGATCTTTTCACTACTGAGCAGACATTATTCATACCTACGGATATGCGCTGTTTATACTTCAGAAACGCAACCATCATCAAAATCGTGTTGATATACAATTTTTTATTTGTTCTACTAACTCCTCTTTTAAGCCTTAGTCGTATAGAATGTATAACCCCTAATAAAAGTTCATTGATTAATGACAGGAAGTTAAAATAAGAGGTGATAATACATTATGGACAAGTACTTAAAAGCAGCAATAGAAGAAGCGAAAAAAGGGATGGATGCCGGTGGTATACCCATCGGCTCTGTACTTGTGATTGATGGTAAAATCGTTGGGCGCGGCCACAACCAGCGTGTGCAAAAAGGCAGCGCGGTTTTGCACGCTGAGATGGATTGTCTGGAGAATGCCGGACGTATTAAGGCAGCCGACTACCGCAGAGCGACACTCTACTCTACTTTGTCGCCATGTGATATGTGCAGCGGTGCGATCCTGCTTTATGGAATCCCGAAGGTCGTTATAGGTGAGAACCGTACTTTTTGCGGCCCGGAAGAGTATGTGAAGTCACGGGGTGTCGATGTTGTCGTCGTTGATGACGAAGAGTGTCATCAGCTTATGGAAACGTTTATTAAAAAGAGTCCTGATCTATGGAACGAAGATATCGGTATCTAGAATCCCTAATACAGACACTGTGAACAAAGAGAAAAATATGGATATACCGGATCCATTTAAAACAGACAAAGACGAAACCATTCAGGACCTCATTACGGTAAAACCGTTTGCTGCAATTATTTCAAGCATTGATAACAAAATCGTGGCTGCCATAAGCGTGTTATTGAAGGGCTGGAGAGTCTCGGTACCAGAAGGCTGCCGATTTTATGGAATATATAACAAAATAAAAGCCCGCAAATAGCTTTTGGTTGTTTATCTAAAATCTAAAATTACTCACACCGTCTCGATATCAACAATCTCCACCCGGTCACACTCTTTTTTGAACAGTTTACGGCTTCGGGCGTTCTCTTCAGCCAGGTCGAGGATGTCTGCAAAGTCGTTTTTACTCACTTCGAAGGTGTAAAGCTCTTTTTCTGTTGCTAGAGTCATTAGCGCCTCTTTATCGTCGCTTGTAAGCATGAGGTTACGTATGCCCTTGCCGAACTCGCTTTTGATCGCCTTGGCTATTTTCTCGTTGTTTAACAATGCATCTATAGTGATCTCTTGGTTCGTGTCTTTTTGACAGAGGACTTTGTAGGTAATGTTCATCTTTCCCTTCATCTTTTCGGCCTTTTATGTAATTGCAATAGGACCATTATACAGAAAGCTATATAGTAAGGCAAAAAGAGTGACGGAATGAAAGGTTTTATGGAGGTTCCCTGCTTGCGCAGGGAGAGTGTTAGCAGTTTTTAGGATCGAAAAGTTTACGGTTACGCGCTGCAAGTACGATAATGATAAAGACGATCGCATACGTTACCGGAACAAAGTCAGGGATCGGCACAGGATCGCCTTTAGCGTATGAGTGCATACCGGCAAGGTAGTAGTTGACACCGAAGTATGTCATCAGAACCGAAGTGAATGCCATAAGAGAAATAACCGAATAAAGATACGGCGTGTAGAGCGACTTGATAAAGCGCAGGTGGATGACCACCGCGTAGACCAGGATCGTTACAAGCGCCCAAGTCTCTTTCGGGTCCCATCCCCAGTAGCGTCCCCACGACTCATTCGCCCAGACACCGCCGAGGAAGTTACCGACCGTCAGCATTGCAAGACCGATCATCAGACTCATCTCATTAATAGCATTAAGCTCTTTGATCGACAGAGAGATCTGACGCTCGTTGCTCTTGTTTTTCAAGATAAACAGGATCAGCGTGATGAAACCAAGCAATGCGCCCAGTCCAAGGAAGCCGTAACTTGCCGTGATCATCGAAACGTGAATACTCAACCAATATGACTGAAGAACCGGAACAAGGTTGGTCACTTGCGGGTCCATCCAGTTAAGGTGTGCGACAAAAAGGATCAAACCGGAAAGAATAGAGGTCGCTGCAAGCGTGATCGGTGACCGTTTGGAGAAGATAAATCCTGCCAAAACGGTCGCCCAGGCAATGTACACCATCGATTCATAACCGTTCGACCACGGTGCGTGCCCCGAGATATACCAGCGGATCGCCAGGCCGATCGTGTGTGCGATCAGGAAAAGAACCAGCAGCACAAAACTCGACTTTGCAAAGAGACCGAGTTTGAACTTAGGTTTGATGATCTTCACGAACGACAGAATCAGCAGCGTGAAACCAACCAGGAAGTAAAGCGGCCAGAGACGCTCAAAGATATTGGCATGATTCATCCAGATCTCAAGATCGATCTTGCTCTGCTCTGGGTAGACCGCTGCCCCTATATCTCTTTGATAAGCATCGATAGCATCAAGGGCTCTGTCGGCATCGCTCCAGTCGTCAGTCGCCATCCCTTTGTCAACCGATGTAAAGTAGTTGACCGCCAGTTCACGGACCTTATACGCATCTGCACCCTGCATTGTTTCCAGAGCACCCATCGTATCTATCCACTTGTTGTTCGTATCATTCGGTATCGCCCACATACGCAGCAGTGCACCCGAGAAGACCATATAGGCAACGTTCAGACGCTCATCGACCTGAAGAACGGCTTTGTCAAACTTGTCACGTTTGCCCGGCGATTTACGGATCGCTTCGTTAACAGCGTCTGTAAGCTTATAGCCTGCCATCTCATCAGGGAACTCAAAAAACTGCGAGAACGCCGCTGTCTTCTCTTTTTCGCCGACTCCCAGAAGTTTGTTAATATCTTTGTGCGAAGTGCGGATCAGTTTGATCTCGCGCCACGCTTCCGGACGTGTCATCATGCCCAAAATGATCTGGTTGGCATCAAGTCCCAAGATCGAACTGTTGCGGTTCATCTTGTGCATGATCTCTGTACTGAGCGTGTCGATAGGTTTCATACGCCCCGCACTGTCCTGGATCATCATCTCACCGAAATGTGCCGCATGTGCCTTGTCAAACTTCTTTACTTCAGAGACAAGCGGATTTTCAGCTGCTTGAAGCGACGGTGTGTTGACAAGACCTAGAACCAGCAGCAGTGAAGCAGCCACTTTTTGGGCATCACTGGCGTCACGGGCCACCTTCATAAGACGGGAGAAACGCCCTTTGGCAAAGAGTGAACCGAACATGCCTATAGCAAGCAGTAGATAACCTATATATGTCGGCAAGGTTCCCGGATCGTTATTGACAGACAACACTGTTCCCTTTTCATCCTGGTCATATGATGACTGGAAGAAACGGTAACCGCGGTGGTCGAGGATATGGTTCATATAGATCCTAAACGGTTCATTTAGTCCCTCATCGGCATCGACCAAAATGACATCGCTGGCATAAGAGGCCGGTGAGTTTGAACCCGGGTAACGCTGAAGTTCAAAGTCGACAAGTTTAATTGAAAACGGCAGTTTTATATACTCTGCACCATAAGTAAGGTCAACATGAAGATCACTGAAATCGGCTGATGCCGCTTCGCCTACAACCCCTTTTTGCCCAAAGACAACAGCCTCTTTTGTCTTGCCGTCATAAGTGATATTAAAACGGAGTGCATCGGCGTTACTTGCACGCATCATCGGCCCCGACTTGGTCGCTGCCGCTACGATAGCCTGCTTGGCATGCGCATAAAAATCTCTGATAACAAAGTTTGTACCGTCAGTTGAGAAGAGCGTGCGCTGTGTCGCTTCCGAGTTGTTTGACGGCTCAATATTACCGGTACTTTTATCATCCATATAGAAAGAACCGAGTTTCATATCGTGGTTCATACGAAGTTGCCCGTTCTCTACAAAGAAGTTGACAACCGGTTTGTCAAATTGCACTTTGGAACCAAAGTTCAAGACGACAGCGGTACCTTCATAGTATTCACCCTCTTTAAGCTGTACCGGCTCACCCGAACTGCCGCTTGTTACCATCATGTTGATGATAGGTTCACCGTTTGGATCTTCTACGATCGATTTCGTCGCATTGGGAATATACTCAACAAGTTCGATATTAACAGCTTTTCCGCCGTCGAGGTCGACTTTGGTATCGAAACTGTTATGACTCATCTTTGACATCAGCATCGGTTGCTTATACTGACTCTTTGCACCCTCTTTTTCGGTAAACACTGCTTTGAAATAGGTATCTGACGACGTCAAAAGATTTGAGCTGTGCCCCTCTCTGATGTGCATCATCCCCTCAAAACCGTAATAACGGGTGATCCCCGCACCGATCAGAATAATCAAGAATGAGACATGAAACATAAGTATCAGTATCTTCTTCTGCTGAATCATTTTAAAACGAACGATATTGATCATCAGGTTGATCGCCAAAATAATCATCAGCGCTTCAAACCAGCGTGCTTTATAGATGACAGCCTGCGCCGTCATCGTACCATAGTCATTTTCCACGAAGGTCGCATAGCCAATCGAAACGGCGAAGATCAGCATCAACACCGCCATCATCTTCATCGAAGCGATAAAGTTTATAATCTGTTTCATTTTCTTCCTTGCAAATTTCTCTAAATACACTGCGAACAGCCTGCTTAGAGAAACTCTGAATTTTAGTGTGTCATTGTATAGCACAATTGTTAACTAAGAGTTAAGAAATATCCCATATATCGAGGGTATTTACGGCTCTTAGCTTTTAACTGGGCCGGGAGAGAACTATTTCAGTTCACCCCAGTGTTTTCCGATATTGAGCGAGGTTTTCAGCGGTACGTTGAGCGGCGTGATCGTCTCCATGATCTCTTTAAACTCTGCCGCTACGGCTTCTGCCTTGTCCGCAGCTACCTCAAAAATCAGTTCATCATGGATCTGCAGCATCATTTTGGCAGGAATATCTCTCTTTTTGATTACATCGGCGATTTTATTCATAGAGAGCTTGATAAGATCGGCTGCCGAACCCTGGAAGACCGTGTTGACCGACTCACGTTCGTACGCCGCTTTCATCATCGGTACGGCATTGGCATAATCAAAATAGCGACGGCGCTTCAACAGCGTTTCGACATACCCCTGCTCTTTCGAGAGCTCGACAATAGAGGCAAAATAGCGTTTGACTGTCGGAAAGCTCTCAAAGTACTTCTCAATGATCGTTTTGGCCTCTTTGGTCGAGATACCCAGTGTGTCTGAAAGCTTTTTAGGACCCATCCCGTAAAGCAGTCCGAAGTTGACCGTTTTGGCGATGTTACGTTTCGCGGCAGCCTCTTCTTCACCGAAAAGGACAATGGCCGTCTGCATGTGGATATCTTTGTCGCTGTTAAAAGCGTCTACCAGGACCTGGTCCTCTGAAAAATGGGCCAATAGGCGCAGTTCGATCTGCGAGTAGTCGATGCCGATAAGAAGTTTTCCCTCCGGTGCGACAAAGGCTTCACGGATGCGTGCGCCCAGCTCCGAACGTGTCGGAATATTTTGGAGGTTGGGATTTTTAGAGCTCAGACGGCCCGTTGCCGTACCTGTCTGAACAAACGAGGTGTGAATACGTCCGTCTTTGCTCTGCTTGTTAAGCTCCAACAGCGGTTCGATGTAGGTCGAGTAGAGTTTGAACATCTCGCGATATTGCAAGATCAATTCAATAATCGGGTGTTGACCTTCCAAAGAGTTCAGGACCTTGACATCGGTGCTGCGTTTCTTGCCGACAGGCAGTTGCAGTTTGTCAAAAAGGATGTCGCCAAGCTGCTTAGGCGAGTTGATGTTAAACTCGCCTCCGGCAGCTTCATAGATAGCCGTTGTCAGTTCCGAAAGTTTCGCTTTCGCTTCGACTTTGAATTTCTCCAAACTGTCAGCATCACTCATAATGCCGTTACGCTCCATCTCCAACAGTGTCGTGATGAACGGGAACTCCAACGTGTGTGCCAGCTCTATAAGATGTTCAGCACTCTGAAGCTTGAGCTTTTCAAGCAGCATATTGTAGAGTTTAAGGGTAATGAGCGCGTCTTCTGCCGCATATTTTGTTGCATCGTCCAACTCGACCGAAGCGAAGGTCTCCCCTTTTTTGACCGTATCTTTAAACGCGATCATCTCGTGCTCCAGCCACACGCTGGCCAGGTGATCAAGAGAGAGTTTGCTCTCCGGGTTGACCAGCCAGCCCAAAACGATGCTGTCGCCATAGATATTGAGCGTATCAACAGCCAGAAAGTCTGCAACAAAATGAAGGTCGAATTTTACATTGTGCCCCACAACGCGTGAACCGAAGATCTTACGAAGCGCTTTCTGCGCTGCCTCTTTTGAGACCTGATCAGGCACACCCAGATAAAAGTGGGCGATAGGAACATAATAGGCGATCTCTTCATTGAGTGCAAAACTGAACCCGACCATATGGTCTTTGGCATGATCCAACCCTGTCGTCTCTGTGTCGAAGGCAACAATGTCATCGGCCTTCAGACCATTCACCAACGCCATCAACTCGTTTTCATCAGTAATGAGTTTGGTGGCAAATTCCTGTTTTTTCGGCGCCATTTGGGCCATGACTTCATCGGCTGTTTTTGGCTTTGATGTTGTCGGACGGTTCTCCGGGTCAACCAGTTTTTTAGCATGCAGCACACGCAGGATGCCGTTCATCTCATACTCGACCAGTTCATCGTAGATAGGCAGAAACGGGTTTGCTTCAGGAAGTGCGAACGGCGTAAAGTCGATGCCTTCCAAAATATCCGTTCGAAGTGTTACCAACTTTCGGGAGCGCCAGGCATCTTCTTCGAACTCACGCAGTTTTTTCTGTATGCCCGGCGGTTTTATCTCATCGATATGCGCATAGATGTTTTCGAGGGTTTCGTACTGGGTCAACAACTTTTCAGCACCGACTTTACCGATGCCTCTGACACCCGGAACATTATCCGCACTGTCACCTAAGATAGCCTGATAGTCTGTAAATTGACACGGGTGAATACCGTACTTTCCAAAGCACTCCTCTTCATTGATCTCTTTACGTTTAATAGCATCGACAAGCACTACCTTGTCGTCATCGATGAGCTGATAGAGGTCTTTGTCGTGCGAGACGACACGTACCGTATACCCCTTTTTCTTCGCCTCTATAGTCAATGACGCAATGATATCGTCCGCTTCAAAACCGTCTTTTGCAATAGAGTGGAACCCCATCTTCTCTATCCATTCGATGGCAATAGGCAGCTGCATAGAGAGCTCTTCCGGCGGCGCGGAACGGTTGGCCTTATAGTTCGGGTCGATCTCATTACGGAATGTCGGCCCTTTGGAGTCGAGCGCAAAGACAAGGTAGTCTGTCGTATGCTCTTTTTCGACACGTTCAATGAAATGAGTGAAACCGGTCAACAGTCCAGTCGGAAAACCGTTTTTGTTGGTAAGAGGAGGAAGTGCGTAAAAGCTTCGAAAGAAGAAGCCGAAAGTATCAATAATTGTTATGGTTTTAGACATAAAGAGCCTTCTTGAATAATCTTTGTATTTTATCTAAGAAAACTTATTACTCTATCAACTGACCTTGGAGAGCTGTCTGTCCTGTAGTCTGCTTAATGTAAGCAGTGCCGCAACAGCACCTATAAGTGCAAACCACATGTCCGACTGGGTGTCCCAGATGTAACCCTGCGTGCCCAGAAAGGCTTCGGCATCTTCACCGGAGGCCAGTGCGACCCACCACTCTACGAGTTCATAAAAGGCACTCAGCGCCAGCGCAAAACAGAGAATAAAAAAGTCCCGCCATCCGGCGCTTGAAATGATCTTTTGTCTGATCAGGATCTCTCTTGCGATCAGTGCCGGAACAAAGCCCTGCGCTAAGTGCCCCAGTTTGTCAAAGTTGTTGCGGGTAAAACCCAGAGGCTCTTTCAGGTAGTCGAACAGGGGCACTTCTGCATAGGTATAATGTCCGCCGACCATCAGCAAGATACAGTGAAGGAGTATCAGTATGTAGAGAAGCGGTGTCAACCTGAAGGTTTTGTATGTATAGGCCATCACAAAAAGACCGATAACGGCAGGGGCGACTTCAAGAACCCAGGTCAGACGGTCTTTAGGTTCGATACCGGACCAGACAAAAACAGCGGTAAAGATGATGATCCAAAGATATTTGATACGGTCTCCTTTTAACTACACGTCGTTAGACAGATATAAATGCATTATAGTTGTTGCATCTTAAAACTTTGTCCTGTCACAGATAACGTCTGAACAGCATCAATACCGTAACGATCATCAATAGCGCAAGGCCTACGACCTCGAAGAAGTGCTGAATACCGAAAAAGAGTACCACGGGGTGAAACACTATCGGAGACGCAAACTGCCCGAGAAAGAGTGCACTGGTAATGTACCCTGATGACTTTACACGTTTGCTGTGATGTGACTTGCTTAACATCCATGCCATGATATTGGTCATCATAACACCACCGCCGAAACCCATAATCGGTGATGTCAAAAAGAAGAGACGGACATCTTCGACGAGACTGATCAGAATAAAACCTATCCCGATGATCCCCAGACCGATGACATAGATCATTTTGAAACTAAAGTACTGCTTTAATTTTGCAAAGCTCATCGCACCTGCGGCATTGGCAACGAAAGCTGAAGCGATAATGGCGCCGGTCAGCGTCCCGCTTGCCCCAAAATGGTTAATCATCAGAAAAGGCATCTGTGTCGGCAATATATAAAATAGAAGCATCAGAACAAAGGCCAGCATATAGATGCCTATAAGACGCGGCTGAATCGCTGCGACCGCCTCCTCTTCTTGAAAATGCTCCGGTTCTTTTAGAAAAAGAAAGACCAAAGGCATAAAAAGAATGCCGATCAGATAGATGCCAAAAGGGTAACGCCAGTCGATATCACTTAAAAGACCACCGCCGATGAGAAACAGAATACCGCCGGTAGAGGTAAAGGCACTCTGCAGACCCATATATTTATGACGGCTCTTCTCTGTAAAGTAATCGCCCACAAGCGATGTCGTGATGATCATTAACATCGCAATCGCTACACCCAGTAGAGCACGGGAAAGCAGCAGCGTCTCTATACTTTGCAGGTAGAGACCGGCACTCCCCATCCCCGCAAACAGCAGCAGCGCTGTCATCACAGAAGCCTTTCGCTTGACACGGTGGAGCAGATGCCCCAGGAACGGTGCAAGAAAAGCGATAGAAAGCGAAGGAAGCGTGATCATCAAGCGGGAGTAGAGCTCCATCTCTTTAACATCCGGAAAATGCTCTTTAAGATGCGGCAGAGAGGTGACAATGGCGACATTCGACATCATCGTCACCATCGAGAGCAGCAGCAGTGTTATTTTAGTAGCGTTTGAGATCTGCATCATAGGCTTTCGGTATTAAGTTTATACCCGGAAGTATACTCTACGGCTTTTAATACTAAGCACGCACTACCCACCAAGTCAGGCTACTTGATTTCAGCAACAGCTACCATATAGTTCTTTCCATAGTACTTCGCACATTTTGGACAGGTGGTGTAAAAGAAGTACGTTCTTTTGACCTCTTTGGCTCTGCTTTTGACAAAGGTCTCCATCTCTTTTTCCATTTTCGGTGCATCTTTATAGGGACCTTCAAAGACCTTGGTCAAAAAATCACCGTTCATCTGCACCATCTCCTGATCAGGTACATCTTTGGTCACTGCGAAATAGTGCTCGCTGCGCCAGGCTGACGGATCATAAGAGAGCACGATGAACTGTTCCATATCCTGGGCACCCGCTTTTTCGATCGCTGCAAACGTTTTAGGAAAGACAGTTCCCATATTAAGAGGGATGTGAAAGAGACTTCTCGTTGTCGCTTTGACGAATGGTTTCTCTTTAAAGTGGAGTTCCTGCTCATCCCACCCTTCGGGTTTGAAGCGGGGGCAACAGTTTGTAGGGTTATCACTCATATCGTAATGGGGCAAGGCATTGATTTCCATCTCTTCTCCTTCATTCTTTAAAACGGATAGACAACTAAACACAACATATTACGCCTTCATTATATGCATAAGAGTCTAAAATATCAATACTGTGTCAATTTTTCCTACAGTATTAATCAAACACCTTTTTATAACTGTGGCAATACGGCACTTTTCCGTTGCGTTCGTAATGATCCTGGTGGTACGCTTCTGCCGGATAGAAGGTCTCTGCCTCTCTGATCTTCGTTGCTACTTTATACCCTTTTTTCGTCAAGACACCTATCAATTTTTTCGCCACCTTTTTTTCCTCTGGATCGCTGTAAAAAATGACGGAGAGATACTGACTCCCGATGTCGGGCCCCTGCCCGTTCGTCTGCGTAAAATCATGGATCTCAAAAAAGTTCTTCGCCAATGTCTCATAACTGATCTTTTTTGGGTCATAGATAACTTCAACCGTTTCTACGTGCCCCGTCTCGGTATAAGAGACATCATGATAAGTCGGGTTCTTTTTATGACCGCCCATAAAGCCCGAGACCACATCGTCAACACCCGGCAATTTTTCAAGGTAGTACTCAACGCCCCAGAAGCAGCCGCCTGCGAAATAGGCTTTTTTTCGCTCTGGCGTACCGTCTGCATAAAGCAGTGTTCCCAGCATCGCGATGAGCATTATTATTACAATTCTACGCATGTCGTATCCTTTAAGATGCCATCTGTTGAAGAGGCAGTTAACCTTTATTGTAGGACGAAGAGATAAATAGAAAATTAACCGTATTTTTTGCCTAAAACATATCACTATTTAGCTAAAATCCGTTCATGAAAAAATCGATCCTTATTACTGGCTGTTCGAGTGGAATCGGCTACGCAACAGCACACCACCTGCACAGACTCGGCTATGATGTCTATGCGACTGCCCGGAAGAATGATGATGTCAAAAAGCTGCAGGATGAAGGGCTGAATGCTATACAGCTCGACGTAACCGATACGGATTCCATAGAGAAGGCCCTTGCCCGTGTACTTGAGCAGACAGGCGGAACACTCTACGCCCTCTTTAACAATGCCGGCTACGGTCAGCCCGGTGCATTGGAAGATATGCCTAGTGAAGCCCTTCGTGAACAGCTCGAAACCAACGTCATCGGGCTGCATGAGATGACCAAACGTATTATTCCGCTAATGAGAGCGCAAGGGTATGGCCGAATCATCCAGCACTCTTCCATACTGGGCATTATCTCTCTTCGTTTTCGCGGCGCATACAACGCCAGCAAATATGCTATCGAAGGTCTGTGTGACACACTACGTTTAGAGCTCAAAGGGAGCAACATCCATGTTGTCACGATGAACACAGGCCCTATCCACTCCAGGTTCCGCGACAATGCCACAGAGAAGTTTCTACAGTATGTCAACATCGAAGAGAGTGTTTTTGAGAAAGAGTACAGAGCCGAAGTGCTGGCACGCAAAGAGAAGAAGAGCGAAAACGACCCTTTTACCAAAGAGCCTATAGAGGTGATCAAAAAAGTGCTGCTGGCTCTCGAAAAAGAGCAGCCGCGCCCACGCTACTACGTCACATCTGCAACACATATTTTGGGGACGCTTAAACGCCTGCTGCCGACAGCATGGCTTGACAAGATACTTTTCCGTGTCTAGTACACCCCGCAGTGTTCCGGAAGTCCCGATGCGCCAAATCAGTGACAAAATCTTCGCCGAGGATTTTCTGTTTGAACTCGACATCGCACTGCCATTGATGCCAAATCCCTATAATGAACTGCCCTATCTTGTTATCGAAAACTTTCTGGACGAGCGTACTTGCCAGCAGATCGTCAACGGTATCCAAAAAGACAATAACGCAAAAGGTGCCGCACTGCGCAGCCGTTCCAAAAAAATGAATCAGCGTATCCGCAAGACGAAGATCTATAAACTGAAACGTCTTCATGCAAAGCTCTATGCAGATGCCTTTGAGAAAGCACGTCCGCAGATCGAAGCGTTTTTTGCCCTCTCGCTCACGACCGCTACAGATGTTCAGGTTCTCGAATACACCAAAGGTTATTTCTATAAACCGCATGCTGATGACTCTAGCGTATTGATCGATCAAGATGAGAATATTGTAGGGTTCAAACAGGTTGCACCGCTGCGTAAAATCACGACAGTAATGTTTGCAAGCAGATATGATGCTGCTGGCACCGACAACTACAGCTTCAACGGCGGCGAACTGACCTTCAACTATTTTAGAGACAAAGAAGAGAATGCCGTGATACTAAAACCGAAGATGGGTTCTCTTATCGTTTTTCCAAGCAACCCTATCTATACGCATGAGGTCAAACCTGTTCAAGAGGGGTATCGGCTCACCTTGGTACAGTGGCACGACGCGATCTTCTGATCGTTGATCAATCTTCGCGGCCCTTGCGGGCAAAATCATCTTTTAGCAGCTTTTTAATGATAGCATTTTCTTTAGGCGTTATCTTCTCTTCCGCCTTGATCGCACGAAGAATATGATGCACCTCATTCACCGTAATACCATAGGGGTCTTTTTTCTCAATTTTGACACCGCCGTGATCCAAAATATGGACCATGTCGATATTACGCCTGCCGTGCTGTAAAAAGTAGATCAGTCCCAACTCACCGGTGTGCTCTTTTTCAATCGCCACTACCACTTTTTTGGGGATCTCCCTCGTCACTTCGGGAGCTATCTGTTTAAAGTCCTCTGCATCCATGTAACCGATATAGAACTTGGTGATAAGATCGATCTTCCGCATAACGTCCGGCTTATTCAAAAAGCGTATGTCCAACGCCATGTTCTTACCGCTTCGAGAACGCTTCATCAACCATGTCAGCGTGTTATAGTACTTGAACGGACGGATCTGAAGCTGGTTCGTTCCGACAACTCTTTTGTCCCTCACCTTTTGATAAGGCTTTCGCTTGACGTTATCTTTATCACTCAGCCAGCTCAAAATATCCTCGGCAAAGAAGGGTTTGGTAATCCAGACCGTACAAAAATCCTGCAGCTGCTTCGTTCCGGTAACACCTTCGTTAAGGATCAACAGCGCTTTGACTTTGTATTGCGGAAAAATAGTCTCCAGCAAAGCTTTTTT
Organism: Sulfurimonadaceae bacterium; assembly: GCA_041596355.1. Taxonomy (GTDB): domain Bacteria; phylum Campylobacterota; class Campylobacteria; order Campylobacterales; family Sulfurimonadaceae; genus Sulfonitrofixus. The sequence continues at coordinate 12,270 of JBFHIS010000008.1, read as the reverse complement.
CTTCCGCAATCGACGTTTGAGGTTGGTTACAGATTTGGTGAGGGTCATCTCGACCATATAGAGTGTGTTGTCTTTGGTAATAAAGAGCGCATCAAACTCACCGATCTCATTACGGTTCGTCCGGTAGACGATCTGCCCTTTTGCATTGACAGAGAGTGTATTTGAAATCGATTCCGTATGCGGCGCATTCGGTCCCTTGGAGATGAACTTGACGATGTCATCTTGCGTCACAGACCATCGTAAAAGCCGCTCATAGATAAAGTTTTCAAAAGCTTCACCTTCAAATGAGCGGTAAGAGCTCACATATTGCGGTTCATCTTCCGGCATCCCTTTTTTTTGTAAAGAGAGAAGGTGTTTGATACCGTACTTGTAATAAAGCAGGTTGTCATGTATGTCATTTTTTTCGAGATTATAGATCTCATCCGGCATCTTAAAAATAGAAGGCTCCCACAGGGCACATTGTGCCATTTTTAACTCACCTCTATAGGTAAGCTTAGTAATCATACAGGTATCTAACTGAAAGCTTCATATCACATTCTTTTATAACCTCTTTTTTAGCGAAAAATGCCATAATAGCGCCCATGAATAGAACAGAACAGACTCCATTTGACTACTTGCAGGCTCAAGACGAAGCGACAAGCTGGTTTAACGACTATTATAAAGAGGCCGGCAAACAGATCGAGACCGTTGCATGGGCGAGAGGCGAAGCCAACCCTTTTCTTAGCGAATACCTTGAAAACTTCAACGGCACACCGACTAGAGCCGTTGTTATCGGATGCGGCCTGGGGGATGACGCTTTTGCTCTTTATGAAGCCGGTTTTGACGTCACTGCTATCGACATCTCACCCGAAGCCATATCATGGGCCAGGGAGCGTTTTGAAGGTGCCGACATCAACTTTGTCGTTGCGGACCTTTTTGACCTACCGGAGGAGCTGCTGGGGCAGTTTGACTTTGTCTTCGAAGCCTTTACGATCCAATCTTTACCACTCTCTCTCCGCGACAGAGTGATCACGGCGATCTCCTCGTTAATGACGCCGGATGCCAAGCTTCTTGCCGTCTGCAACGCCAAACTAGACCATGAGCAGTTTGACGGTCCTCCGTGGCCCCTCACCTTCAATGAGCTTCGACTCTTCACCATGAAAGAGTGCCGCGAACTGGAGTTCAGCATCTTTGAAAACGAATCAGCGCTCTCCACACTCAAAGTGCGCGCCCTATTCCAGAAAGAGAGTAAATCATGACCTATTATCCCTATGAAAAATTTGTAAACGATGTGAAAACTCTTGTCAAACTGTCATCGGAGTACCGACCTGACACACTTGTCGCCATCGCCCGCGGCGGTCTGACACTCGGTCACGCCTACGCCATGGCGACCGACAACCGCCAGCTTATGAGCGTTAACTCTATTCTTTACGAAGGTGACCAACGTGGCAAAAGCTGTGAGATCTTTAATGTTCCCCAACTGAAAAATGCCAAGAAGGTACTGCTTCTCGATGACATTGTCGACAGCGGCCAGACACTCAAAGAAGTTCTAAACCATCTGCAGCAATGTTTCCCGGACGTTGAGTTCAAGATCGCATCGATCTACTATAAAAAGAGCGCCGTGATCCAGCCCGACTTTACGATCCACGAAGCCAATGACTGGATAGAGTTTTTCTGGGAAAGAGACTATTTAGCTGATTAATCCCGGCTACTCAAAGTTCCCTGCGTTGTTTTAAAACTCTATGACTACACTTACAGCATGAAAAACATTGTCATTATCGGTGCAGGCTTAAGCGGTATCTATTCGGCTACCCTGCTTCAAAAACAGTTTAACATTACTATTTTAGAAGCACGTGAGCGCACTGGTGGACGTGTTCATACCGTCGACGGTTTTGACATGGGACCGTCATGGATCTGGGCGCATCAAAAGCACATCTTGCAGCTCATCCAAGAAAACAATCTAGAACTTTTTACACAGTATACAAAGGGGCTTGCTCTCTACGACACACCTCAGGGTGTCGAGGCGTTCACACCACCGCCATCAGCACCTTCAGGTCGTGTAAAAGGCGGCATCATCGCACTTCTTAAGGCCCTGGAACGTAAACTGACAGGCAATACGGTTATAGTATTGAATTCGCCTGTGACCGGTATCGAAAAAAGTGAAAGCGGTCTGCGCGTAAAAACAGGCCGCCACACCTATCAAGCAGATATCGTCTTAAACACGCTGCCGCCGCGTCTCGCTCTCAACAGCATACAATATTCACCAGAACTGCCTATAGAGTGCAGACAAATACTCTCAAACATCCCCACATGGATGGGGAATTCTGCGAAGTGTACGATTGAGTTTGAGAGAGCGTTTTGGCGCGAAAACGGCTTAAGCGGTTTTGCCTTCAGCCATGTCGGACCGCTGGGTGAGCTCCATGATGCCTGTACAGAAGAGAAAGCGGCACTTTTTGGTTTCTTTCATGCCAATGCAAACGATAAAAGCGAGAAGGCGGTCAGAGAACAGATGTACCGGCTCTTTGGAGACGATGCAAAACAGATCAAAAATATCTACATCACCGACTGGACCAAAGAGCCGTTTACCTCTGTCATAGCTGACCATCGCCCTCTTTCATCCCATCCGGACTACGGTTATAATGTCATGGGGTACGATGAAAAACTTATTTTTATGGGAACAGAATCATCATTTTTTGAAGGTGGCTATTTGGAAGGTGCTGTAGTGTCAGCAGACAATGTCGCAGAAAGATTGATAAAACGCTTTGGAGAGCCGCTAACGGCTCTCAACTGGTCTTAGAAAAAGTAACGAATAACAAGAGAACTTACCGTTCCCATACCATTAGCCTTTTCATCAGAGTAGTCACCTGTACCCTTTTCAGTATACGCCTCGAGACCGACCTGTGCAGCAAACGACATGTTTTCAACAAAGTAATATTCAGCGGCAACAAGCCCCTGTAGACTGACCCTGTTAGCACCATATTCATAATCCGTAGAAGCGGTGTTCTTGTAGTTTACATCATAATTATATGAGGTGAACCCCAGCCTGCCGCCGGCATAAAGGTCGAACTTATCTTTTTTTAGGAATGAATAATAAGCACCCACACCAAGGCCGAGCGTAGTACTGGTACGTTCTCGTGTTCCCGTACCGGAATCCGATTCGCTCATATCTGAACCGATCAGAATATCCGGCTCAATGCGTAACCCGGACTCAAAATCAATCGGAACTCTGATAGTGCTGATAGGGCCGGTTTCACCGTATAAAAGACCCGTTAACGAAGAGAGGGCATCAATGCCGAATCCCAAACCGACTTTAACATCAGCCGTAGCTGTTGTTGTCAAGACCGTAAGTGCCACTGCTGAGGCAACAATTGCTTTTTTCATGTTTTTTCCTTGTACTAAAGTCACTTATTGTAGTCCTTGTTAACCCATATAAAAATAAAAACATCACAAATCCATTATATATCGTTCTCTTTCCTTTGTATTTATTTAATATTTTTTTGTCTTGATCGCTACTAATAGAGCTTTGTTATAATTCCACCCACAAGGAACTATATGCAGATTGACAACAGCACCAACATCATCAACGGACTCTTCCAGATTCCAGACGAGGGAAGTTTTTTAAAAAAACTGATCCTCGCACGGCCGACCGTTTTCAACCCTGATCTGCTTCTTGCCTTCAAAGTGCTTCAGGCGACATATCCTGAACTTGAACTGATCCAGAAAGATAACTACTTCGCCCTCTTGCTGCCGACGGTCTCACCTGGCGTCACCCTCGAAGCGATGTTGATCACGACCGAAGAGGATGGCGAGCGTTTCTTCAGTATCTACCACCGTCTCCATTTCGACCAGAACATGTACCCCGGTATGAACATTATCGAAGCGGATGCATTTTTACGTATGGCCGCAGTGATCACCAACGTTCCCATCAACGACCGCATCGAAGGCCTTGCCAGTCTGCTGAACTACCAGGTCAAAGAGGCGCTGAACATCGAGATCACAATGCTGACACTTGCAGATGCCAATCCCAAGGTCGTAGAAGAGAACGTCCTGCCCTACGTTATGAATGCCGTCTCGCGTTTTATGCTGGCCTCGACACTTGACGACACCGACTACATACGGCCGATGAGCGCCGACGAGCTGAGTGGCCTGATCGCCCGCTGGTGTGACCTGCCTCTTCTTGTCAGTGCGACAGGCGTTAACAGACTGGAAGATTATAAAGATGACATCATCAAGAGCGAAAATGCCTTTATCGCAGAGTTCGCCTCTTCAACGACCTGCCTGATGTTTCTCTATCTCGAACAGAAAACGGCCAACGCCCTGCTCGACAAAGGCGGGTTCAAGCTGGTAAAAGAGTTTTTACTCGACAAAGCAGACCTGTATCATTTAAAAAATATTGTTGGAACGGGAGACACGCTTGGTAATTTCAAGCAGCTGGATGAATCTGTACCCGAAGAGGAAGTTGACTTTTCGATCTTTGATCCGAATAGGTGATCTAACGTTTAAAATGAGCAATCAAAAAGCCGCCCGCGGGTTTTTGATTGGTCTCCTTTGGATTGTTATATGAATTTAGTAGCTTCTATAGAAAACCACTTTAGGATCATCAGTTAATAGAACTGCAACACTGCCGTCCCCTGAAACTGTAAGTGCTCTATCCAAAACTACTGTAGCTTCTTCAGACACATATCCCATTTTTATTAATGAATCATTCTTGTCATATATCCAAATATCATGTGGGCCAAAATAAGAAGTAATTGAGCCGAACAATTGACCGTCAGGTCCAATTTCCACCGATCCAGGATATGCATCTGCTGGTAATGAACCTATGATATTAACACCGGTATCATCGATACTGACTTTAGTGAACTCATAGGGATTTCCTTGAGCGATATAGGCGATACTTCCATCTGCGTTTAATGCTATGTCTTTGCCATTGTATCCGGCGCTTTCGTGAGAAACATCTCCAAGAGAAACAGTGCTTATGTCATGGTCTACTTTACTAAAGCTGATATTTAAACAATCAATTGAATAAGGAGAAATGAAGCTATTCAGAATGCAGTATCTATTACCAAATAAACTTGCACTAATAGCATAATTAGCATGATCTAAGATAGGAGTTGTTGTATTGAACTTTTTGCCAGTGATAGCATCAATTGCATAGCCTTCATTTGTAACTAGTACTGGATAGCCATCAACTCTAGTAAACTCTATCAAGCGAGCCCAATTATCGAAGGTCATAACATCTGAATAATCATCAAGTGCTATCCGTACAATTTTATTATTCGCTGTATCACTTAAGAATATATATTTGCCGTTGTTACTAATAGCATGCTCTGTAATGGTACTGGTCGGTCCAGTACCATTGCTGATAGTGAGACTATCAATTAAGTTCCCGGTATATAGGTTGAAAATGTCTATGGTGTCGGTCTCATCCGTTAAATAAACATATGGGCGGACAGGGTCTGCGGTCGCATGTGTATAACTAGCTGCGAACTCTCTGATTTCAGGTAAGTCTGAAGCACTTATCCATAGAGTAACTGTAATTTCCTCTATAGACTCTACTCCCTCGTAATTTGATACGAGGTAAATATTCGTTTCATGAAGGGTGTCTTTAGCTAATAAACTGGGATCAGCTGTCAATGTCATATATTCGCCACTAAGTCCAGAGCTTGTAACTGTTAGCCATTTCGCGCTTGAAGTAGCATTCCAATCAATCCCTCCAATATCAAGATAATCCAATACTTTGATCGTTTTTACTAAATTGCTTTTTGAGGGAAATTTACTGAGCGCCACACCTTGGTCTGGGACGTAAACAGTTGGAGCAATATCTACAGAGTATTTATCTTGTTGTTTAGATGTTTCACTATTGCAAGCACTTAGCAATATACTGCATATTAAGAAAAGAGAGAGTTGCTTTACTATTTTAATCTTCATGTTTTTCCCTATATAACGTTTAAAATGAGCAATCAAAAAGCCGCCCGCGGGTTTTTGATTGGTCTCCACTGATTTGTTAAGTGTTTTCACGAAATTGTTTTTGAATTGCATAGATAATTTCATTGTACCTTTTGTTCTTTGGTTCTAGTTGTATAGATGATTGGAAGTCATCATAGGTTATCCAGAAGCGACCGCCATCAATCTTGACTTCTAGTAGACACTCGTCAAAACTGATTAAAGGTTTGGAAGTTTTTTTTGCTTTTAGCTTTTCAGCCCATTTATTTGCATAGTCTGAAAAATCTTCCCAAGTAGCTTGAGGTTCTAATACTAAAGCTATTCCTCCAGAGGCCATATTTACTGTGTCAAAAGCTTTCAACTAGGGTTCCTTCACTTAACGTTTGAGTTGAGAAATATTTGAGCCGCTAGGGTCACATATTTCTCTCCAATGATTTGTTATATACTTTTTCAGTTTAATTTATCTTGTCTTCCAAGTGTCCAAGCTGAATTATGTTGAGTAAATCCAATTTTTGGATAATACTCTGTTGCATCAGGTGCTGATAGCAATATGATTTTACATTTATCATTTAATTGTTCTTGAACTTTTGAGATAAGCTTTTTACCAATACCATTTTTTTGGTATTGTTCATCTACTGCTAAGTCTGAAAGATAACAGCAATAATTAAAATCAGTCACTGCTCTTGCCACACCAATTATTTTATCATCTATTGTAGCCGTCACTATTATATCTGCATTTTCAATCATGCCCTTGATTGTTTCTAAATCATCAATAGGTCTTCTTTTACCTAATGTTGAGTTTTTTAAAATTTCAATAAATTCAGATGATGAAATATTTGGGTTTAGTTTATATTCGATATTCACTTAATGCTCCTTTGTGTATATAACGTTTGAATATAGCTAATAAATTGCCGTTAGGTAATTTATTAGCTACTATGGTTTGTTATATTCCTTTTCTTCTCGAGAAGTCCAGTACGCCCATGTTTCCTCCTTGGTTATCCGTTGACTACAAAGTTTAGTTATATACCGTCATTTTTTTAATTATTTTTTCATCTACTCTTGTTTCTCTTGTACCATTGTGATCAGTGATCCAATTTTGCTTTTCATAAAAAATCAAATTCATTTCGTCTACATTGTAAATAACCAGAGCCTTTTTAGTTAAGTTCTCAATATTATTCATTTCTTTTGCATCAGTTATTTCATAAAAACTTAATGTTGAATTGTGAAGATGACTTCCAAATGAATAATATATAGTTTTCCCATTAGGAAATTTTGAATTTGATTTATTGTTTTCGAAGTGCCCATATTCTTTTTCAATATATTTGGCAATGTTTTTTACACTATTCCTTTCATCAGAAGTCAATGAGGTGATGGCAAATAGATAAGTCGCTATTAGCATTAATACATAAATTGTTGGTACTAAAAAAATGATAGAAATAAATAATTTTTTTATCAATTTACACCTTGTTATTTAAAGTCACACGTGGATATAACTATTTATTCAACGAACATATTAGCATTTTAAGGCTGTATGGAAATATTAAATAACATAAAAAGTGTGTAGTTATTTGTAGATATATTGCATATCCTCATGATAATGGCATTTTCTTCTGTAGTTGCCAATGAATCTATGTTGATTTAATGCGGAATATCGCGTTAATTGAACATTTATGAGATTGATTTGTCAAAAAACCCGTTAAAAACACACAATGTGTCTTTAACATCGTTCCTGGCAAGTGGTAGTTCTGGAGAGTTCGATTACTTGTGGTTGTCAACCGTCGGAGGAACGATGTTGCCGCTGGCCTGTAGACTGATCGCCTCGGGATAGGCTTTATAGTGCTCTCGCACCGCATTGGCCAGACGCTGTTTGCTCTTCTCATCGACCAGAACCGTGTCCCCTTCGCCCAAGGCTGCCAACAACGCATCTACAAGTTTATCCTGCGGAGACTGGACCAGTACTTTCCAGCTGGCAAGCAGTGACTTGCTGACGTAACGCGGTATCGAACCCAGGATGCCCACATCATTCTGGTCGTGCACCAACAGGCCCGAGGTCGTACCGCGGTCAAGGGTCAGGACCTGGAAAAGATAGAGCGTATGGTACGCGAGCTGCTCCTGCATCTCTTTTTCCGTCGGTTCGGTCACGTTTTCAAGCACCTCAAAGAGAATCGTACAGTAGACATTGATCATCATCTCGCCGAATCTTTTGGCAAAAGCCATGTCCGCTTCGGCATTACCGCTGTTGAAATTTTCAAGATAGAAGTGAGAGACACCGCGGTGACGACCAAGGGCAGGTATATTGAAGTAACGCTCCCCCTGTGCCGTACCCTCATCGAAATAGTCGCCTGCCGCCTCTTTCAAGATGGCATTAAAACGCGTTACGGCCTCTTCCTCTTCTATTGCCGGATTCAGGTCGGCCATGACGCGCCAATAGCCTGTACCGTCACGCATCTCGGTCCAGCTGATATGCATATGGACAGAAGGGGCATAAGGGTGCAGCGGGTGGATGATGGTCGAGATCGCCGTTGCCGAACCCAGCTTTTTACTGCTGTCATCGTCATAATGAACCTGTGAGACATTGACAGAAGCACGGTTAAAGAGGGTGTCGTCTGTTGAAACGTAACGAACGCCCCCGCCGTGTCTGCCGCCGTCTCTGCCCCAGGCGATGGCTTCAAAATGTTTTGATGCACCCAAAACTCTGCTCAACTCATTGAGCTGCTCAACAAAGTGATGTTGCAAAAACCCTACAACACGGTTTGCCTCCTGTGCTGTTTTCGACTTCGCCGGTGTGCGTTTCATCTACTCTCCTTTTGCGTATCGGTTACGTTTTGTCTGCTTTACTTTTTTAGGCTTCTCAGCATGACTCTTGGCCTTCTCTTTTACCGGTGCATGCTTGCGTGCTTTGGCAGCTTTTCGGCGGTCACGCTGGTTATGCTGTTCGCCGCGGTCAGGGATGCGTTCGTTAAATTCATAACCGTCGGTCTTGATCTCTTCCATCTTAAGACCGATCAACTTCTCGATCTCAAACAGATAGGCCACATCATAGGCTGAGACCAGAGAGATCGCCAGACCTTTTTTACCTGCCCTGCCTGTTCGGCCGATACGGTGGACATAATCTTCCGGCACACTCGGAAGTTCATAGTTGATGACATAGTCCATATCTTTGATGTCCAGACCACGTCCGGCGACATCGGTCGCAACCAGTACCCGGAACTTGCCCTCTTTAAACTGCGCAAGCGCCTTGGTACGCTTGGCCTGTGTGATATCACCGTGAATGGCGATTGCAGGAAGCCCTGCTGCCGTCAACTCTTTGGCGATGTTATCCGTGCCGTCTTTGGTACGGGTAAAGACAAGGACCTGCTTGTAGTTGTTCGCCCCGATCATATACGAGAGCAAATCGATCTTGTCAGCACTGTTGACAAAGTGCACTTTCTGCTCGATCGTCTCGGCTGTTTTGTTCTGTCTGGCAACTTCAATGATCTTGGGTTTTCGCAGCAGTGACTTGCCCAGGTTGACCACTTTTGGCGTAAAGGTCGCCGAGAACATAAAGGTCTGACGACCTTTGGGCATCACGTCGCCGATAGCTCTGATCTCGTTGATAAAACCCATGTCCAACATACGGTCTGCCTCGTCAAGAACAAAGAAGTTGATGTTGTCGAGTTTGACACTGCCTTGCTGCAAGTGTTCGACAAGACGTCCCGGCGTTGCGACAATGATGTCGACACCCTTCTCTATGGCATTGACCTCGGCACTGATCTTCTTTCCTCCATAGAGGTTCACAGAAGTGTATGGAAGATTTTTACCGTATTCGACAACACTCTCGCCGACCTGCATCGCAAGTTCCCTGGTCGGGACCAGGATCAACCCGCGAAGCAGGTGCTTGTCGACATTCTTTTTATCATGACCCAGACGTTGCAGCATCGGCAGGACGAATGCAGCGGTCTTGCCCGTTCCGGTCTGAGCGCTGACCAGCAGATCTTTTTTGTCAAGCGCAACAGGAATGGCCTGTTCTTGGACCGGTGTAGGAGTCTCATAGTTTTTTGCTTTCAAAGCATCTAATATCTGGTTGTTTAACCCTAGTGTCTCAAAATTCATAATTGCTCCTGCATGTGTAATGCAATTATAGCTAAAGGGGTCGGCTAATAAGCCTAACCCTTTTCAGAGACGGACCAGACCTATCGCGAGGTACCCTAAACAGAGGACTAACCATTAAACAGTTATAATCATGTACTTAGTTTAAAAGGTCCATTTGAATGATCGGTTACTATCTTTTTCTCGGTTTTGAATATATTTTAATGCTGATGCCCCGTTCCTGGCGTAAAGCACTATTTTTAGCGTTGGCCAGACTCGCCTATTGGGTCGACAAAAAACACCGCCTCATCATCAGACAGAACATGCAGTTCGTATACGGTGACGATGTCGATAAAAAACTGGTCGACGAGGTGACGCTCTACGGCTTTCAAAGCCTGGCTATCAACTTTCTTTTTATCGTAGAAGCCCGCCATATCTCTTTGGAAAAGCTGCAAGAGATGGTCACTTTTGAAGGGTTGGAACATGTTACAAAAGTACAGGAACAGGGGCAGCCGATTGTCTTTGTCACCTCACACTATGGTGTTTGGGAGGTAGGCGGCAGTGCCATCAGTGCACTTATAGAGCCTCTGATGTTCATCTACAAGACTATGGATAATCCCTACTTTCAGGACTACCTTTTAAACTCCCGTACCAAGTTCCGTATGAACTATGCTGAACGCCACGGTGCAATCAAAGCACTTATTAAACAGATGCGTGCAAAAAAATCGACCGGCCTCCTGATCGATACCAACATCCGAAAACGCGACGGTATCGTGGTCAATTTTCTCGGTAAACCCACCCGTCAGATCACGACCCCGGCCTATCTCGCCCGTAAAATGGGGGCGGCTCTGGTCCCGGTGCTGATCTATACCGATGATTTTGACAACTACACCGTGAAGTTCTTTCCCGAGATCGACGTTGCAAAAACAGATAATGCCGATGCCGATATTGAAGATGCGACACAGCGCGCGACCGACTGGCTTTCCGAACAGATCTATAAAGACCCGAAACCGTGGTTCTGGCTGCATCGCCGATGGAAAACGGACAATCCTGAGATCTATCGTACCAAGATGTAACGACCATCTGTTTTTAAACTGTTTAGGAAAAGCTTCTACAATGAAGAGAGCCTAAAAAACCAAAGGATCTATTATGAAGCGTATAGTATTATCGCTCTTAATACTGCTCGGAGCACTAAGCATCCAGGCAGATGAAGGAGCGACATTGAAAGAACTACCTATCGAATACAACACACTTACGCCTGAGGAAGAGTATGTCATCTTGCGTAAAGGAACAGAACGCCCTTTTGGTGCCAACTATGAAGAGTTTCAAGCCCAGGGTGAAGGTACCTACGTCTGCCGTCAATGTAACGCCCCGCTCTACACCACCGACAGCAAGTTCGACTCGCACTGCGGCTGGCCGAGTTTTGATGATGAGATCCCGGGTGCCGTCAAACGTATACCTGACGCCGACGGCCGCCGTGTCGAGATCGTCTGTGCCAACTGCGGCGGCCACCTTGGCCACGTCTTCGAAGGCGAACGCATGACGCCCAAAAACACCCGTCACTGCGTCAACTACACCTCGATAAAATTTATCCCGGAAAAGAAATAACTAATGGGAGAAGAGATGTCGCAACTGAGCAAACAATCGCTCCTTCAACAAGCCGATGTGCATTCGATCATCGATGCACTCGCACAAGCATGGCCGACCTTGCTCGACGAAGAGCAGCAGGAACTCTGTCTTGAGACGATCTATGATCTTTTGGCACAGACTGCACCAAAGCCAGAGAACTTCAGCCTCTTAAGCAATGACGACAAAGCACAGCATGAGATCGACGTCGATATGCTGCTGATCACGATCGGTTTTCCGGACCTCAAAGAGCTCATCTTTGACAACGGAGAGAATGAGCACTACTTCTGGCTAGTTGTTGATACCAAATACGATATAAACACGAAACAGATCATCGCCGCCCTCTTTAATTAAAACCTCACTCTTACACAAAGCAAAGCCAATGTGACAGCCTGCAGCCGATATAAGGCTCAGGTATGTGCTAAATTCTATCTAAAGAGCGCATAACGACAATAAGTTTAGTATAGATTGTGCTGAAGAGAACCCGAAGGCGTACACGTCTACACTAATCATCCAAGAAAGTTAGAGATTTATTCTGAATTTTATGTAAAGAAAACATAACGACAATAAGTTTAGTGTAGATTGTGCTGAAATGAACCCGAAGGCGCACACTTCTACATTAAACATCCAAGAAAGTTAGAGATTTATTCT
>JBFHIS010000007.1:0-150240 GCA_041596355.1 Sulfurimonadaceae bacterium | reverse complement strand
TTCATAATTCATAATTCATAATTCATAATTCATAATTCATAATTCATAATTCATAATTCATAATTCATAATTCTTACTGCTTGAATAGTATCTTCATGATCTCTTCGTCGCTTTTCTCTTGTGCTTTTTCAGAAAGAAATCGTAAATATTTGTGGCCATACTGTTTGCAGACCAGATCCATGTCGTCGAGCAGCAGAAGATAGGGGGCGATGAGTTGTTTATGGAGGGGGCTCTCTGTATCGAGCTCTTTGAGTAAGATCATCAGCTGGCCACCGGAGAGCTTGAGGTTGAGAGCAAAGCTGTAGAGCGTGATCAGAGCCAGTGCATGTAACTTGTAATCACACTCTTCACTCTCAGTTTTCAGGCACTGCTCTTCCAGATAGCAAAACTCTGCTTCTACTTGCAAGATCATTTTAGGTAAATCTAATTCGGCCATAGCGTGAGTATAGCAAAATAAAGTGTCTGGATAGTGTGAATAATAGAAGGCTGTTTGATTCTTTTTTCACCATGACAGCTGTCATTAATTTTGCATGCTTGTATGACAAAGGTGACCTTAAAAACATAGATGTGTAAATTAATGGAGATTTCGCTATAATCACGGACTTATTTTGCGCAAGACGCAAGATAGTTAAAATTAGAGAGGAGTCACTATGCCTAAGATGAAATCAGTTAAAGGCGCTGTAAAGCGTTTTAAAGTGAAAAAAAATGGCTCGATCAAACGTGGAACAGCGTTTCGTAGCCATATCTTGACAAAACAAGATGCAGGAACGCGTCGTAAACAAAATGCACCTAAAACAGTTGCAGCTGTAGACGCTAAAAACATCAAAGCGATGATCGCGTAAGCAATCATTTAACAAAATTCTCCAGTTTAAAGCTGGGCAAGTCCACCCATTAGTGGCACCTATAGATCGAAAAAGATCATAGAGTAAAGAAAAGGAAAAAATATGCCAAGAGTAAAAACAGGTGTCGTAAGACGTCGTCGTCATAAAAAAGTATTAAAACTAGCTAGAGGTTATTTCCAGGGTCGTCATAAGCACTTCCGTAAAGCGAAAGAACAACTAGAACACAGTATGTATTATGCATTCCGTGACCGTAAACAGAAAAAGCGTGAGTTCCGTAAACTGTGGATCATCCGTATCAATGCTGCATGTCGTTTAAATGACATCAACTATTCTCGTTTCATCAACGGACTTAAAAAAGCGAACATCGAACTAGATCGTAAGATCCTTGCTGATATGGCAATGAACGATGCAGCTGCATTTTCTGCTGTTGCAGCACAGGCAAAAGCTGCTCTCTAATTTTTAATGTCAAGGCCTTTGGCCTTGATACCCCCAACTACAATTTTCTTCTTAATGTAAACATCTCTTATTTCTATTTATTTTGAACGTATGCCGATTTGACAATATATCGGAGTAGAGTATTCAGTGCTTTGTTGTGAGGTTCATTATGCCTGCTGCAGATCGAATAGGGTACCCCTCTAGCAGCTATTGTGCATTAAGGTGCCGTATCTTGAGCAGGTTGTCCTTTTTACCGTCAATGTTGATATGGAGTAAAAAGTGCGTACTGTTTGTGTAAAGTCGAAATTTTTTGACTTCACCAAAATCATCGATCAAAGCGTTAACATTGTTTTCAAACGGGTAGGTGAGTTTCGTAGCAGACTCAATTCGGTAGAGATGGCTCTTTTTAAGATAGTAGACGATGTAGGGCATGACATGGGTGTGAATGATATGCGATGTCTGCAGGAAAACCATGTCGTCGTTTTTAGTCATACTTTTGATAGTAATAGTGTTTGCTTCAGCAAGAGAAAGGTCGAGATAGAGGGTTTTCAACAGTGAATTCTCTGATGAGATCTCTTGGAGTTTGTCACCGTAGAAACGATTTGACTTGTCAATGTTGGCCATGGATTGATAGAGGAAGATCATGACGACAGAGAAGAGGGTGATGGCGATCATCATCTCTATAAGGGTGAATGCGTGGCGTCTCATTGTAACCTTACCCGTAAAAACGAACTGCTCTGCTTACCGATCCTGAGTGTGGTGCGACCGATTTCAAGGGCAGTTGTTGCTTCGCCGACTTCGGAGACAATAACGTCATTACTGGTCGTACTTTTATTGCTTTCAGCTTCTGCGATTGATTCGGCGGCATCATCGAAATCAAAACTGGTCTCCTGGGTATAAATAATCTCCACTTTCTCTTTTTTTAGCAGACGTCTAAGGTCGTCATCAATGTTAAAGTCTTTGACAAGTTCAGCCAAATCGACTTTTTTGTTCTCATAGCCATAGACCGTACTGCCAAGCAGCAGGGTTGTCCTATCTACGTGCAGGACCTTCTCACGAATAGATGAGAAGGTATGGGCGTTGGTGGCGAAGAGCTGTAGCAGTGCTCCGATGACTATAGAGATGATCATCACGGCAACGAGTACCTCGATGAGGGTGAAGCCGTGAGATCTTTTAGGCATGCGCCAAACCGATACGGATGGCTTCGTCCAAGGAGGTCTCTCCTCTGAGAAGCATCGCTTTCAGCTGCATCGCTATGGTCACGAGATGCTCTGCTTCCAAGGCCTTTGAGATGGTATGCTCATCGGTGGTCTCTTTGAGCAGGTCTTTGATCATGTCATCCATGATCAGGAGCTCACCGATAGATTGACGACCGCTGAAACCGCTGTAGTTACATTTTTTACATCCTACTGCTTTATAGATAACTGCATCAGGGTCAAGCTTATATTCACCGGCAAAGTCTTCGGCAATGGTGTCTTCTTCTTTGCATTCATCACAGATACGGCGCACAAGCCGCTGTGCCATAATGCCCAGGACAGAAGAGGAGATAAGGAAGGGTTCAATACCCATATCTGCCAAACGGGAGATAGTCGCTGCTGCCGAGTTCGTGTGGAGCGTTGAGAAGACCAAGTGGCCTGTCAAGGCCGCACGTACGGCAATGTGGGCAGTCTCTTCATCACGGATCTCACCGATCATGATAATGTCCGGATCTTGTCGCAAGATAGAACGTAGCGATGCGGCAAAGGTGAGGCCCACTTTTTCATTGACCTGGATTTGAGAGATCGTCTCGGACTTGTATTCGACCGGGTCTTCAACGGTAATGAGATTGAGTTCCGGTGACTCGACCTCTTGTAAAAAAGCGTGCAACGAGGTGGTCTTGCCCGAACCGGTCGGACCGGTGACCAGGATAATACCGTGCGAATTGCGAAGCAGCGTCTTCATGTCGTGAATAGTCTCTTCCGGAAAGCCGAGCTCTTCGATATGCGGTACGGAACCACTCTGCATCAAGAGACGCATAACGACACGCTCCCCGTAAAATGTCGGCAGGATCGAGACACGGATGTCGAGCGTTTCACCGGCTATCTTGATCTGGGTACGGCCGTCCTGAGGAATACGGTTTTCGGAGATGTCGAGGTTGGATATGACCTTGATACGGCTGATGATAAGCGCAATGACCTTCTTTTCAAGATCAACATTTTTTGTCAGGATACCATCGATTCTAAACCGGACTTCCCCACGTTTTTCATGTACTTCGATATGAATATCGGAAGCTTTTCGCTTAACGGCCTGGTAAAAGAGCGCATTGACGAACTTGATAATAGGCGCAGACTCTTCGGAGGTAAGGATGTCTGAGGAGGTACGAAGAAACTCGGTCAGTGAGAGTTCATCGTCTTGACCATCACTGTTCTCTCCCTCTTCTTGCATGGTCTCTATCTGTCTGTCGGTGCGAAGTTCGAGGTAGCGGTTATAAAGACGCTCAAAAGACTCTTCGTCCAGTATGACAAGGGGGTATTTTTCCGAGAGTTTGTTGTAGTAGTTGCTCGCTTCGACGATGTACTCTTCAGAGGTCGTCGCTACCGTTTCATCATTGATCTGTGTCAGCAAAAGATAGTTTTTGACAAAGAGTTCTGTTTCTATCTCTTCGACTTCGACCGGCTCAAGCGAAAGATCGTGATGAAGTTGCGCGGAGAACATTACTGACTCTCTTCTTTAGTTTTTTCAGCAGCTTCTTTTTCAGTAGCTTTCTTCTCTATAGTGTCAAAGACCTCTTGATTATATTCTGCCTGCAGACGGCTCAACTCTCCAAGCTCTTGCTGAAGGGCAGAGAGTTTATCGCTTTTATCAATAATGTACGGCGTCAAGATAACAATCAGGTTGTCTTGTTGGTCTTTTGCATCATGGTGGGTAAAGAACCATCCAAGAAGAGGGATATAGCCTAATATAGGCACTTTTGTCTCTGTGTCGGTGACGTAGTTCTTAACAAGACCACCAATGATAATACTCTCGCCGTGTCGCAAGATGGCTTGGGTGATAACGCTCTGTTTGGTGGTCACCGGTTGGCCGTTTGTATCGACATTAAGGACGTTTTCCAGAACCGCTTCGGCATCAAGCGTTACCTTGTCCTTTGCCGAGACACGGGGTTTGATCTTCAGTGTCAGACCGACATCTTCGCGCTTAAAGCTTGTCGTTGTACCGAGTGTACCTGCGGTATTGCTTCCTGTTGCAAAAGAGAGTGTTTTACCGACATAGATGGAGGATTCCTGGTTGTTGACACAGAGGATAGAAGGACTCGAAATCGTTTTGGAGGCACCTTTTGTCTGTAGAAAATCGAGGGAAGCGCCGATGGCCACACCGGTTTCTGATGTTCCGGCCGGCAGACTTCCACCTATCATAGAAAGTGCAGAGGCGCCTCCAAAGTTACCGCTAAAGGCTAATAGTCCGGATGCTGTTGTTGACAAAGCCCCCAGGTTATATTTGAGGCCGATCTGTTCCGCATCATCTTTATTGATCTCAACAATCCTAGCCTGAACATAGACCTGAAACTTCTCTTTGTCGAGCGTATCGATTATTTTGATCAGCCCTTTTAATATAGAGGGGTTTCCGACCAGAATGATGGCATTGATCTCTTCATTCACGGAGACATTCGGTTTCATTGTCGGGTCTGCAAAGGTCTGCTTGGTGATGATCTCCGTCAGTGTTGCCATAACATTTTTAGAATCTGAGTTCTTCAATGTAACGATTTGAACGACTTCATTAAGGTTCTGCTCATTGTCAAGCGTACCGATCACCTTCGCAAGTTCTTCGACCTGTGCTTTGTTCCCTATAAGGATCAGACCGTTTACATCACTGTTCTGCAGGACCTTGACACTTTGTGTGGCTACCTTTTCATTAAAGATCGTTTTGGCAATGTCGGCGATCTGGGCATGTATTTTTTTGAGGTCGGCATGTTCGATCGGTATGATCCGGATGATCTTACTGTTTTTGGTGTCAATATCCTGGATAATACGTTTGAGTGTCTGGATATTGGCAGGATAGTCCGTGACTAAAAGGGTGTTGGACTCTTTCATTGTCATCAGTTTGGCTGTTTTGGAGATTAGGTAGCGGACCTTGGCTGCGACGATGTCGACATTCTCGCCTTTGATTTGAATAGCCTGTGTGACCATGGTGTCACCACGTGCAATATAGCCGGAGCGAACAACGGGCACATTGTGTTTTGCAGCTTCGGTTGAACGCACGACTTCATAGATCGAGCCGTTTTGAACAAGCGTGAAACCTTTGGACTCCAATACAGAGATCAAGATGCCCATCAGTTCATCATCATAGATCGGTGCGGATGTGACAAGGTCAACGGTACCGTTGATCCTGTTGGTGATCAGAATGTTTTTATTACTGAGTTTGGCAACCATTTGGATGAACTTGTCGATCTGTAGATTGTCAAATTTGATATTGACCTCTTCTCTGGCGTTCAGGACAGTGGTGAGTAAAAAGGTTAAAAGTAATAGACGTTTAATATATTTCATAGACGATCTCCGTTTCTTGATTATTTCGCAGGACGACCAGTTCGAGTGCCTCGAGAGTGTCGATCCCTTTATAGATAGCGAGAGCATCTTTGTAGGATGTCAACTGCTTGTTATTGGCTTTTATGATTATATCGCCTTGACGTAAACCCAGCTGGGCAAAAGGGGTGCCGGGTTTGATCCGTGTGACTTTAAAGCCGGTGATTTTACCATTTTTTTTGACTTCCACGATACTGATGTCTTTCCAGACCTCTTTAATGTTTTTAGCGTAGTGGGTGATGTCCGACTTTGCGACCTGTTTAATACCGCCGTCATCACTTCTGCCTGCAGCAGGTTTCGGTGCATATTGCTCTTGCTGCTGCTCTTCTGAGAAATAGAGGCTGTAGGTCTCTCCGTTTTTACTGAAGATGGCACCATTTTTCAATATGAGCTTGAGCGTATAGCCTTGGAACACTTCACCTATACCGATGATTTCGGAGTCATTGGGCTTTGCTTTGAGGGCAATAATGATCAATCCGCCGTTTTTACGTTTGAAGAGACCCTTCAACACCATATTGGAGATATTTGGTCCATAGGAGGCCAGCTCTTTCTCCTCTTCAGTCGTTGGGGCTGAGGCAGTTTGTATGTCCGGGATCTGTGTCGGGTTAATGATGTTGTTGACATTGTATCGCTTGTATTGCGGCAGTTTGGAGCTGTTGGCGTGATAATTGACACCTTCGCTCTGAAAAAACCACAACATGACAAGAGAGAGCGCTTTGGCGACCATGATAATGATCAGTACATTGCGTACAAAGCGCACCAAAGCGGGATTAAAATTTAGATTCATAACGGTAATCTCCCTCTTTGGATTTTTTGAGCTGCTTCAGTGTACTTTTGTATTTTGAGAGCATCAACTTTGACGGTTTGAGCACAACCTTGAGTGTCCGTTCGAGAAGATTGACAGTCGCGACGGCTTCACCAAAATCACCCACAGCCGTTCCATTGAGCTGAAGCGGTGAAAGAAGCGTCTGTGTGACTTCAATCTGTTGTATGACCGGTGGGAAGAACTGCTCAAAGGTCTTATCCAGCACAACCTTATCGACAGTAGCGGTATTGTAAACGCCTAAAAGAGTAAACTGTGCCGTGCCGATGTCGGCACTTTTGATCTTTTGGATATAGAGCTTGGCATGGAGCAACTCTAAACTGAACCCATTGTCAACAGCCTCTTCGTAAGCGATCACGACATCAAGAGGCTTGAGTTGTTCTTCAATAAAGAAGTAGAGATTTACTTTTGGTGTGAAAAAGAAAAGTGCACTGAAAAAGAGTAGCGTGTAAAATAAAAAGAGTGCTATTTTTTTCATGAGCGTATCTCCACCTGGAAGCTGATCGATTCATCATCCAGACGTTTAATGTCAAATTTTTCTAAAATGTAGGCACCGTTAAAAAGCTTGACAAAAAAGTAGTTAGTCGCTTTGAGATCAGCCTTGTTTGATTTTAAGATGGTGAGACCGCGTGTTTTTGTTTTTTGAATATTGGCGGATTTGAGCTGTGGCGCTTTTAAAAGTCTCTCTAGGGCTGCATTGCTGCTTTTTGTGTCGTCCCAAGCCCGTTTCAGAGCGTCGATCTCATCTGCCATCGCTTCAATTTTTATCAGATTGTTTTTACTTTCACGGAGCTCGTTCTTACTTTCGCTGAGTTGATACATAGCAAAGAGCAGTGCTACGATCAAAAGCAGTGCAACATAGAGAGGATTGATCTTCATAATTGTATCTCCATGGTGTAGATTCCATTTTCAAATCGGGCAGTCGTCCGTTTGAACTGTTTTTTCATTATAGAGAGGCTCTCTTCTCCTGTAGCTTCAGAGGGCGTTTTAAGCTCTATAACAATTTTATTTTTTTCAAGTGCAATGTGCACCAGCTGCTCTTGCGGTTTAAGTTTAATGGTCAACACAAGATTGAGGATCTCTCTAATGCTGCTCTGACGTTCAAAGATCGTGTTGAGTTTGGATTGGATCGCTTCGTTTTGAATCGAGGTAGAAGGGAGGTTGTGCTGGCTGAAAACCGCCGCCTGCTTCGCCTGAAGTGTCGAGACTTTGGAAGAGGTGATAAGCCACTCTGCTGTAAACATCACGATCAAAAAGCCCAGGATCGAAGCAAAGACCTTTTGTGATTTTTTGTCGGCGATCTGGTTAAAACGTGTGAGGTGGATGGTGTGCTTTGAGAAAGTGTGTGCATCCAGGTTCAAGGTGGAAGCGTCGGGCGCCAAGGCTGCCGGAAGCTTGACAACAACGCCGTTTTGCAGGCTTAAGACACTCTTCTCGCTGATTTTCACAGGGGCTTCAAGGGTGTCAAATTCGCTTTGGGCAAGATAGATATTATTGATATTAGCCGAGCTGATCCCTTTTTTGGCGATAAGGTCAAGCACCTCTTTGTCATTGTAGGCGAAGATTAAAAAACCATCGCCGTTTTTGTAGGTACTGTAACTGTATTTCCCCTCGGGAAGGTTATCCTCAAAGAGAGAAGGGATAAGAGCTCTGACATCACGCAGGTATTTGACCGGGAGGTTGACCTGTTTAACCCAGTACATTGAAGGTGAAAGAATGATGTTCACCGCTCCTTCAAGAGGATAATCGGGAGAGTCGACATCAACAAATACAGCTTTCGCCTTAGATTTAAATCCCAAATTCAAAATGTTTACCCTTTTTTGCAGTTACATCATAGTCAAATGCCACATGGGCACTATTGTTGTTCTCCAAGATCTCTAGATCCATACGCACTATCGGCACATAGAAACTGGGCTTGAACTTGGCAATCTCTTTTTTATCGTCAGCCGAGAGAGCGATATCATCCAGTTTCGTATAGATCACTTCATTCGAAGCAAGCTCTAATGCTGCCTCAGACTCAAGCGTTGGAATGATCATCTGCCACAGTTCCGGAGTGATGTAGTTGGCATCAATCGCCGTAACATTATTGTCATCAAATCGTACTAATGCGTTCCACGGTACTTTGGTGACCGCATTGTCATGGCGTTCCCGTATGTAAAAATCCAAGATCTTGTCAAGATGTCTTTTTGAGACGATCCGCTCACGGTAGAGTTCCGGCAACGCATCAAATATATCTGTTTTATAGACCTCTTTATAACCGCCCATACAGTCGATCAACAGATCGGTCATATACGTTGCATCCTGGACATTAAAACGCGTCATATAGATTGCCAAGGCATCCTGAAAGGCTTTTGATTTGGCGAGCGTATTGATGTTGATGCGACCCATGGCGCTTGTGATCTCTATTTTAACTAAAAGTTCTTTCAACTCAAGCGGAATAAACCCTGCAGTCAGTAAAAAGATATTGAAACTTTCCGCGTCGCTGACGGTCCCGAGTTTGTCGGCTTGGCTCATGAGTGACAGTACATCTTCGATGACGGAGCCGGTTTGAAGGAGAAAGCGGGTCTCCTGAAGCTCTTCACCGCTTTTTTTAAGGTTCATCAAACTTACACCCACTGCCGCTGTGATAGCGATAATAAAGAAGAGCGTGATCAATAAGGCGACACCGCGGCGATTGAAAGGGGAGATCATGTAATACTCATTGAGAAGATCGGTAATAACATCGCGGCGACAATAAAGCCGATGGTCCCACCGACGAACAGCATTAACATCGGTTCAAGAAGACTTAAAATGATACCGATCTTGTCACGGTTGTCTTCGAAATAGAGTTCCGAGATGTTGATGAGCACCGGTTCTATCTGTGAAGTCTCTTCTCCGACGGCGATCGCCTGCAAAAACGACTGGTCGATTTTGTAGGTGGACTCGTTCAGTGCAGCAGAGAGGCGCTTTCCTTCCACCACCTTTTTAGAGGCTTCAAGAAAAACATTTTTCAAGACACTGTTGTTGAGAATATTGGCGGAGAGGTTAATGGTCTGAACAAACGGAACCCCGGAACGCACCAGCAGTGAGCCGACATAGGCAAACCGCCCCAACTCACTTTTAAGTGCCACTTCACCGAAGAGCGGCATTTTCAATATCAGCGAGTGGATAAAGAGTTTATATTTTGAGCTGTAGGTCATCATAAATGAGTGCGTACCGAAAAGTAAAAGGATCGCCACTCCGATAAATGTATAGTTGTTGTTTAAAAAATCGCCCATAGCGATAACAAAACGGGTGGCAGCAGGGAGTTCCTGGTCCATGTCGTCAAAGATCCCGGTGATCTGCGGTACCACAAATGCGAGCATAAAACCGACCATAAAAAGTGAGAGCACGATCATAAAAGAGGGATAGGCAAAAGCCGATTTAATCTCTTTTGAAATGCGGTCCTGCTCTTTTAGAAACCGGGAGAGCTCAAGCAGGACCTCGTCCAGGATACCGCTGGACTCACTGACTTTAATTGACTGTGTATAAAATTGCGGCAAGATAACGATCTTCTGCTCATCGAGAGCCGCGTAGAAGTTCTTACCTTCATCCAGGTAGGTGCTGACTGTCTTTAAAAAGAGGTAGATCTTTTTTTTGCTCATGTACTGGTTTTGAATGATCTTCAATGCACCGACAATACTGATACCGGAGCGGATATACATTGCGAGTTCCCGGCTGAGCTGAGAAAGTTCACTGGGTGAGATGCGATAGCGGCGGCTGAACTGTATGCCGCTGAAAACCGAAGGCAGCTCTTCTCTGATGCTCTGGTAAATAATACTTTGGGCCTTGAGTTTACTCTTTGCCTCTTCTATGGAAGTGGCTTCGAGTTTGTCATTGATCTTTTTGCCTTCGGCATTGATCCCTTTATAGGCAAATATCATTGCAGTACCTCTTGCAGTTCAGCTTGACGATTCTCTTCCAAGGCTTGAAGTGACGAAAAGCGTCCAACAGGATGAAAGGGTCCACGGTACTCATAGCTCTGTTTTTGTGTCTCGACAATCATCTCTGTACTGCTCCCATCTTTAAAGATCTCATATCTGAAACAGACATCAAAGTCTCTACCGTCTTCATCAAAAATCGGACTGAACCGTAACTCCTGGCTTCCCAAGTTGGCATCGAAATGCCAAAAGTGCAGGAGACGTTCGTCTTTCATAAAAGGCTCTATCTTCTTGACATTTACGCCATCAACATAGAGTGCACACTCTCGGCAGTTGTCAATACAGACAAAGGCGACATCGTTCTGTTGCTGAACCGACTGTAAAAAAGCGGGAAGCGTTTCAAAACTAAGAGAGGCCTCTTTGTCGTTGATGTGCTGCATTGAATTGATGACCAAGCCGTATATGACCCCGATGATCACCACGACAAGAAGCAGTTCAATGAGGGTAAAAGCCTTTTTACTCATTATTTACGGTTAAAACTTACACTCGCTGAAACGGATGTCAGCAGCATCATCTTCGCCGCCCTCTTTACGGTCAGCCCCTAAAGAGATGAGGTCTATTTCATTGCCCTTATTGATGTAGATAAAATCATTTTTCCACGAGTCCTTTGGTAGGCTTTTTTTGGTGATATATGCATTCATATCGTAGTCTGGATAGTTCTCTTCACTAGGATTTGTGATCAGTGCCTGAAGACCCTCCTCGGTCGTTGGATAGACGCCGTTGTCCAATTTAAAACGATCAAGTGTCTCACTCACACCTTTCATCTGGATACAGACAAGATCACGTTTTGCTTTATCAGCCGATCCCATAAGGTTTGGAAGTACCAGCGAGGCCAAAAGACCAAGGATGATAATAACGATCATAAGCTCCATCAAAGAGAATGCGGCGCGACTTGAAGTTTTAGAGTAGTATTTCATTGAGTATTGACCTTAATAAACCAGTTTTTGGTTCGAAAATGTTTTTTAGTATACAGATGTATCACTAACAAATAGCTGTAATATTCTATTACAATAGGGTTACTGGCGGATTACAAGGAAATAAAAATCAATTTTTTGTAAAATATACTATAAATACCTATAAGTAGATTCATGCTGGACATCATAATATTT
Organism: Sulfurimonadaceae bacterium; assembly: GCA_041596355.1. Lineage (GTDB taxonomy): Bacteria > Campylobacterota > Campylobacteria > Campylobacterales > Sulfurimonadaceae > Sulfonitrofixus. Next base: position 138,516 of record JBFHIS010000007.1, on the reverse strand, counting down.
CGTTTTCGTACCTTTTTGGCCCATTTGACGATCGCTATAGGCTCGACCATTATTGACCTCTTAAAAAAAGACAAAGCAAAAGTGGACAGTTGGCGTATGTGGATCAGTCGGATTGTGTTGCGCAGTGTCGGGTTGACATATGAGATAAAGGGTCATCTGGATGAGGACACTGATCTGATCATAGCAAATCATCAGTCGATGATAGACATCTTTTTACTGGAGTCTTTTGTCGGTCCGGAGATACGTTTTGTAGGTCGTAAAGGGATCATGGATGTCTGGCCGGTGGGTCTTGTCGTTGACGCCGTGGGCCATATCACTATCGACAGGGAAGACCGGCGTTCCGGGGTGAAACTGCTCAAAGAAGTTCGTGAGAAAAAAGGGAAAAAGGTGGTTATCTTTCCCGAAGGAACGCGCTCCTTGACGGGTGAGATCCAGGCGTTTGAAGCCGGTGCCAAGATGGTCGCTGAAAAACTTGGTCTGAAAGTACAAGCTGTTGTCATCAAAGACCTCGCCCATTTTTATCATGAAGGTACAAAACACTCTAAGCGGGGTAAAGTTCACATAGAGGTTCTTCCGCCTGCAGTGATCAAAGAGGGATGGTTCGATGAGAGCCGGGCACAGATGATAAAAGTGCAAAATGAGATATAGACTTTTCAAAAAAATTCCACAGTTATAAAATTACCAGAACCTTCTTTTTGAGAAAAGCGACGTTTCTCTGCAGCTAGAAGTCAATCTATATTAACGAAATTTTTGAATGGAGATATCAGTACTCTTTGCAGCTACGTATAAACAAGAACTGAAGATCCTCCTGCGTATACAGTAAAAGCCCCAAAATCAGCTGCAAGAGTGCATCAAATCTTCCATAGGTTTTGAGAATATTTGGTCTATGTTTATATCAAAAATAACAGGCGTGATTAAATAGCAACCAATTTGTAATGAATCTTGTGTAGAATCTGGTGTACAATATAGCCACAACTAGAAAAGGAACAGGTATGCTCACGATCAAAAAAAATGGACAAAAAGTATGGGTCACTTTTACATATGCTCCGTCTGAGAAAGTAGACGATGTGTGTGTGTCAGGAGAGTGGAATGAGTGGAAAGCAGAACCGATGAAGATGAAAAAAAGCGGCGACTACTACATCACAAAGGTTTTGAATGCAGGTGAATGTTTCCAATTCGGCTATAAAGTCAATGGAAACGACTGGGTGACGGAAGAGGAGTGCCCAAGCGTACACTCGCCATTTTCGAGTCAAAACTCACTGCTTGAACTGTAAAACCACCGTTTTGATTTCAAATAAGTAACAAAACCAAGCAGGCATGTTATATTGTCTGCAGCTATACCTAATGTCACATAATCAACAGGAGGACGAATGAAAGCAGTTGTAATGGCAGGCGGATTCGGAACCAGAATACAACCACTGACTAATTCACGACCAAAACCGATGCTACCGATCATCAACAGACCGATGATGGAACATACGATGATGAATCTTAAAGATCTTGGGATCACGGAATTCATAGTTCTGCTCTATTTTAAACCCGAGATCATCAAAGATTATTTCAAAGACGGCAGCGATTTTGGTATTAAGATCACGTATGTGGTTCCCGATAATGATTATGGAACGGCGGGTGCCGTGAAGTTGGCACAAGAGTACATTGGTGATGAAAACTTTATTATCATCAGCGGTGACCTCGTGACCGATTTCGATTTTCAGAAGATCTTTGACTATCACGCTGAGAAAAAATCCAAACTGACTATTACATTGACATCGGTCGACAATCCATTGGAATTCGGTGTCGTTATCGCCAATGAAGAGGGTAAGATCGAGAAATTCCTGGAAAAACCGAGCTGGGGTGAAGTCTTCAGTGACACGATCAACACTGGTATTTATGTGATCGAACCGGAGATATTGGACTATATCCCTTATAATGAAAACTTCGATTTTGCCAAAGATCTCTTTCCCCGTTTAATGCGTGAAGGCATTGATCTGATGGCAGGGTATGCGCAAGGGTATTGGCGCGACGTTGGTAATCCGGAGAGCTATCGTGATGTCTACGATGATATTCTGACCGGAAAGATAAAGCTTAAGATGCATGGAATAGAGACCAACTATCCGGACGGGAAGCTTTACAGTGACGAGGTTTACGATCTCGACAGCAGCGTAGAGATAATCGGAACAGTGATTCTCGGTAAAAATGTCTCTATCGCAAACGGGGTCAAGCTCAATAATGTTGTCATCGGTGACAACGTGACAATCGGGCAAGACGGCAAGGTCCGCAATACCGTTATCTGGGATGATGTCAAGATAGATCGTAATGTTATGCTTGACGGCTGTGTTATCTGTAACAATAATGAAATAGGTAAAAATGTTACGGTTAAGGCGGGAATGATCCTGGCGGAAGGGTGTGAGATCGGCCAGTTGGTCAATGTCGAAAAAGATGTCACGATCTGGCCGGACAAGGTGATCGAAGATGCTTCGATCATCAGTCACAGTCTGATTCTCGGTAACAAATACAAAAACTCCATTTTCGAGCACGGAATGGTCATGGGCCAATCTAATGTCGAACTCTCGTGCGAGATGGCGACCAAACTGGCTGAAGCATTCGGTGCACAGCTGCCGGTAGGCTCGACGGTTCTCGTCTCTCGTGATTATCATAAAAGTTCGAGAATGCTCAAACGGGCATTCCTTGGCGGACTGCTCTCCGCAGGTGTGGATGTTATCGATTACAGCGGTATTCCTTCGGCAGTGTTACGCTGCAATCTCTCTTCGCATGATGAGTACGGGGCCGGTGTCCATTTTAGACAGAAGCTCGATGACGCGAGCAGCACGGTGATCACTTTTTATAATTGTGAAGCGCTGCGTATCAACAATGATATGGCCAAAAAAGTGGAGAAGGCCTTTTTTAAGGAGACATTCCGTCGTGTTGATTACATGCAGATCGGGAAAATCGTTGAGTCGGATCATTACAAAGAGTACCGTGTTTATAAAAAGGGGATGGAAGATCTGTTGCAATCGCATATGTTCAAATGTCTTGACTGCCGTGTCGCCGTCGATGTGATGCACGGTATGGCGGCTGAAGTCTTCCCGGATATTCTAAATGACATGGGTGTGGACAATATTATGTTCAATGCTTATCCGGATGAACATCGCCTGGCAAACATCAATAGTCTTGTCAAGCGTTCTACTGAAGATATGAGTGCTGTAATACAAGCCCTTAAACTCGATGCAGGATTCATGCTTTACCCATACGGACAACGTCTTGACATCATGTGTGACGAAGGTGTAATACTTGGAAAACAGACGGCACTGTATGTGGTGCTTTCGCTCTTAAATCTGGAGGCTAAGGCTGTGGAGAGCAAAAAACGCGTTTTCTTGCCAACCTGGGCCGCTGATCTTGTCTATTTTGACAATTTGGAGATAGAACGCGGGCAGTATGCGAACTTTAAGTCCGAAGAGCTGAAAAAGTATGACCTTATTGCGACAGGTGAAGGCAATTTTGCCTTTACCGAGTTCGCAACACACCGTGACTCGATGTATGCGACGTTGAAGATCATTGAGATGATGCTGACGCATAAAGTTACGCTTTCTAAACTGATCGCCTCGATCCCGCAATTTTACTATCACTCTTTCCAGGCAGAGTGTTCACAGGCACTCAAAGGCAAGATGATGCGTATGTTCCTTGAAGATGCCAAAGGCAAGGAGTCATCAACCCTTGACGGTGTCAAGATATGGTTGGATGACAATGATTGGATCTTAATGATCCCGGATCAGTACAGTGATCATCTCAACCTCCATATTCAGGCGATCGATGATGAAAGAGGTCAAGATATCTTGAACACATACAGGGCTAAGATCGAGCAGTGGTCCAAAGCTTGATGCCGACAAAAACGCTGAATCTCTGCTTCTTCTGGCATATGCATCAGCCCGATTACCGGGGCAGCGATGGCGTGATGAGCATGCCTTGGGTCTTCCTCCATGCGATCAAAGACTATTATGAGATGCCATGGCTTTTAAGCCGTTACAAGGGGCTGAAGGCGACGTTCAACATCACACCGCCCCTGATCGAGCAGTTGAACCTTTACAAAGATCCCTTGAAAAATGATTATTTTCTTTCATTATGGGCGGTGCACCCTTCTGAATTGGATGATGAAGCAAGAACCTCGTTGATCAAGACCTGCAAGTCAACACAGTATGAGACCATGATCAAACCTATAGGCCATTTTAGGGAGTTATATCAGCAAGAAGCGTTGAATCATGATGAACTCATAGACTTTGAAGTTCTCTTTATGCTGGCTTGGTGCGGAAACTATCTGCGTCAGGAAAACAGGCTTGTAAAAAAGTTGTTCGCAAAAGAGAAAAACTTCACCCAAAAAGATAAAACCGAACTGCTCAAAACCTTGTGCACTTTTGTTGAGACGATACTGCCTTTTTACGCACGTTTGCAAAAAGAGGGTGTTATCTCACTTTCAACAACCCCTTACAACCATCCTATTCTTCCTCTGCTGCTCGATATGGAGAATGCCAAACGTGCCAATGAACACACAGCTCTCCCTGATAATCCAATCTCCCTCAGAGAAGATGCGATAGAACAGGTTGAACGTTCTATCGCTCTGTATGAGAAGACTTTCGGCACAAAACCAACGGGTTTCTGGCCGGCAGAAGGTGCCGTGGATGAAGAGAGCGTTGTCATCTATAAAGAGCGGGGGCTCTCCTGGATAGCGACCGATGAGGCGATCTTGTTCCGTTCTCTTGAGGACGAGACCCGTTCAAACTTGTATAAACCCTACAAGTATAACGGTATGAGTATCGGTTTTCGTGATCATGGGCTGAGCGATCTGATAGGGTTTAACTACCGGTTCAAGTCGGGTCATGATGCGAGCAGACATTTTATGCAAGTGGTAGAACCTATTGCTAAAGAAAATGACGATGCGACGCTGTTTGTGATCCTCGACGGTGAAAATGCGTGGGAATTTTTCGAGAATAACGCGTACGATTTTTTTACCGAACTTTATGAACGTTTTACACAAACACCTTGGTGTAAGACCGTGACGATGGATGAGGTCTCTAAACTGAAAAATGCAGGGGTACTAGAGAAACTTGCACCGGGCAGCTGGATACACGGAAATTTTGATACCTGGTCCGGGCATGCGGAGAAAAACCGGGCTTGGGAGCTCATTTACCAGACAAAACGTGATGTGAATAACTATGGGGGAACGATCACTGAAGAGGTGGCCGAAAAGATAAAATTTCATTTTCTTGCCTCTGAATGCAGTGACTGGTTCTGGTGGTATGGCGACGATCACGTTACGGAATTCGGCTTAGAGTTTGATGCTCTTTTCAGAGAGCACCTGACGACTATCTACCATCTGCTCAATATGCACCCTCCGGCAGATCTTTTTGTGCCGATCATCTCACACAAGAGCAGCGCATCGTTTCTATTGAAACCGCAGGCTGCGATAACCCCGTTGATCGACGGGAAGGATAGCGCATTTTTTGAATGGCTTGGAAGCGGAAGTGTGGATGAAAGTAAACTCTACTCGACGATGGACAGAGTACGCGGACCGATAGAAAAGATCCATTACGGGCATAACGACAAGGCTCTTTTCCTGGCGCTGGAAGGGGAACTCTCCTCTCTGACGATGGATCATCTTCAACTTCAAGTCATTATCGAAGAGACCGGTGAACTCCTTAGCTTCTCGATGGAAGAGCCTTACGATGATAATGGTACGCAGCTGGCGGTTGGTGAACGGGTGGAGCTGGCACTTCCGAGAGCACATTTTAAAACACATAGTGCCGTTCATCTTAGAATAGAGATCGTACAGGGTAAAGAGATCATTCAGACCATGCCGGGGTATGGGGCACTGTTTGTAGACCTGGACGAAACCTATGCAGAGAACTGGTTCGTTTAGATGAAGTTCCGATCGCAACAACAAAATCACTATATAATTACTGGGAATAGATATGTCTAATACTACGAAACTGCTTTTTGGGATCCATATGCACCAACCCGTCGATAATTTTGACTGGGTGATCGAACATGGGGTCGATGTCTGTTACGGCCCGTTTTTTGAGGTGATGAGCAAGTATCCTGAATTTCGCTTTGCCGTGCACTGCAGCGGTTGGCTGATGGAACAGATCCAGGAACTTCACCCCAAACTCTACAAGCAGATCATGACCCTTGCGAAAAAAGGGAGCATCGAGTTTTTCAGTGCAGGGTATTATGAACCTATTTTGAGTGTTATTCCTTCAGAAGACAGAGTGACACAGATCAATATGCTCAACGACTCTATCGAGGCACAGTTTAAACAGACGCCAAAAGGGCTTTGGCTGACGGAACGTGTCTGGGAATCCTCTCTCATCCCCGACCTTAACAGCGCGGGTATCAACTACACAGTGATGGACGATTACCATTTTCAGTGTGCCGGCTTTGACGAAGAGATTCTTGACGGCTACTATATGAGTGAAGAGGGGGGCAAGGAGATCGGGCTTTTTCCTATCAGTAAGAAGCTGCGTTATGCGATTCCTTTCTTGAATGTTGAGAGTGCTGTCAACGCCATTAAGTCTTATCGTAGAGAAGAGAACTCGGCCGCTATTATCTTTGATGATGCGGAGAAGTTCGGCATGTGGCCGGGAACTCATGAATGGGTTTATAAAAAGGGGTGGCTGGAGAACTTTGTGCAGGCCGTACTCGCTGATGACGCGATAGAGACGATGCATTTCGGCAGCTATTATGAGCAGGAACGTACCCGCGGGATCGCGTATCTTCCCAATGTCTCCTACTATGAGATGGGGGAGTGGAGTCTTCGTGCAGACGATGCTCTGAAACTTGAGGCTTTTAAACAGGAGATGGGACATGACCGCTATGAAAAAGAGGGTGTCAAGTTCCTGAAAGGGGGGATTTGGAAGAACTTCTTTGTTAAATACGAAGAGAGTAACCGTATCCATAAACGTACCCTTGAGCTCTCAAAAGCACGTGTGGATGTCAATAAACCTGACTTTGACAACGCCCTGCATAAAGCGCAGACCAACGATGCCCTATGGCACGGTGTCTTCGGCGGTCTTTACCTGCCGAACCTGAGAGACAATGCTTACCGTTATCTGATCGAAGGCGAAAATGTCCGTTACGGTAAGAACAGTGTGATGGAACATGATCAAAACGAGCTTGACGGTTACGACAAAGTCAAGGCGGTAACACCGAAGTACATCTTCCGTTTTGACGGGGCACACGGCGGTCAGATGGTAGAGTTTGACAGTCGTAAAGCCTGTTTTAACTGGCAGAACACCTTGACGCGCCGAAAAGAGGCCTATCATCAACGTCTGCTTGATGATACGCCGACAGAAGAGGCAGCTCCTGCCGAAGACGGTATTGATACGATCCATAATGCGGCGGTCGAAATCGACGACACCCTCCTTGACGCGATCATCTATGACTGGTATCTGAAAAACTCATTCGTCGACCATATCAGTGATACGAACTTTAATACGGATAATTTCCGTCACTGTAATTTCCGTGAATTCGGCGATTTTTCCAATCAGCCCTTCGAGGTGACGCAGAGTAAAAAAAAGGTGACCTTTACCCGTGACGGCGGCCTCTATTTTCCGGACAAGGTCCCGGCCCGTCTTGAAAAAAGTTATGCGCTTAAAAACCGAGGGTTTACGTTCGAGTTAAATCTTACAACAGAAGCATCGGGTGATTTCAACTATGTGCTTGAACACAATTTCCATTTTGCCGATTATGAGACAGTGACAATTAATGGTCAACCTTTGGCAGATGAGGGAACAATAGAGCAGGTCTCGAAACTTGAGATCTATGATGCCCATTTAAGACAGATGATCATTATCGAGTTGGAGCAGAATTGTGATATCCACTATTTCCAGCTCAAAACATTGTCGCAAAGTGAGCAGGGGTTCGACCTGAGTGTGCAGGGCGTCAGTTTCGCGATGAAAGTCCCTTTTACCGAAGGTCTGAACCTCAAAGGCTCTCTGGAGGTTGTTGATGTCTGAGATCCGGTATGACCGTCTGCATGATACCCATGTCATTATCGCCCCGGAACGCCTGCACCGGCCGGACTGTAACTTCGCCGAACCGGAGGTGAAAGTGATCGATGAACACTGTCCTTTCTGTGAAGGCCATGAGTCGATGACGCCGCCGGAGATCTTTGCAAACAGAACGCCGGACTCCTTTAAGGATGAAACCGGCTGGCAGACCCGCGTTGTTCCGAACCTCTATAAAGCGGTACAGATAGAAGTGCCTCATCAGCACCATTACGGTCTTTTTGAACATTGGGAAGGTTTCGGTGCTCACGAGGTTATTATCGATACACCTGAACACCACACGTTGATGACACAGTGGAGTGAACATGCCGTTGCAACATGGTTAAAGACGCTGCGAGCAAGGGTGGCCGATCTGCGCCGCGACCACCGTATTGCCCATATCTCGCTCTTTAAAAACCAAGGGAAGCTGGCCGGTTCGACACAGCCGCATGCGCATACGCAGCTGATCGGACTGCCGATCATTCCTAAAGCCGAAAGAGAAGGGTATCTGCGAAGTTTTGAGCATTATAAACACCATGCCAATGCACTGTTGGCGTCGGTGGTCGAGCATGAAGAAGAAGAGGGTAAACGTCTTGTTGCAAGAACGGAAAACTTTACAGCTTTTTGCCCTTATGCCAGTGCGTACCCTTTTGAAGTCATGATCAGTTCCAAAAAAGCCTTGGGTCAGATCGATACCTTAAGCGACAGGACCATCCTGGAGCTGGCACCGCTACTGCTTTCAACACTTAAAAAGTTGAAAAGCCAGTTGGGCTGTTTTGATTTCAACCTCATTGTGGCGACCCCGCCGCTTCAAGAGGGAACGGTCGAACACGATCTGCTCGCCCGTGTCGATGATGCCTGCCGTTTTTACATCCGAATCATGCCGCGTATTTATCAATATGGCGGTTTTGAAGTCGGGACAGGGGTGATGATTAACCCTGTCGCACCGGAGATCGCCGCCAAGATGTTGCGAGAGAGCCGAAATGATTAAGCCTCGCCTGCTCTTTGCCGCCAGCGAGGTCTACCCTTTTGCCAAAAGCGGCGGATTGGCCGATGTGGCACACAGCTTGCCGCGGGCACTAAGCAGCGATTGGGATGTGCATGTTGTGATGCCGCTCTATCAGTTTGTGGAGCGAGAGCGTTTTGATATTGTTGCCTTAGGGGAGACGTTTGATGTTATTATGGGCGGTGTCAAGTATGCCGTCGAACTCTATGGATGTCGATACGAAGAGGTGGAATACCGTTTTATCTATTCACCGCAGTTGTGCGACTGTGAGTTCCTTTACGGCCTGCCTGAGAGCGGCTATGAAGACAATGCCGTCCGCTTCGGTATTTTTAATTATGCCATTCTTTCGCTGCTTAAAAGAGATGATTATGCGGTGGTGCATCTCAATGATTGGCAGAGTGCTTTGGCGGCACTGTTGGTGAAAGAGGATGAATCGATTGAGACCAAGACACTCTTTACCATTCATAATCTAGCCTATCAGGGTACCTTTGCAAGCGACACCGGCAAAGCGCTCGGCATCGATGCGAAATATTTTACGATGGAGGGTGTTGAGTTCTACGGTCAGTTCAGTTTCATGAAGGCGGGTATCGCTTATGCTGACCAGGTCACGACAGTAAGCCCCACTTATGCAAAAGAGATCCTCACCCCGGAGTTCGGCTGCGGTCTGGACGGTTTTTTACAACTTCACCGCAGTAAACTCTCCGGTATCGTCAACGGCATCGATACAGAACACTTCTCACCATCAGAAGACAGTGCCCTGGTCGCACCGTACAGTGAATTGAGCGGAAAGTCTGTCAATAAAAAAGCCTATCTGAAAGAGGTGGGCCTTAAAGGGGCCGCGAAGCCGCTTTATGTCTTTATCGGGCGTTTTACCTGGCAGAAAGGGATGGAGCTGCTGATCGAAAGCCTACCCAAGATCGTTGAACAAGAGTGCAATATTGCGATCCTGGGTGAGGGCGAAGCGAAGTATCATGATCAACTCAGAGAAATAGCGGCACAACACAGCAACCTTCATCTGGCCTTCGGTTATGATGAATCGCTTTCGCACCGTATGTATGCGGCGGCTGATTTTCTGTTGATGCCATCGCTGTTTGAACCCTGCGGTCTCAACCAGATGATCGCGATGCACTATGGCGGCGTGCCGGTTGTGCATAAGGTCGGAGGTCTGGCAGACACGGTACATACAGAGAAAGCCTATGAACCTAAAAGCGGCAAAGGGTATGGGGTTGTTTTCACCAGACCGACGGCACAGGCCTTTGTAAACGCTGTGCGTAATGCGCAGTCGCTTTATGAGAAGAGGGGTGATTACAGCAAGATCGCCAAACATAACATGGCCTGCGATTTTTCCTGGAGAGAGAGTGCACGATCCTATAGTGAACTCTATCGGAAGAGACTATAATATGGTTAACAGTCAGATTATCAGAAGAGAGAAACTATGGATAAACTAAACATTTTACTTGCGGCCTCTGAAGTCGTACCTTTTGCCAAAAGCGGCGGTCTGGCGGATGTGTCAGGCGTTCTGCCCAAAGCACTGCGCGCTTTGGGACACGATGTACGTGTCGTACTGCCGCGTTATTATATCGTTGACAAAGAGAAGTATGGCCTGAAGCCGATGGAAGGCTCGCTCGGTGTACCGATGGGCAGTATGGGTGAAGCCTGGGCCGGGGTCTATGAAGGGGTTCTGCCCGGCAGTGATGTCCCTGTCTATTTTATTGAGCACGAGGGTTTTTTCGGCCGTAAAGGGCTCTATGATGAAGAGGGTGAAGGCTATGGCGACAATGATAACCGCTTCATCTTTTTCTCCAAAGCGGTGATGCAGCTGGCCAAAAAACTCCGTTTCAGACCAGATGTGATCCATGTCAACGATTGGCACACTGCGGCGATACCCGTGTTGCTCAACACGACCTACGCAATGGATCCGGACTTCAGAGGGACGGGAACACTCTTGAGTATTCACAACCTGCAGCATCAGGGTAAGTTCTATAAGGGGGCGATGGATGTTCTCGGTGTCGGTTGGGAACATTTCAATGCGGATGAGCTCGAAGAGTTTGACGGCATCAACCTGCTTAAAGGCGGTATCGTTCATGCAGACGCGATCAACGCGGTCAGTAAAAAGTATGCACAGGAGATCCGTACCCCGGCCTATGGCTGGGGACTGGACCGTCTGATAGATGAACGGGCCTATAAACTCTACGGTATTCTCAATGGGGTCGATTACGATGAGTGGAGTCCGGCAATAGATCCTCTGATCCCACACACTTTCGATGTGGACGAGCTCTCCGGTAAAGCGGTCTGTAAAGAGGCGTTGCAAAAAGAGTTCAATCTTCCTGTGCGCGGTGATGTCCCGCTGATCGGTCTGGTCGGTCGTCTTGCCGAGCAAAAAGGGATTACCCTACTCGCTGCCGCTATTTGGAATCTGATGGAGCTTGATATTCAGATCGTACTTCTGGGTGCGGGCGAGAAGTGGGCAGAGCACTTTTTTGCGGATGTCGCTAAGAAGTATCCGGAGAAGTTTGCGACCTACATCGGCTATCAAAATGATATGGCGCACCTGATAGAAGCGGGGAGTGATATGTTCTTGATGCCGTCGCTTTTTGAGCCTTGTGGACTCAACCAGATCTACAGTCTGCGTTACGGGACCGTTCCTATCGTAAGAGCGACGGGCGGCCTTGATGACACGATCGAGAACTATCAGAGCGAAAGCAAGAGCGGTACTGGCTTCAAGTTTTACGATGCAACACCCGAAGCGCTTAGCGGGACAGTAAAGTGGGCCGTCGATACCTGGTACTATGATAGAGCCGGATTCGATCAACTACGCCACAACGGTATGCAAAAACGTTTTGACTGGAATGAGGCGGCAAAAGGGTATGAAGACCTTTACCGTCATATCATCGGTGGCCGCCTCAGCAGCAGCCACCAATAGGAGCATAAATGACACCCCCCGTAAACTATACTGTTTCGCGTCTGAGCGAACTCGATATCTACCTCTTTAAACAAGGCAGCCACACCAAGCTGTATGAGAAGCTGGGTGCCCACATGATGGAACATCAAGGTACGCAAGGCGTCTACTTTGCCGTCTGGGCACCCAATGCGGAGCGAGTGAGTGTCCGCGGCGACTTTAACGACTATTCGACCGAGACCCATCCGCTTCGTCTGCGCAGTGATGAGTCGGGCATCTGGGAAGGTTTTATCGAGGGGGTCGAGCAGGGTGTGACCTACAAATATCACATTGTCTCAAAGTTTCATGGTATTGTCCATGACAAGAGCGACCCTTTTGCTTTCTTCAGTGAAAAGCCCTCTAAATCGGCGTCACGGGTCTGGAGTCTTGATGGCTACACGTGGCAAGACAAGAGCTGGATGAAAGAGCGCTACCAGCATAATGCTCACGATGCCCCTGTCAGTGTCTATGAGATGCACCTCGGTTCATGGATGCGCAAGGTCGAAGAGGAGAACCGTTATCTGACCTATCAGGAACTTGCGGTTGAACTGCTTGCTTATCTGAAAAAGATGAACTATACCCATGTCGAGTTTATGCCGTTGACCGAGTACCCGTTTTTCGGTTCCTGGGGATATCAGGTGGTCGGTTACTTCTCCGCGACGGCGCGTTTCGGCGAGCCGGAGGATCTGATGCATCTGATAGACGTTCTGCATCAAAACGGAATCGGTGTCATCATGGACTGGGTCCCTTCGCATTTTGCGGTCGATATGCACGGACTCATCAATTTTGACGGTACGGCGCTGTATGAGCACGAAGACCCGAGACAGGGGTTTCATCCTGAGTGGGGCAGTATCATCTTTAACTACGGCCGTAATGAAGTGAAGTCGTTTCTAATCAGTTCAGCGATGTTTTGGCTTGACAAGTACCATGTAGACGGCATCCGGGTGGACGCCGTCGCCTCTATGCTCCACCTCGATTATGCCCGTAAAGATGGCGAGTGGATCCCGAATGAGTTCGGCGGTAACGAAAACCTCGAGGCGGTGGCCTTTTTGCGTAAGCTCAATGAGAGCGTCTACGGGGAGTTCCCGGACATCATGATGATCGCGGAAGAGTCGACGGCCTGGCCGATGGTGACCCGTCCGACCAGTATCGGCGGCCTTGGTTTCGGCTTTAAATGGAACATGGGCTGGATGCACGACACCCTTAAATACATGAGCTACGACCCTATTCATCGACAGCATCACCACCATCAGCTCACCTTCAGCATGTGGTATGCCTTTGACGAACAGTTCATGCTGCCGTTGAGTCATGATGAGGTGGTGCACATGAAGGGCTCACTGATCAACAAGATGCCGGGAGATAACAACCAGAAATTTGCCAACCTGCGTGCTATGTACGCCTATATGATGGCCCATCCCGGCAAAAAGCTGCTCTTTATGGGCGGCGACATCGCACAGTACGCCGAATGGAACTTTGAAAAGAGTCTTGACTGGCATCTGTTGGAGAACCCCCGTCATGCCAAACTCCAGAAGATGGTAAGCGATCTTAACAGCATCTACCGAAAAGAGCGTGCGTTGTATCAGTACGATGAGAAACGTGAGGGCTTTGAGTGGATCGATGACGGTGATTATCAGCACAACTGCATCAGTTTTATGCGTAAAAGCGATGACCCTGATGAGACGGTCTATGTCTTCTGCAACCTTGCCGACGAGACACGCGAAGCCTATAGAGTAGGTGTACCGTACGAAGGGGAGTATGTCGAGATATTCAACTCACAGTCCAGCTATTACGAAGGGTGGAACATCGGCAATACGGGACCGCTCAAAGCGGGCAAAGAGCCGATGCACGGCCGCGACTATTCAATCAGCCTGACCCTGCCGCCTCTGGGCGTCATCTATCTAAAACGGGTTTTGCCGACTGCCTAAAAGTTGTGCTCTCAAAGTGCGGCCAGAGCATCTCGGGACAAGTTGCAGAGGCTGTTTTCTCTCTTGACCGTACTAGTCGTTCTATTTCCTGTCACACTGGCCATAAGAATCTACTTTAATAAAATTTGATCTTAAAATAGAACGCGACTTTAGAAACGACGGTCAACTTCACCTCCTACAATAAACCGTTTCTCTTGTATTTGTGTCCACCGTGTAATCTGAAAATGTTACACTATCGTTATGAAAAAGCACGACATCTCAATTCGTTTGGTTCCGCAAGATGAGATAGCATTGGTCATACTCATCTTCTCAGTTATTCACCCGACCCTCCCAAAACAGAGATTATTACGACAACTCGAAGAGATGATGCAGCAGGGTTATCAATGTGCTATGGCTTTTCATAAAGAGCACTGTATTGGTGTTGTTGGCATCTGGATACAGACAAAGTTTTATGTCGGAAAACATGTAGAGTATGATAACTTCTTCGTTATACCATCTTATCGCGGTAAAGGGGTGGGCAAAAAACTATTGAAGTTTGTAGACAAGTATGCACGGGAAATGGGCTGCATATCTGCCGAACTGACTTGTGATATTAATGAGCATGAGAGTCGAAAGTTTTGGGAGAAGAGAAACTTTACGCCTATCGGTCTTCGATATCAGGCAAGTCTGCTATAAGCTGTTACCTCTGTGTAACCGAGGTGCAACTTCCCGACTTTATAATATAAAGGTGCATACTTCAAAGAAGTGACTTTTACAGAGATGATTAAACGGTCAGACCGTTGCCAATGTCAAAGCAACCGCGAAACATATTCCAGAATGACCGTAAAGGAGAGCGAATGCTCGATAGAAAATTAATGCAGTCAGCTTTGGACGATTTAGAGAGTATCCGGCCTGAGCTTCTGATGGCCAGAGAGACACTCAAGAGTGATCACCCCCGCTATCAAAGCCTTCTAAACCTCAAACAATACCTCATATTGCGCAGTAAAGACAGGACCCGGCTGCAGGAGAAGCTTTTTTTAATGTCTCTCTCCTCTTTGGGACGTTCGTATGCCCATGTGGCTGCCAGTATTGATACGCTGTACGATCAGATAAGAAGCTCTCTTCATCAGGATGAGATTAGTGAAGAGGAGATGGCGGCAGTGCATCATCTCACTATCGCAGAAGCGATAAAGATGGCATCGAAAAACAGCACCGAACTTTTTGGCGGCGAGGTCAGTGCAAAGTTGAGCAAGCAGAATACGGCCATTATGGTGACGCTGCCCTCTCACGCAGCGGACAACGATGGCGAGTTGATCCAGGGACTTGCCGATACCGGTGTCAATGTTTTTCGCATCAACACGGCACATGACACCCCGGAGACATGGAAAGCGATGGCCGATGTGATCGCCAGGATCAATCATAAACGCAGTGCCGACAATCGAGTCAAGATATTTGTGGACCTGGCGGGTCCAAAAATCCGTACCGGCAAGATAAGACGATGTAACATTCCGGTTGAGATAGGAAGCAACAAGCGTCATAAAGAGGTCTCTCTCTTTGCGGGAAAGATGATGAGTACACGACCGGAGACCATGGAAGAGCGTACACAAAAAAAAGTGCCTGCATCTATCGCTATCCAGAAAAAATTGTTCAGTATGCTCAACGAAGGAGGGCGTCTGAAAGTGATCGATGCCAATGGTAAGAAAGCATTTGTCACTATTTCAGGGCTCAAGGGTAACCATGCCAAAGGGGTGATAGACAAAAAGATCTATGTCGATGATTCGGCCAAGGCATTCCGTAAACGTGAACAAAGTGCGATATTGAACATAGAAAGGCAGATAGAACCTATCCGCCTCTTTAAAGATGACCTTCTTGTTATTACTGAAGATGATGTACTGGGACATGCGGCGATCCGTGATGATCACGGTGACGTTATTGAGCCGGCATGCATCAGCAGCAGTTTTCGGGGTATCGTTTCGCGTATCAATGTGGGAGAAAAAGTTTTTATCGATGATGGTAAGATCGGTCTGGAAGTGTTATCGAAAGAGGACCTTTCGATAATCTGTAAAGTGATCAATGCCAAATCGAACGGTGTACTTCTGAAAGAGGAAAAAGGTATCAACTTTCCCGATACCCATATCAAGACCGCCGCGTTAACGGAAACAGACCGAAAAAATACGCTTGCCGTCATCGACTTTGCAGACCATCTGAGCATCTCGTTCTGTCAAAATGCCGAGGATGTCCTGGACCTCCAAAAACTGCTATTGCAAAACGGCCGCAGTGACATCGGCATTATTGCAAAGATCGAGACCAAACAGGCCATTTCAAAAATGCCGGAGATTTTGGAGCAGTTGCTTGCATGGGAAAAAAGCGGTGTAATGATCGCGAGGGGTGACCTGGCTATCGAAGTGGGTTTTCAGAACATGGCGCACATACAGGAGACGCTGCTGGACATCTGTGACGCGGCGCATATGCCTGTGATCTGGGCAACACAGGTTCTTGAAAGCCAGATGAAGAACAACCTGCCAAGCCGTGCAGAGGTGACGGATGCCGCAATGGGCGGGCGTGCAGAGTGCGTCATGCTGAACAAGGGAGCTTTCGCTACCAATACGATAGGGGTACTGCTGCATATATTGGATGATATGCACTCTCAGTTCAAAAAGAATAGACAGCTGCTGAAAAAAGAAGAACTGTGGTAGTTTGAAGAGCGGTCAACGTCAAACTGTGACAGAGGTCAGTTCAGCTCGCCTCTATAGTGTTGAGGTGTGTCCATCTTGGTAAAAGAGAGAGATCTCTCAGAGATGGCTGACATTTTTTAGTCAATGCCGCCTGTGTATGGATTTGGAACGAGAGTTTTTTGGAGTTCGTAGGCTTTTTTTATGGTTGCTTCGTCGATTTTCCAGTCGTCTCGTAAAAAGTCTAATATATCTTTTTTTGAGTAACTTTTGTCAATAGTTGCAAGATAGTAAGCTGAAGCTGTTAAGTTATCTTTTTTTATATCATGGTAGATTAAAGATATGTTGTCATAAGCGCCTATATTCCCCATTTCGATAGCTTTTTTATACCATTTTATTGCATTAGGATAATCTTGTAATTTTTCTTCGTATAACAATCCTAAGTTTAGCCCCCCATTTATATTCCCCATTTCGATAGCTTTTTTATACCATTTTATAGCATTAGGATAATCTTGTAGTCTTTCTTCGTACAATATTCCTAAGTTAGCCCCTCCTGATGTATTCCCCATTTCGATAGCTTTTTTATACCATTTTTCAGCTTGTATATAATCTTTACTAGCCTTATATGTTAATCCAATATTATTTGCAACATTAGCATCTTCTTCAAGTTTGTAAGACGTTAGTAGCCACTTCAAAGCTTCATCATAGTTCTTTGATTGATAGAGTTTTTCACCCTTTTTATACGCTTCATAAGCCTTGTCACTTATATTTTGTTCTGCAAAAATAATTTGTGAACTAAATATAAACAGCAGTATAAATATCTTAAACATTTTCTTCATTTTTCATTTTCCTTATTTCAATAATTCTATATCTTGTGAACTTAGTGGCGTAGGTATAAGTTCATCTAAATAATAATTGATTTTTTTAACAAACTGGTTGCCTATGGCTTCTGTACGGAAGTAATAATCAATACCAAGTCGGTACTTGATCGAAGTCGCGCCATCAACACCACTAGCAATTAAAATATGATAATCTTTTTTACTGTCTTTATCTAACTTATCAGAAGAAATATCTTTTGTGAAATTTGCAAATATACCAATAAATTGCTTGTGTGTAATCGTGTAGAGTGTTTTTGTAAAACAGTGCAAGGTCGAATGCTGCGGCAGCATTATCATGTTTGGTCTTTTCATAAAGTGCTTTTGCTTCCGGATATTGTTTCAACCTTGCATCCATTGCATTAAGACTACTGACAAGCAGCAGCACGAGTAAAAAAAGTTTTTTTATCATTACTTAGTCTATGCCGCCTGTATAGTGTTTTGGGATGTCAAGAGTCTGTTGGAGTTTGTAGGCTTTTTGAAGAGTTTCGCGGTCGAGTTTCCAGTCGTTTTTGAGAAAGTCTAGGACTTCGTCTTTTGAATAGCCGTAGTTTGCCATTGCAAAGATGTAGGCAGCACCTTGAATGTTATCATTTTGTTCATGGAAGGCATTTCCAAGATTTTTGATGGCAGTACCTTCACCATTTTTAGCGGCAATGCGGTACCATTTAATACCTGTTGTAGTATCTTCTTTGATTACGTAATAGACGTACCCTAAATTATTCGCACCTCCCATATGCCCCATACTATAGGCTCTTTTATACCATATGATTGCCTTATCATAATCTTTTATAATCTTTTCATATAAAGAGCCTAGGTTATATGCTCCACTTTTATTTCCAACCTCAGAAGCTTTTTTGTACCATTTAATAGCATTATCGTAATCTTTGTAATCGTTTTTATAAATCAATCCTATGGCTAAAGGTGCTTTAATATCCCCTTGATCGGCAGCTTTTTTATACCATTTAAGGGCATTAGTGTTGTCTTTTAACTCTTTTTCATACAGGTACCCGAGATTGTAAGCAGCACCCGAGGCCCCCATTGCATCCGAAGTTTTATACCAATAGATCGCTTTGTTATTATCATTCAATGTTTCATCGTAAAATATAGCGAGGTCATAAGCTGAATCAGCATTGCCTTTACTGGCCATGACGTGGAGTGCTTTTGCATCAGGATAATTGTTAAGCCTTGCATCCATTGCATTCAGACTACTGACAAGCAGCAGTAAGAGTAAAAAAAGTTTTTTCAACATATTAGTTTCCTTATTTTGCCAACATGGAGTTGACATAGTCGTAGTCTTTGGCGTTGAGTCCGCCGTTTTTTGGGTCTTTAATCGCAAACAGTGTGTGCGAACTGGCCATTCTGCCGGACGAGTTGCTACTTGTTTGGTAGTGTACCGTGTATTTTAAAACAATGTCGTCGTTGACGATGATGAGGGCGCGTTCTTTGTCGTTCAGGGCTTTAAGCGCACCGATGGTCGTAAAAACAACATCCGGTGCCATGTCAATGCGTTTTTTCTTTTCGCTTTCGGTCAGTGAAGAGAGGTCGACTTCACTGTAATGGTCGCCGTTGACATAGAGAAGATGTTTTGTGTCTTCGAGGATGTTTGCGTCTAGAGCGAGATATGTCTGGAAATGGACCTTGTCCATAGCATACTGGTGTTTAAGGAGTTGCACGTCGGCGACTTCGGCTTTTATGCCGTAAAGCACTTGTTTAAGGGCTGCGTGCTCGTTGACCATGGCGCGTTTCATCGTGTCGGTGTGCGTGTCATAGTTGTCGACGACGAAAGTTCGGATGCTCTCAAAGGTGTCGAAACCCTTGACCTCACTAGCTTTACGGTCGCCGCCCATGTGCCAATAGGTTTCGGTGTCAGCAGCGTTTCGGACCGCTTCGACCAAGATAGGGGCGAGAAAGCGTTGTTTTGCAGGTTCGTTGTTAACAAGGCTGTAAAAAAGGTTCAGCGACTTGCCAAGGTCATAGTCGGTGCGGTTGTTGTAGTAGAGGTTACGCTGCAGGTAGAGCTCCAGCGGTGAGTCCACGACCTGCTCTTTAAGAAAGTACCACGCCAGCTCAACGGCAATAATAGCCCCGACAGCGGCCCACCCCGGGGTAAACATAAGCGCAAGGACGATCATGTTCTTTGTGGCGACGGAGATCTTGGCGTCGGTGTCGTTCTCGTCGAGTCCCTGGAGTTCGTTGATGGAGTTCAAGACAACGCCGACGGCTCCAAGACGGGCGATGAACTTCAGTGATGAGGAGGCGTCTGCTTCAAAGGTCCTTGTGACCAGTTCGCTGACGTTTTTCACAGAGCCGCTTTTGAGTTTGGCACCCTGTTTCGCCACCGAACTGGTAATCGAGAGTAGGTCGTTGCTTGCTTGCACAAGGTTGTGCAGCTTGAGCTTTTCATTGCCTTTTAAATACTGGCCGAGGTTGGCGACCGTCATGACAAAGGCAAGGCCTTTGACGGAGGAAAGTGAGGCTTTATAAGCTGATTTACTGAGCTTTTTAGGCCATTTGTCTTGTGTCACATCTTCATCTATACTTGTCATGCTGGCAAGCCCGGATTTTTGACTTTTTGGCTTCTTCTTACTATATGCTCCCTGTGTTCTATACTTCTCTTCAAAGTCCGGAAACTTGGAACTGATGCCGTCGATGTTCTTCAAAGTGGCGTAGAGGTCATCGACCTTGCTCTTGACCTTTAGATCTTTTCCGAGGTTCGAATAGTCTATGGGGTTAGAGAGGTCTGTCTCGGGGGCCGGGGCACCGACGGCAAAATTGTTTAGGAAACTTTCGGCGTTGCTTTTTCGTGCGGCGGCGCCGTCGGGTTTGTCCTCGCGCTGAACTTTGGCGTGTAGAAGCAGCCCGTAGAGTGCTTTGAGGTAGTGTGCTTTTGCAGGCAGAGCATGCAGAGCTATGGCATCTGCTTCGCTCAAGGCGTTCATCTGTGTGCTGATGTGCTCAAGCCACTGCTCGACCGGCTCGAACCCTTTGTTAAATGGCGAGAGTAGGTCAGTTTCGACGTCTATAGCAATGCGAGGAGAGCTCAGCATGTAAAAGAGGTTTATGCCGTAGTGGCAGTACTCCAGAGCACCCTCGGTGAGGCTGACGCCTTTGTAGTGCTCGAGCACTGTTTTTAGCGGAGCAGCTTTCATCTTTTCGACGATCTTTTTGGCGATCTTTTTAGATGATTTTATATTTTTGTTGACCGTAATCGTCCGAAGCTCATCTTTTCCGGCCTTAAGCGCCTTGAACCCGTAGTTGGTCTTAGGGGTCAGCTTTTTGGCACCGTCCGGGTCAAAAGCGATGGTCTTAAGTGTCGTGTCAAGCGCTTCAAACTCTTCGATGAGCGGCACTTTTCCGTCAAAAACATCGAGAAGCTCTTTTTGGTTCTTCAGGGCCTTTTGCGTCTCGCTGAGAGCATCTTTGTTGATCTGTGGCAGAGGCTTGCTGTTTTTGAGCAAAAAGTAGAACGTCTCACTTTCATCTTTAAGCGTTTTATGCGACTCTCTCGCACTTTTATACTCTTCTGAAAAACAGACTGAAAAAATGAGCATGGCCAAAACGTCAGAGGGGTTTTCAAGGACCCCTTTATAGTTTTTCCCTGTCACTTTCATACGTCTCATCGGACCTCGGTAGCGATGGCCTGTCTCATAGATAAGTGACTCGTTCGACCCTCTGAGTGAAAAGGAATACGTTCCTTTGAAAAATGAGCTGTCAATAAATTTTACTTCGTCGAGATACCCTTTGGCCAGATCGTAATCGAAAGCGTGGTTAATAAAGCTGCCCTTCATCTTACCGATAACAGTGTCTGCCATGTCGTTTAATACCAGTTTTTTAAGAAGCGCGTATTGGTCGCTTAAGGCTTCTTTCTGTTCATCATATTTATCCTGATCTTCCTCGCTGACATAGAGGTAATTCAGCATATCGGCAATGGCGTAAGGGTACTGGTTTCGAGCCTTTATGTCGTCGATAAGCGGCTTGTTATAGGCGTAGTTGAGTTTGTATGCGAACTCATAATCGTTATAAAGATCTTCGACTTCACCGATGGGGTCATCAAGGTAGAGCAGAGCGCTCACATAACTACGGCTCTCGCTCCTCTCTTTGACCGTCTCAGCAGTGGTCTCAAACTCCTCTACGAAAGTTTTTTGTTCGACGGCGATATTTTTCGAGAAGGTCTTAGGATGGATGGTACAGGCACTCTTGGCACTTTCCACGGTAATAAGCGTGGGCGTAAACTTCTTTACGTCGGCATCAGAGAGCTTGACGTTGCTGTAGACGAACGAGAGTGTCCCGGTCTCTTTGTAGTACGGAATATAACGGCGTAGGACATTGGTCGATGTATCTTTGTATTGAACTTTATGGATCTGGGGGTTGAAAATGTCACCGCGGTTGACAACTTTGTACTCCGTTGTCTCTTTGGTCGCATTGTCGGTGACATAGAGATAGGCTTCGGTATAAGTGACGATCTTCTCGCTTTTATAGGCACCGTTGTTGAAGCTGTAAAAATCGTGAAGTTCTCGGAAGTCTCTTCCTCCGCGCAGTGCTTTGACCTGGCCGTTGCTCTTACGAAGCGGGTAGATGCGGTACTTCTCTTTTTTGATGTTCTCTTTGGTGTCGAGCTTGGCGCCTTCGAGTGCTGTTATCGCGGGGGGCTCACCGCTTCCGCTGGACTTGACGGGGACTACGGTGTTGGTCTGGCCCGGGTCGACAAGAACGAGCGCCGCTCCTTTGTCGGTTTTGCAACCGTCAACGCGCAAAAGGTATTTTAGGCCGGAGGCAGAGACATTGTCTTCGGTGACAGCAGAGGAGATGGAAGCGACAGCGGTACAGTTTCCCCCCTTACTCGCACGATGGGGACAACCCTGTATAGGAGCACCGACAAGGTCGATGTCATGCATCGGTTTTTTACCGCCGATGACATGAACACTTTCGCTGGACGTTAGAACAACTTTTCCGCCATGCTGACACTGAATGACACCTTCCTCTACAACGATAGCAGTTTTTGCCATGGGAACCTCACTTTAATTAGTAAGGTTATTATATAGTTAATGTTCTAAAATAACATAATATGTTGTTAAAAATTATGCAATTTGCTCCTTAAAATAAAAAAATGTTTGATCTGTAAACTGTTTTCTGTATTAAAAAAACTGACATCGACAGTCTGACCGACGAGAAAAAATGTGTTAAAGCAGAGTAAAAAGAAGTGAATCAGAAGGGGTTAACGGCTTGGCAAAGCCGCTGATGCAGGTTAGAAAAGTTTACTGACCATCGCCTGGGCTTCATTCTGGATCTGTTTGAGGTGCGCTTCGTCAATAAAGCTCTCCGCATAGATCTTGTAGATGGCTTCGGTTCCGGAAGGACGGAGGGCGAACCAGCCGTTTTTTGCTACGACCTTCAGGCCGCCGATCGCCGCACCGTTACCGGGCGCATTGGTGAGGATCGCTTCGATCGGCTCGCCGGCCAGCACCTCCTCTTTGACATCGTCGGGAGAAAGTCTTTTCAGGATGTTGCGTTGTTCGGCATCGGCAGGAGCATCGATGCGGGCATAGATCGGTGCACCGAACTTTTTGGTGAGCTCTATGTAGTGTTCGCCGGGATCTCTACCTGTCGTCGCCAGGATCTCAGCCGAGAGAAGGGTCATGATCATACCGTCTTTATCGGTACTCCAGACAGTGCCGTCTTTTCGTAAAAAGCTTGCACCGGCACTCTCTTCACCACCGAAGAAGATACTTCCTTCAACAAGACCGTCGACAAACCATTTAAAACCGACCGGGACCTCGATCACTTTTTTGTCAAGATCTTTAGCGACACGGTCGATCATTGAACTGCTCACCAGTGTCTTTCCGACCCCAAGGTCACTTTTCCATTGGGGACGGTTTTGGGCGAGATAGTTGATAGCTACGCTGAGGTAGTGGTTGGGGTTCATCAACCCGACACTTTTCGTGACGATACCGTGACGGTCGAAATCGGTGTCGTTTCCGAATGCGATGTCAAACTTCTCTTTCATCGCGACGAGTCCGGCCATGGCATATGGTGAAGAGCAGTCCATACGGATCTTGCCGTCTTTGTCGCAGTGCATAAACGAGAAGGTCGAATCCAGGGTATCGTTGAAGATCTCCATGTTGAGTCCGTAACGCTCTTTGATAGCCCGATAGTAAGCCAGACCTGAACCGCCCATCGCATCAGCACCGATCAGGATACCGGACTTGGCAATAGCTTCCATATCGAGTACATTTTCAAGATCATTGACATAAGGGGTGACGTAGTCGTATTCGACAACATTGTCTGCATTCAGGGCCTCTTCGAGAGTGAACTTTTTGACCTCTTGAAGATCGTTCTCCATAATAGCATTGGCGCGTGTTTCGATCCAGTCAGTAACATCGGTATCGGCAGGACCGCCGTGAGGCGGGTTGTACTTAAACCCGCCATCGGTTGGCGGGTTGTGTGAAGGTGTGATGATGATGCCGTCACAAAGCGCACCCTTAGTTTTAGCATTCTGGGTCAAGATGGCATGAGAGATAACAGGTGTCGGGGTGTAGCCGAAGTCTTTGGCAATACGCAGATCAATGCCATTGGCGGCAAGGACCTGTAAAGCGCTCAATTGAGCCGGGTATGAGAGAGGGTGGGTATCCATACCCATAAAGAGTGTACCATCGATACCTACACTTTCACGGTAATCACAGACAGCCTGTGTCACGGCCAGGATATGCATCTCGTTAAAACTCTCAAGCAGAGAAGAGCCGCGGTGACCCGAGGTCCCGAAGCTGATACGTTCTGCACTGTTGAGCAGATCGGGTCTCCGTGTATAGTAACGGCTGATCAATTCGGGTACATTGACAAGAGAAGATTTAGGTGCCAGTTTACCGGCATTTGGATGGATACTCATGCGTTACCTTTAGTAGTGTGCTTTAATTTGTAAGACGACAGTTTATCATCTTGAAAGTGTTATATATTACTATAATATGATTAAAATTGAAACAGTACAGTAATGTAATTTAGGTAGGATTTGACTATAATTACCTTAAGCACAAAAGGATACTCAAATGGCTATCAAAGCAGCAATAAACGGAACAGGAAGAATTGGGATGATCGTCGCAAAGATCATCATGGAACGAGATGATATTGACCTTGTCGCAATCAATACAACGGCTAAGCCTGAGATGCTTGAGTACCTTTTTAAATATGACAGCATTCATCGGGGCATCGATGCCAAAGTGGTCAATGACGACACGATTATGCTAAATGGTCAAAGCGTCAAGATGTTCACGACGCGAGACCCGGAACTTCTTGATTTTGGTTCAGTTGGAGCCGAAGTGGTCATCGAATGTACCGGTGTCTTTCTCACGACAGAAAAAGCACAAGCCTATCTTAAAAACGGTGTAAGAAAAGTGGTCATGTCGGCACCTGCAAAAGACGATACGCCGACCTATGTGCTTAACATCAACACGGATGAGTACAAAGGTGAAGCGATCATCTCCAATGCGAGTTGTACGACCAACTGTCTTGCGCCGCTCTGTAAGGTACTTGATGACGCTTTCGGTATCGAAAACGGTCTGATGACAACGATTCACTCATACACTAACGACCAGAATATTCTGGATGTCAAACATTCCAAAGACCAGCGCCGGGCACGTGCCGCAGCGGTCAACATGATCCCGACGACGACGGGGGCGGCGAAAGCCATTGCTCTGGTCATGCCTAAGCTCAAGGGCAAGCTCAACGGCTACGCTATGCGTGTTCCGACACCGGATGTTTCGGTGGTCGACCTGACGGTGAACCTGAAAGAAGATGTGACGGTAGAGGCGATCAATGCGGCTTTTGAGAAAGCGGCTGAAGGCAGTTTTAAAGGGCTGATCGAGATCGATAACGACAAACGTGTTTCGAGCGACTTTATCGGTTCGACATACAGCTCAACGTATGTTCCGGATATGACCAGTGTCGTTGACGGAAAGACGGTGAAAGTCCTTGCCTGGTACGACAATGAGTGGGGTTACAGCTCACGTCTGGTTGATATGTGTGTCTTTGTAGGGAACAACTGATGCTGCATTTCAAACGCGATTATAGCTTTGACGCTACGGAAGCAAGAACGGCTGTCATGGATGAGGCTTTCGCTACGATCGTGCAAGAACATGAGAGCGGCGAGATCGGTTACTATGACCTGCCAAAATCGTCGCTGGCATTGATCAGCGAAGCGGAGGCTCTTGAAAAAAGCAATACCTTGCTTAATTCAGGAGCTATTACCGACATTGCGGTTATCGGTATTGGTGGCTCCTCCCTGGGTATCAAAGCGGTCGACTCATTGATCTCTGCCAAAAAAAGTGCAACACGCAGACTGCACTTTTTTGAGAATTCCGACCCTATTGAGATCTCCCGTACCCTTGCCGGACTGACTAAAGAGAAGACGATCTTTATCGTGATCTCCAAGTCGGGCGGTACGATCGAAACAACCTCTATCTTTAAAACGGCCATTGCCTATTTCGGTCTTGACCTGGACGGCGCGGACCGTGAACGGGTAATGGTCATCACGGACAAAGGCTCAGCACTTTCGCAGTTCGGTGAGCACTATGGTCTCAGTCAGTTCAACATTCCCGACAACGTCGGCGGACGTTTTTCGGTACTGAGCGCCGTAGGGATTATCCCGTTGACACTGGCGGGTTACGACACCGGGGCACTTCTGAGAGGCGCAGGTGACTTTTTAAGCCGCTTTTTTGACAAAAAGGAAGAACACCTTCTTGAAAGAGCCTGTTTCCTTTATGAAAACAGTGCACAGATGAGCATCAATGTACTTTTCTCCTACGCGAATGACCTCGAAAACCTTAGTAAATGGTATGTCCAGCTCTGGGGTGAGTCTTTAGGAAAGATAAATGCATCCGGTAAAAGTGTCGGCCTGACACCGATCGGTCTGATCGGTGCCGTGGACCAACACTCATTTTTACAGCTGGTGATCGAAGGACCGAAAGATAAAACGGTAACGTTTATTACGGTTGAAGACTTTGAAAATGAGCTGGTTATTCCGGACGTTTCGCTCAAACATATTGAGAAGACAGACTTTATCAACGGGGAGCGCTTCAACACGCTGATCAATGCCCAAGCGGATGCGACCCGTGCCAGTCTTTTACAAAGCGGTATATCGGTAGACAGTATCGTCATCGAAAAGATCGAAGAGGTCAACATCGGTTCAATGATCATCTATTATGAACTCTTGACCTCTCTGGTCGGAGCGATGTTTAAGGTCAACACCTATAATCAGCCCGGAGTCGAACTCGGGAAAGTTATTTTGTACGAAAAATTTGAAGGTTAATTAAAAGGGTTTTAATGGTATTGCACGATTATGAGTTTGATCCAAAATATAAAACAAGCGTTGCTTATTTTTGTATGGAGTTCGCTATTCATCAGGCGTTCAAGATCTACTCTGGAGGACTGGGCTTTCTCGCCGGTTCACATATGCGCAGCGCTTATGATCTGCGCCAAAACGTAGTGGGTGTCGGGATCCTTTGGAGTTACGGTTATTATGACCAGGCCCGTAAAGAGGATCGCAGTCTCAAGGCGGAATTTATCCGTAAGCACTACTATTTTCTTGAAGACCTCGGTATTCAGGCAACGGTCAACATCCACTCTCAGGATGTGCATATTAAAGCCGTTTACCTGCCTCCTAATGTTTTCAGCTCCGCACCGATGATCCTGTTGACGACCGACATTCCAGAGAATGATTTTCTGGCAAGAACGATCACCCACAAACTTTATGACGCCAACGAAGAGACGCGGATCTCTCAGGAGATCGTACTGGGTATCGGCGGGGCAAAGGTTCTTGAGGCACTCAAGCAGAAGATCGATATTTATCATATGAACGAAGGGCATGCGCTGCCGTTGGTGTATGAGCTCTATGCCAAAAATCCGAATATGGAGAGTGTAAAAAAACAGGTTGTCTTTACGACACATACGCCTGAAGATGCCGGAAATGAAGAGCACGACATCCACCTGCTCCATAAATTCGGATTTTTCAACGGTCTCGACCTTGAGACCGTACGCCGTATCACAATGTTGAAAGGCAACACCTTTAATCTGACGGTCGGTGCTCTGCGCGCGGCCAAGATGACGAATGCCGTTTCAAAGTTTCACGGCGATGTAGCCAACCGTATGTGGAAGGATTGCAAAGGGCGTTCCGAGATCACCTATATCACCAATGCCCAAAACCGCCGTTTCTGGATGGACAGAGGGATGCTTTCCGCCCTGGATGACCATGAGGATTATGCACTGACCTCCCGTAAAAAACATCTTAAGCGGGTACTTTTTAATGTGGTTGCGGACCAGACCGGCAAGATGTTTGACCCCGATGTCCTGACCATCGTCTGGGCGAGACGCTTTGCGGAGTATAAACGTCCGGGTCTGATCAAGCAGGATTTTGAACGTTTCAAAAAGATGCTTGAGTCCGAAGAGCGACCTGTTCAGATAATCTGGGCGGGTAAACCCTACCCGTTCGACACGAACGCGGTCAACACTTTTAATGAATTGATCCACATCAGTAACAAGATTAAAAACATGGCGGTCCTGATCGGTTATGAACTTGAACTCTCGCGTGTATTAAAAAAAGGGAGTGATGTCTGGCTCAATACACCGCGTATCTCGAGAGAGGCAAGCGGGACAAGCGGGATGACAGCCAGTATGAACGGCTCCATCCATCTCTCGACCAATGATGGCTGGCATCCGGAGTTTGCCAAAGATGGCTGCAACTCCTTTACGATTCCGCCGATAGAACATACCCTTTCGGTTGAAGAGCAGGATTTTGAAGACAACAAAAATCTGATGGACATACTCGAGAACGAGATTATTCCGATGTATTACGATAAGCCTGAGCAGTGGACCCAGATCATGAAAACGGCGATGTTCGATGTCATTCCTACCTTTGATTCGGGCCGTATGGTAAATGAGTACTATCTTGAGATGTACGATAAATAGAGAGAAGAGAGATGATCAGCAATATTACCTATATGGGCGGCGTGAAAAGTCTTAAAGAGATCGATGTTACCGGAAAGAGGGTGTTGATACGGGTTGATTTCAATGTCCCTATGGATGCGCATCTTAACATCTCTGATGACAGCCGGATCCGGGCGGCGCTTCCGACGATCAACTACTGTATCGACCACAATGCCTGTTCGATCACACTGGTGAGCCATTTGGGTCGTCCGAAAGGTGAATATGAAGAGCGTTTCAGTCTAAAGCATATTCAAAAACGTCTTGAACGTCTGCTGCAAAAACGGGTCGAGTTCGTGGAGGATTTTGAAGCCTCTAAAGCAGAGATCGCCAGCTGTTCGCTGGAACGTGTTTTCCTGCTGGAAAATATCCGTTTTCACGAAGGTGAGAAAAAAAACGATCCGGTACTTGCACAGAAGCTGGGTGAGCTCTGCGATGTATACGTCAATGATGCTTTTGGGACCTCTCACCGTAAACACGCTTCGACTTACGGTATTACCGAGTTTGTCGAGACCAGTGTCGCCGGCTTTTTGATGATGAAAGAGATCGAGGCTTTTAACAAGGCGCTTGAAAAGCCGATGCGTCCGATCGCGCTGGTCGTCGGAGGAGCGAAGATCTCTTCAAAGATCACGCTGTTGAGTTCGGTAATGCCCAAGATAGACAAGCTGATCATCGGCGGTGCTATGAGCAACACCTTTTTACGGGCCCAAGGTTTCGATATGCAGGAGTCGTTATATGAAGAGGAGTTCGTAGAGACGGCGAAACAGGTCCTGGAAGATGCCAGACTTCATAAGGTGAAGATCTACCTGCCGGTCGATGTCGTGATCACGAATTCGATAGAACACCCGGTCGATGTGAAACTCGTCCCTGCCCAGGATCTGCTTGAAGGGTTTCAAGCCGTCGACATCGGGCCGGCAACGCTTAAACTCTTCTCAGAAGCGATCGATCTCTCCAACACCATCATCTGGAACGGACCGATGGGCATCTACGAGATCGACAAGTTCTCCAAGGGAACCTACAAACTTGCCAGTGCTATCGCAGACTGTTATGCCTATACCATTGTCGGTGGCGGTGATACGGCTGATGCGGTCGAAAAAGCGGGTGAGAAAGAGAACTTCAGCTTTATATCTACCGGCGGCGGTGCCAGCCTTGAACTGCTTGAGGGCAAGATCCTGCCTGGGTTTGAAAAACTGGATCGGCTTGAGGCCTGAAAGAGCGCCATTTTATGCACGTTGGCAGTTCAATCTCAGACTCAATTCCGTCTGTAATGAATAATCCTATCAATGCCCCAGAAATGGCGGATATACCAATCTCCGTCGTATAAAACGACATCTTCTTCTTACGATAACGCGCTTGTGATTTTAAACCTGGACGGAGTGATTGAAAAATACGCACAAAAAGTAAGCATTAGGGCAGACTTCCTTGGTACAATGTAACATTAGCAAAAGCGTGCACGCGCGTTTTGCAATAGAGTGACGAGCGTTATAAGGGTCGTAAAAAGATATGTTGATAATATGGTGACATTTTTAGGTGATAATATATAATTGAACGCAGGCAGTAAAGGCGAAACAGATGAACCAAGAGGCATTAGACTCTGCTTTAGAACGGCATTTTCAAACGATAGATAAAATTATTCTATCACGTCAGGACCCAGTAACGGGACTGTTACCCGCGAGCACAGCCGTAAATGCCCATGGTGATTATACCGATGCCTGGGTGCGGGACAACGTCTACAGTATTTTGGGTGTCTGGGGGTTGGCGCTCTCCTATCGTAAACATAATCCGGACCATCACCGCAGTTATCTGTTGAGTCAGAGCGTCGTCAAGTTGATGCGAGGCCTCTTAGGTGCGATGATGCGTCAATCCGACCGTATTGAAGCCTTTAAAAAATCACTCAACCCCACAGATGCACTGCATGCCAAGTATGGGACAAGTACAGCTCTTGCAGTCGTCGGTGATGATGAGTGGGGACATCTGCAGCTGGATGCGACATCGCTCTATATGTTGATGCTGGTACAGATGACCGCTTCGGGATTGCGTCTCATCTACACCATGGATGAGGTCAACTTTGTCCAGAACCTTGTACACTATATCAGTCGTACCTACTGTACGCCTGACTTCGGTATCTGGGAGAGGGGCAATAAGATCAATCACGGTACGACAGAGATCAACTGCAGCTCGGTCGGTATGGCCAAAGCGGCGCTGGAGGCGATGGACGGCTTTAACCTTTTTGGCAATGTGGCAAGTCATGAAGCCGTTATTCACGTGGTCCCCAGTGATATAGCACGTTCACGTTTTACACTGCATGGACTGTTGCCGAGAGAGTCTATCTCCAAAGAGACCGATGCGGCACTGCTGAGTATTATAGGTTACCCCGGTTACGCTGTTGAGGATGAGGAGCTGGTTGAGAAGACACGCGAAAAGATCGTCAGAAAACTGGCCGGAAAATATGGCTGTAAACGATTTTTACTCGACGGTCACCAGAGCAGTATCGAAGATGCCTCCCGCCTGCACTACGAACCTTCCGAACTGCGCGAATTTGAGCATATCGAGTCCGAATGGCCGCTCTTCTTCTCTTACCTACTGCTGGATGCTTTGATGCGCGATGATGCAGAAGATATTAAATTGTGGCAGGAAAAACTGGAACCACTTTTTGTTGAACAAGATGGAGAGAGACTCTTGCCCGAGCTCTATATCGTTCCGGAAGAGTCCATAGCGGCTGAAAAAGAGAACCCGGGAAGTCAGACCCGGATCCCCAATGAAAACCTCCCTTTAGTCTGGGCTCAAAGTCTCTATATGCTTTCGGACATGATCCTCGACGGCATCTTGCGTCCGAGCGACATTGACCCTATGCGACGAAGAGGTCGGATCGGTCATAAACGCAGTACTCTCCCTCTGGTCTCAGTCTTGGCAGAAAATGAGTTGGTCAAGCAGCAACTGCTTGACCTTGGACTCAACAGTGAAACCCTTGAAGAGGTCAAGCCGGTCAGAATAATGCATGCAGCGCAGCTCTCTCAAGCGCATACTCTTTTGGGCAAAAATGAAAAGCTCTCATTGAGCGGTCGACCGTTTTTGGTGACACGTACGATTACGACAGCACGTTTATATCAGCTTTCCGGCGAAGAGATCATATTTCTTCCGTACTATTTTAACCCTCAGGGCTTTTATTTTAGTTACGATAACAAACTGCTGGTCGAAAACTTCCGTGCATCGATCAAGTTTCTCTCCATGCATTGGGATCAGGCCGGCCAACCCATTATGCCGTTTCTTGTCCGCGAAGATATGCTTGCAGACAGTGATCAGGGGGTTGTACTTGAGCTGTTGCATGCCTTGCAGACCGGAGAGTGTGATTCTGTAGTCGTCAAGACCGGACCGCTGGAGCAGTTGATGACAACAGCATCTGTGGAACGTATAGATTATCTGCACGGCTTTACACTCAAAGATCTTGAACCGCAGGCTGAAAACCGCGGCATATGTACCTCTTCGGAGAGCATTAATGCCAATAAACCGTTAACGGCTCAGCAGCTGCAGCAACTTGAGACCGAAGACGAGTCTACATTGCTTCGGACACTGGCCAATAGCAAAAATCGTCAAGAACAGGTTAATGCGCTTAACCTGTTATGGCAGCGCAAAGGGGCAGAGTTTGAGGTCGTCGTTGAAGAGAAAAATGTATTGTTATCTGTCATGGCTGAGCAGCTTTATAAGACGGCAACGGTCTGTCATGATTGGGCGGTAGTACGCCGTGTAGCAGCGATCACCGGAAAATATGATGACCGTCTCGAAGACACGCTGCTCGATATCGTCATTCGTCAGAAACGTTTGGCTGTAGGCCGTTCCTATTATGAGAAAGCGACCTTTTCCAAACCCCATGAGAGCACGGCGATCGTTAAGACCATTGCCGAATACTGTGGTAACAATGCGGCAGAAAGTGTATTGACCCAAGAGGTGATGCTGCATTTGGGGAACCTTATTCGCACCAAACCTGAACTGTTCACTGATATGTTGACGCTGCGTACCTGGTACTTTGTGCAGCTGCTTGTCGGGCATATCAGCCGTGAAAAACAGTTGCCGCTCAGTGATGCCTATGAAGCGCTGCTCGCTCTGGCACCGCATGACATCTATAACAGGCTTCGTACCATTTTAAGTTCGTTCACACGTGAGGTCACGCAGATGGTGGATCAGGAAAACCTGCATGCATCAGGTGTACCAAACCTTGATGCAATGAAGACAATGCCGTTGGCAACTGAACTGACTGAATTCGAGGATTGGGCTCAGTGGCGACAGCATGCCGGGATGATAGGCCGTATGTCACCGAGCTTTTATAAAAATATCTGGTACATGTTGCAGCAGTGCAAGGGGTTGGTGATCGGCGACAAATACAGTGTGCAGAACCGCATAGGTTCCGAACATACGCTCGATTCAACGGCAGGAGAACGAAGCTTTGCGTTGCGAATCGATGGACTGCTGCAGAGCATTCATGCCCCGGAGTATCGACAACTGAACATCGAGGCAATCGAGAGTCTGGCCTGGCTCTTCAAACAAAATCCGGAGTTCCGTGTCGACAATGACCTGACGTTGGATGTGTTGATCGGACATGCCGTACGGATCAGCTGGGAGAAAAAACATGACTCCGTAAATTATGACGAGGAGAGAGGACAGGCATGGGAAGCGTTCTACAAACTCTCGCCTCAAGAGACTGATGACGTCTTTATCGAAGCCTTGATGTTCTTGTCGGCTGCAGGATTTTCATCATGAAGAGAGCTTTTGGATTCGAAACAGAGAGAGGAGAACAGATATGATACTGGCAGGTGATATCGGCGGGACGAAAACCAATTTGGCCCTTTTCAGAGTGGTAAACGGGACGCTTGAAGTTGAGGTACAGCAGCAGTTCGCCAGCCGGGAATTTTCGAGCCTGAGCGATGTGATCGCAGCCTTTAAAAAAGAGAGTGCAATGGCCGCTATAGATGCAGCCTGTTTCGGTATTGCCGGGCCGGTGATCGACGGGCGCTGCCGTACGACAAATCTGCCATGGGAGATCACGACAGGCGCTCTTCAAATAGCCCTTGACACGGATAAGGTGCATCTGATGAATGACCTTGAAGCAACGGCATACGGTATGCTATATTTGCCTGAAGAGGAGTTTGTTGAGCTTAACCCGACCGGACGCCCCGTTGAAGGGAATTGTGCGGTCATAGCGGCCGGAACAGGCTTAGGCGAAGCGATCTTGTTTCATGACGGCAGTCAGTATCATCCTATCGGTTCTGAAGGCGGTCACAGTGATTTTGCGCCTGTGACACCACAGCAGGATGAACTGTTAAAATGGCTGCGCAACCGCTATCCGGGTCACGTCAGTTTTGAACGCATATTATCCGGCCCGGGGGTCTATACCCTCTATGAGTTTTTGCTTGAGAGCGGTTTTGCCCCGGCCCCGGCTTCGATGATCAACCTCCCCGAAGGAAGAGACCGCAGCGCGATGGTCAGCGAATCTGCTTTGAGCCAGAAAGACCCTCTGTGCATGGAAACCCTGCGTCTCTTTGCAGAGATATACGGTGCCGAGGCCGGCAACCTGGCACTCAAGAGCATGTCACTCGGCGGGCTCTACATCGGCGGCGGCATCGCACCGAAGATCATGCCTTTCATCAACGACCATTTCATGAACGGCTTCGCAGCCAAGGGGCGTTTTGAGGAGATGCTGCGCGGCATGCAGGTCAAGGTCGCCCTGAACCCGGAAACGGCACTGCTGGGCGCCGCGCATTTCGCGGTGGACAAGCTGTTGTGTCTACCAAAGTGATAGCACTGCAATATACATCGCCAATGCAAGTTTTAGAGTACGAGAAAAAGATAGACAGGAATAACTGATTATTGTAATGTTTGGTTGTAGTTTTAAAGTTTTTTTGGGGTTTAAAAAGTAGTGGTGGAGAACCAGGGATTCGAACCCTGGGAGGTATGACCCTCGCCGGTTTTCAAGACCGGTGCATTCGACCAACTCTGCCAATTCTCCATATAAGTGTAACGATAAAATAGTGGAGGTGCCACCCGGATTTGAACCGGGGATAGCAGCTTTGCAGGCTGCGGCCTTACCACTTGGCGATGGCACCACTCAATGGTGCCCGGAACCGGACTTGAACCGGTACAGTGTTACCACCGAGGGATTTTAAGTCCCTTGCGTCTACCAATTTCGCCATCCGGGCATACAACGCCTTACAACGAAAACACTTTATATAACTTTCTATTTAAAAAACTATATAAAGTGTCTTTATGGAGCGGGAAACGAGGTTCGAACTCGCGACCCCAACCTTGGCAAGGTTGTGCTCTACCACTGAGCTATTCCCGCACTCCGACGTTGTAGGGCGGAAGTATAGCAAAAAAGTTTTTGCTTGTAAAGGGTTTTTGAAAAGAAATTGAATTTTTTTTACAAACCCTAAAAATGAGAAGGTTGTTTTGCTATAATCACATTACTTAAATGTTGCCGCTATGCAGCATGAATAAGCAGGTGCAGAGAGCCACCAAAAGATGAAATTTTTATCTTGGCGCTCTATGGACCTGCTTGTTATATATATTTTACGGCTTATTGTAAGAAGTAAGTCAAGTTATTAAAGGACATTAATGCGCAGTGATACTATTAAAAGAGGGTTTGATAAAACACCTCACCGCTCACTTTTGAGAGCAACCGGACTAAAAGACGAAGATTTTGATAAGCCGTTCATCGGTGTTGCAAATTCACATATCGACATTATTCCGGGACACTTCTTTTTACAAGAGTACGGAAGAATCGTTAAAGAAGCGATCCGTGAAGCTGGCGGTGTACCATTTGAGTTCAACACTATCGGTGTTGATGACGGGATCGCAATGGGTCACGACGGTATGCTCTACTCTCTTCCTTCGCGTGAGTTGATCGCCGACTCTATAGAGACGGTTATGAATGCGCACAAGCTTGATGCACTGATCTGTATCCCTAACTGTGACAAGATCGTTCCGGGTATGTTGATGGGGGCACTTCGTGTTAACGTACCGACGATCTTTGTCTCCGGTGGGCCAATGAAAGCGGGTCACAAAGCTGACGGAACGCCTATCGATCTGGCAACAGCATTTGAGGCGGTCGGTCAACACTCTGAAGGTAAGATGACGGACGAAGAACTTTATGAGATCGAGTGTGAAGCTTGTCCAAGCGGCGGTTCATGTTCGGGCATGTTTACTGCAAACTCAATGAACACACTTTGTGAAGCGATGGGTGTTGCACTACCGGGTAACGGTACGGTTCTGGCTATGACACCGGAACGTATCGAGATGGTCAAAGAGGCTGCCAAACGTATCGTTGAGATGGCTAAAAGCGAAGACCCGAAATGGAAAATGCGCAACATCCTGAACGAAGATGCTATTCACAACGCCTTTGTTATCGACATGGCAATGGGTGGTTCATCGAACACGGTTCTACACCTTCTCTCTATCGCTAAAGAGGCAGAAGTGGACTTTGACATCACCAACATCAATGAGATCGGAAAGCAGGTATCTCACATCGCCAAGATCTCGCCATCACTCTCTACGGTACACATGGATGACATTAACCGTGCAGGCGGTGTAAATGCCGTTATGAAAGAGGTCAGCAAGCGAGGGAATACGCTTCGCACCAATGTCTTGACCGTTACAGGTGAAACATTGGCTGAACGTATTAAAGATGCTGACATCAAAGATACGAACATCATTCATACCAATGAGAATGCGTTCTCGCCGGTCGGCGGGCTCTCCATCCTTTTCGGAAATCTTGCCGAAGAGGGCGCGGTTGTCAAAACGGCAGGTATCACGCCGAACATGCGTCAGTTTAAAGGAACAGCGATCTGTTTCAACTCTCAGCAGGAAGCGATCACGGGTATTATGAGCCATAAAGTCAAAGCGGGTGATGTTGTAGTCATTCGTTACGAAGGACCTAAAGGCGGACCGGGTATGCAAGAGATGCTGGCACCGACTTCACTGATTATGGGTATGGGTCTTGGCGAGAGCGTTGCGCTTATTACTGACGGCCGCTTCTCAGGTGCGACTCGCGGTGCAAGTATCGGTCACGTCTCTCCAGAGGCGGCCGAAGGCGGTCTTATCGGTCTGATCGAAGACGGTGATGAGATCGAGCTTGATGTTGATACGCATCTGCTTCAACTCAACGTCGATCCGGAAGTATTGGAACGCCGCCGTCTTCACTTCACACCGGTGAAGAAAGAGATCACGTCTAAATGGTTGAAGCGCTACAGCCTCTTGGTTTCCAACGCATCGAACGGTGCAGCCTTAAAAACTGAGTTATAGACTCAGTTTTTAATGTTAAATTCTAAATGTTGAATTTTGAATGAAGGCAGGCTCACAATGTGAGCTGCTTTCAGGTTAGAGAGTTTATATTTTCCTATTTCCTATTTCCTATTTCCTATTTCCTATTTCCTATTTCCTATTTCCTATTTTTCACACTTGATGCGTAAATTCTGGCACTATCTTCTGCAGAGCCTCTATCTTGTTTTCTGATTTTAACAGCGCTTCAATGTCACTGTTTAGCTGTTCTATGGGGTAGTGTGTCGGGTTGGCGATGAAGATGGAGCTGTACTCGGTCTTCTTCTCGCTCTCATCGATCAACAGCTCTTCATACAGTTTCTCGCCCGGGCGCAGACCGGAAAAAATCACCTCAATCTCATCTTCTTTGCCGTAAAGCTTTATCATCTGCTGGGCAAGATCGTAGATCTTGACCGGTTCGCCCATATCCAGAATAAAGAGTTCATTGCCTTTGGCGATAGAGGCGGCCTGCAAGACCAGCTGGCAGGCCTCAGGGATCAGCATAAAGTAGCGGGTCATCTCTCTGTCCGTGACCGTTACCGGACCGCCGGATTCGATCTGTTTTTTAAACTTGGGGATGACACTGCCTGAACTGCCGAGTACGTTGCCAAAACGTACGGCAACGATCTCTGTCTCGTTTGTGTCTACATTTTGTGCGTAGAGCTCACTGATACGTTTCGTCGTTCCCATGACGTTCGTAGGGCGGACAGCTTTGTCTGTTGAGATGATGACCACTTTCTTGACCTGGTGTTTTATACTGAGATCGATAACGTTTTTTGTTCCGATGATATTGTTGTTGATGGCGATGTCGACATTCTCCTCGCAGAGAGGGACATGCTTATAGGCAGCAGCATGGATCACAATGTCGATAGGGCGTTGTCCAAAGAGTTTGTCAAGCGTCTTATAGTCGGTGACGGAAGAGAGAATATGTGCAGCATCCGGTAGCTCTTCGGCGATCTGGTAAAGATTGAACTCACTGTTGTCGACGAGTGTCAGTGAAGCGGCACCGAAATGTCGGCACTGCGTGGTTATCTCACTGCCGATGCTGCCGCCTGCTCCGGTAATGAGAACATGTTTACCCTTAATGAAGCCGGCAATAGCGTCGCTGTCAAGATCTTGGGGATGGCGGGCCAATAGATCTTCAATTGAGAGGTCTTCGAGTTTTTCATGCTGTGAACCGAGTATCCTGGCGAGCTTGATCTCTTTGATACCGGCATCGTTCAGGCGTTGGAAGAGCGCTTTCAGATCGGCCTGTGAAAGATCTGCGGTGATGATAGCCGCTGAAATACCGAGCTCATCGACCTTCTTTTCAAGGTCAGCCGCTGCATAAACCTTTACTTTGTTGATGTAGGTGTTGACGGCACTCTGATTCTCTTTAAGCAGGGCAACAATAGCGACGGGAGTATAGTCGAATCCGCCGCTGACCGCACTCTTGATGATAGAGCTTGTCTTCGGGTTGACACCGATGATGAGTGTTCGTCTCTTCTCTCCCTGCGTAAGCTGCTCGGAAAGTGCACGCTTTGAGATACGCAGCGCACCCGTCAGCATAAGAGAGAGGAAGAGGTCGATCAGGATGACACTTCTCGGCATCGGCATAAAGAAGTCATAAAAGATATAAAAGAGAAGTCCGAAGGCGATAGCGGCGACAATATGGGCCTTGATCAGTTGGAGAGCATCGTCGAGACCAAAAAAACGCCAGGTGATGTTGTAGACCCTGAAAAAGAAAAAGAAGAGAATCTTCAACAGTGCGAGGGCAAGAAAGACCTCTACAAAGTTTTCCATAAACCGGGGTTCGATAACAAAGTCGAAACGCAGTGCATAAGCCAACTGCAAAGAGACGACAAAGAGGATAAGATCACTCAGTAAAAAGAAGAGAAGACGTTTTGCAAAACTAGGTTGTAACAGGTTCAATCAAATGCCCTCTTGTTGTCGATATATTTTACGAGTGAATATAATAGCACTAAGAGAACAAAAAAGAGATATAAGTAGACGCTCTGCGGCAATAAATAGAGGGCTGCAAGGATCATGAGGTTGATACTCATCGCGAACAGAACAACTTTGCTATGCGAAAATCCGCTTTGGTTGAGACGCTGATAGGCATGCTTCTTATGGGCTTGTGACAGTTTTTCGCCTCTATTCGCACGCCGTACGAGTGTCAATGTCGCGTCAAACCAAAAAAGAGAAAGCAGCATCAGCCAGCCCAAAAAATGCGGCGAAGCGGCATCATTCAACATCAATACGGCAAAGATAAAGCCTAGGGGTGCACTGCCGACATCCCCCATGAAGATGGAGGCTCTGTGCCAGTTGAAGAGCAGAAAGCCTGCTGCAGCGACGGCTATCAAGAGAGCGATATCACTGCCAAAAAGGGCGTATGCGCCTAAGCCGACAAAGAGGGTTTCAGCACCTGCATAGCCGTCGATGCCGTCCAAAAAGTTGTAGAGATTGGTCATCCAGACAATGCCGAGCAGTGCGAAGAGATTGAGCCAAATACCGGAGAGTGAGAAACCGGAGAGATCAAACTTTTCAACACCGCCTAAAAAGTAGATAGCCGATGCCGCACTGAGAAGCTGTATGCCAAAACGTATCTTGGCGGAGAGCGGGTAGATGTCGTCGACAAGACTGACGATCACGACCGGCAGTGCAGAAAGCAGCGCCAAAAAGAGCTGTGCCGTCACATCGCCTTGAAGATAGAGATAGCTCAGTGCACAATAGAAGGTGAGCATGATCGCCAAACCGCCGCCTTTGGGTGTAGGAGTCACATGTGAGCTGCGATGGTTGGGATGGTCAAGCAGATCTTTGTGGTGGGCATATTGGCGTATAGCCCAGGTCAGAAGAGCTGTAAGTGCAAAGAGCGATAACAAGAGTATTAGAGTCATTTTTGCCGAGCCTTGTACCAGGTGATCATTTTTTTTATCCCCTCCTGCGTAGTGTAGGGATTGACAAGCTGAAGTTGAGTCCGGGTCTCCGTGTTGTCGATAAAGAGGTCTTTGTAGAGCCGTTGATAGAGAGCCGGTTTGAAAGTTCTCAAGAGATGTTTTAAGATCTTGCAGGAGAAGAGCCTCTCATTTTTACCTAAAGCCTCAGCCATCGCCATGATCAGTCTAGTCGTTGAGACAGGCTGATCGTCACTTGCTAAAAATATGCCTGCTCTTTTTTGGATGATAAGCTCGGACAAGAGATGGGTCAAATTTCCGATATAGATCAGACTGCGTCTGTTGTTGATGTTCCCGAACGGGAGGTAGGCATATCGGTCTGTCAGCTCGATAAGTTTAAGGATGTTGGCTTTGACCCCTTCGCCATAAACGACAGGCGTGCGGACTATACTGATTTGAAAGGTGTCACTTTGCAAGGCTAACAGGCCATTCTCTGCGTCGAGTTTACTCTGACCGTAGGGATCTTTGGGATGGCAGGGTGTTGATTCAGTGTAGGCGGTGTCACTCTCTTCACCGTAGACTTTGACACTGCTCATAAAGATAAACTGTCTGACACCCGCCTCTTTGGCTTTTTTGGCAAGAGCGAGCGTCTTTAGGACATTGACTTCATGATAGGCCTCTTGCGGTGCACCCTCCATCTGATGGACAAGGGCGGAGAGATGGACAACTGTGTCGATGTTGTCTATTGTAAGGGTATTGAGATCATCTCTGAAGGAGAAGGTCTCTACTTCAAAGCTCTCCTGATAGGTTGAGAGAAAGGAAGAGCCGACAAAACCGGTGGCACCCGTAAGAAGCAGTCTCATATCTTGAGTTTATATATCTTTACCAATGGGTCGAGAATGACAGGCTCAAAAAGTGTTTTATCATAGTTTTCGAAAACATACATCTGGATAAAGGTCGAATTGAGGTATTCGCTGTCCAGAATAATAAAGCGCTGATACGACTCGAGGTAGATAATGGAGATACGTGACATCGGAGAAACGGTTTGTCTGTTGACCTCAAGCTGACCGTTTTGGCCATAGCGTACTTTGATAAACTCACCCAAAGGCACTTTTTGACTGCCTATCTGTATCTTACCTTCTTGTTTAAGAAGAGCAATTCCGTTGCCGAACTGTAAGACATTGCCGCTGTCGTTAAAGCGCTGCGTCGAATAGAAAAACGGTTTGGAGATCGGCTGCCCTGTGCTGAGGTCGATGTTGGAGAAGATCTTTACTGTCGGTAAGATGTCCAACATGCGCATCGGCAGGTAGAGAAAGATGTCACGGCTTTTTTCAGGGAGCTGAACATCGCCGTAACGGAGCTTTTCAAGGTAGGCACTCACATCGACCTGATCTTCTTGGCGGTTTTTAAAGAGAGTATTGGCAATGTTTTTATAATCAGATTCCACATAGGTCTCTACGGCAATTCTTGAAAGGCGTGCGGCTTCAAGCTGCGACGTTGTGAGCAGGATCTCTGAGACGATAAAGTTGTCGTTGTTATGTTTACCGCCATCGATAAGGGTGTTTTTGTCGGCGTAATACCAGATAGGATAGCCGTAATCCCACCATGTTACGACATAGTCTTTTGACGTAGAGCGCTTTTTAAGGTCATCCAGGATCTTTACCTCTTGTTGCATAAAGACTGTCGGCACTTTGTACTCGATGATGTGAGTGATGTTCGGATAGATCGCAGCGGAAGTGAAAGCGGCCAGTATAAGATAGTAGTACCGTTTCTCTTTTGCGTACAGCGCAATGAGGTGAAAGAGGAATACGGCGCTGATCGCGGCTACCGGAACGGCATAAACAGTAAAACGAAGACCACCGACCAAAGAGAAGACCCCGATGCCGATCAGCGGCAGTGCGAGTATGAACTCTTTGTGACGAGTGACCAAAAGAACATAACCGGCGAGGGCCGCAAAGAGGCCGAGTACAGAACCGGAGATACGGTTTGCCATAGTATCAAACGGGATCTGTCCCGCTTCACGAACGGTTTGGATAACCTGATAAAAGTGCAGACCTCGACTCTCTACACCCCGGTTGAAATAGAGGGCGATCTTGGACCAGATCAGGTCAAAGACATGGCCTGTATAGAGGAATAAAAATACCGTGACTATCGAAGCGTAAAGTGAGATATTGGCACTTAGGCGCTCTTTTTTGATGGCGGTAAAGAGTGCGATGATGACCAGGAACTGCAGACCGATATGGATGTTCATAAGGCCGATAGAGATCAGGAGTATAGAGTGGTAGGTAAAGGCATCTTTACGGTGAAAGACGATCATATAGACCATATAGATGATCCCCATAGCATAGACAATGGCATTTCCATGGTCATACAGGAAAGGATAGATCAAGATGGCAAGCGCACTTAAGAGCGCAAAGACAAACTTTTCGCTTTTAATGGTCGCAAGCAGGAAGTAGAGAATGAACATCGGCGCCATAGCAGAGAACATGTCGGTGTCGAAGTAGCCTATCATCGTACGGTTGTAATAACTCCATGCGATAGAGCCTAAAAGCGCAGCGAAAAAGCCAACGGCAGTCACACCGAAAAGACGCCCTATGAGAATGATCGGTACAACGACCAGACTGGAGATAACGGCCGGCATATAGAGGATGACGGTGTCAAGTGAAAAAGGGAGAAACTTCGCGGCGAATGCCGAGAAGGTGATGGCTGCGGTATAAAAGAGTCCCGCTGTCTGCGGGTTATACTGCAGTGTTCCTTCCAGCCATTTTTGTGCACCTGAGGCAAAGAAGTAGCCGTCGTTGGTGTTGATCATCAATTGGTCATTCCAGATAAACTGAGGGTTGTCCTGGAACTGAAAGACCCAGATCAACCGAATGGCAAAAGAGAAGAGGTAGGCAAAGGCGGCCAGTAAGAAGATGTGTTTGGCGGTTAATGTATCAGTGTTTGGCAAATTAAACTCACTTCGTTAAATTATGTAGTATTCTATCTCAAATGGCATAATATAAGATTATACCGGGGTTTTTAGAGGTGGCTCCTATGGGAGCTCTCTTTGAATGGTCGCTTCGTTCATGGCGTCACGCTCCCTGTCAACAAACCATCCCCACTTGGTAAAGTAGTAAAGCGCACTGCGGATGTGGTAGAACATCAGACGTAGACTTTTATGCGAACCCTTGAAAAACTCATGGACGATCGAGACCTTGGGATAGTACATGGTCCGGTAGTGGCGATGCAGCCGTCTGCAGAGGTCGGCATCTTCAAGGTACATAAAGATCTTTTCATCAAACAGCCCCACTTGTTTCAGTGCATCGATGCGCAGGAACATAAACGAACCGGAGAGAAACGGTACGTTCATCTCGCGGCTGAAATCTGCCCCACGCAGCTCATAGCGTTCGTTGCGTTTTTCAAGAACAGAGCGTATCGGCATAAAACGGCGGTAGAACTGATCTTTGGGCCCAGGCGACAGTTTACAGAGTCTCTGTTCGCTGCCGTCTGGGTAGAGGACCTTCGGCATCACCAGCCCGACATCCGGGTTTTCGTCCATATAGGTCTGGAGTGCTTCGATCACCCCTTGTTCAAAATAGACGTCGGGGTTGAGCACCAGATGGTAACGGCTCTCTTCTTTCATACCTCTCTTGATGGCGACGTTGTGTGCAGCACCGTACCCGAGGTTTTTGCCATTGAAGATGTAGGTGACGCGGGAATCGTCAGAGAGTCCATGCAGTCTGTCTGTCGGTGAATTGTCCACAAGGTAGAGGTGAACGTTAAGATCGGTGTCTAAAAAACTGGCGATAGCCTTGTTCAGAACATCCGGTGCGTTGTTGTAGATAACGATAGAGGCGGTAATAAGGTTCATTTTCTGAACCACCTTTTTGTCAAGTTTACGAGAAGAAGAGTGCGCATAACTATTTTTTCTCCTAAGGTATATGGACTGTTTTCGGCACTTGCAGACGCATTGCTCTCATGCCTGCGGTAGCGGACAAGAGGCTCTTTGCAAAAATAGACTTTCCCGAACAGCTCTGCGACCAACCCTATCCACCAGTCGTGCATCGGTGTGTTTTCAGGGAAAGGAAGCGCGTGTTCAAGGATCTTACGGTTAAAAGCCATGCTGCAGCCGATGTAAGAGTTCTTGACGACATTTTTAAAGAAACCTGACGTCGAACCGTTAAGTTCATAGAAAGAGGTGCCGAGTTCAGTGCCTTGCGCATCGACCAGGAGGGCATCACTTAAGACAAGGTCATGATCCCGGAGATGTTTCAGCATCACTGTGACCTTGTTCTCTTCCCAGATATCATCCTGGTCAGAAAGGAAGATGAACTCATTTTTAGCGTGTTTTAGGGCGTGCTCAAAGTTAAAGACAGGGCTTCTGAATGATTGCCCTTCGATAAGAGTGATCTTATCCGAGTTGTAACTTTTGATGATCTCGACCGTACGGTCGGTTGAGCTGTCATCGGAGATGATTACCTCGTCTCCCTCGGAGAGCTGGCTCAAGATGGAGTCAAGCTGTTTTTTGATGTAGAGTTCGCCGTTATAGGTTGCGATACAGACTGATATCATGTTGTACAGACTCCCAATCTCTCATAGTTTTGACTTTGCTGCATTTTAGCGTTTTTGGCTGGAAAAGACGTTGACTGCTTTGACGACAGTGCGTTTGATTCCAGGATAAAAATTCCGGCCAAAGGCAAAAGTCATCATGATGAGCCAGAACTTCGGGGTAAACGGCTTCATCTTCATGGCTTTGATGCAGTAGTGGAAACTTTTTGAACGTTCCCCGGAGAGAAAGAACTGCTGCCCCATATAGCAGTAGAAATTTGCGAGTACCTTTGGATATTGTGCAAAGTCATTGTAATGTTTTTCAAGCAGAA
The DNA here is from genome assembly GCA_041596355.1 of Sulfurimonadaceae bacterium. Taxonomy (GTDB): domain Bacteria; phylum Campylobacterota; class Campylobacteria; order Campylobacterales; family Sulfurimonadaceae; genus Sulfonitrofixus. The sequence goes on along the minus strand of JBFHIS010000007.1, from coordinate 94,072 downwards.
GCACCAGCGCATCGTTGAGGGCCTGTTGGTTGGAGGTGATGTTGCCCGGTGTGTGGTAGACATTGACAAGGGGTTCGTCGATAAAATGGAAAGGGTAGTGTTTCGCAAGACGTAACAAGAGCTCCCAATCCTGAAGACGCGGCATGGTCTCATCGAAGAGGCCGACCTCTTCAAGGCACGCTTTTTTGACAAGTATCGATTGGGTGGTAATGAAGTTTCGTTTCAACAGCTCTTCGAGTAAAAAACCGTTCGTCGTCAGAACATCTTTGGAGGGGGTATAGGTCTTCTCTTTCCCCTCTATACGCCAGAATGCGGTGTAGATGACACCGGTGTCGGACGGGGCATGCTGAAAGGCTTCGAGCTGTTTGGCAAGCTTTCCGGGCATCCACTCGTCATCGCTGTCCTGAAAGGCGATAAACTCGCCGCTTGCTGCGTGGATACCGGTGTTGCGGGCAGCATTTGCCCCCTGATTGCGGGTGTGGCGGATAAACTTGATACGGGGGTCATGCAAGCTTTTGACAACTTCTTCGGTGTTATCGTTCGAACAGTCATCAACGATGATGACCTCAAGATCAGGGTGATTTTGAGTGAGTACACTTTGAAGCGCACGTTCAATTAGTGCGCCCCTGTTGTAGGTCGGGATGATAACGCTGATCTTATGCATGGTTCGCTCTCCGCCTTTAACAGTTACTGCTTGGTGCAGTAGTAGATATCTTGCGCTGCAGCGGTGATACCCATTCTCTCGATCTGCTCGTTATCAAGGAAATCGGAGGGTTTCGTGATCTTAACGGTAAATCCGGCTTCTTGCAGTCTGTTCAAGTAGACCCCATCGGCTCCGTACTTTCGGACATGATCTTCTTGACCATAAACTTTTAAACGTTCAGCCGGATCTGTAATGGAGAGATCTTCGTGTGTCTCGCCTTCGAGTATCGGAACCAACAAAATAGCCCAACCATCAGGCTTTAAAACACGATAAAACTCTCGCATTGCTTTTTTATCATCGGGAACATGTTCAAGTACATGACTGCAGTAGATGACATCAAAAGTCTCATCAGGATATTGTATGTCGGTGATATCCATTTTAACCATTGCGGCAGGGTTATAAAGGTCTGCTGTCAGATACCCTTCGCCGAGTTCTCCGGAAAGCAGTTTTTGAAAGACAGGTTCCGGGGCGACATGCAGCATCTTTTTTTGAAGAGTGTCAAACAGATTTGTTCGGGTTTTAAAAAAGATCCATAGCATACGATGGCGTTCAAGTGAATTACAATGAACACATCTGGCATCATCTCTTAACGGATTGCCGAAAGGAAGGAACTTTCTGGACGTTTTTTCACAGATAGGACAGTACCTTTTATCGCCACGGTAGAAAAATGAGAGACCAGTGTGTTTAACGGGTCTGAGTAATTGTTTAAGTCCGGTTATAATGAAAGCCACTGCACTTGCCTTTTTTTTGTTGATTATATCGTTCAGGAAGTTGTAAAGATGTTAATTCACTCTGGGTCTTTTTGAATGATTGACATAAACATTGATCGAAATTTTTTGATCTGTATGTCAAGATTGAAGTCCGTTGCCACCATTGCTTTCGCATTTTCACCCATGGACGTACTTTTGATAGGATCATTGACGATTTTTATCATTGCATTTTTGATCTCTTCAATATTCATAGGATCGACGAGGTAACCATTGATATTGTCCTGTACGACTTCCGGAATACCGCCCGATCTGCTTCCTATCATAGGCAGACCCATGCCGCCCCCTTCCACCAAAGATAGGCCTAACCCCTCCTCTTGGTGTATTCTGCCTTTAACTGTATATTGATTACTGATCAAAATGACACAATCCGATTTAGCAATTTCAAGCAAAACCTGCTCATTACCCATCGCACCCAGCATCTTGATGTGTCTATCCATATGAAGTGTTTTGATGGTTTGTTGTGTTCTCTTTTCGAGTTCCCCTGAACCGATAAGGAGAAGCTCGACCTCTTTATCAGTGGCTTTAACAAGTTCAGCAAAAGCTTTGACAAGAGTGAGATGGTTTTTGACCGGTACGATCCTCGCGACACAAATGAATCGAATACGATCATTGTCTTTTTCGCGCAGTCGCGAGATAGTATCTTTTGATAGCAAAGGGACACCCAGGTAGATTACAGTTGCCTTCTCTTTTGGACAACCAAGGTCTAACGCGGTTTTCATTAAAAAGTGGGAAATAAAGATGATCTGGTCCATTTTTTCCCATAAAATCTTCAATCTTTTATGGTATGTTTTATGTTCAACAGCCAGGTTGACGTCAGAACCATGATGGATGACGCAACACTTTTTTTCTATTTTTTCGATCTCTTTTCCAAATAGAACCGGCAGCGAAGAAAATTGAAAACATACAAGGTCAGCATCACTGCGGTTGATCGCTGCAATGACTTTGGTCGTTTCCGATGAATAACTGCCCTGTAGTCTTAATACTTTGCGTATAAGAGGAAACATCTTTTCAGATAATGGAACTTTACTTTCTCGCCATATTGTCATTTTTGCAGGCTCAAAAGGAAAAATCTGTTGATTGATATAGTCGCCGGTTAAGACATGGACGTCAACATCGTCCATGTTGGTAAGCATCCGGTATAAAAAGACTTCTGATAGTCGGCCAAAGACCTCTTGTACAAAAAGAATTTTTGTTTTATTGTGCATGGTTTTTGTCTTTGCTGCACGGAAATATTTTATCTATAATAGTGCAGATTTTTATAAAGATCGGGAGACTTTTCAGGTGGAAATAGTTTCGAGTACCTCGCAATAATCCAAAATGTGATCGGTATATATGAAATTTTTCTTTATCATAATTTGAGGTGGATGATATGCCTCCTGCCCGAAAATTAACTAATGATTTATCAATGTAATGGTGGGGGAGATTCTGTTTGATCAATCCCAGAACAAAATTGTAGTCTGCTACAACTTTGTATTGTGTGTCAAAAGGATTGGTCAATAAATATTTTTTTAAAACAAATAGAGAAGGGTGCCCGAAAGGCATTTTTATTTTATACTCTTTTAGTCTTTCTTTTAATGTGAATTCAAAGACACCCTTATCGTATATATCGACATTTCCAAATATGTAGGCTGCATCTGTTTCTGCCAAGGCGGAAACTACAGATTGTATGGTGTCTGCGTTGTACCAGTCATCTGCATTTAAAAAAGCGACATAATCGCCTGTGCATAGACTCGCGCCTTTATTCATAGCATCATAGATACCACTGTCCGGTTCACTGACCCAATAATCGATTTGATCAGTGTACTTTTTTATAATATCAAGTGTCCCATCTGTCGAACCGCCGTCAATTACAATAAATTCAACGTTACGGTAGGTTTGGTTCAAGACACTTTTGATCGTTTGTTCCAGATTCTCTTTTCCATTATAAACAACGGTTACGACACTTATCAGAGGTTTGTTGTCTTCAGACTTTTTATAATACCCTTTAGTCCGCAGTCCTCCTTCCTCTTGTCTATTTTCAGCCGGGGAGACTCTAAGCTTGAGTTTTAATTTGTACTCAGGTTCTTGTTTGATTATCGGTTTTTCCGTCGTTAAAAGTTCGTTATTATTGATGTTCCCCATAAACTTAGGCCCTCTGTTTTTGTTATATTAACGACAATCGACTGTCGTATTGAAATCCCATTTGTCTGCATACAATCCATAAATATAACGCATGTCATTGCATACTACGTACGTTTCATCTTTTCCTTCGTCAAAGTTGACGTGAAACACATAGGTTTGAATTCCTTTGCTGTCCAATTGTTTAATCAGCGGAAGATTCTCTTTTATGACTCGACGGCTTGCGGCAATGTCTGTGATGCCCATAGATGCCAGAACATTGGCTTGATCGTTTTTGATTTCTTTGAGAACCCTCCATGATGGCATTGCTGACTTGATATTACTAGTGATGCCCTCTTTTACCGCATCTAGGGTAAACAGTTCCATCATCAATCTTTTTTTATCGACAAAATGTTTTGAAAAGTCCAGTGGAGTGTTGACCTTGTCAGTAACTAGAATTGCATCAGGATGGGTTAAAAACCATTGGTTGATCGCGTTTATATCCAGAGGCGTATATAAATTATGAATTTTGTATTTTTTAAAGGTATTTAGCGTTGGGGGCAGATCGCCTGAATAGCCGGTAATACTTGCCCAGTATTCCCAATCATGTGCGGCGACATAGATATTGTCTGAAGTTTTAATAATGTCAAGTTCGAAGAGCCTGAATCCATTTGAATAACTGAAGTTTAATGCTTCTAAGGAGTCGGTATAAGCGTGTCCATCGATTTTCCCCCCTGCATGAGCAATGAAACGTTTTACGTTTTCTTTATCCTCATTGGTCTCTTCTGATAGGGTAAAGCTACTATGCTCTTTGAGGTAGAGACCTATGAGATAATGCAGCCTTTGATTGAATAGCATTTCATTCGGCTTATCGTTTGCGAGCTCGTCTAACGTTTCTTTTGAAAGGCTCATCTCTTCACTTATATTTTTACCAATAAGCTTGCCGCCCAGTTTACCTGCCAGAAAACAAGAATCACTATAAGGGTTTACTGTAAAATCAAAGCTTGATATTTTATGGCATTTGTCTATCCATACAAATGAAGTGTTACTGTCAAAGTCTGCCAAGTATTCATAAAGTTTTTTAGGCGAAGAAAATTCCGAATAGACGGATGTCTTTAAATGCCCATCCAGTTTTAAAAGAAGTGGGTACTTGTAAGTATATTTATCGATTTGAATCGTGTTATTGATCTTACTAATGTCTAAAGTCTTGGTGATTTGTGGAAAATTCCAAAACTTTTGCAGCGAAGGAGACCAATCTGCAATCTTGTTGTCAATGTTATCTACCTTGGCTAGTAAAGACCCGCTGCTGGATAGCAGGTTATGACCTAGCCCAAAATCGGTGTTTTGGAATCCAAGCTTATGCAATACTGTTGGTGCAACGTCTATCATTGCTCCTTTTTTATCAACAATAAGATTCTTATCATCATGCGGGTCAATGATCATAAAAAGATTTCTTCTATTTCCTTTGTCCAATAAATCAGTTGCTGAATTTTTCATAGCAAGATGATCTGAAGAGATATAGATAATGGTGTTGTCGCCATATTCAGATGCTTGTATTCTATTAACAAAGTTTGTTATTAAAAAGTCTGCGCAAGCAACAGAGTTTAATATGGGGTTCGAACCATCTTGATATTGTATATTTGCACAGCTTTTTGATACATGACCATCTGGATGATGCGTGTCGATAGTCGCAATAAAAATTCCAGCGGGCTTTTTTGTAGAAAATAATCTCAACGCTTCATTGTAAGCAATGTTCAACAAGTCGTCATCATATAACCCCCAGGCATTCATGGACTGCGATAGAGAGATATTTAAGTCAGATGAGTTTTTGAAGACATTATTGATCTCGTTAAATGAATGGGTTTCATAAAACTTTCCTACGCCGGCAAATTCGATTGAAGAGCCTTGGAGAAATGATAAGTAATAACCGTATTGGCTAAGTATGTCACCTAAGCAAGTCGCACCGCCATAAAAAGTATTCATATTGTTCATCGCATTGCCGTCAACGGCTGTAAAAGAGGGTGTGATCAATGGGAGTGCACATTGTGAAGAGAGCATTCCCGCAATAGTCCAGCCACTCCCCTTGATTTGATTGATATCCGTAAAATAGGTATGTTTTTTTTGTACTTCACGCAGCCCTTTTATTAATCCTGGGAAAATCGTTTCATCAAAATAGGTTTGTTCCAAACTCTCCGCATAGATGTAGATGAAATTAGGATGACTTTGATTATTGTCGGTTGTTTTGGGCACTGTGTAATGCGATAAAAAATCGATATCTTGTGAATTGAAAAGTGGATTGTCTCTCGGTATATCCAATGTCATATTACTCTTATCAAATAGCAACAACTTATCAGCATGCAGATGCTGTGTGACCATAGTTGAGGACAAGGCAAAAAAAGTCTGTATAGTCGGGTTAAAAGCGAAAGCGATGATGATGAGGGTAAAAGGAAAAATCTTCTTATCTGTTTTTAAACTCAAAACAGATGAGAGTATATTTTTTTTATAGAAATAAAATGAGACAAGAAAACTCGCAAAAATTGAGAGAGTGGTCATTATAGCAACAATGTAATAGTCAAAAAACCCTGCTCCGGTAAGCCCATATCGTAGGTGGTAAAGTACAGCATCGTTTATACCTTCATTAGTAAAATAATCAGCTGTGAAATAAAAAATTATGGAAAGTAAATATACAAAAATCACTATTGCTGTAAACATGGAATATGCTCTGTTTTTGGTCGTTTTCCCTATTAAAAAGATGGCGGCAGAAAAAAACAGGGCAGATAGCAAGCAAGAAATCATGTATATAGTCCATTCATAAGTTATAACGTTTACATTTTAACAAGTCGGTTTAGATTGCGCGGTTAACACACCTAGTTATACTAATAGCTTTATTGAAACATAGTGCAGTTGATATTATATCGGTAGTGAAGTTATTTCTGCATGCCACACGTTTGTAGTAAGCGTTTGTGCAGTGCTGACCGCACTGTTCTTATCAAAATAATTAATTTTACAGTATATGCTTTCCCCATTGTAGTCAATAAATACATAACATCTAAGCTAAAGTTATTATTATTAATATAAAAGTTGACGATTGTATGAAGATTGTATTTTTTTGCTTCTGAGTATTTATTAATATCAATCCAAAGCTTTGTATTCATTTTTTTTATTAATTCCGGACGAAAATTTTCAATAAAGTATGCTGCAGCCAAGTCGTAATGCAAAGGAAGCTTTCCATTGTTTGACTGAATACTTATAGAACCCTCATGTGCTCTGAAATAAGATAGCTTTTCGTTGATAAAAGCGAAATTCTGATATTTGAGAGTTGTTAAGAGGAAAACAAGTAAGTCATTACCGATAGCATGCATTGCAAAGTCGCTATCGACTTTGTTAGGAATATCAACCAATAAGTTTTCTTTTAAATCAGATAATCTAAATAGTGCACACCCCGGCGATACCGGATAGTTCTCTTTAAATAAAACTCCATGCACATATTGTTCACTGGGATAAATGCCTGTTTGACCTATAAAGTAGTTGTTAACTTTCTTATTACTAGAATCATAAAATATTTCTGTACCGGTAAAAACAAAACCTACTTCGTTGTCGTCTTTTAAAAATGGAACGGTCTTTTCTAAAAATGTAGGTGCTATCAAGTCATCTGACCAAAGTATCTTTGCGTATGGTCCGCTGGCCTCATCAACACATCGCTTCCAGTTTCGTACAGGGCCTATGTTGGCAGCATTTTTAAATGCTTTTATTCTGCTGTCTTTTTGTACGTATGTTTGGATTATAGACCAAGTACCATCAGTGCTTGCATTATCGACAATAACGATTTCAATATTATTGTATGTCTGACAAAGCACTGATTCTAAGGTTTCACTAATAATAAGTTCTCTATTGTATACAGGTATTAATATGCTTACCAAATTATTCTCATGCAGTAAAATAGGGTGCCTTTAAATTTTTTTATTATATATTGGTTATACAGTATCTGTAAAAACAATATTGTATCATCTATCAACAAAATCTGATTTATCTTGTATGGGAGGCCTTGGTCACTAGTTACATCAAAAAAAACTTTTAGAACAGATCATAGATCCTGGCGCGTTTTAAAATCTGCTCCGCCCAGGGGCTCTGCGTCTTGACCTCTCCCATTATCCCGTCCATGTTGAGTACACCATCATGCTGAGTGAGAATAATCTTTGCTTCTTCCAGCTCTTTTTGGGTGACTTTGTAGAGGTCGTTAATCGGTTCGATCTGAGTCGGGTGGATGATGGTCTTGGAGGTGAGCCCGTTTTGCAGCTCTCGTTGGATCTCTTTTTGAAAGCCTTCCATGTCTGAGAAACCCGGATAGACCGGAGCGCTGATCTCAAAACCTGCCGGCTTGAAGAGAGTGATGAGGTTGGCGATGATCTGTTGCGGTGCCAGCATGTCGTAGATGGAACCGGTCTGCCTCAGCCCGAGTTGACGGAGCATGTCCTGGGCGCCGAAACGGATGCAGATGATCCGCTCCTTGTACGGAAGCAGGAGATCGCGAAGCTGCTGGAGCTTTTGGGTCTCAAAGAGTTCGCTGCCTTCGATGGAAGGCATAAAAGAGTGGTTGGTCGATGCCATTAGTGAAAGATATGCGTCGGCATTGTCCAGTCCGAATTTAGGAAGGATAAAGCCGTCAAGCTTGCCGATCTCTTTTTGTTGCAGCAAGGTCTCCAGCATTTGAGGGTCCTGGGCTCTTGTGAACCGTAGCAGCCTGGTCTTTTCAAGTTTTGACAGGGTTCGCTTAAGCTGTACAATTGCTTTGGAACGATCTTTGTTTGCAAGGCCGTCCTCAAAATCGATGACGACGGAGCGTAGCTCCGGGTATTTTTCGCCGGAGAGAACCGGGTCAAGATTTCTATGCGATGCCGGAACAAAGAGTGTACCGCCGAGTTCAAGTGCATGGATGCGTTTTTCTGACATGTAAAGCCTTAGTCGTGTTCTTAGAGATTAATTGTCTGATTCTACTATAATACGGCTATGAGTCGTATAGATAACAGCAAGTATTATAATGAAGTCGTACAACGCCATGGTGTCAGTGCCCGCGGAGTGCATTGGAACTCACAGCAGACGCAGTATAAACGTTTTGAGATCCTGCTTGAGATGATCGCTCTCAAAGAAGAAGAGAGCGTTGTTGACGTGGGCTGCGGGTTTGCAGACCTTTATCTGTATATGGAGCAAAAGAGCATTGTGCCACGCTCTTATGTGGGGTTGGAAGTGATGGAGAGTATGGTCGAAGAGGCTAGAAAGAGAGTGGATAGTGAGATCAGAGTCTGTGATGTGCTGAGCGACCCTCTGCCGCAAGCCGATTACTACATCTGCAGCGGAGCGATGAACATCCTGACGCGTGAGGAGACTAGCCTTTTTATCAAACGCTGTCTGAATGCCAGTACCAAAGGGTTTGTCTTTAACATCCTGGAAGGTGAAGACGAATCATTGGTCTATAACTATTACCGCCCCGAAGAGATTGAAGCTGTCGCAAACGAGTTGGGCGTTTCGTACGAAGTGAAACGCGGCTATCTTCCAAGAGATTTTACGGTGCTGCTGAGCAAAACGGCAGACGTTGACAAGGACGGTCTGTAATGTGTGCTATCTTCGGAATATTGGGCGATTATAATCCTTCTCTTGCCCGTCACGCTCTTTCGACAATGGCCCACCGCGGCCCCGATTATTGCGGGATCATTGAGCAGGAACGCCTCTTCTTCGCCCATAACCGTCTCAGCATTGTCGACCTGCAGGCCAAAGCCCATCAGCCGATGCGCCGCGGCGATCTTCTGCTCAGCTTTAATGGGGAGATCTACAACCATAAAGCGTTGCGACAGGAACTGGCGGCAGATTTTAGCTTTGAAAGCGATTCCGACACGGAAGTGCTGCTGGCCGCCTATAAAAAGTGGGGGCTGAAATTTGTAGACCATCTTGTCGGCATGTTCGCCATTGCCCTGCTCGACGGAGATGACCTCTACCTTATACGCGACCGTCTGGGTAAAAAACCTCTCTATTATCTGCACAACAGAGAGCAGTTTGTTTTTGCGTCGGAGATCAAAGGACTTACCCCGTTTTTGAGAAAAAAGAGTCTGAACAAAGATGCCCTTATCAGCTATCTCGGCTTTTTGGCCCCGACCCCGCCGCATACCTTTTTCAGAGGGGTTCAAAAGCTTGGTGCCGGAGAGATAGTGCATTTTGACGGCAATAAAGTTGAGAAAAGATCTTACTACTCCCTGCTTGACACACCATCATCCATCATTACGCAAGAGAAGGCGGCTATAGAGCGGATAGAAGAGGATCTGGTTACGAGCATAAGATTGCGTCTCAGTGCCGATGTGCCTATGGCCTCGCTGCTCTCAGGCGGTATCGACAGTGCCCTGATCGCTGCGATCGCAAAAGAGCAGGGTAGCTCACTGCAGACGTTTACGCTAGGGTATGCGGAGTATCAAAACTACGATGAACGCAGTAATGCCAGGTTTACGGCAGATGCTTTAGGGGTTGAGAACAGTGCCATAGAGATCACGCAGGATGAGTTCATCGGTGCGAGCGAGAAGGTCTTTGAGAGTATGGATGAGCCGTTGAATGACCCGGCGGCTATCCCGCTCTATCTGCTCTTTGAAGGAATCAAAAAAGAGGGGTATAAAGTGGTGCTCAGCGGTGAAGGAAGTGATGAGCTTTTTCTGGGCTATCGTCAATACTTTGAATACCTCGACATCGAAAAAGCGGCGACCCTGCAGCACAAGAACTGGCTCAAAAAGTATTTTCGTGCCAACTTCTCTATGAACCGGGAGTGGGAGTGGTATAAAAGGGTTTTCGATGATCAGCTTCTTTTCCGTACCTCCGGCGAAAAGTTTACCGACCTTCAAAAAAATATCCTGATGCGTCAGAATATCAGAGACGGAGACGGCCTGCGTTTTCTGGATCCGTATCGCAAGGCTTTCGAGGCAAGCGGGCACAGTGATCCGAGCATCTGGTACAGTTATATCGACCTGCAACTTTTTCAGGCCGAACATTTTCTGACCAAACTTGACCGGGTCTCCATGGCCCACTCCATAGAGTCAAGAACCCCGTTCCTGGACCATAACTTGGCGGAGAGTGTGTTCAGTATGGCCCCGCATCTGCGTTACCAGGAGGGGGTCACCAAGGCACTGCTGAAAAAGGTGGCCGCCGACTATCTTCCGCAAGAGGTAATAACCCGTAAGAAGAAGGGGTTTTCAAACCCCTACATGGAGTGGCTGGTCGCTTCGGGTAAGATCGATCTCATCGAAGAGGTGAACGAGCAGACAGGGCTCTTTAACCGTGAGATCATAAAAGAGTATGTCGAACGGGGCAAACGCGGCCGTTTTAAACAGCATGTCTGGGGACTTTATGTCCTGTCGTACTTTTTGAAAAAGAACTTTTTGTAAAGCTAGCGTATAATGCGTGCATGAAATGGCACCATTTGATCATTATTTTGTTCTTTTTTGTTTCTACGTTTGTAGCTGCAGAGGCAAAAGGTGTCGATGTCTCTTCCCCTGCGCAGCAACTTCTCTCACATGGCAGTCTCTATCTTGACCGTGATAACAGACCCTTTGACGAAGTTGTAAAACAGCACTTTTCTCCCTATGATGAAGAGCATATCAACCTCTCTTTTGATGCTGAAACAGTTGTATGGGTAGAGTTGAACCTTGTCAACAACAGTGATGAACGACTTGAACGCATTCTTGAAGTCGGCAACCCTCTGTTGGAAAAAGTTGTTCTGTTTGAGGGGTCCGAGCAACATGAGAGCGGTATGCTCCATGTCGGAGAAGACCAGCACCATCTAAACCCCTCATTCTTATTGACATTTTCACCGCAAGAGAGCAAAACTCTCTGGCTGCGGATTCAGAACACAACGACGGCACTGCAGTTTGACCTGCACCTCAAAAGTGTCGATAGGTTTTATCATGATGACCTGATGAGTCAATATACCATTACTATTTTCCTGGGGATCATTCTTGCTTTCTTGATCTATGCGCTCCTTCTCTTTTTCTATACCAAAGACAGGAGTTATCTCTACTATACCCTTTATCTTGCAACCCTGCTTTTTCAGCAGATGACCTATGTCGGGTTCTTGCCGATGCATGCACCGCTGTGGTTTACGGAAATTGACGACCTGATCGTCGTGCCGAAGGTTGCCATGATGATCATCGCCGCCGCCTGGTTTGCACAGAGTTTTCTGAAAACAGAGCAGTACAAAAAGATTCACCGCACCTATAATCTGATCGTTCTTTTTCTCTTTATCCAGATGCCGTTGGTCGGGACACCGTGGTTTTATCTACCGGAATTGACGGTGTTGACGGGACTTGCTTTCATAGTTTTCAACACGTATGTCGGAGTCTATGTCTACCGTCAAGGCAACAAACAGGCACGTTTTTTCATCGCCGGTTGGGCTGTTTTGATCATGGCCTACCTGTTGATGATCTTTGATGCCTTGGGCGTGATCAGCGTAATGTACTTTTTGCCGAATCTAGTGATGTGGGCGACGGCGCTCGAAGCGATGTTCCTGCTGTTGGCGTTCGTCGACAGGCTCAGCATCTTGCAGCAGCAAAAAGAGAAGCTGGACCAGGACCTCATTCATGTATACAGCAGCCGCCAAGAGGTGATTGAGTGCGAAGTCGTTGAAAAGACGAGAGAACTGTCGACGGCACTCAGACAAAAAGAGCTTCTTTTTAAAGAGCTGCATCACCGGGTCAAAAACAACCTCCAGTTGATCTTGTCTCTGATGCGTCTGCAAAACGATAGCTACGAGTGTGATAAGGACGATACATTTTTGAATCAGCTCGAAGGACGTATCCGCGCTATTGCCCGGACTCACGAGATGCTTTATCAGAACAATGAAGCCGAGACGGTCGACATGGAGAAGTATGTGAATAGTTATATTGATGAACTCAAGAATTCGATGCCCAAAGCAAAGATAGCATTTGAGAGTGAGATCGAAGCCTCGCTTCCGCTTAAAAAAGCGGTTTATGTCGGCCTTGTTATCAACGAACTGGTCTCCAATGCGCTTAAGCATGCTTACGGTGAATCAGCAGGCCGTGTACATATTGCGTTGAAAGTAGTGGACAACAGATATCTCTTAGAAGTAGATGATGACGGTGCCGGGTATGATCCGAAAGAGATCTCGCCGCGAAGTCTGGGGTTGATCCTGGTCAAGAGCTTGATCGAGGAGCAGTTGGAGGGGACATTGGACTTTGACAATGCCGACGGTTCACATTACAGTATGAGGTTCAGTCTATGAAGCAGAAGATCTTGATCGTTGAAGATGAAAGTATTGTTGCTATGGAAGTTGCGTCGTATGTCACAGCTCTCGGGTATGAGGTTGTCGCTACTGTTTCAAACGCAGAAGATGCTTACAGAGAGGCGCTGGAGAAAAAACCGGACACTATATTGATGGATGTCCATCTCAAAGGTGCGGAAGATGGCATCAGTGCTGCCATGAGGATCAGAGCCGAGAGGGAGATCGCGATTGTCTTTATCACGGCTTATAATGACGATAAAAGTATAGACAGGGCTGTCGCAGCGAATCCTGCGGCGTATTTGACAAAACCTTTCAACCGAAAAGAATTGGTGGCCACACTCAAGATCGCTGCCCAAAGGGCCCGGAACAAGATAACTCAACCAGAGATCAGAATCGACCATGAGTTCACTTATGACCAGGCCAACCGGCAGCTGCTTCGTGGCGGTGAATTTATACATCTGACAAAAAAAGAGCAGGAGCTGCTTTCGCTTCTGCTCGACTCCAAGATGCAATTGGTCGATATCTATACGGTTGAAAACACAATATGGCCGGACAAACTTCCTAATGAAAATACGCGGAGGGGGCTGGTGGCCCGTCTGCGGACAAAGCTGAACCATCAGTTTATCGAGACTATACCGGGGCAAGGGTACAGGCTGACTTTTTAGACACGCGGCTTAGCTTCTCTTTTGATCTATTTAACAAATTTCTTCATTTTGAAACGGTTTTGAAACGAAAATGTTATATCATCTAACCAAAGAGAGTGCTCTCTCTTTAATTTAATATATTAAGGGTAGGCAATGAACTATTTAGTCAAACAAGTGGTTTTGGGCAGTGTTATAGGACTTATGGGATTTGGTTTTAGCGGTTGTGGCGGTGCGGCAGTGACACCGGAACATGCCAAGCAGGTGCAAGAACACGCGCAGATGTATACGCAGGTTGGGATGTTCGCGCAAGGCAGCGGAGTGAATACGCTGAATTATACGCTTGGTTTTCCTATTCCGGTAAACAGTATTGTCTTCTATGAAGATATCAACTCCAAGCAGTTGGCGTTTACGTATCAGGATAAACGTTATTACCTACGTAACAATCCGCGCTATTCACAGACCAATATGGACCAGATGCTGGACCGATATTTTGGCAGCAAGAAAGTGAACCTTTCGAAGTTCACAGCGGCAGAGCAGAAAGCGATCAAAGCAGGCAAGGCCGAAGTGGGTATGAGCAAGGAAGCGGTTCTGTTGGCATTGGGCTATCCGCCGGTACATGCAACACCAAGTCTGCAGCAAGATGAGTGGAAGTACTGGAAATTCCAGCGCGGCTACGCTTCTGACACGATCATCTATCACTTCAAAAATAACAAACTCTCGAGTATTCAAGACTAAACCATCTTCATGCCCTTGTCGGGCATGATCTTCTTTTCCGCATGCAACCGATACAAATACAAATTATGTTTTAAATTCTATACTGGCCTCTTTTTTTCATCAGCAGTGATACTTAGAAAATACTCTTCTTTACACTATATATGAGTGTTCATAGATTCAGAAAACAGCGTCTGAACAAATTGCTTTGGAACGGTTTTGCAACGCTCAATGCTTATAATCGAAATAGAAAACAGTGCTTCTCATAACGAGAACCAAGGATGATGCGATGAAGAGTATAAAAACAGCGGCAATAATTGCCGCAGGATTGTTGTTATTTGGCTGCAGCGGCAGTGATTCCAGTACGTCGACCACGTCTGACACACCGGCTGAATCGGGCAAGATGCAGCTGATCGATGCGCCGATCGAAGGCGTGACCTACACCTGCGCCGACGGACAGAGCTATGTCACCGACGATCAGGGCGGCGTTGAGTGCGAGGGGTTCCCGATCACCTTTAAGATCGGCAATATCATCATAGGCGAATTGACGGCGGAAGGCCCCGACCTTTTTGTGACGCCGCAGGACCTCTTGGGCATTGCCCGTTCGCAGCTTGACGACGAGACGCTGATGCGGCTGATCGTCTTTTTGCAGTCGTTGGATGATGACGGCAGTTATGCAGAGTACATCAGTATTCCGTTGGCCTATCGTGAGAAACTGGCGCAGTATGACGAGAAGCGGTTTATTGACCTGAATGCCAGTGAACTGGCAGCCCTGTACCTTGACCTGAATGTGACGACTGTTACAGAAGCGGATGCGATGAACCATCTTATAGGTTCGCTGTGGACCAGGATCGATACCTGTGATTTTATCAGTGATCACAACGTCACAATACCGATGAACACAAGGGCGACGATCTTTATCAACGGGTTGGCGCAGATGAGTGCTCCCAGTGTCACTCAACCGCCCAACGGAGCATCCAGTATCTATACGGTTGCCAACGAATTTATCAATGCCTACTACACGCCTGACGTCAACTTTACTGGGCAGGACCATTTTACCTTCACGATCGATGAATGTACGAAAAGCATCAATGTGACGGTTCTCGGTGAAACCGCGCCCGAACCTGCAGCGAAGGATTTCGCGGCAGTTTATTTTCCGGATGAGAGCGGCGTCTGTCGTGCAATGGTGACGGACGGGAATGTGACCAATATCGGTACGAAAGCAGTAGAACCGTATTTTTGTGATCATAACGGCGGCTTGTATGGGGAGTTCTCCAACTTTTTCTATAAGGTCAACGGCAGGTTTGTCTATGATCAGGATGAAGGGAGCCCGGGTGTTGCGGATGACAGGTTGTACGCCATCAACAGCAGCGGGACACAGACATGGCTGAATGAAGATGATATCAGCGGCAGTAAAACACCTTATGATCAATGCCAGGATCATGATACCTACATGCATCAGATCCAGGTGCTTCTGGGCAACGGTTTTCTCTCTGATTCTCTGCTGCTTAAAAAGAAGAGACCGGGCGAACGTGATAGGCTGATCTATACGGCCTTAAGTCCGGAGGACATGTCATCTCCTCAAATCGACGGTATGGCGGCAGGGCAGCTGCCATGGTTGACGGAGGGGTATAAAAAAGAGATCATCTATGGCGATCCAAGCTATATGGCTACTGTCCCCCCGGGTGAATGCATTATGACCTATTATCACGGTTTTGAGGGAACATTTTTGATGAACGACATCGCAGGTGACGGCATCGGCGGTGACCGGGTCATCACGCCGTATGTAGAGATGGAAGATTTTGTCTATTATCTGACCTATTACGGTGGGGAGGTACGCCTTGATCGTTTTGACCCGGCCTGGGGGAGAAGCCTGACGATGTCGTTTATCTACGGTTTGAGTTCGGATTGGAGCTCTTTCGTTGCGCACACCCCGGGTTCGTATGACTCCTTTTCATATACAACTTCCATTGCGACGGACAACAGCGGTCTGAATGCAAAAAACTATATGTATTTTTATTATAAGAGCAGTAACACAGGTGACACGCTTGTCCGCAGCGACTCGACAGCTGAAAACACTGCTGTCATCAGTACCAAATTCAACCAGCTCTCTTTTCAGAAAGTACACACACTTTTGGGGTGGGACTCGGTTATAAACACTATCGTTCCGTGGGCTATGCCTGTATTGGTACCGCACTACAAAGATACGGTCTTTTACAACGGCTATAACACGGAGAGTGGCAAGCAGGAGATCGGAAAGATCAACGATGACGGCACGTTGACACGCCTGATCGACGATGTCGCTTTCGGCGACTGGATCGTTGCAGATCTCACGAACATCTATTACGGCGGATTTAACGGGGGTGACAGCTTCTACCATTATGACGGTACGAATACAACGGCTGTTGCGCTTGGTCTAATGAGTTTCAGTAACAGCACCGGGTACCATTACTCTGAACTGAAGTCGATCAAAAAGATCGGCGACAGGATCTTCATTATTACGCAGAACAACCAAAGCTCCGGCCATAATCTTCTTTTGCTCGATAGAAACACTGACACTTATAAGGTCATTGAGTCGGGCTTTGCGTATGTGCCTTCTTCCTCAAATATCGAAGGGGATAAACAGGTTGTAGTATTCCCTTCCAGTACGGCTGGAGACACCATTCTCTATGCAACTGTAGATGGCAATGCAAGTGCAGGTTATGAACACAAGCTATATGAGTACAATGCGTTAAGCGATGTGAAAACGTTGATCAAGGAAGCGACAATCCCCGGAGAATAGATGCAATATGGCAAAGGGAGACTTGTTGTTCCCCTCTGCAGAGGGGAACAGCCTTCTCCTCTCCTCTTGGATCGCGGATGATATCCTCAGAAAAACCTTTAACCCAACAGCGTGCAGACGAGCTACAACTTCCTTTTACTTTGGCTTCGTTATTATCTGCTCATTATATTGAGGAGAGACTATGAGTGAGATCCAGATCTGGCATAACCCGCGTTGTTCGAAGTCGCGTGAAGCGATGAAGTTGTTGGAAGAGAACGGGATAGAAGCCGATGTTGTCAAATACCTTGAGGCTGACCTGGATGAAACGACCATCAAAGAGCTGCTGCTCAAACTTGACATCGATGCGATCGACTTGATGCGTACGAAAGAAGATAAGTTTAAAGAGTTGAAGCTTGACAAGGTGGGTGATGAAGGTGTTCTTATACGTGCAATGACCCGCTTTCCACAACTGATAGAGCGACCGATCGTCATTAAAGGCAACAAAGCTGTCATAGGCCGGCCACCGGTAAAAGTCATAGAATTTTTAAACGGATAATCAGGTTGAAAATAGGGGAGGATTTGTTGAAGTTCATCTGCATGTGAGCTTTGCCCACAGCAGAAGGTGAAGGTTACTGTTAGAGGTTGTGCTCTTTTTTGTACGCCATTAAAATGGTGTATGCTTCATCTTTTAAAAGCAGTTTCTCTTTTTTAAGTTTTTCCAGCTCAACGTCAGTCATTGCCCCTTTTTCACCGGCAATAATTTGATCGTCAAGTGCATTGTGCTTGTCGAAGATGTGTAAAAAGTGCGCGTTGTTCTCTCCGCTTTCTTTCATATGTGTAATAATGTCTCTGTACTCGTGTAACATTGTCTATCCTTCTGTTTATGTTCTGAAATTATATCGCTAGTTGATTGATACTTCGCTTTCCTATCAGATAAAACAGCACAATTAGAATGAGATAAAAACCCAACCAGGTCAAGTTTGAAAGGGTGTTACCTGCCTGAAACAGAGAGGCATAGATGACGAGGTCGCTGAACAAGATAGTAAGTGTACCAAGTTCAAGCAGTTTAATACGGTCAATGGAAGTTTTTTTAGCAAACCACTTCCAGAGAAAATGGTAACCTGTGCCATAAAGGACCAGGAGGAGTGTAAAACTGATCACTATAAGCGTCAGCGGGCTGAGCTCGTTTTGTAAAACGGTACGCAGTGTGATGTCGGTAAAGCTGATAAGAAGCGGCAGAACAACACCGCCTGAGAAGAAGAGTTCGAAGAGGGTCTTGTAAAGGGCTTTTATTTTAAGATCCTTGGCAGCGTAATCCCCTCTTGACCGTGGTACTTCCCTTTTTTATCTTTGTAGCTGGTCTCACAATTCTCATCGCCCTGGAGGAAGAGAACCTGTGCGATCCCTTCATTGGCATAGATCTTTGCCGGAAGCGGTGTTGTGTTTGAGATCTCGATGGTAATATGACCTTCAAACTCCGGTTCGAAAGGGGTGACGTTGACAATGATGCCGCAGCGCGCGTACGTCGATTTACCCAGACAGATCGCGAGCACGTCGCGCGGGATCTTAAAATATTCTACTGTACGGGCCAGGGCAAAAGAGTTTGGCGGGACGATACAGACATCACCTTCAAAATCAACGACATTGGCGTCGTCAAAATGTTTGGGATCGACAACAGTCGAGTTTAGATTTGTAAAGATCTTGAACTCGTTACTGACGCGGATGTCATAACCGTATGAGCTTAGACCGTAAGAGACAACCCCTTTGCCGACCTGATCTTCACAAAACGGGATGATCATCCCATTTTCAAGTGCTTGTTCACGAATCCATGTATCTGCTTTTAAACCCAAGTTTGTTCCTTTTTTTGTGTGTGTAGATCTGTAAAAAACAGTTCTACTTTTAAAGTATACTGAGAAGCAAAAATTACTTCTATTAATATGATTTGTGTTATTATATCGCAATAAATTTAAGAGCACTTGCGCACCTTTAGAGAGGCAGCAAAGGTGTTTAGAAGCTATTTAGGAGCCTTTAACTATGGAAATGAAGCAAATTAACGCACTTATCACTAAGTTTGATGAAAGTGGTCTGTCAAAGATCAAAATGAGCAAAGATGGTTTTGAGATCGAGATGGAAAAAGCAACAGGTCTTGTTGCAGCACCGGTTCAAGCAGTAGCCGCACCGGTAGCGGCTCCAGTGGCAACAGCGCCTGTAGCATCTTCGGCACCGGCTGCGGCAGCAGCGATCAGCGGTGACACTATAGACTCCCCAATGGTCGGTACATACTATGCAGCACCATCACCTGACTCTGCTCCGTTTGTCAAAGTCGGCGATACGGTTAAAAAAGGTCAGGCAGTGGCTGTCCTTGAAGCGATGAAGATCATGAATGAACTTGAAGCGGAATTCGACTGTAAGATCCTTGAGATCCTTGTTGTTGACGGTCAAGCGGTTGAGTACGATATGCCACTATTTGTTGTTGAGAAAATTTAACTATGGCTGAAATTAAACGTATTTTAGTTGCGAACCGCGGAGAGATCGCTCTACGTGCTATTCGTACGATTAAAGAGATGGGTAAAGAGGCGGTTGCCGTCTACTCTAAAGGTGACAAAGACGCCGATTACCTGAACCTGGCTGATGCTGCGATCTGTATTGGTGAAGCACCAAGTTCCGAGAGTTACCTCCATATCCCTTCAATTATCTCTGCTGCAGAGATCAGCAACTGTGACGCTATCTTTCCGGGGTACGGCTTTCTAAGTGAGAACCAGAACTTTGTTGAGATCTGTACACATCACGGCATCAAGTTTATCGGGCCGACTGTTGCGGTTATGGAGTTGATGTCCGACAAGTCAAAAGCGAAAGATGTCATGATCGCTGCGGGTGTCCCTGTCGTTCCGGGTTCTGACGGTGCTATCCGTGATATCAACGATGCGGCCGAACGTGCCAAAGTCGTCGGTTACCCGGTTATTCTGAAAGCGGCACAAGGCGGCGGCGGGCGCGGTATGCGTGTTGTTGAAGAGGAAGCTGGACTTCAGAACGCATTTTTGGCGGCTGAATCAGAAGCGATCACCGCTTTCGGTGACGGTACGATCTATATGGAGAAATTCATTCAGAACCCTCGTCACATCGAAGTACAGATCATGGCAGACAGCCACGGTAATGTCCTTCATATCGGTGAACGTGACTGTTCTATGCAGCGTCGTCACCAAAAACTGATCGAAGAGTCTCCTGCTGTTGTCCTTACGCCGGAAGTGCGTGAGCGTCTTCATGCTTCAGCGGTACAGGCAACCAAGTTCATCAAGTATGAAGGTGCCGGTACGTTTGAATTCCTGCTGGACAAGAACCTTGACTTCTACTTCATGGAGATGAACACGCGTCTTCAGGTTGAGCACACTGTCTCTGAAGAGGTGAGCGGACTTGACCTTATCGAGTGGATGATCCGTGTTGCTGAAGGTGAGGCTCTTCCGTCTCAAGAGAGCATCAACTTCCACGGTCACTCTATTGAGTGCCGTATCTCTGCGGAAGACTCGGTACGTTTCCTGCCGTCACCGGGTACGATCAAAGAGTGGATCGCGCCGGGCGGTTTGGGCGTACGTATGGATACACATGCGCATGCAGGCTATACGGTTCCGTCAACGTATGACTCTATGATCGGTAAACTGATCGTAAAAGCAGATACGCGTGAGAAAGCTATTAAGCGTATGCACCGTGCTTTGAGCGAGTTCAAGATCGAGGGTATCCGTACGACGATCGATTTTCATAAGAAGATGATGGCAAACCCTGACTTCATCAACAACAACTTCGATACTAAGTATCTTGAGAACTACAAGGGCTAACGGCCCAGTGCAGCGAAGAACTAAATTCTGAGTCGTGTAAGGGTTAAAAACCCAATGCCACGAGGCGTATAAGCCGAGTAGTACAAGGGGGCTAACTCTTAGCCTCTGCTTTCCTCTCATCATTCCGGATCTGATCCGGAACCTATAATTCTATTTATTTTCCTTTTCATAAACTTATTTGTCCTTATTAAACATGTTTGTTATTTCAATATCCTAGACTTATCTCTTACTTTTTTACATCGCAAAAAAAGTAAGCAAAAAAGCTCTGGAAACGACTGCGAGGTCGGCGGGCTACCGACTGCTTTCGCTACAGTCGGTCCTTTGCTAAAAACTGCCGCACCGATGCTTCGTATAACGGTTTGGCGCGTTAGCTAAAAAACGCAAAGAAATTTGTCTTTTTCTTAACGGGTCTCATCTTAACGCTCTTTTTCTCCTTACGCTCAACTCTGTAGATGTTTCGACAAAAGCCAAGCGGTAACGCACCTATTAACGTAAAAGCTTTCGCTTTTATCCCTGTTTAGATTGTTTGACGGTTGTTAGTGACGGTCTCGTATCAGCATAAAGAACGTAAAGGGAATTGGAGCATAGTCGACTTATCACTGCGTCCTGGTACAGCTAGAACCTACGGAGGGATTTCGTAAGTCAGAGTATTTGATAGATCAAGCAGTGACTGTGACCGTCATCGCTCTTCTTCTTTTTCGTTAGGTTTTTTTCTTGAGCGAGCAAGAAGAAAAAGTAACATTCTAATGCTATGAAGTAATAAAAGAAATATAAAAACTCAAAAAAATCACGAGTAGCAGACTAGAGTTATGAGGTAATGGAAAAGTCAGTTTTGTAAAAGAGAAGAGGCCACGTATTAGTTACGTGGCAGACGGATCACTTTGATGTCCGCATTTAAGCGCTGACGGTCAAAATAGTCTTTGAGTATGGTCTCGCGTTCCTGGCCCATGAGTGCATTGGAGATCTGTGGACGGAGCGCTTCGAGGTCGGGCTCGCCGCTCGCCCCTTTCTCTTTAAGATAAAAACTCATAAACCCGCCGTTTGGTGAGGGAATGACCTGCGTGAAACTGTTGAGCGGTGTGTTGTCTAAAAGTTCAGCCAGACGAGGGTTCATTTTGGCTGCTTCAAAGGTATTCTCTTCGCTGGTGACGTCAGGTGAATAGAACATAGGGTTGTCGATCTTCTCCTGAAGGCGGTTCTTGTCAGGACACTGATAGATAAGAACAGTGTATGAAGAGGGCTTCTGAAACTCATCTTTGTGAAGTTTGAAATACTCCTCGATCTCTGCATCGTTAGGCTGCTCGAGGTGCGAAAAGGCAATAGCATTATAAAGTTTTTGGTTGAGGATCTTCTCTTCGATCTTCTCTTTGAGTTTTTTCTCACTCAAGCCTTGAGAACTTTGTATCGCCTGATAAAGCTCGATGACACTCATCTTGTTCTGCTCCGCCATACGCTGGATGTCGTCGAAGACCTCTTGCTTGGACGCAGTGATATGGCGCTCTTTGATCTCGATCTCTTCGAGCTTTTTACGCTCCAAAAGTTCAACAGCCTGCTCTTGGGGGATGTTGTTCTCTTCCATAGCCTTGGTGATCTCATAGAGGGTGATGGGTTGATCTTTCACCATGATCGCAATACCGTCAACGGTTTTAGCCTGAAGAGTGACAAAAAAGAGTATAAGTAATAGTAGTTTCAAAGAGGTCGCCTTTAATTATGATGGCGTATTTTACCTACTTTATTATAATGCTACAAGATACTCCACTTTTAAAGCGCACTTTTGTTAAAATCGCACATCAATTTTGTAATGTTCAAACATTACTGTAAAGGTCAATCATGGTTGTGACACGTTTCGCCCCAAGCCCGACAGGCTACCTGCATATCGGAGGTTTGAGAACAGCTCTTTTATCGTATTTGTGGGCTCGTCGTAATGGCGGTAGATTTGTTTTGCGTATCGAAGATACAGATAAAAGCCGTAACTCGGAAGAGGCTGCACAAGCAATAGTCGAAGCTTTTAAATGGGTGGGTCTGGAGCATGACGGTGAGATCACCTATCAGTCACAGCGAGACGAGATCTATGCAAAATATATTCAACAGCTTCTTGACGAAGGCAAGGCCTATAAGTGCTATATGTCTAAAGATGAGCTGACAGAACTGCGTGAGACGCAGATGGCCAACAAAGAGCGAACCCGTTATGACGGGCGTTATCGTGACTTTACCGGCACGCCGCCTGAAGGCATCGAGCCGGTTATCCGGATCAAGGCTCCTGTAACAGGTGAGATCGTCATCGATGACGGCATTAAAGGTCGTGTCAGTTTCCAGGCCGAAGATATTCTTGATGACTTCATTATCGCACGCGGTGACGGTTCGCCTACCTATAATTTTGTTGTAGCGGTAGATGATGCCTTGATGGGAATCACGGAAGTCATCCGCGGGGATGACCATCTCTCTAACACACCAAAACAGATGGTGGTCTATGAGGCGCTCGGTTTTGACTTGCCGAAGTTCTATCATGTGCCGATGATCCATAACGCAAACGGTAAAAAACTCTCTAAACGTGACGGGGCAACCGATGTCATGGCCTATAAAGAGATGGGTTACCTGCCCGAAGCACTGCTTAACTTTCTGGTACGACTGGGCTGGAGCAACGGCGATCAGGAGATCTTCAGCCTTGATGAGATGCGCGAACTGTTTGACCCTTCCAACATCAATAAGTCCGCTTCGATCTACAACATAGAAAAACTTGACTGGCTCAATGCACACTATATTAAGAACAGCTCGAATACGTCACTGGCCGCTTTGCTGCATGAATCGTATGGCGTTGATGTTCACGGGCATGATCAAAAAGAGATCTTGCTTGATGCGCTGAAAGAGCGTGCCAAAAACATGAAGGAGCTTGCGGAACTTATTCCGACTATTATTGAAGCACCGACATCGTATGATGAAAAAGCGGTTAAGAAGGCTTTTAAAGAGGATTCTGCTCAGGTGTTGAATAGTTTTATCGGCAAGCTGGAAAATGCAGAAGAGCTACACCTTCCTACGGATTATCATCAACAGATGGAAGCGCTGGTGAGTGAGATGGAGATCGGTTTCGGCAAGATCGGTATGCCGCTGCGTGTTGCACTTTTGGGTACAATGGGCGGACCGGGTATGGACACCGTTATGGCAATAATCGGTAGAGACGAGACCGTGAGACGTATTAAAAAGGCGTTAGAAACGCTTTCATAAAAGGATAGATCATGAGTATCAGAAAAGGATCGTTCGCACAAGAAGCACGGGATTATCACGAAGGTGACCGTCCCGGTAAGATCGCTACCCAGGTAACAAAGTCATTTGATTCGCAATTGGATTTAAGTCTGGCCTATACCCCGGGTGTGGCAGTTCCCTGTCTGGATATCGAAGAAAATCCGGAAGATGCCTATAGATACACGGCAAAAGCAAATCTTGTCGGTGTCATCTCGAACGGTACAGCCGTCCTTGGTCTTGGCGATATCGGTGCATTGGCGTCAAAGCCGGTCATGGAAGGCAAGGCGATCCTTTTCAAGAAGTTCAGTGATCTTGATGCGTATGATATTGAAGTCGATACCAAAGATATTACCCGTTTCTGTAATGTAGTTGAGGCTATTGCGCCGACGTTCGGCGGGATAAACCTTGAAGATATTAAAGCACCGGAGTGTTTTGAGATCGAAAAACGTTTAGTCGAAGCGTTGGATATTCCTGTTATGCATGATGACCAGCACGGTACAGCAGTGATCTCTGCCGCAGCGATCATGAATGCCTGCCGTATCACTGAACGTAAGATCTCTGATATTCGTGTTGTGATAGTGGGTGCCGGTGCCGCAGCGATCTCGTGTGGCCGTCTATACCGTCATATGGGTGTCAGAACGATCATTATGATCGACTCGAAAGGGGTGATCCATAACGGACGTAATGACATTAACAAGTATAAAAAAGAGTTTTCACTGCAGGTAGAGACAAGCCAGGAAGATGCATTCACCAAGGCCGATGTGGTTGTCGGATTGTCAAAACCGGGTACGTTTGGTGCTGAGGATATCAAGCGAATGGCTAAAGATCCTATTATATTTACACTTGCCAACCCGACACCCGAGATGTTCCCTGACGAGGTGGCTAAAATCCGTCCTGACGCCATTATCGCAACAGGTAGAAGTGACTTCCCCAATCAGGTCAATAATGTACTGGGCTTCCCATTCATCTTCCGCGGTGCGATCGATGTGCGTGCGAAAAAAATCAATATGGAGATGAAGGTGGCGGCATCCGAGGCTTTGGCTGCCTTGGCCCGTACCGAGGTCCCGGAGTATATCAATGAGCTCTATGGCACCAAGATCGAATTCGGAAGAGAGTACCTTATTCCAAAACCTTTCGACAGACGTCTGATCGTCGAGGTCTCTTCTGCCGTTGCTGCAGCGGCACTGCATACAGGTTCAAGTACACAAAGCGGGTTTGAAATTGATGAGTACAAAAAAGAGTTGGAAAAGCGTATCAGCGTCCAAAGCTAAAAGTTCCAGCTTCGGCGCGATTTGCACCGGAGTTAATCTATCGACGCAGAAGATAACCTGAGGGCTTCTACTGATCTTACTTTACGCCTTAAAACTAAGCTCCCAGCTTACTCTCTTAACAGGCGATATCGTTTTCGGATTCACGTCCGGCACAACTCACACCAAAATGAGTAAAACGCTCAGCCTGCTGACATTTCTGTGAAAACAGGGGTACCGCTCGCGAAGCGATGTTTCCTCGAGATCTGGAACTTTTTACATGTTTACATTTAAGATGAGCTGCGCCATCTTTTCATAATAGCACTTAGCACTTAGCACTTAGCACTTAGCACTTAGCACTTAGCACTAAATAGCAATGGCCATCAGCTGATTAACAGCGATGACAACCTCTTTGACGTTCTCGTTTTTATCATGGATCAATTGATGGATCTGTGCAATTGTTTTATCGAACAGCTCTTTATCATTGTTGAGGTAGTTTTCAAAGGCTTCCTGCGGTGTCTCACTGACGCGTTGGAAGCTTAGGATCTTTTCGGTGAAGTGAACGACGATAAATTCAATGTAAAAGAGCATCTGGCGTTTAAGGGCATGGTCATTCGCATCAGTGACCTTGAGCTCATCCAATATCTTTATCAGCCGCATGATCTCAAAGCGGCGTATGATCAGATAGAAGAGGGTTGCGATATTGTCGAAATTATTATCTTTATGCTCTTTGATCATGATGGCGGCAACTGCAAATCGAAGATAGTCAAGATTGTCAAAAAAACGGTTGAAAGTACTGTTGTCCGGAATAAGTTCCGGCATCGATTTACTATGCTCGATCGTGTCGAAGAGTTCAAAAAGACGGTCTTTATAATCAAGGATGTGCGCTGAATCGATGATCTCGGCATTCAGATTTTTTAACATCCATCCGGTAGAGAAGTTGAGCGTTTTTTCCAATCTGTCAAAGAGTTGGTACTGCATTGGCAGCGGCATAATATAATCTTGTCTAAAGATCTCGTAACGGATATCGTTGGCGCTGAAAAGATTGTTACTGATAAGGTAGGATTTGATCTTGGTGAGAAACCGCTCTTTGCCGAGACGGTTATAGTTATGAACAAAACTGGCACCTTGAACGTTGATCAACATATCAGCGACAAATGTAGCGATGATCTGGCGTCTTAGAGGATGGGATTTTATCTCATGTTCATAGACACTGACAAATGGTTTCGGAAAATATTTGTAGAGGTAGTCAATACTGCTTGGTTCATCAATAAAACTGCTATCGAGGAGCAGGTTTTTGATAAATATCTTTGAGTAAGAGAGTAGCGAGGCCAGTACGGGCCGGACGATCTCTCCTTTTCTGGTCAATATCTCGCGCATGTTTTCCGCCTTGGGGATGAAAAAGTCACGGCGGTTGAAGGATTCGATGTTTTCGCTCAAGATGTCAATAGCCAGATTAAAGTCATCGGGATAGAGGCGGCTGAGTTGTTCATCACGCGATATAGCAAGGGATTGGCGATAATTACTCCACAGTACCATGTTGACAACCTGTTGGGTAAGCGTTTGCAAGGTATTATGGCTCTCATCGTCGCTGATGAGTCCTTTTTCTTTGAGAATATTCAACAATATCTTCAGATTGACTTCATGATCGGAGGTATCGACGCCGGCGGCATTGTCAATACCGTCAATATTGATCTTACCGCCGCCGAGAGCATACTCTATACGGGCTCTCTGTGTAAAGCCGAGGTTCCCGCCTTCACAGACGACGGCGCATTTGAGCTCCGTAGCATCAACACGAACTGCTTCATTTTGCTTGTCGCCCAAATCGAGGTTACTCTCTTCCGAGTGTTTGACATAGGTTCCAACACCCCCGTTAAAGAGCAGGTCGACCTTCATGCAGAGGAGGGCTTTTGCCAGCTCTTCACCGCTCATCACGGTTCGTTGGGTTATCAGCATCTTCTGTATTTCAGCACTCAGTTCTATCGCTTTGTCACTGCGTAAAAAGACACCGCCTCCACTGGAGATCAAAGCACGGTTATAGGCGCTCCAAGAACCGTCTTTGGAGATAAAGAGACGTTGGCGCTCTTCGTAAGCGGTGGCGGGAATAGGGTCGGGGTCGATGAAGATCTCTTTATGTGAGATAGCCCCTACCAGTTTGAAGTATTTTGACTCTATAAGTCCGTTGCCAAAGACATCGCCGTTCATTGAACCGATGCCGACAACGGTAATCTCCTCTTCTCTGAAGTTCACGCCTTTTTCAATAAAGAAACGTTCGGCCGATTTGAGTGAGCCTTTTGCCGTGATGCCAAGATCTTTATGTCCGAATCCTCTGGAGCCTCCGCTGGCAAAAGCGTCGCCCAGCCAAAACTTGCGTTCGATGGCGATGGCATTGGCGACGTCACTCATAGCAGCAGTCCCTTTGTCGGCGGCAACAACAAAGTAGGGGTCCTCGTCATCATAAGCGATGATCTCCTTGTTGCGCACCACTTCACCCTCTATACGGTTGTCGACCAGATCGAGTAGGTTGTGGATAAAGTTGGAGTAGACCTCCTGGAAAAACTCTTTCGTGATCTCGCTTTTCTCACGGTGGATAATAAAACCGCCTTTGGCCCCGTCAGGGATGATGATGGCATTTTTGCCCTCTTGCGTGATCATCAGTGACTTGATCTCGGTACGAAAATCTTCATGCCGCTCGCTCCAACGCAGTCCGCCGCGCGAGATCTTGGACATGCGAAGATGAATACCGGAAAAATCATTATGTGAGACAAAGGTCTCGATCTTGGGCTGCATCCCTTTCAGGTTTAGTGAAAAGGTGGCGGTGTCGATCTTAAACGCAATACTCTCTTTATCTAAAAAGTAGTTGGTACGCAGCATGGACTGAATAAGGGCATAGGTCAATTTCAAGATCTTGTCATCAGTGATATTGGGGACTTTCTTGATACTGGCTTCAATGACCTCTTCGATCTCTTTCATCTGCTGTGCACGTGACGTGGTCTTGGGGTTGAACTTGGCCGTAAAGTAGTGCAAAAAGAGTGTTGCCATCTCTGGATGCGTCGTCATTGTATGTAAAAAACTTCCCAGATTGATAGAGAGTACGGCTTGGTCCATGTAGTTGATCATCGCTTTAAGCAGGGAGAGCTGACGCAGGTTAAGGTTCTGGTTGCAGACCAGAGAGAAGAGTTGCGAGATCTTAAAACTTTCACCTTTGAGCGCTTGCGTGATCACCTCTTCGATGTTTTTTTGCGCACGGGTGATCTGCTCGACGTTGACAAGACTGAGATTAAAGCGTTTGATATGGACAGTCTTTTTATTGTGTTCAAAACTGAAAGCGACTTCATCGATAATGTTAAAGCCGAAATGCTGCAGAATCGGCATGATCAACGAAAGCATCAGCGCCTGCTGGGAATAGATGCGGATAGACGCAC
Organism: Sulfurimonadaceae bacterium; assembly: GCA_041596355.1. GTDB lineage: Bacteria > Campylobacterota > Campylobacteria > Campylobacterales > Sulfurimonadaceae > Sulfonitrofixus. The sequence goes on along the minus strand of JBFHIS010000007.1, from coordinate 65,373 downwards.
TTTCGTTTTTTATAACGACTTGTACGACGATCTTCTCTTTCTCTATCCGAGCAAAAAGCGTTTCCGGAATATTTATGTCGTCGGGTATAAGCAGCTGCGAGCAGATGGTGTTCATCATCTCTTTTTGCGGCATAATGACTCCTTCATGTAATGGTTAATTGTGATGACAATGATTGTAACACAGTAAGGCTACAGCGTAGCCCAATATGTCAAACGTTTCCGGAGCTCTTTATAGAATGATCTTTTTTTGGGTGATAGTGGCTTGAGGTCTGTCGAAGTAGTACCCTTGCCCATAGGTAACGCCGATATCACGAAGTTTCTGGACTGTCTCTTTTGTCTCAATGAATTCTGCAACGGTCTCTACGCCCAAAGTCTTGGCGTAGTGAACGATGGTCTGTACCGTTTTGAAATATTTCTCATCTGTTTCGATCTTTGAGATGAGGGAACCGTCGATCTTCAGTGTATCTACAGAGAGTTTGGCGAGGTAGGAGAAGTTGGAGTAACCGGTACCGAAATCATCGATAGCCACACGGCAGCCGTAACTCTTAAGCAGTGTTATGAAGCGCTCTGCCGCCTGGAGATCAAACAGGTTTTCACTTTCCAGTAACTCGATCTCCAAACGTTTGGCACTTTCAGGATCGGCCTTGAGCTGACCTTCGAGCATCGACATCAGCTCATTGTCGAGGAGATCACGCATCGAGAGGTTGATCGAAAATCGATACGGTTTATCGGCAAAGGCGGCAAAAACGTGCTCTATCATGACCTTTGTCAATTCACGGTAGAGAGGTGTCTGCGATGCCACTTCTAAAAATTTCTCCGGTTCGATAACTGTTCCGTCTATAGCTATCTGTCGTACAAGAGCTTCATATTTTACGATCTGTCCGCTTGCGAGGTCGACTATAGGCTGAAAGTAAGGGACTACTCTATGCTCATCGATAGCTGTTGCGAGGGCGTGAAGGATATCTATGTTGTTTTGGATCTGCTCTTTAAGTTTGAGATCTTTGGAGAATGTGACTACGGCTTTGGAGGACTGTTTTCTGTAGTGTTTCAAGACCATGTCCGCATTTTCAAGCAGCGGATCTTCGCTGTTGATCGCAATGCTGACCGTGATATTAATGTCGACAGCATTGTCAACAAAGATAAAGTGTTTAATACTCTGTATCACGGCCTCCGCAAAACCAGCCGCCATTTTCTTGGGTATGGTTTCCAGTAAAACACCAAAATCATCGCCGCCAAAGCGGAAATATGTTGGTTGGTAGGGTTCAAAAATAGACATTTTAATGAGCTGAGAGACCTCTTTAAGTATATAATCGCCGACATCTGCACCATAAAGGTCATTAACATGTTTGAACTCATCGATGTTGATGAGCAGCAGAGTCGGCTCTTTATACTGTTTTGATACGACTATATGGTTAAAACTGTTACGGTTCAAAAGGCCTGTCAAGGTGTCGAAGTTGGCAAGGTATTCCAACTCTTTTTGCAAGCCTCTTAACCTGAGGTTCTCACGTTGCGAATGGATCAACAGATAAACGACCACGACGAGGGCCATGACAATAAGCAGCAGCATGAGTATAGCAAGCCTGTCAAGCACGATAAAGTCATCTTTGGCGATCTCATCAAAGCTGTTTTCTATTTCGGCGAGCTCTTTGGAGAGTTTTTTATTTTCCAAAACAGTGATAACAGTGATGAAGGCAGGAAAATTATGCTGTATATAGTCGACATGCAATGTCAATGTCTCGATAAAAATCCGTTGGTCATTGTTTGTCGTTTTGAAGCGGCGGATATTTTCAAGGTGTTCGTTCACTGTTTTCAGATGCTTCTCATCCAGCAGACGGCGCATGTTGGAGAGTTCAGAGGTAATGGCATTGATATCACTGTGAATAGTTGCCTCGGGCGGGAAGAGGTCGTGTGTGCTTTCTGTGTGGTTCAGTAAAAAGACAAAAGAGTTCTTGATCCCGGCATTGAGCATTAGATAGTCTTCGAGGGCATTGTTATATTCGGCGACGCTGATACCGAGATCAATCAGCGGATAATCAAGAGAAAGGTAATGGACGTTTTGGAACAGTGAGGCGTTGTAAAGATTGCCATAATCAAGGTTGAGATGATACATCCCTTTAGAGATGTCGTCTTGGTTATTATAGCTGTAGAGTGCACTTTTGAGTATGTCATAAGAGAGCGTGTCATAGTCGCTTTGCATGGTGTGAAAGGCATTGATAACGGTTTTATACTGCTGGGCATATTCACGTTGATGCAGATAGTAGTAGCTTGTTAAAAATACGGAGCCTATACCCATTATAAATACGAGTATCAGATTGGTGTTGCGCCTCATAGTGTGCCTCATGGCATGTCCAATATAGCAGGTCTGTCACCCTCTAAAGTCTCTAAAAAGGTCATAAGAAGTTTGAGATCTTTTTTTGAAAGGGTAATGCCGAGGTTGTATTTCGCCATCTTGGTCACGGCATCTTCGAGTGTCGTAGCATTGGCATCATGGAAATAGGGGGCGGTCAGGGTAATATTACGAAGGGTGGGTACTTTATAGACATTTTTATGATTTTCTTTGCGGGTAAGGGCAAAAAGGTCTTGGTATCTCTTATCGTAGGGGTAATCAATGAAAAGTCCCATTTTCTGAAAGGCGTTTGAACCGATATTGATGCCATTGTGGCAGGTGATGCACCCCAGGCTCTTAAACTTCTCATACCCTTCCTTCTCCATCTCGTTTAATTCGATCTCGCCACGCAGGTATCGGTCGAAACGGCTGTTTGGAGTGGTCAGCGCTTTTTCAAATTCGACAATGGCGTCGATCACCTCGTTGATGGTAATAGTGTTCGTTCCGTAAACGCTCTTGAACCTCTCTTGATAAAAGGTGCTTGCATTGAGTGTTGTTTCGATGTTCTCCGGGCGCATGTTCATTTCGACATGGGCGGTGAGTGGTCCGCTTGCCTGCTCACCAAGGTCCGCGGCTCTACCGTTCCAAAACTGTTTAAAGTTGAAGCGGGCATTGTAGACCGTGGGTGCCTGGATGTCACCTTTGCGACCTTGAACACCGACTGAGACACGGCGGTTGTCCGCACCTCCTTGCTCAAAACTATGGCAACTGTGACATGAGATACTCTGGTCAGAAGAGAGTATCGGATCAAGAAAGAGGGTACGCCCGAGCTTGGCTTTTTCCAAATTAATATCGTCCAAAGTTGTCGGCAAGGGAGCGATGGGCTCGAGGGCAACTATAGGTGAGAGCAAAATGGTAAGTAGAAACAGTATTTTATGCATAATAGTATTCTAGTATAAATATATGACATTGTTGGCTCGAACTTGACCAAAAGTCTTGTTTAAGAGTATTTATCTCCTTTTGGTATGCTCTTTGGAAAGGTGCCAAAATTTATGCAGACCCGCTTTTGCTTTGTTGTCGAGCTCATATGAGATATAGGTCAAGTAGTGTTTGATGGCTTTTTCCGGAATACCGGTACGTTTGGAAGCTTTCATGAGTTGGTACTGCGGAATCTTACGCCTCTCTTTTTTAAAGGCGCGCGCCACTCTTTTGATCTCTGTTTCATGTTGATGGTAACAGAGCAGGGCAAAGACAAAAGGGAGCTTGTATTTAGCGTACCAGCTCTTTGCAAGGTCGATGACATTTTCAGGGTCTTGAAGGTAATAGCGAAGGGCTCTGTCGCCTATGAGTACCTCTCCTTTGAGACCGAGTACTTTTGCCAGTACGTTGGAGGTAGCACTTGCCGTATCTTCCTGCTCGATTTCTGAAGGAACCAAAAGTACACTCAACACCTCCTTTTTAGCGATGATACCCAGGTCGACAAAGGACTCTTTTTTGGCCTTGATACTGGAGATGAAAGCGGCGTCTACGCGTCTTGCAGCATAGTCGGCATTGATCTTTGACGGTACACCTTTTTTATATCGAAAGCTCATATAATTCCGGGTTGAACGACTGTAACGTTTCATAAAGAGGTGAAAAGGAAGAAGATTCAAGTACTCTATTTTACCAAATAACATTCCGCCCCTTTTTCTCGGCATTATAACGAATTTTACAGCGGTATTCTTTTCGAAAAAAAGAGATAGCGCCGGCTGTACCGGATCAGTATACTCGCTGTTATATTTTGAAGTCGGGTGTAACTTTGTGTATTAATCACCGTTTCGTAAGCGCTGCCGGCCTGCTCCTATAGGGCAGTTACTTCAATATGTTATAATCGCGTTAATTATTAGAGGTGTTAACACGCCTTTCGAGGATACAATATGGTACGTGTAGAATTTTTAGGACCGATACAAAAAGCGCCTTTGGAGATCGAAGCGGCAACGCTGCATGATGTGGCTGCAGCTCTTCAGAACGATGCTGAGGTCAAAGATTGGCTTGAGACTTGTGCCGTCGCTGTCAACGACACGTTGGTCAAAAATCTTGATACCGCATTGAAGTCCGGAGACAAAATTTCTCTGCTTCCTCCTGTCTGTGGAGGTTGAGATGTTGGAGCTGTTTGAAGGCCCTGTTCCTGTAGAGGAGATCCTGGTACGTTGGTATAGAGACGAGGCAGGCAGCAACTACGGCGCCTACATTCCGTTTATCGGTACGATCCGCGATGAAGATGGGATCTCGGGGCTCAGTTTCGACATCTACGAGCCGATTCTGGAGTCGTGGTTCGCCGCCTGGCAGGCGAAGGCGAAAGAGGTCGGTGCGATCTTGAAGATGGCGCATTCGCGTGGCGATGTACCACTACATACCTCTTCGTATGTAGCGGCTGTCTTCTCGCCGAAACGTAAGGTGGCACTGAAGATGATCAACGACTTTGTCGAAGATTTTAAAGCAAGCGCGCCGATATGGAAATATGATCTCAAAGACGGCAAACGTCTGTATGCGGCCGACCGTTCGACACCGATCAGCGGTTCGGGTCTGTTAGGAGAGTAGATGGGGTTTTTACGTTATGACGAATCAATAGAGCTGTTGAACGGTCTCGATGCCGGTGTATTACGCAGAGAGAACGTTTTTTTGAACGATGCACTCGGCCGTTACCTTGCGGAAGACATCGTTGCCGACGAGAACTCGCCGTCACAGCCGACTTCGGCGATGGACGGGTATGCGGTGCTGCACAGGGACCTCGCTCTCGGACGCATTACGATCCTCGGCGACAACCCTGCCGGCAGCGACGAAACGCGCGAAGTGATCGGCGGCAGCTGTATCAAGACCTTTACCGGTGCGGTGATGCCCAAGGGTGCCGACACCCTGATCCAGATCGAGAACGTGACGGTCGAGGGGAGTGATATCATCATCAACGAAACGGTCCCTTACGGCAACAGTGTCCGCCCGGTCGGCGAAAGCTATTCGGAGGGCGAAGTCCTGATAAAAAAAGGGACGAAGATCGGTTTTGCCGAGATCGGTGTGATGGCGGGCCTTAACACGGCGGTCGTCCCGGTTATCTTACAACCGCGCGTCGCAACGCTTTCGACGGGAAGCGAGATCCTGGAGATCGGTCAAAGTCAGGAGAACGCATCGCAGATCCGCAGTTCCAACCACCATACGATCGCGGCGATCGCCGCGATGGCCGGTGCCGAAGTGGTGCAGATGGGGGTGGTCAAAGATGACAGGGCCTCCATTACCGCCGCTTTCGAAAATGCCCTGGCCTCGTCCGACATCGTTGTGAGCACCGGGGGTGTCAGCGTCGGTGATTACGACTTTGTCAAAGATGTCGTACCGGCACTCGGTGCGGAGGTGATCTTTAAAGGGGTCAACATCAAACCTGGGCAGCATATTCTGGTGGCGCAAAAGGGTGAAAAGTTCATCCTTGGCCTCCCGGGATTCGCCTACTCGTCGACGGTCACATTTCTGCTCTATGCCGTTCCGCTTATCAAAAAGTTCCTCGGCAGCGAGAAGGTCTTCGAGATGGTCGAAGCGACCCTGGCCGAACCGTTTAAAAAGCGCGGCAACAAGAGTGTATTCACAGCCTGTAACCTTGCTTTTCGTGACGGAAAGTACTTTGTTGACTTTGAGGGTAAAAAAGTGGGGACGTCGGCTATTTTGACCAACATGCTCGGTGATGCTGCTTTGATCGTAAGCAGCGAAGAAGATGGGCCTAAAGAGGCGGGGGAGACCGTTAAGGTCATCAAGCTGGATAGATTCTAAAAATCCTCTTTCACGTTAGCTCGTTCAACCCTGCCATTGCAACTGCTCACCACCTCGTCATTCCAAACTTGATTTGGAATCCACTGCACCTATGGGGCAGATAACAGCAGCGCTGTTATAAGAGCTGGATCCTGAATCAAGTTCAGGATGACAGATTGACGTCATTTTGTCTATTCGCTCTTTATATTTAGCTCATTCCAACTCTCCAGAGGTGGAGCGAGCTAAAAAGCAGCGGCTAGCTCCTCTTGATTCCAAAAAGAAGGAGAATACCGCCGAAGGCTATTGCCCCTGCACCGGCCCAAACGGGAACGTTGACCGTCTCCTTGTCTTTTACCGTCAGCTCGACCGGTCCAACACTGCCCGTATGGGTATCTTTTGTGTAGGTAAAACTGCCATATACCAGCCCAAGGGCTCCGGCCAGAATAAGCGCGATCCCCGCAATTTTGACTGCGTTCATTTTTTCTCCTAATGTAAAACTATTGGCTCTCTGCAAAAGAGATGCAGCGAGAAGTGATGGCTACAACCTGCAAGCTTGAGCCCCCTGAGTAAGAGCACTAGAATGCTACTATAGGCGCCGGCCTTGAATGACACGAACCAAAATTACCACGATCGCGAGAACTAAAAGAATATGGATGAATCCACCCATTGTGTAAGAGGTGACAAACCCCAGCAGCCAAAGTACAACCAATATGACAGCAATGGTCTCGAGCATTTATTTCTCCTTTTTGTGAATAGTATATTTGGCAGATATCTGTCTGCCATAACGTTATTCTTAAATATACCTTTAATCAGCATATATGTAAACACCTTAATAAAACATAAATATAACTTATAATTTAAAAGAAAATTCGAGAGGCTAAGACAAGTTTATAACAGAGGGAAAATAGAATGGAAGGAAGAGGGGAGAGACAGTTAATGTCATCAAGTTGGATAGATTCTAAAAATCCTCTTTCACGTAAGCTTGTAACTCCCTGCCATTGCAACTGCTCACCACCTTGTCATTCCAAACTTGATTTGGAAACCACTGTACCTATGGGGCAAATAACAGCGATACTGTTATAAGAGCTGGATCCTGAATCAAGTTCAGGATGACAGGCTTCTCTTTTTTTGTTGCTTCTTCTTTAAAGTTGCTGATACGGAAACAGAGGAGTTTAATAATAGAGTAAAAAAGGGAGGAGGTAGAGAGGATCACTCTCTAAGAAGATGTTATTTGATGATCTTCGCCAGAAGCGTCTCTTCGTCGATATCGTCGCTGCGATACTTGATGACGACAAGGTTTTCCGTCTCGTTGATGTACCACTCCGCGATGGCGTCATGCTCGAGCGCTTCGAGTTTCTCCATGTCGACTTCATCGATATGTTTGAAAAGATGGCTGTGTTTTGCCGGGTTTGAGAGTTTAAATGCTGTCCAGACAAACCAAAGTGTCCCAACAATGCCAAGACTCAGACCGATCACCTTGGGATTGGAGATATCGAGCATCAGACCGGCAAACGTACCGCCCAGGAAAGTCATAAAATAAGCGACTGAATTTGATATACCGAGAGCGGCACCTTTTTGGTGTACTTTGGCATACTTGGAGATCAGTGACTGTACCAGCGGTTCCATCATGTTGAAACCGATAAAGAAACTGACCACACCGACAACAAAGAGTGTTGACGAATCAGTAAGGCCCATCAGCAGAAAGGCAACAATAAACAGAACGATAGAGATCAGGAAGATCTGTTTCGCCTTGTTATATTTTTCGCCAAAGACCGCGGCAGGTCCCATCGCGATCAGACCAAAGACCATTGCCGGAAGATAGGCCATCCATAGCTCAGATTTCTCCCAGCCGAAACCGCCGTCGGCGACTGCATTTGTCAAGATAATAGGGATGAGTACGAAAGCAACCGTCATGAGCCCTTTTTGCATACCGTTGATGATGATCATTCCCAAAAGGTTCGGGTCTTTGATAATGTCGGAAGTCTTTGTCGTGTTGTGGTAGATGTGACGGATACGCGGTGGTGTCGGCACTTTAGTAAAGAGAAGCAGCATCGCCAAAACAGCCAGTCCGGAGGTTACCCAGAAGAGAAAGTCAACACCGTAAGCCGCACCAAGTACCGGTCCGAGACCCATAGCTACTGCGAAAGAGATGGCGATCGTTCCACCCATCATCGCCATCGCCTTACCGCGTACCTCTTCGGGAACAAGGTCTGAGATCATTGCAGTGACAACCGCACCGATAGCACCGGCACCCTGTAGAAATCGCCCAACCATTAACATATAGATGTCGGTGCTCAATGCCGCAATAACCGAACCGATAAGAAAGATAATGAGACCGACAAAGATGGTCGGTTTGCGGCCGATCTTGTCACTGATGGTTCCAAAAGGTACCTGAAACAGCGCCTGGGTCAGGGCATAACCGCCGACAATGACACCGACGAGCAGAGGCGTTGCCCCTTCCATACCCATAGCGTATACCGAGAGGACAGGAAGTACCAGGAAAAGTCCTAAAAAGCGCAGTGACAAGATAGCCGAAAGCGGCATTATCGTTTTAAACATGAATGACCTTTATGTCTGAAAAGTTTTTGGATGTTTGGGTTAAAATGCGCATTATAGTACAGAAGTCATTTGTTTTATTGCAAAGAAAAACATAATATCCTGAGTTAAAACTGTCGTAAGGAATAACAATGCAAATAGTCTTAGCCACCTCAAATAAGGGCAAAGTCCGTGAGATCAAAGCGATGTGCGAAGATTTCGATGTGGTTGCTTTCAGCGAGTTGATCACCCCTTTCGAGATTGTTGAAGATGCGCCGACATTCAAAGGCAACGCACTCCTTAAAGCGAGAGCTGTTTTTGATGCCTTGGGCGATGAGGAAGCGATCGTTCTTTCAGATGACAGCGGTATCTCTGTGGATGCCCTGGACGGTGCACCCGGGATCTACAGTGCCCGTTATGGCGGTGAAGGTGCCAGTGACAAGGAGAACCTGCTAAAGGTTGTCGAAGAAGTTAAAGCCAAAGGCATTAAAAGCTCACCGGCACACTATACGGCGGCTATTGCTATTGTCACAAAAGAGGGCGAACAGGTGGTACACGGCTGGATGTACGGCGATGTCATCACGGCGCCCAGAGGCGAGAACGGTTTTGGTTACGATCCCTGTTTTATACCCGAAGGATTTGACAAAACGCTGGGCGAACTTGATGAGGATGTCAAAAAAGGGCTTTCACACCGCTCCAAGGCACTATATTTGGCAAAATTGGTATTGCATACCATCAAAAAATCACGAGAACATTAGTATTTTAAAATCGTTAAAGCTTCACTAGCCTATAATCATTGTCAAGGCAGTAGCTGTTTACGATTTCGATCGTAGTTCAAATACGTTTTTGTAGTGCGTTTCGCCTACTTTTTTGACGTATTTACTGAAATTCGTGCTGCCTGTCTAACGCTAAAACCTCGAAATAGAAAATGTATGAACAGCGATCATTGAATTTAGGGGGCTTGAGATAAACAGCTGTTAAACCGAAGCGTGTGCCGCCGGTTTTTCTCAAACCCCCTAAACGCAAATACCATTACTGTTACAGAATTCTCTGCTTCGATACTGGGGTATCAAAGAGATGGTTATAAAAAAACAGTACAAGATAATCAAACTTCCTAAAGGTAACGGCAGGTTTCGAACCCTATATGCCCCTTCCAAAGCCTACAAAGAAAAACTCACCACCTTTTTACTTGACCTGCAGCAGAAAGTTCACAATGCCGATACTGATCACACAATACATGGCTTTATGCGTGGTCGGGGTCCGGTCAGCAACGCTCAAAAACATATCGGTTATACCTACACACTCTCTCTTGATCTTAAGGACTTTTTTGACTGCGTCAAAGCAGAAATGGTCAGTGACTATCTGAGTGATGAACAGCTTAACCTCTGTTTTATAGACGGCATAGCCAGACAGGGACTGCCAACCAGTCCGCTGATCGCTAATCTAGCGTTTTTGAAGCTTGACAAGATGATCAAACATGCTATCTCTGAAGAGGGTATATACACTGTCTACACCCGTTATGCGGATGATCTGATCTTTTCATTTAATAACAAAGAGTTTGCTGCGACTCTGGAGGCATTGGTAGAAAAGGTCATCGCCGAAGGCGGTTTTGCACTTAACCCTGCAAAAAGGAAGCTTCAAAGTGCCAAACAGGGTCGAAGGATAATCACCGGAATAGCGGTCGATGAGAGAGATATCTATCCCAGCCGAAAAGTGAAGCGCCGAATTCGTGCGGCACTGCACCAAAAAAACAGAGAGAAGGCGTTTGGTCTGTTGTCATGGGCCGAGTGTAAAATGCCAAAAGCGTTTTACACCGACAGAGACCTGCTCAACAAAAACATATTCGAAGAGGAGGCGCTTGACATCTCAAATGACTTTTATCTCTCTGATCTTCTTTCGTTTGAAGGGTATGTTGATGCTGTCGAAAGTGATTTTGATAAACAGTTATACGCGCATGAGATCGATCCGGGAAAATGGACGCGGCAAAAAGAGGCATTTTTAGCGCAGCGTGAAGGGTTCTATCAAAATGAGAAAAAACGGGCTGAAAAGGCGAGACAAGAGAGCCGAAGAGATATAGAGAAACGTTTTGCAGCAGCAGCAGAAGAAGAGAAAAAAGAGCCGAACAAGCCTCAGCAGAAAAAGGCGGTTAAACAACCCTCTCAACAAAGCAGTACAACGGCTGTTCAAGAGAAAGAGGAAGAGCGTACTAAAGAACTAAGCGTCGACTTTGACGCTCTTAAAGAGATAGAGCAGGCGCAGGCTGCCCGGTTCCAGGGTGAAAAATTGGCGCGCTTACGTATGAAAGAGGAGAACGAACAGGCTATAGAAGAGAAAGAAGAGAAAAAACGGCTACTTAACAAAATTTTTATGGCAAGTGTCCTGCCGATCGTTCTTCTTTTAGCGGCTATGGGGTATTACTTTTCAGCGACCAAGGTCGAGATCAAAGAGGCTTATCCTCTTTTTATTGAGACTGTCCCCTATGATGCGAAGATCCAGATCATGAACATTATTCCAAAATATACAATGGGGATCGAGCTGAAGCCCGGTGATTATGATATCAGGATCAGTAAAAAAGGGTACAAGACCCAGCGTTTCACGGTCAAGATGGAACATGAAACCATTGTTATAAAACGCGAGTTGAAAAAGATAAAAAAACGTAAAGTTTATTAAGAGACTGTATCGTACTGCGCGTTCATTAAGAAGATGGGAAACGCTTTATTCCCCTCTCTTTGGACACGGTGTACGGTTTGAAACGAGACTGATCCAAAACCGTGTTTTTGAGCGATCTTGGTCAATACCTCTTCCTCAAATCCAAAATGATATACCCCTTCATTGCCATCACTGTGGAAAGTGCCGTCTTCTAGTTCCAGGTCCGCAATAGCAATAAACCCTTGCGGTTTCAGGATGGCGGCAAAGGTTTGAAACAGACGATCGATATCTTCAACATGGTGCATGCTCATGGAGCTGATAATCCCGTCATAGGGTTTAGGGGGCGTATAGCCCACGATATCGGTATGCACAGTCTCAACGTCGCACCCGTCCCATGACGTTGCATTTTCTTTCAGCTGCGCAAGCATTCCTTCTGAAATATCGAGTGCAGTCAGGTGACCTATGTGAGAGCAGAGGTGTTGGCTGAGCAGGCCTGTTCCTGCTCCAAAATCAAGAAGTCTCATCTCTCTTGTGAGAGGGTGAGAATCTAAAATACCCTTGGCAATATCAGAGGCGAGCATCTGTCGCAGCTGGGAGCTGTCCCACTCTTTTGCAGCTTTATCAAAACGTGACATATAAACTTCCTGTATCTTTGTAATATTGAAATAGTAGCGTGTTTAGATAAATGAGGATGACGACAAATGACGATAAAAATACATCATAAGTTTGATTTAATCGCCACAGATGTACTATTTTAAAAACGATCAAGGAAAATATGATGATGAAAAAAATTCTAACCGGTACATTGTTGCTCTCAACACTGGCCCTGAATGCCCTGGCATACGATGCAAATAAAGCGAAAGAGTTTGACAAGTTCTATTCTAACTTTACACAAAAAGCCTGTGCCGAGTCGAAACTCTACATTGATGGTGAAGAGACGATGAAGTTGATACAGGAGAAGAAAAAGTTTACGTTCCTGGATGTCCGTACGGAAGGTGAACTGTCGGTTGTCGGGATCAAAACACCAAACACATTGGAGATACCGGTCGAGCATCTTTTTGAAGAGGAAAACCTGAACAAACTGCCAAAAGATGAGTTGATCATCGTTGTCTGTTACTCGGGTACGCGTGCGGTCATGGTGGTTGCAAGCCTGAAGATGATCGGTTTTAAAAATGTACGTGTTATGAAAGGCGGGATTGTCGGTCTTGCACAGGGCAACTCGGCCAAAAACGCTCCGATAAAATAACATCACTCCACGAAACGACGTTCCGTCGTTTCCTCTTTTCGACGTATTGTCAAACTTTTTACGCTTCGATAAATCCCAACGTCATCAACTTTTTACTATCGACACTCTTTTTAACAAGAGGTGAGATTCCTTTGGCGAGCAATGAGTTTTTCAGCCCTTCACCAATGCTGCTGCTAATAAAAAAATTCACATTGTGTTCGAGTAAAAGAGGCGGCAGAAGTTGTCCTGGTTTGCCCTCTTTTTCATTGACAGGGCTTGGAATGATCTCTTTGGAGATCGTCTTACCCTGACTGATATGATAAATGACGATAAACGGCTGGATGGGGGTGATGAGGCTATACTTTTCTTTGTCGGAAGAACAGAAGGCGACCTTGTAATCCTCTTTTTGATCTTTGATCGTCAGGTTCGCACCACTGACAAGTGCTATCGCCACCTTTTCATGGGCGCTGTTGATAATACGCGAAAAAGTTGGGCGGGAGACATCCATCTTACGTGCGGCATCGGCCTGATAAAGTCCCAACAGATCCATCAGATAGATCGCTTCGATCTCTTCGTGGAGCAAGATGACCTGACCGTCACTCTTTTTCTCCAGCGGTCCGAACGAGGTGATAAGCGGTTTAAAATTAAGGGTGCGTTTGTTTTTTTCTCTTGCCATAAAAGAATTGTAGCAAAAGTATCATTATAATTGACATATGTTCATTAATCTGTTACCATGTTGACATATGTTCATATGAAATCAGAATATCAGGAGTTACTATGTTAGCAGTAGCCGTTAAGACAGATAAAGAAAACACAGCCGTTTCGCCTCTTTTCGGAAAAGCGAAATATTTCGCTTTCTATGATGGTGAGACGATCGCAATCGAAAAAAATGAGGTAGGTGACGGTATAGCCGTCATTGACTGGTTTGTAGAAAAAGGCGTCGATACAATCATCGTCAAAGAGATGGGTTCAAATCCTTATAAAGCTTTGCAAAAGTATGATATAAAACTGTTGTATGCAGGCGATGAGCGCATCGAAGTGGCCGACATTGTCGAGAAGTATAAAGTAGGTGATCTGCCACCATTAAATGAGATGCAGATGCAGGCTATCATCACTAAACATGAAGGGCATCATACGCATTCTCATGGGCATACGCATTAAAAAAACTATGATAGAAAAGATTCTGGGAGTGTTCATCAGTGTCTATCTGGTCGTATTCACCTTAAGTGGTTGTACGGCAGAACAGAAACAACGTAATACACTTGACGGAAAAGTACTGATTGATACAAAGTGTGCTTCCTGTCATAATCTCGAAATACCGCCTGAAACATCTCCCGATGAAATTGCCCCGCCGATGATGGCAGTGGCCTTTCATATCTATGACTTCATTGAAGTCAGCACACCTGCCGAGAAGATCCCCTCTTCAATCGCATTTGTGAAAGATTATGTCTTTAACCCCGCGGTTGAGAAGTCATTTTGTGATAAAAAAAGTTTGGAAGATTACGGTGTGATGCCTTCGCAAAACGGGAAGTTGACAGAGGATGAACTTGAGGCCGTTGCGATCTATATGTTTGAACACTATACTCAAGAGAACTTTTTGAAGACGATGCGAGAGAGACAAGCCCTTCGGGATATGGATCCGGGTGAACGTGTTGCGCGCAAATATGGCTGCTTAAGTTGTCATGGCATAAAAGAGAAAAAAATGGGACCGGCATTCCGTGTTATTGCCAAACGGTACGGTGAGAGTGAAAAAGAGATTAGGCAGAGTATACTCGATGGATCACAAGAGAGATGGAAAGAGGCACGTCATGCCAGGATGCCGTCATTTAAACAGTTGACAAACGATGAATTGGATAGAGTTACACAATGGATAAGAAGTACAACAAAGGAGTAATGAGCGTGAAACGATTGCCGGCAATGATAATGGTTCTGTTTTTAATCTCAAGTGCGATGGCCGATGCGGAGAAGGGCAAGCGCTATTATATGAAAAATTTCAAGCAGAAGTTTAAGATGAACGGTCTCGATTTTGTACAGCTTCATACGCAGGCCGAGTGGAAACTGCTTTTTGATGATGAAGGAAAAGCGTTCATAATCGAATTCTCAAAGAAATATCCTAAATACGCAACGTATCTGAATGACCCAAGAACATGGCAAAAATTACAACATGTCAGAGACTTTGCAATCGAGTATGCAAGCGACTCGGGAAATGTTCCCACTTGTGGCGATTCAAAGGCTGTTGAAAGGCCCATAGATCTGGAGATAAAAGAGAGTTCAAACGCAAATTACTTCTAGTCCAGGATCGGGTTTATCCGTTGCGTCTCTTCTCTTAACACTTATGTAACACTTTGATATTATAATAATTATAACTTTGATTGAACAGGACTGTTTCATGGAATCCCTTGACCTCTGGACGATATTTTTAGTTGCGCTTTTAGGCTCTGTCGGGCACTGCATCGGCATGTGCGGCGGTTTTGTTGTCGCCTATTCAACGGCAAAGATCGATCCGGATCGAACCAGACTGTTTCAGAGCCTTGCCCATGTACTCTATTCCAGCGGTCGCATTGTCTCCTATATGTTCATCGGGGCAATTTTCGGGTATCTGGGCTCTGCTGTCAACTTCTCTTTAGGTGCAAAGGGGGTTCTCTTTATTGTTATCGGTATCTTGATGGTTATCATCGCTTTATCCCTGAGCGGAAAATTGAAGTTTTTAACGGTGATAGAACACTCTATCGTGCAGACACCGATCTTTAAAAAGCTTTTTCAAACGGTCATCAAATCAAAATCGCTGCCAAGTTTTTTCTTTATGGGGGTGCTTAACGGTCTTATCCCCTGTGGCCTGGTCTACTTCTTCGCAACAGCGGCCATCGCTTCGGGCTCAGCATTGATGGGTGCCGTGGTGATGGCGGTCTTTGGCTTGGCAACAGTACCGGCACTCTTTATTCTGGGGATGGTCAGTACGATGATCTCCCAGATGACATGGCGTAAACATGTTATGACTGCAGCGGCAATACTGATAGCATTGTATGGCGGTTATACCGGGTTTAAGGGATATATGATGATCAACCACCCTGAAAAGATCAAAGAGAAGATGATGCATATGAAAAAAGAGTTAAAAGATGAGATCAAACAGATAAAAGAGTAGTGGTATCAGGGAGATTATTACCCTTTTGGCTTTGTACACTATCTATCATACCTTACTCCTTAAGAGCTGAAAAACTCGTCCTACTATTAGTTTATACTTAAACGGAAAAGTTGTCTTATTGAGACAACGATTAGACAAACAAATTATTGGTTACACTTGAACAATACACTAATGAGACCTTAATATACAGACAGTAAAAGTGTTCTCTAAAAAGGATTTGAGATGGCAACAAAATATATTTGTACAGTGTGTGACTGGATCTATGATCCGGAAGTCGGTGATCCTGATGGCGGGATTGCTCCGGGAACAGCGTTTGAAGATATTCCGGATGACTGGGTCTGTCCGGATTGTGGTGCCACAAAAGAGGACTTCGAAGAGTTAAACGGATAGCTTCGGCACAGCTTGCACCGGAGTTCACCACTCGACGTACAGTAGTACGCCTTCGGGTCCACTCCAGCACAATCTGCACCAAATCTATCCGTTTAACGGATGTGGGTTTAGGTGTACGTCTGCAGCTTGCTGATATTTCTGCGAAACAAGGGTACATCGCGTAGCGATGTTTCCTTGAAATCTATCCGTTTAACGGAAGCGTACAATGTGGTGCAGATAACAATTAGTTTATCAGTAATAGCAAGATACCGAAGATGATGCGGTAGATGCCGAACGCTACGAAGGTGAAGCGCTGCAGAAAGACCAAGAAGAGTTTGATGGTGAGGTAGGCGACTACGAAGGCGGTGAGAAAACCGATGATGAAGGCACCCCAGTTGGCATCGGCAAACTCATGGTAGTGCTTTAGCAGGTCATAAGCCGAGACAGCGCCCATAACCGGGATAGCCAGCAGGAACGAAAACTCGGCACTGGTCTTGCGGTTCATCTTGAGCATCATCCCGCCAATGATCGTTGCCCCTGCGCGGCTGGTACCCGGAATAAGTGAAAATATCTGGGCGATACCGACTAAAAAGGCCTGTTTGTAACTGACATTTTCAACCTCGTTGGTGTGGCTCTCCTCTTCCTTGTAAAACTTCTCCACGATCAAAAAGACAATCCCGCCGATGATGAACATAACAGCAACGGTATTGACGGTAAAAAGCTCTTTGATAAGATCTTTGAAGATAAAGCCTACCACTGCAAGCGGCAAAAAAGCGATAAAAAGCTTTTGCCAAAGCTCGATCTTTTTAAGGGTCATTTTATCTCTATAGACCAGCATCACCGCTAAAATAGCTGCAAACTGAATGATCACTTCATAGGCTTTGGTAAGATTGTCCTGGGAGACACCCAAAAACTCACTGGCTACGATCATATGTCCTGTCGATGAAATCGGTAAAAATTCGGTAAAACCTTCAATAATACCGATGATGATGGCTTGAAAAATATCCAAAATGGGTCCCTGGTGTTTTAGTTTTTGTATTTTATCACGAGGTGGATAAAAGCCTCTGTATGCGATGATAGACCACTTTTGTAGACCAACACTTTCAAAGCGTCAAAGATTTCATTAACAGCTAAACACTAATTAGCTATAATACGCGGTTTGAAAAATCTCAGCAGTAAATATCATTTAAGTGACCTGTTTTAGGGACTTTTAGATGATGTTTATCAAAGGAAAATAAATGTTGCTTTTTACGCCAGGACCAACCCCAGTACCAGAATTTGCCCGTGTCGCGATGGCAGGAGAAACTCTTCACCACCGCACACCGGAATTCGAAGCGATCTTTGCTGAGGCACGTACGCTGCTTTTCAAACTGTTTAACATGGATGAGGTGATCATGCTTGCCTCTTCGGGTACCGGTGCGATGGAAGCGGCCGTGACAAACCTTTGTCATAACACTCTTTTGAGTATTAACTCAGGTAAGTTCGGTGAACGTTTCGGCAAGATCGCAACGGCGAACGGACTTGGAAATGTTGAGATCAAAAACGAGTGGAACACGCCTGCATCTGTTGAAGAGGTGGTAAATGCCTTGAAAGCTAACCCGCAGATCGATGCTTTGGCGATTCAGGTTTCTGAATCAGCCGGCGGTCTTCGTCACAATGTCGAAGCGATCGCAGCGGCAGTTAAAGCGATCAACCCTGAGATCATGGTCATTGCCGATGGTATTACGGCAGTCGGCGTTGAACCGATCGACGTGACTAATATTGACTGTCTTTTAGCGGGAAGCCAAAAAGCGTTGATGCTGCCGCCGGGTCTGGCCATTCTTGGTCTGAGCAAGGCAGCAGTAGCAAAAATCGGTGAAGGCAAAGGGTATTACTTTAATCTGGCAACCGAAATCAAAAACCAGCTTAAAAACACAACCGCATGGACGGCACCGACTACGCTGGTTATCGGTCTGCGTGCTGTATTGCAGCACATCGTTGACCATGGCGGGTTTGCAGCACTGTATGACGACACCGCACGCCGTGCGGATGCCGTTGTCGCAGCAATGCAAAGCCTTGGTCTGCACGTCTATCCGGCATCACCGGCCCGTTCGATGACGACGGTTGATGATGTGGATGCCTCAGCAATACGCAACCTCCTCAAAGAGGAGTTCGGGGTCAATGTCGCAGGCGGACAGGACCATCTTAAAGGCAAGATATTCCGAATCAACCAGATGGGACTGATCGAGCCGTATGAGATCGCCTGGGTTGTTAATGCGATCGAGCTTGCTCTGCAAAAACTTGGCCGCAGAGATTTTGACGGTACGGCGAGCAGAGTCTTCAATGAGAGATACTTTAAAACAATGTTAGAGAAATAGAGACAATATGATATTTGAACACGAAATCCCGGAGGGGTCTAAACTTTACTTCGGTGATTCGGCTAAACGTAAACGTGAGATCGAACAGGTTGCCAGTGAAGTCCTGTACAAAGAGGGGTTCGAAGAGATCGTAACACCACTCTTTTCGTATCACCAGGATGACTCTATCGCGGATGTGAAAGAGTTGGTACGCCTCAACGATACCAAAAACAACAAGATGAGTCTGCGTGCCGATTCGACGATCGATGTTGTCCGTATCATCACCAAACGTCTCGGTCGTAACACGACACACCGTAAATGGTTCTATATCCAGCCGATCTACCGTTACCCGTCAACAGAGCAGTACCAGGTCGGTGCAGAGGTGATAGCTGAGAGTGACTTAAGCGTTGCCTTGAACCAGGCAATGGAGATCTTTGCACGTCTTGACGTCGAGCCTTTGCTGCAGATCTCAAATATTGCGATTCCGAGGAAGTTGTCAAAACTGCTTAGTATTGAACTGGATGATTTCCGTCATATCAATATTCAAAAGTTCCTCGAACTCGATATTGAATGGGTGACAAAACTGGTTTACCTGCAGCACCTTGAAGATGTGGATGCTGTGATCGAGATCGTTCCTGACGAGATCAAAGAGGAGCTGGTCAAGATGAAAGAGATGTGTGCCAAGATCGCCTATAAGAAGAAGGTGATCGCACCGCTTTATTATGCAAAAATGCTCTATTATGATGAGCTCTTTTTCAGAGTTATCGAAGGTAACAAGATCCACGCACGTGGCGGACGTTATGTAAATGACGATGTGACATCGGTAGGTTTTGCTATCTACACAGACACACTAATAGAAGCGAATAAGTAAGGAATATAAGAGAATGAGTATAAAAGCAGATTTAATCGTCGGGATCCAATGGGGTGATGAAGGTAAGGGTAAGATCGTAGATGCACTTGCCGGTAAATATGATATGGTTTGTAGAAGCCAGGGTGGACACAATGCCGGACACACGATCTGGGTAGACGGTATCAAGTATGCGCTTCACCTTATCCCTTCCGGTGTACTCAACCCTAAAGCGATCAACGTTGTCGGTAACGGGGTTGTCCTCTCTCCTGAGTCTATCATTAAAGAGATGGAGCAGTTTGAAGGGCTCGAAGGTCGTCTCTATATCTCTGATAAAGCGCACCTGAACCTGGGTTACCACGCATTGATCGATCAGGCAAAAGAGCGTCTAAAAGGCGATAAAGCGATCGGTACGACCGGAAAAGGGATCGGACCTGCCTACTCAGACAAGATCAACCGTACCGGTTTCAGAGTCGGTGAGCTGCTTGATCCTGCTAAACTTTCTCAAGGTATTTTGGACTATTTTGAGCAAAATCGTGCCATCTTTGATGTCCTAGAGATCGCGACTCCTGATGAAACTGAACTGTTGGCAGAACTCGAAGGCTATAAAGCGAAATTGGCGCCGTTTATCACAGACACGACGCAGATGGTATGGAAAGCACTCGACGAAGAGAACAAGAAAGTACTGCTTGAGGGTGCGCAGGGAACACTGCTGGACATCGACCACGGTACATTCCCTTATGTGACATCCTCGTCAACAGTCAGTGCAGGCGCTTGTACCGGTCTCGGTATCAATCCTAAAGATATCGGAAAAGTGATCGGAATCGTAAAAGCCTACTGTACACGTGTCGGTAACGGACCGTTCCCAAGTGAAGACTTTGGTGAAGACGGTAAACGTCTGGGCGAGCAGGGCCATGAGTTCGGTACAACAACCGGTCGTGCCAGAAGATGCGGCTGGTTTGATGCCGTTGCGACACGTCACGCATGCCGCCTGAATGGTGTGGATGAACTTGCACTTATGAAACTGGACGTACTTGACGGTTTTGATGAAGTCAAGGTCTGTGTTGCCTACAGCTACAACGGTGAAGAGATCAACTACATGCCGGCGGACCTTGAAAACGTCACGCCGGTCTATAAAACCTTCAAAGGATGGAGAGGTTCTGTCGGCATTCGTACGTTTGATAAGCTTCCACAAGATGCACAGGACTTTGTAAATACTATCGAAGAGATCAGTAAGACCAAGGTCGGCATTATCTCAACATCACCGGAACGCGAAGACACCATCCACCTTTAAAATTCCAGCTGGGCCTACCCCCTCGGGTATCAGTGTATCTTGCGCCGGAGTTCACCTCTCTACGCACAGCCATGCGCTATCGGGTTCACATCCGATACAAGCTGCACTAAATCCAAAATTTCAGTTCTTTCTATACTGTTTTTTGTCTCTTCCTTTTACCTCTTTCTAACTAAAATTAGAGTATCATCCAAAAAAATTACACTTAGGGTCTCGCATGAAAGTAACACTCTCACATGTACCGCGCATTGCTAACAGAATAGCTATCGAACTGAACAAAAGTGGCCTGGTCACGATGACAAAAGGTCTTGAGCCGATTGCCAAAGAAGCTGAAAAGATCTTTATAGAGAGTGTGAAAAAAGAGCATGACCTCGAAGAGCGTGTTAATGAGATGCTTGACGCCAATGAAGATAACATTGAAGAGATGCTTGCCGATGAGCGTCAACTCTTTTTTATGATCAAAAAGAAGTTGGCACCTGAATTCGGTGTTATTCTTTCCTATGAGGATCGCTACTCTGATATTGCGCATAAAATTCTTGACGAACTTTATGAAGAGGATCTGATCCATTTTGAGGTGACAGAAAACCGGATCAAAAATGTTATTTACAACGCGATTACAGGCTATATCGTCAGTAATGATGAGATCGACGAGGCGGTAATGGACAAGATCCGTTCCTATAAACGCCGTATCATCCCGGGCACGGAAGAGTTTGACATCATCCATGAAAAATTATACAACGAAGAGCTGCAAAAGAGAGGACTTGCCTAATGAACACTGTTTGGATCTATCTTGAAAATGGGACCTTTTTAGAAGCATCATCATTTGGTGCAGAGACGACACTGGTTGGTGAAATCGTTTTTAATACGTCAATGAGCGGTTATCAGGAGATTATGTCTGACCCTTCATATGCCGGCCAGTTTGTAACATTTACAGCACCAGAGATCGGCAACGTCGGTGTCAATGCGGAAGATATGGAGTCTAGCAGCGCCCATGCCAAAGGAATGATTGTACGTCAATACCAGGACCGCTACTCGAACTTTCGTGCAGAAGGTTCTTTGGCTGACTTTTTGAAAGAGCATGGTGTAATGGGTATCTGTGATATCGATACACGTTATCTTACTAAAATGCTACGTTCAGAAGGCGCTATGATGATGGTTGCTTCTACGGAGATCAGCGACAAAGCGGAACTTAAAAAAGTTCTTGACTCTTCTCCTCGTATTGAAGACGTCAACTATATTGAAGAGGTCAGTACAAAAAAGAGCTACACGCACAAAAACGGAACATACGATGCAGTTAACTTCAGGTACAACGATGCACCTGAGGCAAAGTCGAAGATCGTGGCGATCGACTTTGGCGTCAAACGCAATATCTTGAATGAGTTGACGCAGGCCGGACTGGAAGTTGAAGTCGTTCCGAACACTTTTGATGCAGATGCGTTGATCTCTCGTGTGCAGAACAAAGAGATCGACGGTGTCTTTTTGTCAAATGGACCGGGAGATCCACTGGTTCTCAAAGAGGAACAGGCGCAGATCAAAAAACTGATTGCCGCTAAAGTACCGATGTTCGGTATCTGTTTAGGGCATCAACTACTTTCGATCTCTCATGGGTATGACACCTATAAACTGAAATTCGGTCACCATGGTGGAAACCACCCTGTGAAAAACGTTGAAACAGGAATGGTCGAGATTACGGCACAGAACCATAACTATAACGTTCCGGACAGTATTACCGAGATTGCAGAGGTGACACATACAAACCTTTTCGATAACACTATAGAAGGGCTTCATTATAATGATGCGCCGATCTTCTCGGTTCAACATCACCCGGAGTCAAGCCCGGGACCAAAAGAGAGTCGTTATATATTTGGCGAATTTCTGGACCTTTTAACACACGCGTGATTTATTAAGAAGAAATTTAATCTTATCTAATAAATTAACACTAATGTAACATTTCTTTGTTACACTTTCTACTCAAAGCGTAAGAAAGCACCTCCTTATAGGACCTCCATGAACGGTATAGAGTTCACAGCTATCATTACCTTTGCACTCCTAGGCTCGATAGGACACTGCATCGGTATGTGTGGGGGTTTTATTGTCACCTACACAACAGCTAAAATTAAACCGGAACAAAACAAGTTCACACAATCAACTTATCATATGTTTTACAATCTCGGACGCGTGGTTACCTACTCTGTATTAGGTGCACTCTTCGGCTATTTCGGCTCTTTGTGGGATATCTCACCTTTGGCACGCTCTATTATGTTTGCTATTGCAGGGGTCATGATGATCCTGATGGGGCTCTCTTTTGCAGGAAAATTGAAGTTTTTGACTTCGATCGAGTACCCGATAACACGGCAGACATGGTTTAAAAAGATCTTCACTACGCAACTTACATCAGCCAAACCAAGCAGTTTCTTTACTCTTGGGCTGCTTAACGGTCTATTCCCGTGTGGTCTGGTCTATACGATGTTAGTCACCGCTACGACGACGCAGTCGGCATTCTGGGGGGCAGTAGTGATGGCTGTTTTCGGTATCTTTACCATACCGGCACTTTTTAGCTTTGCGTTCGCAGTAGGACTCTTCTCACAGACCCGCTTTCGTTCATTGATGATCCAGTTTGCGGCTATTACGATAATCGTCTTTGGGGGCTGGACATTGATGAAAGCCTACATGCAGTTTGATTACTGGAAAAATACATCCATAGAACAGCAGGCTAAAGACGCACAGGAGATGGGCAAATGCGGTGCAGGCAAATGTGGTGCAGGCAAGTGCGGTATGGGCAAGTGCGGTGCTCAAAAAAGTGCAAAAAGTACAGAGTTGCCGCTTAAAGAAGCGAGCATGAAATGCGGTACCGGAAAGTGCGGTACGGGTAGATGTGGTACGCAACCTGTGGAAAATAAAGTGCCAAAGCCACTTAAGGAAGAGAGCATGAAATGCGGTGCCGGTAAATGTGGCACTGGAAAATGCGGTTCAGAATAACTCGATCTCATTGTGCTTTGATTTTTCATACTTTTACCGTCAACTCTCCAAACACCCCATAAGTTCGGCTTACTTGCCAATTACAAGGTGTTTCTTTTTTTCCCACTACGCTTAAATGCCACTTAAATATATTATATAAATTCAACAACATGGTAAAAGTACGGTTACTTAAGAAATATTAAACATAACTAAAGCTATTATCATAGGGTCTAAAAACCCTTATTTAACAATTTGGGTTCTTACGCTTTGAATTTATTAGGAGGCTGTAAATGGAAAATCGTCCTTTAGAGTATGATTACACTGTAGCGAAAATGTTTATGCTAACAACAGTGCTACTCGGAATTGTCGGTATGCTTGTCGGTGTTATTTTGGCTTGGCAACTTGCATTTCCAAGTGTTAATACAATCTTGGGTAGTGGTGTTGCGGAGTATACAAACTTCTCTCGTCTTCGTCCACTGCACACGGATGCGGTTATCTTTGGTTTTACCCTTAGTGGTATTTGGGCTACTTGGTACTATGTTGGTCAACGTGTACTAAAAGTATCAATGGCAGAGTCTAAGTTCCTTATGTTCTTAGGTAAACTGCATTTTTGGTTATACCTTGTCGGTGTAGTCGCTGTTGTTGTTTCTCTTCTTTTAGGGATCACGACATCTAAAGAGTATGCAGAGTTTGAATGGCCGATCGATATCGCTATTGTTATCGTGTGGGTTATCTGGGGTATGAGTATCTTTGGTCTGATCGGTATGCGCCGTGAAAAATCACTGTACATCTCTATCTGGTACTACATCGCGACTTTCCTTGGTATAGCAATGCTTTACCTGTTTAACAACATGGAAATTCCAACATACTTCGCTTCTGGCGGAATTGGCGCATGGTGGCACTCGGTTTCAATGTATTCCGGTACTAATGACGCACTAGTTCAATGGTGGTATGGTCACAATGCGGTTGCATTTGGTTTCACTGTGCCTATCGTTGCTATGATCTACTATTTCCTACCAAAAGAGTCTGGACAGGCAGTTTTCTCATATAAACTATCTCTTCTCTCTTTCTGGGGTCTTATGTTCGTTTACCTTTGGGCTGGTGGTCACCACCTTCTATTCTCAACGGTACCTGACTGGATGCAAACAATGGGTTCAGTATTCTCTGTAATCTTGATCTTGCCTTCATGGGGTTCTGCGATCAACATGCTTCTAACAATGAAGGGTGAGTGGCAACAAGTCGCAAGTTCACCATTGATCAAGTTCATGGTTCTTGCTTCGACGTTCTATATGTTCTCTACTCTTGAAGGTCCGATTCAAGCGATCAAATCAGTAAATGCTATCGCGCACTTTACAGACTGGATTGTTGGTCACGTACATGATGGTGTTCTTGGATGGGTTGCATTTATGATTATGGCTGCACTTTTCCACATGGCTCCTCGTGTATTCAAGCGTGAGATCTACTCTAAGTCGTTGATGAACACACAATTCTGGATTCAGACTCTTGGTGTTGTTCTTTACTTTACTTCTATGTGGATTGCGGGTATTACCCAAGGTATGATGTGGCGTGCTCACGATGAGTTCGGTAACCTTGCTTATTCATTCATCGATACTGTTACAGTGCTCCACCCATACTACACTATCCGTGCAGTTGGTGGTACACTTTATCTAGTTGGTATGTTCTTGTTCGCATGGAACATGTACAAAACTATGACTGCCGGTCGTCGCGTTGAAGAAAACGAACTTCAAAACGCTTCACCTATGGCAGCGTAAGGAAAGGGGATAATATGTTTCATTGGTTAGAAAAACACCCATTTTTCTTTGCAGTTGGTGTATTTGTTACTATCGCGTTTGCCGGTCTCATTGAGATCGTGCCAAACTTTGCGGAGGCGTCTCGCCCGTCTATCGGTACGAAACCATACACAACTCTTGAGTTGGCTGGCCGTCACGTGTATATCAAGAACTCTTGTAATGCATGTCACTCACAGCTTATCCGTCCGTTTAAAGCTGAGACTGACCGTTATGGTGATTACTCTTTAAGTGGTGAGTATGCCTATGACCGTCCATTCTTGTGGGGCTCTAAGCGTACCGGTCCAGACCTTATGCGTGTAGGTAACTACCGTACGACTGACTGGCATGAAAATCACATGAGAGACCCTCAATCAGTTGTACCTGGTTCAATCATGCCTGCGTATACTTGGTTGTTTGAAAACTCTGCAGATATTGACACAGCGTATGCTGAACAAGTGACTGTTAAAAATGTTTTCTCTGTTCCTTATAATCAAGAGCTTCCTATGAAAGACGGTTCGACAGCAACTGTTTCACTTGCGGACACTCTTGCAGGTGCACAAGCATCAGCTTTGGCAGAGGCCAAGTTGGTTGCAGCTGACATGAAAGATAAAAGTGTTCAAGATGCTGTAGCAGCTGGTGAGATCCCAGAGATCGTTGCGCTTATTGCGTATATGAACAGTCTGAAATAGAGGAGTCATTAGTGGATATTGCAACATTTCAAGCATACGGTTATTTTTTTATCACCGTATTTATGGTGGTCGCCCTTTATGGGTATATCTACCATCTTTACACTAAGAAGAAAGATGCGGCCGGAGTTGATTATGAGGCGTATAGCAATATGGCACTGAATGACGACATTACCGATGAACCGGTAAACAAGGTCTCTGATAAAGAGACAAATAAGGTAGGAGATAAAAATGAATAAGCTTACGCTTGGTGGAATTATCTTTGCTGTTCTTATGTTGGCACTGACATACTTATCTGTCGGTGGCTCTAAGGGCGGTCTAAATGATGATATCGTCAATACACTTGCAGTTGCGGGTGCGGCTGCACTTGTAATCATTTCAGTATTTGTTGTCGTTAAATATATTCGTCAAATGCAAAATGATACAGCTACTGGTCAATTGGCTGATGAGAACTGGGATGGTATCGGCGAGTATAAAAATGAGTTGCCTGCAGGTTGGGCGATCATTTTCTTAGGTCTGATCGTTTGGGGTATGTGGTATTTTATCGCGGGTTATCCGGTAAACGCATATTCACAAATCGGTGAATACAATGAAGATACTGCAGCACACAATGCTAAGTTCGAAGCTCAATATGCAAATATGGATGAAACGACTTTGGTAGATATGGGTGAGTCGGTATTCTTGGCAGAATGTAAAGTCTGTCACGGTTTGACAGCTGACGGTATTGACGGTAAAGCGGCTAACCTTAATCAGCGTCTTGAAGCGGTAGTCGTTAAAGATGTTCTTGAGAACGGTTCTAACAACCAGCTTCTTGGTTTTGAGTTCCCGATGCCGAAAGGTGCAGACCTTGGTCTAAGCCCTTCTGATATCGATGAGATCTCTGTCTATGTCGCTAATGGTCTTCAAGGCAATGAGCCTGCGATGTTCGGTGTTTGTGCCGGTTGTCACGGTGCTCAAGGTGAAGGTATTGATGGCGTCGGTCCACAACTTAATGGATTCAACAAAGCCCTTGTTACCAATGTGCTTACACATGGTAAAAAAGGTGCTATCGGTACAATGCCTAGATTTGCAGATCGTTTGAATGCTAAACAAATCGAAGCAGTTAGTGCATATGTCACTAGCTTAAGCAAATAAGGAGTCCATTATGAATGAAAACAGAGGTCTGTTCGTTTTAGATGGTATCACTGGTATGTTGGTTGCAACGGTGTTGCTGCTGGCTATCCTGGCTGGATTGACATTTTGGGGCCTTACTGCACAAAATGCCAATGCTAATAACTTTTATGAAATCAAAGATGCATCATCGATCAAAATGATCGACACAACATCCGGATCTCATAAAGTAGATGTGAAATAAGGAGCATATGATGAACCAATATATGGATAAAATTATTACAATTGCTTTGATCATTTCAGCTGTATATACTCTATACGTTGTTGTGACTCCTAATCACCTATTCATCGGCTAAGGTAACTTAGTTGAGCAAATCACGAGGGCTAGCGGCCCTCATTCTCTCTCTTCTTTTTTCTACTTCACTTTTTGCAGAGTATCTTTACAAAGACGATGTTGTTCAAAGAGACAGCTTTACAAATGAGATTGAAGAGATCGGAAACGAACTATATGAAAAGACAGGCGTATCGCTTTATCTTGTTATGGTTAGAGACCTTGATGAGAACGTAACGCTGGCCGAGTATGAACTGCAGCTTGCTCAAGAGCTCAAAGAACCGGCCATCATATTAAGCTTTGTTGAACTTCAAAAACAGGTGCAGATATTGGCAAATCCTTCATCGCTCTATCAGGAGTTTGATAAAGAGACGATATTAAGTCCAAGTGCTTCGTTTATCGGCGCTGTTGTCAGTTCGGTCATGTTTGCGCGCAGTTTCGATGATGTTAAAGAGTTCATGTCGACTTACGGCGGGGTTATATTGCCGATACTAGCCGAGCGTGCAAAGGGCGATGACATCGTGAACAAATACGCGGTAGCAATGTTCAACGGTTACTCGGAGATCGCTGAACAGGTCGCAGATTCAAGAGGTGTCACTCTGGAGAGTGCAGCCGGAAGAGGTAATCAGATCGCTATCGATGTTATCCGTTACATCTTTTATGGTACGATCTTATTTGCAATATTCGGGTACTTCAGAGGCCGCCGTAAGGCAAAGCTTCGAGAAGCGAATGAGGAGCAAAAATGAGTTCGGAACCAACAGGAAAGATTTGGCCTTACGCCATCGTAATATCTATACTTCTGATCGTAGCAGCATCGGTAGCAACAGTGGTGGTAGCCATAGACCACCCGGTTGAGATGAGCGACACCAACATGCAGGACTATCATCACTATGATAGAAATGCCAACGATTACATTGAAGCACGGATCGCGTTTAACAAAAATTACAAAATCGATTATGTCAGTGAGAAACTTGATGCGGATAGTGCCAAAGTCGCCTACAAGATTACAGACAGTTCCGATATGACTGTCAACAATGCAAAAATCAATATCGTCTTGACTCGACCGGACAACCGTGACAGTGATATTGTTTTGGATAGTCCGGCTGTAGATAATGGTATTTATACGTTTGATGCCGGAAAACTTCCTTTGGTCGGCCGTTGGAATATTATGGCACATGTTGTTGTGGGTGAGTATGAACGTTACTTCAACTTGAAAGCAGATACCCGTTATCCAAAAGCTTTTGAATATTAGAATCTTTTAACCTCTCCTCTTCAAGGATTGCAGCCTTTTGTTGTAATCCTTGCGACTACTTCTCAATAACCACTTTTTTCATGTTGACAAAAATCAGAGCACATTTCTATAAATTGACTATAATGTTTTACAAGAAAATCAAGGTCGGTAATGTCTACAGCTACTACAGTTCTCCCTACATCTCGTGCCATACGTTCCCACATTCTGCATGAACAGTCGACCGATGGGTTCCTCTCCAACTATTTGACGATAGGTGAGTTCCTACAGCGGGTATTGCATGTTGACGGCTACCATCGTGTTGATGAGGACACCAGAACACTTCTGCTCCTCGAAGCAACTGATTTTAAAAATTTCACAGCACTGAATATTGAGAGAAACTTCTTTACATTTACGCAAAATGCAAGTTACCTGTTTCGCTTCTTTGAGGAGCTGAGCGGTGAGTTGGTTGATATTCAGAGTCTTGAATTTGCAGATACTTACGGAGATTATGAAGAGCATATCCTGATCTTACAGGAGCTATATGCCCGTTATAAAGATCTCTGTGAGACGAATAAAGTCTTGGACCCCATTTTTTTACCGCAGCAGTACACTTTAAACGAGAGCTATCTGAAAACGTTGGGTGAAGTGGAGCTATATGCGCTAGGTTATCTGACGAACTTTGAGATGGAAGTGTTGAGAGCATGTTCCAAAGTGATCCCGCTTTCGCTGCGTTTCAGTGCCAACCAGTTCAATGTAAAGTTGGCTGATAAATTCAGAAAACTGGGTATCGATGTTATCGACAACAGTAGTCAGCGTATCAACCTGCAAACATCGGTTGTCGACGATGTCACGCCTAACGACAATGAAATAGAAGCAACGGTTGAGAGCTTTTCGCAATCACTTTTACAAGTCGGTTTTATCAAGCAGAAGGTCTATGCATTGATTGAAGAAGGGGTGAAAGCAGAAAAGATAGTCGTCGTCCTGCCGGATGAGAATTTTGCACAACATTTAAGGCGTTTTGACACAGAGGGGAATTTTAACTTCGCGATGGGTATTCCACTCACAGAAAGTCTCTTTATAGAGAGTCTCGAAGCGGTGATGCAGTATGTTGAGAACAAGACCGTCGAGAACACGTCCAGACTTAAGCGTGTCGGAGGAGAGCTGCTGGAAGGGTTGAATGCAAATTACCGCGCCGCAGTCTCAACCGTTGATTTTTCTGCATTGATGGAACCGTTTTTGGAGAAAGAACACGACAAAGCAGTGATCGACATTGTCCGTGAAGAACTTTACTATTTTGAGAAGATCATACCGGTCTTGGGTGATGCACCGTTAAAATCTGCTCTGCACCTTTTTACCAATCGTCTAAAAAGCAAGTCTGTCGACGATGTACGCGGGGGCAAAGTAACGGTGATGGGGGTTTTGGAAACACGTTTGGTCGAGTATGAAGGGGTCATAGTGGTCAACTTTAATGAGGGGGTTGTTCCGAGAAAGAGTGAAAAAGATCTTTTTTTAAACTCAACGACCCGCTACAACGCCGGTCTGCCGACAACGAGTGAGCGTGAAGACCTGCAGAAGCTCTACTACCATTCACTCTTCACGCAGGCTAAGAAGGTGATGATCGCCTATGTCAGTTCGACAGAGTCTGTGCCGTCACGTTTTTTGACACAACTGGGCCTGGCGCTTGGCGAAACGCAACAAGACAACCTCTATGCCCCTATTGTCATGCCGATAGCATCCCACCAAAAAGTGCCGCTGCGTTCGATAGAGGAGGCGTATGATTTTACAAAACATCCTCTCTCTGCAACCGGGTTAAAGGCATTTTTGACATGCAAACGAAAGTTCTACCATAAATATATTGAGGGTATTAAAGCCCATGAGATAGCCCAGGACATGCCTAAAGAACATGAGATAGGGACGGCTTTGCACGAAGCGTTGAAAATGGTCTATGAAGAGCAGAGCAGCTTTAATGATATAGTGGAACTCAGAAAGGCTGTGGCCAAGGCGTTGGAGCAGTGCAGCGGCAAGAGTGTTCTGGACAAGTATCTGAACAAGCTCTGGATGAAACGGTTGGAACCCTTTTTTGAACGTGAGATAGAACGTTTTCGTGATATACGCGTAGAGTCGTGCGAAAAAAAGATCGAGACGGACGTACGGGGGATCAAACTCTCGGGAGTGATCGACCGGATCGACCGGACAGTAGACGGTCTTGAAGTTCTTGACTATAAAAGCGGTAAATATATGACCTATACCGTAAAGACGTTGGAGAGTGCGAAAGATTTCCAGTTGGAGTTCTACTATCTGCTTGCTGCCACACTGGGCGAAGTGACGAACTGCGGCTTTTATGATCTCAACAGCGGAAAGATCGTCTATGAACTGGTCCTGCACGAGAAACTTGAAAAGCTCTACACCCTGCTTGACGAACTGCGCGAGACCAAAGATTTTGATTTTGAGATGACCGACAAGTTGACAGATTGCAGCTATTGCGAATACGCTTACCTTTGTCAGAGGGGAGGGTGAAGCCTTTGTGTACAGATCACATACTCAGCAGTTTAGAGAGAGTTTTAATCAAGGCAGATGTTCTTCAGCATAGCCATAGCTACGTTGAAGGTTGTCTAACGCGGAGTAAAGCTCTCTCTAAACTGCCATTTTGGAGAGAAAATAAGAGGCAATCTTGCTTCACTTTTCTTTTCAACTTAGTCACAACTAGGCCTTCAAATAAAACTAAAACAATCTTACCTCTTCTTTTTTCTCTGAGCGATATGATCTGTACACAAAGGTTTCACTAATGTCTGAGTTTATCCCTTTTCACGCCTATGAAGCCAGTGCCGGTGCCGGTAAGACCTTCTCCCTGGTCGTACGTTACCTCTCTCTTCTCTTTATGGGCGAGGATGCCGACAAGATCCTGGCACTGACCTTTACGAATAAAGCGGCCAACGAGATGCAGGAGCGTATCATCGAGACCTTGATGCACTTTCAGGCGCGTGATGAACGTTTTGAAGTAGCACGGGTGACAGGTATTGATGTTGAGACGTTGTTGCGTTTGCGTCAAACAGTACTGGAACAGTTTTTGAAGTCAGATGCAAAGGTGATGACCATTGACAAGTTCTTTGCGAAGATCTTGCGTAAGTTTTCGCTGCATGCAGGATTGATGCCCACCTTCTCTACCTTCGCTTCGCAGCATGAGATCAAGGTCCTGGCACGTTTTCTGACCTTGGCCAATGTCAAAGGCAAAGAGAATGATCTGATAGCCCTCTCGACCATGGCGTCAAAACGTCTCTCCGATATCTTCTCTCTGCTTGACGAGTTGTACGGCAAACGCAAAGAGCTGCAAAACCAGTCATTTCAAAAAAGTGACTTCATCGCGGTTGAAAATGAGATCATGAACAATTTTGCCAGCCTTCAGAGCATGGTTTTCGCGTCAAATATGTCTGAGGGTGCCAAAAAGACCATGAACTGTGAGAGTGTGGATGAGATGCTCACAAAAGCCTGGATCGATAAAGAGAGTCTGGAATACTGGCAATATAAAAAAGGCTTTTTGCCGGATATGGATGAACGCCTCCACACAATACAGATGCTTCTCCCAGGCTATATGAAAATGAAAGAGGGCCATTTCTTTCATGCACTGTTCGGTCTGCTGGACATCTATGAAGAGGCCAAGATGATGGTGGCAAAAGAGGACAGTGAGCTCTCTTTCGATGACATTACCAACTTGGTCTACAGCCTTCTTAAAGAGCGTGTTGACAGCGAATTTTTGTATTTCAGGCTTGATGCGAAGATCGCCCATGTCCTGTTGGATGAGTTTCAGGACACTTCGGTCGTACAGTTTGATATTCTCAAACCTATTATTGATGAGATCACAGCGGGTAAAGGTATCAGTGAACGCAGTTCGCTCTTTATTGTCGGCGATGTCAAGCAGTCCATCTACCGTTTCCGAGGGGGGACGAAAGAACTTTTCTACCATGTTACAGAGCGGTATGGGGTGACGGTTGACAACCTCTTGACCAACTATCGAAGTGATGCCAATGTCGTCAATTTTGTTAACGAAGTCTTCGAAAACAAGATCAAAAACTATAAGCCGCAGTTGGTCCGTGAGAAAGCCGGTGAGGGGTATGTAGAAGTCATTCACAATGATGAAGTCCTGGAAGGTATGACCGAAAAGGTACTTGCCCTGATAGAACAGGGGGCCAACCCCGATACGATTGCCGTATTGACCCAGACCAACAAAGACGGCAGTGTAGTGGAGGCCCTTTTACGGGAGGCAGGTGTTGATGTGGTCACAGAGACCACTGCACTGCTTATCAACCAAAAAAATATTCGTGCTTTGATCGAGTTTCTGAAATTCTCCTATTTTGGTGAGAGCATCTATGCACGTAACTTCTTTGCGCTGCTGGAGTTGGAGAGAGGCGTGTTGTCACCTTGCAACATCAACACTTCCGATCTTGCTGCGGAGCTGCTGAAAGTGATAGAAACGTATAATCTTTTTGACGGTGACCTGAACCTTCTGCTCTTTTTACAGCTGATCAGCAACTACAGTGACATCGAACAGTTTCTGTTTGAGTATGAACGTCTCGATGCAACAGCTGCACAGGCGGATCTGCATGGTGTCAGGGTCCTGACAGTCCATAAGTCCAAAGGACTGGAGTTTGAAAATGTTATCGTCATTGACAGGTTGGGGCGGGCAAAAGCAGACACCAGTACGATCATCTATCAATATGAGGGGATCACCCTTCAGAACATCTACCTGCGTATGAAAAAACGGGCAAGTTTTGACCTGGCGTATGCGAAGGCGTTGGAGGATGAAGAGCGGCTCAGTCATGAAGATGCCATGCACGCACTTTATGTCGCTTTTACCCGTGCTCAACATCGACTCTATGTCATTCAAAAGTCCAAAGATTCCAAGTTCGATGCGCTGGAACTGTCAGAACAGCAATGGGGTGAAGAGAAGATAGAGAAGGGTGCTGTTCAGATCAAAGAGACGCTGCAACCTCTCGCATACGAAGCACGAAACTACGGCCAGCAGAGTGATATCATCAAAGAAGAGAGTGATGAGGGGAAAGATCAGCATGCTATTGAATTCGGTCTGGCGATGCACTATACCTTGGAGATGATGGCCGATTTTGACGAGAGTGCGATCGATGAAGGTATCAGCGTTGCGATGAACCGTTACGGGGCCTATCTGAGCGAGGCAGATTTCTCCAGTATTAAACGGCGGGTTACGCATCTTGTCCATGATGAAACCTTTAAAAGGCTCAGCACCGGATCGGTGACGAAAGAGCGTGCTGTCAGCTACAATGGTGAGTTGCGATATATCGATCTTTTGGTTGAACAAGATAGCGGTTGGGTCGTTATGGATTATAAGTCTGCCAAAGGACATCATGAGCAGTACCATAAACAGGTCGGTTTTTATAAGCAGGCTATTGCCGGTATTACCAATGACAAAGTCTCCGGGTATCTGGTTTATATGTTAGAGGAGGGGTGTGAGATCGTCGAAATTTAGAGTTACTGTACTGTTTAGTATGTATTATATTTATGATAGTTTAAATCAATTTTATCTAGGTGGTATATGACTTAGATTTAGGAGTTGAATAGAGGTGCCAACAGACAGTGCACTCTATGATGCATATAAGGAAACTATCGGTGACTGGGACTACAATCTTACAACTTATGCGTTGTCATTTGATGGTCCCTTGACAAACAGCACAAACGACACAGTGCAGATTACGGATCATGCAACTTTTCCAATAGAAATTGTAGAAGTTGAATATATGTATGGTTTGTAGGCAACAACACGTTATTCAGCTATAATTTTAGTATGAGCAATGAGATCTTTACAAATGTTGTTTTATCTATAAGAGGGTCAGTATTTATGATGATCCTCACCTTCTGAAAAGGAGAATAGTGTTTAAATTACTGTCAGATCAACTCTCTACAACACGATGGAACTACTGGTTCGGTTTTATTTTTGACACCTTTTTTGTTGTTGTATTTGCATGGTATGCAGGTACGCTCAACGGTTTTAGTTCAGGCGGTGCGGTCATCGCATTTGTTTTGGGCTTTTTGAGCTTCTCATTTGTGGAATATGTCTTTCATGCCTGGCTATTTCACGGAACAATCAAGATCTTTGTCAAAGGACATGCTGCACATCATGCAGACCCCTATAGATATGATTCACTTCCATTTTTTACAGGGGCCTTGGTCGGTGGTGTACTCTTTTCGGTACTCTCTCTTATTATAGCGCCATCAATGGCATGGATGGGTGGCTCAGGCTTTTTACTGGGATATATCACGTATGGCTTGACCCACCATGCGCTGCATCGAGTCAAGAATCGTAGGGGCTATTTCAAATATATCTTTGATCTCCATACCATTCACCATGCCCATCCAAAAGTTAACTATGGCGTCACTTCACCTCTATGGGACATCATCTTTAAGACATTTAAACCTCATTAATTGTCAGAGCCATAAAAAAGTCTCTCCAAGTATCTTATGTATTCCTTAAATTAAGTACCGTTTAAGCTTATTCCCCTATACTTCCGCTACCAAAAAATTTAATAAAGGGTGCAATATGAAATTTACAAAAATTGCAACACCTGAGCAGATCAAACAAGAGTGGATCTTGATCGATGCTGAAGGTAAGACTTTCGGTCGTTTAATCACTGAGGTTGCAACACACCTTCGTGGTAAAAACAAGCCGTACTTTACGCCAAACGTTGACTGTGGTGATTACGTTGTGATCATCAATGCTTCTAAAGCAAAATTCAACGGTGCCGGCAAACTGGCAAACAAAGAGTATTTCTCTCACAGTGGTTACTTCGGTTCTACTAAGAGTGTTAAGATGACAGACCTTCTGGAAAACAACCCGGAAAAACTGTTCAGACTTGCAACACGCGGTATGCTTCCAAAAACGAAGCTTGGTCGTGCAATGTTGAAAAAACTAAAAATTTACGCTGGTGCTGAGCATCCTCACACAGCGCAAATCGCTAAGTAAGGATTGATAGATGGCAAAAATCTACGCAACAGGACGTCGTAAAGCGTCTATCGCTAAAGTATGGTTAACTCCAGGTACAGGTAACATCACGATCAACGGTCTTTCACTAGACGCATGGTTAGGTGGTCTTGAAGCGAAAAAACTTCGTGTTAAGCAGCCATTGGCTCTTACAAAACAAGAGACTTCTGTTGATATCGTTGCAACTACTCTTGGTGGTGGTTTCGGTGGTCAGGCAGACGCACTTCGTCACGGTATCTCTCGCGCACTTGTTAAGTTCGACGAGTCATTCCGTGCGACACTTAAACCTGAAGGTATGATGACGCGTGATTCACGTGTTGTTGAACGTAAGAAACCAGGTAAGCGTAAAGCACGTCGTTCTCCACAATTCTCTAAGCGTTAATCGTTACACGCTTATTTCAATGCCCTTTGCGGCATTGATCCTCTACTTTTTTTACTCTTTCTCTTGACTTTTTATTACCTATCATCCTAAAGATTTCTTTATTTTTTATTCAATTTATTTGATTATTTGATTATTTTGCATTCAGATAAAATACATGTATAAGTTATTATGTAAGGTTA
This sequence comes from Sulfurimonadaceae bacterium, assembly GCA_041596355.1. Taxonomy (GTDB): domain Bacteria; phylum Campylobacterota; class Campylobacteria; order Campylobacterales; family Sulfurimonadaceae; genus Sulfonitrofixus. The sequence continues at coordinate 29,209 of JBFHIS010000007.1, read as the reverse complement.
TAGATGAAAAAGACGATTATCCTTTCGGGATTGTTGGCGGCGTCACTCTACGGTGCCGACTCCCTGGCCACGGCGTTTAGCGACGGCAAGGCATGCGGTAATATCAAGTACTATTTTATTGAGACAAATAAAGAAAACGGCTCCGCTGAAAGCAGTGCCTACGCCAACTCTATCGGCGGTCAGTTGGGGTATACCACCGACAGACTCTACGGCGTTACCCTTGGTGCGACCTTTATGACGACCAACCCTTTTGCTCTGCCCGGTAATGTCGACACCTCTATTATTGGACGTGACAACGGTATTCAAGGTACGGAAGATCCTACCGAAGGTTTTTCTGTCCTAGGCGAAGCGTTTCTCGATTACCAATACCAGGGTCTGGATCTCTGGTACGGTCGTAAAACGATCATGACGCCATTGGTCAATGCCAAAGAGGTGCGTATGCTGCCTTCGACAATCGAAGGAGGGGATCTCTCCTACTCGTTTGAAAACGGTGTAAAGATCGGTGCGGGGTATTTGGACAAGTTCAAACAACGCACCTCCAGCCGGTTCGTCAATATCGTGGAACACGCCCTTGGTGTCAATACCGAGGCGATCACCGGTCATACAACAGGCAATGTCCTCCCAGCCTATATAGAGTGGCACGATGCCCACCACGCGGCCCGTTTGTATAACTACTATTCCAAAGACTTTATGAATATAACCTATTTTGACGCGGTGCATAATCATAAAGTCAATGACAGTGTTTCGTGGTCAGCAGGAATCCAGGGTATGCACCAGCACGGTATCGGCCACTCCGTCGGAGCGATGGAGGCCGACACGGCAACCTACGGTGGTAAGATCAACGGTCGTTTCTTTGGTCTTAAAGCCGGAGCTACGATTGATGAAAGTTCATTCCTGCTTACATATACCAATGTCTTAGGCTCACGTGATAATGAGCACAATTCACTTGCGCTTCCATGGGACGGTACGCCACTCTTTAGTGATATGATCACCTCTAATGATCTCTTTACCTCCAACTATGGACAAGGTCTAACGAGCAGCGGCGGCTATATCGCCGGAACATCGGGCTTTAAGGCCGGCTACACGCAAAAATATGACTTTACCGGTGTCAATGGTTTGAAGTCAGTTCTGTCGTATGCTTATTATGACAATAGCAACTTTATCGATGCACAGCAGGATATTAACCTTGTCCTGGCATATGGAATCGGTCATTTTGATCTGGCATTAAAAGGTATCTGGGTCAGTAACAACAGCAGCAACAGTGTGGCTGATGCTGACATCAAGGCGGGTGAGACAGGTGCGTCGATCTCACAGATTGACAAGTTGACACAGTATCGTGTTATAGCAAACTACAAATTTTAAAAAAGGGACAAAATAATGAAAAAAACAATTTTAGTACTAAGTGCCGCAGCGGCCTTGATGATCAGCGGATGTGCATCGCACAAAGCAGAGGTAGCAGCAGAACATAAAGCAGAAGCAGCAGAGCATACGGAAGCACACGCAGCCGCGCATGAAAAACACTGGGACTATTCGCAAAATGGTCCGGCGCATTGGGAAGAGTTTTCTAAGACCTGCGGTACAGGCCACTCTCAGTCACCGATCAACATTGTCCCGGGCAAGTCGGTAGAGATGAACCATCAGTATGACCTCTCTATGCATGAAGACGTCCATACAACAGCAGCAGTTATTGACAATGGACACTCTATCAAAGTCACACCAAAAACAGGTGGTTCAATTACACTACATGGCGAGACATTCAACCTTCTTCAGTTTCACTTCCACGGTAAAAGTGAGCATACGGTAGACGGTAAACGTTACGACATGGTGGCACATATGGTACACCAAAATCCGGAGACAAAGCAGTTGGCAGTTGTTGCTGTTTTCTTTAAAGAGGGGAAAGAAGATCCGATCCTAAACAGTGTTATCAACAATGTCGGCGGAGAGATCGAGGTTGACCCTCAAGATCTTTTGCCGACAGATGCCGCTCACTATTTCCACTATGTCGGTTCATTAACAACACCGCCGTGCAGTGAAAATGTTCAGTGGTACCTTTTGAAAGAACCGGTCGAGGCATCAAAAGAACAGATAGAAGCATTCAGAAAATATTATGTCGATAATGAACGTCCGGTTCAAGAACTTTACGACCGTACTGTCGAGTCAAACTAGTACGTTGTATTTTAAGCAGATAAGCGTAAAGTACGTCGTTCTCCACAATTCTTTAAACGTTAATCGTTTTTATATCAGTGCCTTTTGGCACTGCCTCTTAACATCCCCTCTTTTTTCTATTCATTTTCTAGAAAGTTGTCGATACATTATTGAGTTTAATCAAAACCGACCCTAAGAAGTCATTGAAATCGTATTATTTTTTATTATACTTGATTTCAAAGACTTAACCTCACATATATTATTTTTTCTTATAGAAATTTCCTCTTTTTTATCAAATTATTATCAACTTTTATTATAAATCACCTATTAAATAACATCTTTACATAGTAGTTTACTTTTGTAAGTTAGACTCCTCCCGAAATCTGTTTTGGCAATGACAGATTGAACAAAATATGTGTAAGGGAACTCATTGAAAACAATCACGATTGCATTGACTTCGTCGTTAATAGTTATGAGCGCAAACGCGATGGATGTTAAAAACGTCAACGATTGGTTTGACGAAGGTCAAGCACACGGTAATATCAAATATTACTTTATCGAGACGAACAAAGAGAATAGCGGGTCAAGTACAAGCGCCTATGCCAACTCTATCGGTGGTCAGTTAGGTTATACGACAGGAGAACTGTACGGTTTCACTATGGGCGGAACGTTTATGACGACTAATCCGTTTGCATTGCCGCATAGTGTTGACACGTCGATCATCGGTCGTGATAATGCGATTCAGCAGGGGCTTCCTGCGGGTGATCCTGTAGCGCAAGAGGGGTTTTCGGTTCTCGGCGAGATATACCTTGATTACCAATATCAAGGTGTCAATGTCTGGTACGGCCGCAAAACCATCAAGACCCCGTTGGTCAACGCCAAAGAGGTCAGAATGATACCATCGTCTGTTGAAGGGGGAGACCTCTCTTACGCGTTTGAAAACGGTATGAAGATTGGCGGCGGTTACTTTGACAAGTTCAAGCAGCGTACCTCAAGCCGTTTTGTCAATATCGTCGAACATGCTCTCGGTATAAACACAGAGACGATTACAGGCCATAAAACGGGTAGCATCCTGCCCGCCTATCTTGAGTGGCATGATGCCCATCACATTGTCCGGCTTTACAACTACTACTCCCAAGACTTTATGAACATGACCTATTTTGATGCTACGCATACCCATCAGGTCAACGATGATTTTAGTTGGTCTGCAGGGATTCAGGGGATGCACCAACACGGTGTCGGTCACTCTGCCCGTGCCATGGAGGATGATACCGCGGCTTATGGCGGTAAGATCAATGGTCGTTTCTTCGGTCTTAAAGCAGGTGCGAATTATGATGAAAGTTCATTCCTACTGGCTTATACCAATGTTGTCGGTTCCAGGACAGATGAGCATAATTCACTTGTCCTGCCGTGGGACGGTACACCGTTGTTTAGTGACATGATCACGTCGAATGATCTCTTTGCCTCTAACTATGGGCAAGGTCTGACGAGCAGCGGCGGGTATATCGCCGGAACATCCGGCTTTAAGGGCGCTTACACGCAACGATATGACTTCACCGGTCTCCGCGGGTTCAAGTCGGTTCTATCATATGCCTATTATGACAATAGCAATTTTATCGATGCACAGCAGGATATCAATCTTGTCTTGGCGTATGGTACCGGTCAGTTTAATCTTGCTTTGAAAGGGATCTGGGTCACTAACAATGCAAGTAATACAGCCGCTGATGCAGACATCAAAGCGGGTGAGAGCGGGGCGTCGATTTCACAGATCGACAAGTTGACACAATATCGTGTTATTGCAAACTATACATTCTAATAAAGGAAAAAAACAATGAAAAGAACAATGGTAGGGTTAAGTACCGTAGCGGTATTGGTGATGAGCGGATGTACTTCTGACAAAGCAGAGGTAGCAGAGCACAAGACAGCAACAGAGCATGTTGAAGCAGCTGAAAGCGGACATGCGTCAAATCATGAAAAACATTGGGACTACGCTGAAAACGGCCCGGCACATTGGGGTGAGTTCAGTGCGACATGCGCTGAAGGAAAATCACAGTCACCGATTAACATTGTTTCAACTGAGACGGTCTCACTAAATCAGGATTATGTACTTACTTTGGCAGAAAGTGTTGCGACGACGGCAAATGTGATCGATAACGGTCACTCTATTAAAGTGACACCGGCTAAAGGCGGCAGTATAACACTTAATGGTGAGCAGTTTGATCTTCTTCAATTCCATTTTCATGGATATAGTGAAAACACCGTTGATGGCAAACGGTACGATATGGTTGCTCACCTGGTTCACCAAAACCCTGAGACAAAACAGTTGGCAGTTGTTTCTGTCTTTTTTGAAGAGGGTGAAAACAATGCAGTGCTTGATACTGTCTTGAATGGTGTAAGCGCAGCAGATGTCATTTTAAATCCAAAAGACATCTTGCCGGCAGATACGGCACACTATTATCATTTCACTGGTTCATTGACAACACCGCCATGTTCAGAAAATGTTCAGTGGTATGTCCTTAAAGAGCCAGCTTCAGCATCGAAAGAACAGATCGCTGCCTTTAGAAAATATTACGTAGCCAACTATCGTCCGGTTCAACCACTGAACGGCCGCGTGATTGAGTCCAATTAAATAACCGTTTTTAGAGCAGGTTAGCTGCTCTAAAACGGCGTACCTGCTTTCGACCCATCGAATTTCCAGCTATATTTTCATTCCTGTTTATGCAATTAAGATATACTCCTGATTGAAAAAGTAAATCACAATTCCCAAGTGTAAAGAGGTGTATTTTGGCTGCAAAAACGTTGATCAAAGGAAATGAACTTTTTCAAGCGAGTTATTTCAAAGATAACGAAAAAGAGTTGGTTAAACTTGCTAAACACGGTCAGCGGCCAAAAGCACTCTATATCGGCTGTTCTGATTCTCGCGTTATTCCTGACTTGATGATGCAGTCAAAACCGGGTGACCTTTTTGTGATCCGCAATGTTGGTAATTTTGTCGCACCTTACAGCCCCAATGAAGACTATCACTCTACCGCTTCGGCCATCGAGTATGCCGTCAGTGTCTTAAAAGTAGAAGACATTATCATCTGTGGTCACACACATTGCGGTGCTTGTCAAGCACTGTATGAGACGATAGATGACCCTGAAATGATCCATACAAAACATTGGCTGAAGCTTGGTGAAGAGGCGAAGAACCTGGCTATAAATGCACTGGGTGCTGATGCTGAACAGGAACGTCTTCTTCGTTTGACCGAACAGTTCTCTATCATTACACAGCTTGAGCACCTGCTGACATATCCTTCTGTGCAGCGGCGTGTCAAAAGCGGTGAGATCAAGATCCATGGCTGGTACTACGATATCGAAAATGGGAACATCGACTATTATGATCCTGAGCAGAGTCAGTTCCTGCCTATAAACAGCCTCGGGGTCTGACGGAAAGGGATGTCCCGATCTGCAAATGCGGTTAGTGACAAATTACCGTTACTCTCTCTATTTTCTTTTTATTCAAAACTTTCTGTATAATCCTCGCTATTAAAGACTATTGTATATGAAGAGCGTTGTGTGCTGTTTGTGCAGGGTCTCTTGAAACAAGGATCAGATATGTCAAAAAAAATTATAGTTGTCGGTGCCGCTATTGTCGTCGCTGTTATAGCTGCTCTCCCGCTTATCGGTAATATGGGTGTCAAGAAGCTAATAGACGAGCGTATTGAGATGCTGGATGAAAACGGTATTAAGGTTGAGCGAAGTGACAGCGGTTCAAATTACTTCGAGACAAAAGAGCACTATGAGTTTACACTTGAAGACCCTGTCGCATTCCAAAATTATATAGCAACACTCTCAAAAGCACAGGTCCCGGCCTATATGAATGCTATGCTCGATGATGTTGTGATGGCTGCAGATGTACACTATTCGAACCTGTTGGTCAACAGTGATGTAAGCCTTGACCTCTATCCGGTGGCATTTACGGAAGATGCCGGAGAGCGCATGAAAAGTGAAGATACTACACTGCATGAGCAGATGGTCGCGATGCTTGAGAATAGGGAGTTCATGTACCATATGGATTATGATGTCGCTGCTGCCACTTTTCAAGGTTACATCAAAGACATTAATAAAGAGATCGTGTTCAAAGACGGTAAGAAAGCGAAGATCATTTTTGAAGCCGCCACCTTCCATGGAAAAGGAACGCTTGTTGAACCGGAACAAGTGACACTGCAGGTCAAAAATGCCGATGTCGATTTCTCTTTGCCTGAAGATGCCAAGATGAAGCTCAGTATAACGAATCTCCAGAGTGAAAGCAGTTTTAGTGCCAAAAACAGTTTTGATCTCAACTATAAAGCTGAGACTTTGCACTTTGCATTTAGTGATCAGCTCAACCAGATCGTGATCGATGCGTCTGATATGCAAACGGTATCCGACTCAAAAGTGACCGATGCAAAGCTTTCAACCAAGGTGAATGCATCGATGAAGCATTTTAAAGTACAAGACCAAAACAGCTCTGTAGAGTTGAATGGTTTTACATTTGTGATGGATGCCGATAATATCGATGAAAAAGCATATGAAGCTTTTCAAAAAGCGTCCGAACAATCAGGTGCTTCTTCACAATACGTGATGCTGGCCTCTTTGGGGGTTGTCTCCAAAGGCTTCAATCTGCATATTAACGAACTGAGTGTTGACAAGATCGCCATAAAAGATTCGGGTCTTATGGATGGCTTTGACCATAAGATCAATATCACGGTGAAAGCGGACGAAAAACTGGTGCAAAAGATGCAATTGACACCTATGGCCCTGATAGCCAACATCAATATCGATGCAAAACTGAAGTTCGCTTCCGCTTTTTATGCCTACCTGAAAACGCAGGGGGCAAACCTCGCTATAGCGGATACTTTTGTCAAACATGAGGGTGATAATGCCGTTTTTGACATTCTTCTTGAAGAGAGTAATCTCACCGTGAACGGACAGAGTCTCTAAGAGAGGCTCTCCATTGGCACTATGGTATAATTCTTTCAAAAAAGTGCTCCTTTGAAACCTCTTCTATTTTTACTTTTTCCTCTCTTTTTAATGGCATCAACACTGCACTTAAGTACCTCGTCCAACCCTTCGCGTATCAACCCGATTTTAGCGACTGATGTTGCCAGTTCAGAAATTTCGAATTATATTTTTAACGGTCTTGTCAAATATGATAAAGATGGGCAGAACATTATCGGTGACCTGGCTGATAAATTTTATTTTGAAGACAATGTCACGCTGATCTTTAAACTGAAAAGCGGTGTCAAGTGGCAGGATGGCGAAAGTTTTGGTGCAAAAGATGTTCTATTTACGTATAAACTGATCAATTCACCTCAGGTGGTCTCACCGTACAGCTCAACTTTCCGTATGGTCAAATCTGTCGAAATGGTAGATGAATTGACAATTAAGGTCACCTATAAAGAGCCATATTTCAAAGCACTAGAACTATGGATGAGCGGGGTCCTGCCTTACCACCTGCTAAAAGATGAAGAGAACATCATGAGCTCACGCTTTAATACAAACCCGGTCGGAACAGGGCCATACCGCCTGACCAAGCTGGAGTTTTCAAAGAATATCGAGCTGAGTGCCTATGACGACTATTTTGAACACAGGCCCATGATCGACAAGATCATCTATCATGTCATCCCCGATGCGAACACACGCTTTTTGATGTTGAAGACACAAAAGGTGGATATCGGTTCTTTAGAGGCGATGCAGATAGAACGTCAGATCGAGCCCTCATTTTTTGAGCACTATAAAGTGATAGAAGAGATTGCGCATGCGTATACTTACCTTGGGATGAATTTGCGACGAGCGAAGTTTCAGGATCCGCGTGTGCGTGAAGCCCTCTCTCTGGCGATAGACAGAGAAGAACTGGTCGATATCTTGTTTATGGGACACGGGCAGGTCTGTACCGGACCATTTCTTCCCGGTGGTCCGGCATTTAACAAGAGCGTCAAAGCGCCCGTGCCGGATTTGAAACGGGCAAGGGCACTTTTAAAAGAGGCTGGATACGATGAAGCACATCCTTTCAGTTTTGAGATTGCGACCTCAAATGCCAGCTCTATCCGTCCTTATGCCGCACAGATTCTGCAGCATCAACTCGCAAAGGTCGGCGTTGAGGTGAAATTACGTGTTATGGAGTGGCAGGCCTTTTTAAATACTGTGGTCTTCCCGAGAGAGTTCGACACCGTCCTGTTAGGCTGGTCCCTCTCACTTTCACCTGACCCCTACCTGTTATGGCACAGTGACAGTGACAGAACGGGCGCTTTCAACTTTATCGGGTATCACAATGCAAAAGTTGACGGCATGATCGAGACGATGCAAAGAACGATCGATCGAGAAAAACTTTCGAAGATCCAGCAGCAGATTTTCAAAGATGTTGTCGCGGACAATCCCTACCTTTTCCTCTTTATTCCAAACGCTATCGAAGTGGTCGATAAAAAGATCAAACATGTAGAACCGACGTTGAACGGGATCTGGCATAACTACATAGAATGGGAACTGGAAGAATAGTACTTTGAGAGGCAAAAACTTAAGAGTATTCAGACACAAGACTGAGGCAGTTGTCTCTAAGCAAATAGAATATTACACCATTTTAAAAGGAACATTTCTTGACTATATTATTCGACCTTGACGGTACACTTATTGATTCTACGGAAGCAATTCTGGAGAGCTTCCATAACTCATTTGATGTACACCAACACCCACATCCGGAGGATGACGCTATTAAAGCGCTTATCGGTTATCCGTTGGACGTCATGTATACAGAACTGGGTATAGAAGCCTCAAAAGTCTGGACATTTGTGACAACCTATAAAGAGTATTACCGGGTCATATCGACACAAAAAACAGTGCTGCTTCCCTGTGCAAAAGAGGCAATTGAAGCGGCGGCAAAGTTCGCTCGCCTGGGTATCGTCACAACAAAGACGGGAAAATATTCACGGGTATTGATGGAGCATTTTGAACTGATGCACCATTTCGAGGTGCTGATAGGCCGCGAAGATGTTGAGAACCCTAAACCGCATGCCGAACCTATAGAAAAAGCGATGGAAAAGATGCAGGTTACTAAGGATGAATGTTGGATTATTGGCGATACGCGTCTTGATATTGCTTCGGCAAATAACGCCGGCATAAAAAGCATTGCGGTCTTAAGTGGATATGATAATCTTGAACAATTAAAAACATTAACAAGTGTTATAGAAAATAACGCACTGGAAGCTGTCAAAAGAGTCGCAAAACAGGTAGAAAATTCACGTTAAAAGCACCCTTTTTTCAAACTGAAAAAAGTGAAGCTTCATTTAAGAGCAACTAGCATAAAATACACAATATTCAGTACTATAGAGATATTTAGAGTACTTTTAATTAAGGAGAATTAATGCTAGAAATTAGATGGCATAGCCGCGCTGGTCAAGGTGCAGTTACTGGTGCAAAAGGTTTGGCTGATGTTGTTTCAACAACAGGTAAACATGTTCAGGCATTCGCATTCTATGGTTCAGCAAAACGTGGTGCAGCAATGACAGCATACAACCGTGTAGATGACGAAGTTATTCTGAATCATGAGAAGTATATGAATCCGGATTATGTTCTAGTAATCGATCCAGCATTGACATACACTACCGATATTACTATCAATGACAAACCAGATACTGTCTATATTGTTACAACACATATGAGTACAGATGAGTTGATCGCTTCACAACCAAGATTAGAAGGTAAAAAAGTCTTTACGGTTGATTGTATCAAGATCGCCCAAGAGACTATTGGTCGCCCAATCCCTAATACCCCTATGTTGGGTGCTTTGATGAAGATCTCTGAGATGTATTCAATTGATTTCTTTAAAGAGAGTATTAAAAACGTACTTTCAAAGCTGCCGCAAAAAATTATCGATGCCAATATGGTCGCTATTCAGCGTGCCTATGATGAAGTAAAGTAAGGAGTGATATATGCAAAATAACGGATGGGATGAATTCGAAATCGGTGCAATGCTCCGTTCATTTGACGGGGTGGCAACTGATATTGCGCTAAAACAGCCCGAAGATCGTAACTATTCAAGTAGTAACTCGTTTACAGCAAGTGTTGCTGACTGGCGTATTGAAAAGCCGCTCTTTAACAAAGATTACTGTATTGATTGTCAGTTCTGCTGGATCTATTGCCCGGATATGTCAATTATCGCACGCGACAAGAAAATGGTCGGTGTAGATATGGACCACTGTAAAGGTTGTGGTATTTGTGTTGAGGTTTGTCCTACAAACCCTAAATCACTTCTAATGTTCCCTGAAAAAGCAGATGAAGAGACGGAACTGGCTGGCTGGCCTGAAAAAGTGAAGGAGGAAAAATAATGGCATTTGATAAAATGGAATTACGCGACATCGAGGTTTGGGACGGGAACATGGCTGCAAGCCAGGCACTTCGTCAAGTACAGGTCGATGTTGTTGCGGCATACCCGATTACACCGTCTACACCTATTGTTGAAAACTACGGAAGCTTTTTAGCAAACGGTTATGTTGAGGGTGAATTCGTAATGGTTGAGTCTGAGCACGCTGCAATGTCAGGTTGTATCGGTGCATCGGCTGCCGGTGGTCGTGTTGCGACAGCAACATCGTCACAAGGTTTCGCACTTATGGTGGAAACGCTTTATCAGGCATCTGGTATGCGTCTGCCGATTATTCTTAACGTCGTAAACCGTGCACTTGCTGCACCACTGAATGTTAATGGTGACCACTCTGATATGTACCTTGGTCGTGACAGTGGTTGGATCCAACTGGATGCTTACAATCCTCAAGATGCATACGATCTTAACTTTATCGCTTTTAAAGTTGCTGAAGATCATGATGTACGTCTTCCGTGTATGGTCCACCAAGACGGCTTTATGACCTCGCACACAGCGCAAGGTGTAAAGACGATTGAAGATGATGTAGCCTACAACTTTGTTGGTGATTTCCAAGCGATGAACGACATGCTTGACTTTGACCATCCTGTTACACACGGTGTACAGACGGAAGAAGATTGGCATTTTGAGCACAAAGCCCGTCAACAACATGACCTTATGACTAAGGTCGCTCCAAAACTTGAAGCGGCATTTGATGCATTCGAAAAGTTGACAGGACGCCGTTACAACATGGTTGAAACATATCACATGGAAGACGCTGAATGTGCCGTCGTCTGTATGGGAACATCAGTTGAAACTGCTGTCGAAGTTGCAAACGAACTGCGTGCACAAGGTAAAAAAGTAGGTGTTATCGGTATTCGTGTTATTCGTCCATGGCCGTTTGAAGCACTTAAAGAGATCTTGAAAGATGTCAAAGCAGTTGCAACACTTGACCGCTCTGCGCCACACGGTACAGTCGGTATGCTTTACAATGAGATTGCCGGTGTTATGATCAACAGCGAATCACGTGCTGTACTTACTAACTACATCTATGGCCTTGGCGGACGTGACCTTACAAAATCACATCTGAATGATATCTTTGCACAGCAAGAAGCAAATGCTGCCGCTGGCAAATTAACAACAGCAACGCAACAATATATCGGTACCCGTGGTCCGAAACTAGAATTTTTATAGGAGAACAATATGAGTGAAATTAAGAAAATCAAAAACTTAAAAGAGTTCTCAACATCAGCGGACCGCTTTGAAGGTGCAAACCTTCTTTGTCCAGGTTGTGCACACTCTATTATTGTACGTGAAGTACTAAATGCTACCAATGACGATTTGGTGCTATCAGCATCAACAGGTTGTCTTGAAGTATGTACGGCGGTTTACCCATATACATCTTGGGATGCATCTTGGATCCATATCGGTTTTGAGAATGGTTCAACAGCTGTTGCAGGTGCCGAAGCAATGCATAAAGCACTTACAACCAAGGGCCGTCTAAAGCAGCCTGATCGTAACCCGAAATTTGTATCGTTTGCAGGTGACGGTGCCTCTTATGATATCGGTTTCCAGTGGATCTCTGGCTGTTTTGAACGCGGTCACAACATGATGCACGTTGTTCTTGACAACGAAGTGTATGCGAACACAGGTGGACAACGTTCTTCGTCTACACCGATCGGTTCATCTACGACGACAGCACCAGGCGGTCGTGTAAGTTATGGTGAGAAGCAAAACAAAAAAGATATGATGGCGATTATGGCTGCACACGGTTCACCGTATGTTGCACAGGTTTCTCCAAACAAATGGAAGAACATGGTTAAAGCTATTCAGCACGGTATGTCTGTAGAAGGACCTGTCTTTATCAATGCTGTTTCTGCCTGTACAACAGAGTGGAAATTTGCTCCTGAAGATACAATGGCCATCACAGACCTTGCGACAGACTCTTTAGTCTTTCCACTGTATGAGATCATTGACGGTCACGAGTTAAATATTACCTACCGTCCTAAGAATGTTGTACCGGTTGAAGAGTATCTTGCAGCGCAAGGGCGTTTCAAGCACCTTTTCAAAGATGAGTACAAGTATCTTATCAAAGAGTGGCAAGAGCGTGTAGACGCTAAATGGGACTATCTTCAAAGAAGAGAAGAAGCTCGCGTTTAAAAGTTCCAGCTTTGGCGCATCTTGCGTCCAACCCAGACTCTCCGCGCACACTAGTGCGCTATCGGTCTGGGTTAAACACAATCTACACCAAATCTAAAACTTTTACAATCAAACTTTTTTTTGGATGAGCTCCGCCATCTTTTTCTATTTTCTATCTCTTCGCTCTAAAATGAACCACAAAACTTTGCTTACTGTCCGCTTTTACGGAAACTTGAAATGAGAGCATATTGCCGTTTTTCCAGTTGTACTTTTGCTGGCTTGAGACGCTGCTCTGACCATTTTCCTGGTTCGTGAACGGTATGAGCAGCTCCACTCTTTTAGAGGTGTCTGAGCGGTTGGTCAGTTCGTAAGAGAGTTTTGTATCGTTGTAGTACCTATCGCTGTTGTTGGCAAGAATTTTACTTTTTACCGAGAGATCAAAGTTTTTGCCGAGGATGATTTTGACTTTCTCATGTTTGGGTGTATGACTGATAGAACTTTCTCCGATCAGCAAGTTGGTCTCGCCCTCTTTTGAGTAGCTTCGCACTGTACCCATAGGAAGAGCTCTCTCCAAAGAGTCGATCTCAAGATATTGGGTCACGGGGTACTTTTGTTCACCATTAGCATAAAACGGTGAAGAGAGCTGCCCCTCATATTTCCGTATTATCGGTATCTTTTTGATCTCAAGGAATTTGATCTGTGTCTTTTCATTGTTTGCAAGGTTGACATTGAAGGGTATCTGATAAAGGTGATACCCTTCGTGTGAAAGTTCTTGAACCGACTCCATACTGTCTGCGATGGCAGCTTTTGTCATATACCGTCTCTGCTCAGGTTGTGAAGCTCTGTTAATGTCACCCGCCAGAACTGTCAGCTTGGTATCGTCAAAAGCTTTGCCGCTGCGGTTGTCAACCGTGATCCATCCGCTGAGATCAGCGTGCTTTTCTGAAAGATTCAAAATGTAGTCACTTTTCCATGAGATATTGTTTATAAGATAGTCGAGAGAAAGTGTTGTTTTGCTCTTTTTGTCGGCATTGATATTCCAGACAAGTGAGGGTTTGGTAATAAGTTCTTTGGGTACTTCTGAGAAGATCAGTGCCGAGGTAGGCACTGTATAGATCTCATTTTGATCTGTTTTGACCACAGCTTGTGACGAAGCGGAGAGGAGCGTGCCACTATTATAGATCAGGTCACTTCCTGTCTGAATATAAAATTTGACGGTTTTACCCAGATGGGCCAGGGCAAGTTTTTGCGCATTGATCTGGTCAAATCGATACTGCTGTGAGTAGAGTGTGACACCGTCAGTAAAGGTGACATTGACACTGTCTGTTAAGACGCTGCTGGCAACATCGTTATAGATCAGCGCCTGCTTGCCTCTGTCCAAGGTCATCTCTCTCTTCTCATGTACCAGACCAAGGTTACCGTTATAGACAACCAGCGAAGGGTTGATCGGTGTTTCAGCGACAGTACCACCGAGTAGCAATGAAGACGTAAAGAATGAGACTAAAAAAAGAGAAGAAGCGTTCATGATATACCTTGTGTAAGAACTGTCATAAAGTATAACCCAGCAGAGTAAATAATAAAATCCAAGGGTGTTGCCCAGAAGAGAAAACGATAAGCCGCTCTGCTACAATATAGAGAAAGTTTTGATTGACAAAAGTAAGGGATAACAATGAGCCAAGCCTATTTTTTAACGGTAGATGCGGGGACAGGCAGCGGACGGGCGGTGATATTTGACACACATGGCAAGCAGATAAGTATCGGTCAGAGAGAGTGGACACACTTAAGTGAAGAGGGTGTTGCCAACTCAATGGGCTTTGATTATGTGACCAACTGGAATATATTACAAGAGTGTATCAAGACGGCGATCTTCAAAGCCGGCATCAGAGCGTCGTCTATCAAAGCAGTAACCGCGACAAGTATGCGAGAGGGGATCGTTCTTTATGATAAGGAAGGTAATGAACTGTTCGGAGTTGCCAATGTAGATGCAAGAGCAGACAGGGAGGTCGCAGAACTCAACAGGAGATTTCCGAAAAGTGAAGCAGAATTTTATGCGCAAAGCGGGCAGACCTATGCCTTGGGTGCTCTGCCCCGTCTGCTCTGGTTAAAACAAAACAGACCGCATCTCTATGAAAAGAGTGTGTCGATGAACATGATCAGTGACTGGGTATTGACTAAACTCTCCGGGGTCATTGCCAGTGAACCCTCCAATGCCGGTACCTCCGGCGTCTTTTCTCTTGAAACACGTCAATGGGTTCCGGAGATGGCGAAGAAGGTGGGGCTCAAGGATGACATTTTTCCACCGGTTTATGAGAGCGGCACGATTATCGGCGAAGTGACTCAAAAAGCTTCTGATGAGACTGGGCTGGCTGTCGGAACAGCGGTTGTAATGGGCGGCGGTGATGTTCAACTCGGTTCAGCAGGGCTGGGTGTTGTCGAAGCAGGTGAGGTCGCTGTCCTCGGCGGAACATTCTGGCAGCAGCTGGTCAATATGCCGACGGCTAAAACGGACCCTAACATGGATATCCGTGTCAACCCTCACGTTATCCCCGGTATCTCTCAGGCAGAAGGTATCACTTTTTTTTCAGGGCTTGTGATGCGCTGGTTCAGAGATGCCCTGTGCCAAAGTGAAGTGGCCGAGGCTAAACGAAGAATGATAGACCCTTATGCTTATCTTGAGAAGTTGGCATCGAAGGTGCCTGTCGGTTCCAACGGTATCTTACCGATCTTCTCGGATACGATGCATTACGGTAAATGGTACCATGCGGCACCATCTTTTTTGAACCTCTCACTTGATCCGCAACAGTCATCAAAAGGGGCAATGTTCCGTTCACTCGAAGAGAACGCGGCGATCGTCTCGATGCTAAACCTCGAAGCGATCTTTAAATTTACCGGGGTAGAGAGTGACAGTATCACCTTTGCGGGAGGGGCCAGCAAGGGGCCTTTATGGTCACAGATCCTGGCGGATGTAACAGGTAAAGAGGTCCATATACCTAACGTCAATGAAGCCACATCACTCGGCGGAGCTTTTGCCTGTGGTGTTGCGACAGGTGAATATAGCAGCATCGCCGAAGTGGCCAAAGATCTGGTAAAGTGGGACAAGAGCTATATGCCCGAGATGCAGAACTATGCAAAATATCAAGAGGTCGCTGAGCAGTGGAAAGCAGCTTACAGTGCGCAGTTGAAACTAGTAGATGAAGGGATCACGACCTCCATGTGGAAAGCGCCGGGCCTTTAGTCTTTGGTATAATCCTGTTTTAAAATATATAAAGGGCACCTCTAAAAACCCTAGCCAACCTCAGAGGGAAGAAAGAGAGATGTTATTGTGCAGAACTTCTCTCTATCGCTGAGGCGGACCAGGGTTTATAGAGGCGCCCTAAAGAGAGAATGATGACAATTACCAAACGAGTGACATTTATAGCCAAACCTGATGGCATCGAAAAGATGAAAGAGTTGCTTAGTGCAATGGTTGTTCCTTCCAAAGCAGAAGAGGGGTGTCTTTTTTATGAGATCGTCCAGTATAAAGAACGGCCGGAGAAGTTTATGGCTGTTGAGACGTGGCGTGATGAAGCGGCATTAAACGGCCATAAAGCATCAGCGCATTATGCTGTTTACAAGTCCAGTTATGAGCCTTACTGTTTAGAGAAATACACGGATGAATTAGAGGTCTTGGGATAGTACCTCTATTTTATCGATTACTTTTGCAACTCAATATCTAATACTAAAAGATAGAACTTATAAAGAAGAACGCACCCCTATGGCGTACCACAAAATAACAAGGTTTAGAAGAAAGATCATGAGTGAACTTCCCCGCATTAAAATGTTTTGAAGCCTTGTCCGGCTCAACTTATGAACTTTAAAAGCTATGTGCATATGAATGATGGTGAGCACTGAAATCGGTATAACCGCATAAAGTTTGTGTAACATTGCCTCTGCTAATGCCGAATCAGGTGCATAACGAATCACATCATATATACCGAAATGATAAAACATATACGTTCCGGTTGACAAGAGCAAGATCAACCAGAAACTCTCAAAGTAGCCGTAGATGGGACCAAGATGCTCATACACATTTGCTTGCGCCTGTTTGTCTCTCAACAAAATACCCAGAGCAAATAACAACAACGATCCACCTATCCAAGCAGTGGCTGACAAGATATGGATAAATAATATTATATTCATAGTGACACTTTACGCTCTTTTGCCCAATAAAGATTTGACATATCACAAGATTTACAACCTTTATAAGTCAATACATTTTAAAATAACGCATAACTCTTTACAAGGAGCACAATATGGCTGATAAAAAAACGGCACAAGAACTGTTTAAAGACTATGTCCCAGAGATCATGAAATACGACCCTGAAGTCGATGGGGGAAGTGAGCATCTTATTCGCGAAGATCATCTTGACGAAAAAGAGCGCATGAAAAAACTGATCACCAAACGCAAGACAGACAATCGTGGTGACAGAAAAGTTCGACGCTGATCTATCAAAATGCTGCAGCTTTTTGCTGCACAACATATTGAGAGACCACTCACTAACCTTTAACCTTTATACTCCTCTTTTCTATTTAGTCCCCCTTAACCGCAAAACCACTAAAATTCGGCAACTAATTAATACTGAGAAAAAAAATGATTCAAAAAGCCCACGATGCTTATAACACGCAAGAGTATGAAAAAGCCTTTACCCTGTATGAGGCTTTGGCACAAAATGGCGATGCGACAGCGATGACCTCCATGGCATTTATGTATCAAAATGGTCTAGGCGTCGACAAAGATGACGCCAAAGCCTTGACGCTCTATCAGCAAGCTGCAGAAAAGAAACAGCCCTACGCTCTCTTTAACCTGGGGGTACTTTACAGTAATGGTACAGGCGGTGTTGCCCACGATCAATTTAAAGCATTTGAACTCTATCTGGAAGCTGCAGAACGGGAAGTCCCGCCTGCGATGTATGAAACGGCACTGATGCTCGAACGCGGGCTCGGTTGTATGCAGAACTTTTCAGAATCAGCATTTTGGTATGAAGAAGCGGCTAAACGCGGTCATGCCGAAGCGTTTAACAACCTTGGTGCCCTCTATAAAGAAGGCCATGGTGTTCTTAAGGATTATCAACGCGCTTTCATCTGTTTCTCGCGTGCAGCTGACAAAGAGTTGGCTGAAGGGTATTATAATCTTGGACTGATGTACGATCAGGGTATGGGCGTTGAAGAAGACCATGACAAAGCCCTTGACCTCTGTCGAAAAGCGGCCTATGCCGGTCATGAAAAGGCAAAGCAGATCATTGCCGGGCTGCAAGAAGACGGTAAGATCGTCTTTTAACGTCCCATTCTCACAGGCGCACAGAGTGCGCTGTCACAATCTATGATCCGACTACTATTTTGTTATAATACCGACACATCAATCAAAGGCTTTACGTGTTTACTGGACTGATAAGAGAGATGGCAACTGTTAAAAGTTTCGCCAACAACACATTGACACTGCAAGCTTCCTATAAACCAAAGATCGGCGACTCTATCGCTATTAACGGGACATGTCTGAGTGTCACTGCTCTGTCGGGTGACGGTTTCAGCGTCGAGCTCTCACCAGAGACCCAGAGCCATGTCGCAATGGAAAACTACAGCGGCAAGGTCCATATGGAACCGGCAATGATGATGGGGGATCGATTTGAGGGTCACATCGTGCAGGGACACGTCGATGCCATCGGCACTATCACACAGATCAAGAACAACGGCAACTCGTATGATGTCTTTGTCGAGATCGATCCGAAACTGATCGCCTATATTGTTCCGAAAGGTTCGATCACTATCGATGGGGTCAGTCTGACGGTCAACGAGGTCTTTGAGAACTCATTTCGTCTTACCATCATCCCTATCACGATGAAAGAGACACTTTTCGGAAGTTATAAAAGAGGAAGTCGTGTCAATGTCGAGACCGACATGTTCGCCCGATATATCGAACATATCATTGCCCACAAAAAAAGTGCCCTTGACTGGAAAACTGTCGATCAGATAAGCGCCTTATATTAGCGCCGTGTATAAGCACCTTCTAAATTAAACAGCAGACGCTCGCTGAACTATCTCTTCATCATGCAGAGGGCAAATATCTTTGTTACACGCAATCTTATGCTCCATATCCACTTCTTCATACCCGACCAATTTTCCCTTTGACGCCAATGTCGCGTCGCGGTGTCCTTCTCCCCGGTTAATATAGATGTTGAATCCGTTTTCATACAAGGCCAGACGGGTTTTCAGCGCCATTGAATAGGTGGTAAGAATCCCATCGTCTTTCATCAGACGAGCGATATCAGCAAAATACTCTTTTGTCCAGAGCATAGGATTTGTCGCAGGACTGAATGCGTCCTGATAGACTATGTCAAAATGTTCTCTGCTGCCGCGTAGATATTCTCGGGCATCACCGATATAGAGCTCAACATAAAGCTGGTCATCTTGATAGACATTGTCCCGGCTCAGCGCTTCTATGATGGGTAAAAACGGGGCGAAGATATCGGGATAGCTAAAGGACTTTAATGAGGTGATCAGTTCACCGTCAAACTCCGGAGAGAAGATACGGACTTTTTTCTTGATACTGTTCTCTCGCATGTAATAAAGCGTCGCCAAGGTATTAAAGCCCAAACCAAAACAGATATCCAGAATGGTGAGTTCATCTCTCTCTTTATGATGTTCAAATGCGGGGATGACATGCTTGTAAAGAGACTCATGCAGAGCACCGTCTCGCGTGGAGTGGTAGTGTTCGTTAAATTCGCTGCTAAATGCGGTAAAGCTCCCGTCATCGCTCTGAACCATGGTGTGCTTTTCAGTATTAAATGCCACTAGAGTCCATTGCCCCACATATGCATCTTTTTGGCCATGACGATCGTGTGACCTTCAAGGATATCCATGCTGTTCGCCGAGCGGAACTCATGTTTTTCCAGGAGTGCTTTTTGTGCTTCGATATCAACGTCTTCATTTTTAGTGACGATGATAATATCGCCCGTATTGGCCAGTGTTGTATAGATCGATTTTAGAATGCGTTCTGCCTGAGAGTGCTGATGTAAGACATCCCGAATGATCACCACATCATTGTCACGGGGCAGCGCACGGAAGGGAAGATCATAGCTGGGTACTTCCTGCAGTTTCAATACGTCAGAGGGTTCCAATAGCTTATGCTCACCCGGGTACAGAGCCACTGCCAAGCGATGTCTATCAAAAGGTTTCAGATGTTCTGCAACTGCCACTGTCAAACTGTCGGCATGCGCCGTTACATCCAAGACCTTAAACCCGGGTTGAGGTTGAATCAGTTCTAAGAATTGGCGGTATTCATGCATCATAGAGATCCTGCTGCTGCCTAATAGGGCATATCGTGCAGCTCTTTAAAGAGAAAGGCTTCAAAAATATCGTCGATGGTGCGCTGTGTGTGCGCAACAAGCACCATCACCTGCTCTTCGATAAAATCCATCACCGGCTCGTAATCACCGACCACAACAACAGCCTCGATCCAGTCGCTGATCTCTTCTCTACTGTCATAAAACTTGATCTCAACGATCTGACCTTCATCAACATTCAAAACAGCCCATTTTTTCGCCTCAAGAATAGGAACCAATGTTCCTTCTTGCGCGTCATCACTGTCCATTGGCAACAGAATATTCATGATTATCCCTGGTTTACTTTAGAAAGGTCCAGCGCAAGCGCGTCGTTGTCCATAACACCGATGCCAGCTTTTAAGACATCATTCGCAATGGTCTTGGCATCTTGAAGGGAGTGCATCTTGTAGGTACCGCACTGGTAGACATTCAGCTCCGGGATGTCCTTTTGACTTTTAACATTGAGTACATCTTTCATAGACTCTTCCCAGGCGTTAGCCACCGTCTTTTCATCCGGTTCACCGATAAGGCTCATGTAGAAACCTGTCTGGCAACCCATCGGGGAAAGGTCGATGATCTCAACCTTGTCAGAGTTTAGGTGGTCACGCATAAAACCGGCAAAAAGGTGTTCAAGTGTATGCGCACCTTCTGTCGTCATCTTCGCCTTGTTCGGGACATAAAAACGAAGATCAAACACCGTGATCTTGTCACCCGATGGTGTTTTCATTCCCTTTGCACGACGCACAGCCGGGGCCGGCATAATAGTGTGGTCTACGGTAAAGCTGTCTAATAGTGGCATAGTAGTTCCTTAATTATTTTAGTACGAGAATATTAGCATAAATGAGTAATATTATAATTGGTACAATACGTCTATATAATTTCTCTAAGTGAGCCTTATGAAAAGCCTATTTGATGATGCAAAAGCAGCAACACTGACAACGCCTCTGCAGATGCGTGTATACACCTCGCAACTGCTTGGTCAATCCGAAGACCTGGTCCTTCACGGCGGTGGCAACACCTCTTATAAAGACAGCGATACTTTATATGTAAAAGGTAGCGGTTGGAATCTCATTGACATTGAAGAACCGGGGTTTTCACCTGTTGATCTTGCCGTATTGCAGGAGATGGCGACACGTGATGAACTCAGTGACTCCCAGATGGTCAAAGAACAGCGTGCCGCCCTGCGTAACAGTGAGGCTCCCAACCCTTCCATTGAAGCGATATTGCACGCCATCATCCCTTTTGCCTACGTCGACCACACCCACACCGATGCCATCGTCACCATCTCAAATACGCCAAACGGCAAAGAGACCCTGCAGCAGATCTACGGCGACAATGTACTGCTTATCGACTATGTTATGCCCGGCTTCATTCTCTCAAAAGAGATCTATGCCAAAACCCGTGGTATTGACTGGAACAGACTTGAGGGGATCATCCTTCTCAACCATGGTCTTTTTACGTTTGATAACGACGCTAAACAGTCGTATGAAAAACATATCGACCTGGTGACAAAAGCCGAAGAGTATATAGCGGCACATACTCTCCTGCCGACGCGGTGTGAGACAAAGTACACCGTCACTTCGGAATATATCGACACATTGACAAACAGAGTCGCCAAACTGCGAGGTTGCGAAATCACCTCTCTGCTTCTTGATACTCCAGAGGCATGTACCCTTTCCATCCTGCCGCATCTTGAAGATATCTTGTTTCAAGGGGAATTGACACCGGAGCATGTCATTCGTATCAAGCCTTTTCCTGCAGTCATCGCTGAAGATATTGATGCCGGTCTTGAAAAGTTTGTTACCAACTATAAACAGTACTTTGCAGACAATGCGTCAAGTGAACATATCTGTCTTGATCTTGCTCCGCGATATGCTATTATTAAAGACTATGGTGCTGTCGTTTTCGGCAAAGATGAAAAAGAGGCAAACGTTATTGCTGACATTGTTACCCACACCATAAAAGCAATGCTTATAGGTGAACAGCTTGGCGGCTGGAAAAGCCTAAAGCAGTCCGATATCTTTGCGATGGAGTATTGGGAGTTAGAACAGATGAAATTAAAAAACGGTAAATGAGCAAAGCCTATTTATCTATGTTAACACTGTGTTCTCTTAAGCAGAGAATGTATGTACTGTAAACCGCACTAAACTTAAAACGCAAGGAGTTACTATGAAAATCACTAAAAAAGTCACATTTATCGCTAAAGAGGGGCATGAAAAACAGCTTTATACACTTTTAAACACCATGATCGATGCCTCTAGAAACGAAGAGGGCTGTCTGCTTTATGACATCTTTCAATATGAGCAGGCACCAAATAAGTTTATCGTGCTTGAGTCATGGGCGAATGAAGAGGCGCTCGAAGGTCATAAACACTCTAAACATTACCTGCATTACAAGGCACACTATGAAGTGCATACGGCTGAGAAGTCGAGTGATAATCTCAATATTGTCGGGGATCTGTTTTAGAAAAAACGGGGAGAAGTCAGGGGATATGACGTTATTAAAACATCACGAGGCAAAAAGCCTTGTGATAATATAGTTATTTTTTGATCTCTAAAAGCTCAATATCAAAAATAAGTGTCGAGTTTGGTGCGATCATCTGACCCGCACCACGTTCGCCGTAAGCAAGGTCAGCAGGAATGAACAGCTGCCATTTTCCACCGACTTTCATATGCTGAAGTGCTTCAGTCCAACCCGGGATAACACCGTTGACCGGGAATGTTGCCGGCTCACCGCGCTGCACTGAACTGTCAAAGACCTTACCGTTAAGCAGTGTACCGGTATAGTGAGTCACAACAGTGTCGGTAGCCGTAGGTGTTGCGCCTGTTCCGGCTTGAACGATTTTATACTGTAGACCGCTAGGCAGAGTCACAACACCCTCTTTGGTTTTATTTTCCGCTAGGAACTTTTCACCTTCAGCCTTGTTCGTTTCGGCTAATTTCATCATCTCTTTTTGCGCTTTTTCCTGTACGCTTTTCTGGAAAGCCATTTTAGCCTCTTGCATCTGCGGGTCAGTCAGTTTAAGTGCTGCCCCGTCCATTGCATCGGTCAGACCTGAGATAAGGGCTTTACTGTCTATATCATCTTTCGTCATCGCAAGTTGCGCGCCGATCTGTGCACCGATAGCATAACCGACTTTCTGTTCTTGTGTTGTAAGAGCAGGGGTTTCAGCTGTTTTGGTTTTAGCTGTCTTGTCTTCATTACAACCGGCCATTGTGATACCGATTAAAGCGATAGCAAGTGTGGAGAGATAGATTTTCTTCATGGTGTTCTTCTTTCGTGTAGAATTTAATATGGTGGGAAATATAACGAAAGATGATTAATAAAGGGTAATGAGAGCAGAATCGCTCTCGATTGTGACTATTCTGAGATATATGAACAGCAGTAGTCGGTCGGTGTTTTGATGACAAGGTCAAATGAGCTGTTGGCAGGGACTTCAAAGGTGCAGGGTGCTTTCATCTCGCTAAAGTTCTCTTCGCCAGGCAGTTTAAGATCAAACTCGCCGGCCATGATCTCCATCACCTCATATTCGTCCGTACCGAATGTGTATTCGCCAGGCATCATAAACCCCAGTGTCTTACGGCTGCCGTCGTCAAACTTGACGGTGCGGCTTGAGACTTTGCCGTCAAAATAGATGTTGGCTTTTTTGATAACAGTTACATTTGTAAATTCGTTCATATGAATTCCTTCGTTTTGTTTTTGGGATTGTACTATTTTTTCAGCGGTTTGACCAGCTGTTTGATCTCTTTAGGAAGATGGGCAAAAGCGACTTCATGCGTCCCTTTTGAACCCGGCTCCATACATTTTAACTCAACGGCCTGGCTCTCAGGCATATATCGCATCAGTTTCTCTTGGTTTTTGTCCAAGGTGAAGATAATATTTTCAGCGCTGTACTCAACGCTCTTTTTCTTTTTTGCCATCGTTTTATCCTACTTTTTATAGATGCCGGTCTCAGTGACTTCGATCTTTCCTGCATCAATAAGCGTTGTCAGTGAACGTTTATAGTTTTTTTTGCTCAGACCGAAAACAGTGTTGATGAGGTCGGCATCGCTTTTATAGTTGTATGGAAGCGAACCGTTGTTTTCTTCAAGGAGCTGCATGATCTTGTCGGTAGCGATGTCTGTTTTAGCAGCCGTGCCGATAGGCTGTAGGGAGATATCTATATTGCCGTCTTTACGAACGAGTTTGACAAAGCCTTTTTTGGTGTCGCCGACAGCGATATCCTCAAAGATCTCATTGGTAAAGAGCATACCGGAATAGGTGTTATCGACTATGACTTTAAACCCCAACGGTGTTTTGGCAATAACCAGCAGTTTGACAGGGCGGTTTTTATAGTAACCCTCTTCAACTTCATGGGAGAGAAATTGTTTTATCTTCTCGACGCCCAGCAGACGCTCGCTCTGCTCATCTTTGACAACCCTGAGTATACGTCTGTCGCCCACTCTAAAAGGGGTCTTCTGACGGTTTTTGGGAACAAACAGATCTTTTGGCAACCCCCAGTTTACAAAAGCGCCAAAGTCGGCAACATCGACAACCTCAAAAAAGCCGAATTCGTCCACCATCGCTTTAGGTGTGTCCGTTGTTGCAACAAGACGGTCTTCACTATCGGTATAGACAAAGACCTGGATCTCCTGGTCGACTAACATGTTTTCTGTAATGTATTGTCCGGGAAGAAGTAAGTCCTCTTCGTTCTGAGCCATCAGATAGGCTCCTGGTTCTGTAAATCGGTCGATTCTCAGGGTATTTAACTTCCCGAGCTCTATTTTTTCATTAATCATAAGAGGAATTATAGCGGATAATTTGCCGATGGTGATGGCAGCTTTATATTGTGCTGTTGACTTTTTTATTATATAGTTTATGGATATTGTAAAATAACCGGGTCATCAGTCAAGGGATGACATTTTTTAGGACACGGTGATACAATTGGTTAAAACAGGTCGTACCGGGATCAACAGTGCGACTTTCAAGATTAGTTTGAGTTTAAATAACCAATAAGTCATATCTTTAATAAAGCTTTTAAGTCTTTTTTTGTAATATACGCGTCCACTTTACAGTTTTAAACAAAATGGTTGAGTATTTGTACCTGTATATATTATATGTTAGATACAAGTATTGGCAGGGTGAAAACCGCTACTGCCTGAAACTGATAAAGTAAACAAAATAAAGGGCTTACAATGAAAGTACGCGCTTCAGTAAAGAAGATGTGTGACGATTGCAAGATCGTTAAACGCAAAGGGATTGTCAGAGTAATCTGCAAGACTCCTAAACACAAACAGAGACAAGGATAAGCATGGCACGTATTGCTGGTGTGGACTTACCTAAGAAAAAACGTGTAGAGTATGGCCTAACATACATCTACGGAGTTGGTCTTTACGCTTCTCGTCAAATTCTTGACGCTACAGGTATCGACTATAATAAACGTGTTCATGAGCTTAATGAAGCTGACGTAGCTGCTATTACTGCAGAGATCCGTGAAAACCACATGGTTGAAGGTGATCTTCGTAAGAAAGTTGCAATGGACATCAAAGCATTGATGGACCTTGGTTCTTACCGTGGTCTACGTCACCGTCGTGGTCTTCCATGCCGTGGACAAAAAACAAAGACAAATGCGCGTACTCGTAAGGGTAAACGTAAGACTGTCGGCGCAGCGTAAGGGATTAGAGTATGGCAAAAAGAAAAGCAACTCGTAAAAAAGTAGTAAAAAAGAATATTGCACGCGGTATCGTTCATATCGCAGCTTCATTCAATAATACACTTGTAACAATTACGGATGAGATGGGTAACATGATCGCATGGAGCTCAGCTGGTAGTCTTGGTTTCAAAGGTTCTAAAAAATCTACTCCGTTTGCAGCGCAAGCAGCAGTAGAAGATGCCGTAGCGAAAGCTCAAGTACACGGTATTAAAGAACTTGGTATTAAAGTTCAAGGTCCTGGTTCAGGTCGTGAAACAGCAACTAAAGCTGTAGGTGCTATCGAAGGTATCCGTGTTACATTCATGAAAGATGTTACACCATTACCACACAACGGTTGTCGCGCACCTAAGCGTCGTAGAGTTTAAGGAGATTACTGATGGCAAGATATAGAGGTCCAGTAGAGAAAATCGAAAGAAGATTCGGTGTAAGCCTTAACTTAAAAGGTGAGCGTCGTCTTGCAGGTAAATCTGCTCTAGAAAAACGTCCTTACGGTCCAGGTCAGCATGGCCAACGTCGTAAGAAAGTTTCTGAGTACGGTCTACAACTTAATGAAAAGCAAAAAGCGAAGTTTATGTACGGTGTTTCTGAGAAGCAGATGCGTGCACTGTTTGGTGAAGCTAAACGTCGTACAGGAAATACAGGTACAAACCTTGTAACACTTCTTGAGCAGCGTCTTGACAATGTTGTTTACAGAATGGGATTTGCATCGACTCGTCGTTTTGCACGCCAATTCGTAAACCACGGTCACGTGCTTGTTGACGGTAAACGTGTAGATATCGCTTCTTATCGTGTTAAGCCGGGTCAAAAAATTGAGATTCGTGAAAAAAGCAAACAAAACGGTCAAGTACTACGTGCTATCGAACTTACAGCTCAAACTGGAATCGCTCCATGGGTTGATATCGATGCTGAAAAAGTATTTGGTATCTTCACACGTCTTCCAGAGCGTGAAGAGATCGTTATCCCAGTAGAAGAACGTTTAATCGTTGAGCTTTACTCGAAATAATTTATAAAAAGGCGTTGTGAATGAAAAAAATCAAAACATCTCCGCTTCTTCCACAAGAGTTTGTGGTTGAGCAAATTAGCGAAAATGAAGCAAATGTTATTGCATACCCGTTTGAAACAGGTTATGCAGTATCACTTGCACATCCATTACGTCGCTTTTTGCTTAGCAGCTCTGTAGGGTATGCTCCGGTAGCAATAAAAATCGAAGGCGCTAAGCACGAGTTTGACTCTGTGCGCGGTATGCTTGAAGATATCTCTGACTTCATTATCAACCTTAAAGGTATTCGCTTTAAACTTAAAGACGATGCTAAAGAGGCTGAGATCACATACAGCTTTGCCGGCCCATGTGAGATCAAAGGTTCTGACCTTGATAATGATGAAGTTGAAATTGTTACACCGGACGCATTCCTTGCAACTCTTAACGATGATGCAACGCTGAACTTTACAATCAAAATTTTCCAAGGTATCGGTTATGTACCAAGTGAAGACATTCGTGAAGAATTGGATGAAGGTTACATCGCACTAGATGCATTCTTTACACCGGTTCGTAAAGCAACATACGCTATCGAGAATGTTCTAGTTGAAGACAATCCAAACTTTGAAAAAGTTGTACTGAACATTGTTACAGATGGTCAAATCACTCCACTGGCTGCATTCCGTAATGCACTGGAAGTTATGCACGCGCAATTGAACGTGTTTAGCAGTGAGATCAGTATTCAGGCTCCAGCCACTATCGAACGTGTCGAAGAGTCTCCGGAACTGAAAAAATTGACTGCTCGTATTGATGATCTTGGTTTGAGTGCTCGTTCATTCAACTGTCTTGATCGTTCAAACATTAAATATATCGGCGAAATCGTATTGATGAGCCAAAACGATCTTAAGAACGTTAAAAACCTGGGTAAAAAATCTTACGAAGAGATCCTTGAGAAACTGACTGAAACCGGTTTCTCTGTAGGTGAGAATTTGTCTGATGACCTTGTTAGCGCACTTAAGAAAAAAATCGAAGCTGAATAAGGAAGTAACATGAGACACCGTCATGGATACCGTAAACTAAGTCGTACTAGCTCACATCGTGCAGCTCTTCTTAAAAACCTTAGTATTGCGTTGATCGAAAACGAAAAAATCGAAACGACTGTTCCGAAAGCAAAAGAACTACGTTCATTTGTTGAGAAACTAATCACTGTAGCTGCTAAAGGTGACTCTAATGCTCACCGTACAGTATTTGCTGCACTACAAAGCAAAGAGATGACAAATAAACTTGTCACTGAAATTGCTCCTAAGTACGCAGACCGTAAAGGTGGATACACTCGTATCACGCGTACTCGTATTCGTCGCGGCGACGCAACGACTATGGCTTTCATCGAATTAGTATAATTCGATACCGTCACGCTCAGGCGTGACACTCTCTGTTTAACCTCCACTTTTCTATTTACATTTATCCTAGCACCACCCAACGACACAATTACAACAGACTGTTTAGTTTTATATCTCTGATCTAACGCCTATTTTCTAATAGATAGTATATTTTTGTTAATGTAACATAATCGTAAGACAAGAGTGTAAGAATAAATATAAAGGGATGAGATGCTTATGAGACAAGAAGAACTTCCATTGGTGGCATTGGCAAGTATGAACGACACACATCTCGAAGATGTGATTATGATTAATGAACTGGCGCGATTAATAGAAGAGAAGAGTGTGGATGAGATAACAGTAAAGCTTGATGCTTTTATCGCACACACGATCGAGCATTTCGCAGGTGAAGAGAAGATGATGCTGGAAAAAGGGTTCCCACCGTACCGGATGCATAAAATGGAGCATGATCGGGCATTGGCACAGATGGAAGAAGTAGCCAAATATTGGAAAGAGCACAAAGACCTAAATGCATTGGGTCATTACATCAAGCACTTCATGCCTGCATGGCTGATACAACATGTTAGCACGATGGATACGGTCACAGCGCATTTTTTGGTTGCCTAAGAGTAAGATTTGTAAACGCATAATAGAGTGTGGTGTGTGATGAATTTTTACAAATTTCGACAAATTTGCAAAAAGGCGCAAAAAGGGCTTGACAATGGATTCTGATTTGTCTATAATTCCCGTCCACAAACGATGAGAAGCTGTTAAAAGCGACTTAGAGAGACTACGTGTTGTAGCTTTTGGAACGTTTGAGATCATTGAAAACTAAGTAAGTCAGACAGTAACTTTTCGGAGTTATGTTTAACTTTATAAAGACACAATTTAACAACCGTCTATTCTGATAGAAGTTTTATAACTTAGATTAGAAATAGACACTATATTTTTTATAGCCAATGATTTTAAATCTTGGGCAATAGGAATCAGTAATCCGAAGCAATTCGGTCTTTACATAACACCTTTCGGGGTGACAATTATGGAGAGTTTGATCCTGGCTCAGAATGAACGCTGGCGGCGTGCTTAACACATGCAAGTCGAACGGTAACAGGGACTTCGGTCTGCTGACGAGTGGCGCACGGGTGA
>JBFHIS010000006.1:0-168563 GCA_041596355.1 Sulfurimonadaceae bacterium | reverse complement strand
TTATAAAGTTAAACATAACTCCGAAAAGTTACTGTCTGACTTACTTAGTTTTCAATGATCTCAAACAATTAATCGAGCTACAACACGTAGTCTCCAAGTCGCTTCTAACAGCTTCTCATCGTTTGTGGACGGGAATTATAGGGGAGTTATACTTAGAGCTTTCTTATGCCGAGAGGAAATTTGCAAATTTGTTCAAATCTCTCTTTTTGAATGTTTCTATGCATCCAAATTGTACTTTTTTCTTGTATTCGTTTTGTCAACTTTGTTTAAATTGAATTTATCGATAGCCAACAATAGGACCGGAAGGATCAGCAGATCTGTTAACAAGGACAAAAATACCAAGATAACGCCATAGGCACCTATCAGTTTTAGAGAGGGAACATCTGTCAATGTCAAAAGAGAGAAGACTACCATTAAGACAATCGCACCGATGATCACAGGTACACCGGCATAAAAGAACATCACTTCCAAAGCATGTTTTTCCGTGCGTCCGTAAAAACGGCTTCGATAATATTTAAAGGCAAAGTGGACTGTTGCATCTGATGCCAGACCAACGGTAATGGTCATGGCTATCAGTACCTCCAGACTCAAAGGGACCATGAACAACTCTAAAAAGAGGCCGAACCAGATAATAGGGATGGCATTGGTTATAAAACCAACGAAGACCATCTCCTTGTTTCGGAATATCCATCCCATGATCAGTCCGATAAGAAGTAAGGCTGTACCCAACGATACACCTAAGGTCATCAACTTATTCAGTTTTGCAGTTCCGATGATCGTATCCATATCGGTAAAATAGATCGATAGCCCACTGTAGCTCTGTAACCAGTTGATCACTTGATTTTTATCACTGTTTTCCAATGCGATCTTAATATATAAAGTATCCTCGCTCATCACATTTTTTTCTAACCCGTAAAGTTCTAAAAAGAATAAAGCCTGCATATAATTCTGTTGACTATAGATATCTTCCTGTGAATTCGCTTTGTTAAAGAGTTCCATTATAGTCAACAGAGAGTTGACCTCTTTTACACCTCTGTTCTCATCTTTTAACTTCGTTTCAAAAGTATTGATCTTTAATAACAGCTTTTCGTCCACCATTTCATACGGTACAGAGACAGTCATAACGTCTTTCTCGACCTGATGGGCGAACATCTGTTCTTTCTCAAAGAAAAGCTGATAGGCGCCGATGAGCATGATAATCGTAGATGCCGCAAGAAAAAACTTCAAAAACGTCTTGTTGTAGTGGATCTCTTTATTGGCGAAGATATAACAGTAACGGGCAAACTCAACCCTCGGGTGTGTTACACGAAAATAGCTGACGAGTGCCGGCAGAAGGGTCAGATTAAGTATATAGGCAAAAAGCGATGCCAGAATCACACTCAGACTAAGCTGCTGTACAATCGCCGAATCGACAAACAGCAGCGGTCCCAAACCGATCAAAGTGATCAACGTTGTCCAAAACGCCGGATAGATATTACGGTTGATCGTCTTCAACATTGCTCGTATAACATCAGCCTGATGTTGAGAGACATGCCAACGGTAATAGAAGTAGAGATAATCGATCAGTGCGATGCTCAAAACGATCAGAGTCATAGCAATGTGAACTTTATTATCCCCTGTAATAAGGTAGATAAGTGAGAATGTCGCCACCATGGTTAAAGCGATAACAAAGAGTCCGGCGATCGCTGAGATGTAATTATGGAAGACCAGACGGAAAAACAACATGATCGATATAATGACAGCCAATGCATAATAGAGATAATCTTTCAGATCTGCTTTGGCATCGGGCTCAGAATAACTATATTCATACGGTACCTCGATCTGTGTGATATCGATCGGCTCATTTGAATAGATAAAATAGGATATCTCTGTTAGATCAGGATTAACGAAGTTTTCATACTCTTCCCCGTAGGCTTTCACAAATTTTTGCAACTCTTTGGCATCCATCAGGCCAAGCGGTGTTGCTTTGACCAACGAGGAATCTTCTCTGTCACCGTCTTTATATATTCTATAGGCACCGCATAAAGAGTCGACATGGCTGACACCCTTGATCGACTCAAGTTTAGTCTGGAACAGATTCAACTTCGTTTTTACAGTCTCGTTAAACTCACCTATACGCAGTTCCAATCTGCCGATATATTTGGTATCATAGGTCTGTGCCTGGGTACGCTGCATCTCTTTGGATTCATTTAACCAGAAAGAGTCATCAGAAGCGACGAACTCAGGTCGGTAGAAAAAGAGTACCAGCAGTGTCATAAAAGCGTAACTCAACACTATTGCTAGGCGGTATTTCTGTATATAGGTAACATACTTGTTGACTTTAGGCGTGTGATAATACATATTAATTTTCTCGCTTTTTCTTCGGCTTCTTGACCATTATGAGGTAAGGTCGTTTATAGACGTCAAGTTGTTGAGCTGTTTTTGCGATAGCATCTATCTTTTGTGTCACAGCCTGATTGCTTACGCTTTTGACGACTACCTCTTTTTTATTAACCATCACATCCAGCAGAAGAGCCAAAGGATCATCGTCGTCATAGATGGTTGCGACTATCGCTTCAGAATGCATGCGGGGTAACGTATAGAGATAAAACCGGTAACTGTAACGCGACTTCATCTTCTCGCTTTCAGCGATCATCTCGATAAAGTTACGTGAGTGCGGACATAAAGGATCAATAAACACATGGACTTCGACAGGGCCGTTGCCCATACGAATAGCACTGCTTTCGATCGTCTTCAGAAGAGGCAGGCTCACTTCAAGAGGAAGCTTCGTATGTTCTTTGACATCATTGGCAGCCAATGATGTTGTCAGAGAGACAATGATAAGTGCAAGTGAGTACAGTAAACGCATAGAGGTATAGTATCTTTTATAGGTTACATTTTCACTACGAAAATGCCTATAATTTCGTCAAAATGTCATAATACTAGATCATATATGTTTTTTCACTATAATCCGCATTATGAAAAAGTCACTAGGTAAATGCCCTTTTTGTAAAGATGGAGATGTCGAAGTCCGCCCGGTCACTGTTGACGGGAAGAGTATCAAACTTTATGCCTGCACTAATGCACATTGGAGTTTTGAACATGAGATGGCAGAGCTGACAAAAGAGTCGACCTGCTCTTTTCGCATTTTCCAGAATGCCCTGCTGCAATGGCATAAAAAAGCGATCGGGGAGAGAGAGATACGTACACTTCTCAAAGAGGAGCAGGTCAAGGTCAGACTCTACAGTTCACGCACGAAAAAAGAGTATTACAAATGGTTGGTTCTGGATGAAGAGTATGGATGTTCGGTTGTCTGGGATATCTTTATCGATGAGGATGAGCAGGCGTAACGTTGTCAGCGATCTGTTCGTTTTTCCCGCTGTTCTCGAATTTATAAAAGTTCAGTATATCTTCTTCAAGCACCAGACGGCAAAACTCAGCTTCTACGCCCATCGCTTCAAGCTCGATGACCAGGTCAATGATCTCTTGCTTCAGACGAACTTCCGGCGTGACGTAACCGCAGGCACCCACTGTTAACCTTATTGACCGATATCGGCCAGGGCTTTTGTGACAGCCTCTTTAAGTTCAGGAGAGATGCGGTCCGCTTTATCGCGGATCCATTTAAGGAACCCCGGGTCTTTGGCTGCCACTTCTTCCGGAGTCTCACCACGATACTTGGCAAAAGGAATCGTCACCTTGATCTGCGACTTGGTCTCTTGCATGATCGTCTCCATTGTATGACGAAGATCTGTGTCGAGGTCAAACGTGTCGATCATATATTGCAGAGAGTTTCGGTCGTTGAGTGCGATCTCTTCAAATGTCTTACCCTTGTGTTTACCGAATGTCATGATATCGAGCATGATCGGTGCAGAACAGAGTTCTACCATCTCATCATGGGATTGCCCGTCAGCGAGCAAGTGGTCCAAAAAGAGTTTCAGCACCACAACATCGCCAAGCGCGTCATGGGCACGTACTTCAACACCAAGTTCCTGGATCAGTTCCGGCTCTTTTTTGTAGAGACCCAACTCATAACGTTTGTGTTGCAGACCGTGCGGTGTGTTCAGAGGATATTTTTTACGTAAAATTCTGTAGGTGTCGATCAGTTGCATCTGAGAGGTGAAACCCTCTTTAGCCAACATCGCCTCATCAAACTCGGCATTCTGGATAACCAAAATATTTTCCGGAACATTAAGTTCGTTTAACCGTGCAAATGCTTTGGTCTCAACACAGGCAGGTTTGCCTTCCAACATCTCAGGTGTAATGCCATGAATAGCCATAGCATCAAACTTCGTCTCGAGCGGTGCGGTACAGAGATCATCATACATCTCTAAAATATTGCCCTCAAGGTCTGTCACCAGGTAACTGAGTTGAATAATACGATCTTCTTCGTCTACTCCTGTTGTTTCTGTATCTAATATAATATATTTCAAATGTGTATCCTTATTTAATCACGACATTGTATCGCTTTTATTCCCAATCTTTAAATTGCGAAGAGGTGTGCTTGTCTTTTTTATACTGACGTTGGTTGACACTTTTTTCGATCTGATTCGCGCTGTAGAGGATGACACGCTTTATCTCATCGATCTCCTCATCAGAGTCACGGTAGGACAGGATCTTCTCCACCAACTTTTCAAGGTCGTTAAATTCCCCTTTATAAAGCGCTATCTTTTCAATGCGGTCAAGATAGCGGCGGTTATTGTCTACCTTTTTGTCAAACACCTCTTTACTCGGTTCATCGACTTTGGTCAGATAATTGGTAATACTGCTCGTAAAACGTTCCAGGACACGGATATAACGCAGCCGTTTAGTGTTATCTTCTCGCTTGCTTGAGACTTTTGCCATTTAAAATAATCTTTATTACAAATTTACATTATAGTTGTACAATTATAGCAATTTTCCGCCCAAGGTTGGGTTTACAAGGTTTTTGATGAAATATCTGGTTACATTAATACTGTTTTTATCGCAGCTGGCACATGCCGAGTACACGCTCCAGCCCTTCTCCAAAGCGTTGATTGAGAACAAAATACCGATCGTCGACATCAGAACAGTCGGCGAATGGAAAGAGACCGGTCTCGTTAAAGGCTCTATTCCGATTCAGTTCTTCAATGAACGCGGCCAATATGACATCCCGAATTTTTTAAAAGAGTTGAATGCGAAAGTCGATACGACCAAAGCGTTTGCCCTGATCTGTCGCACCGGCAGTCGAACGAAGATGGTCGGGGTATTTTTGTCGGATGAGCTTAAATATAAGGTCATTGATATTCAAGGCGGCATTATGGAAGCCCACAAATTAAATGCACCTATTGAACGCTATAAAGGCCAGTAGATCACAGCTTTAAAGGTTATCTTTCATCTGCTCGTCAGAGTAGCCCTCGTTTTTGGGGTTATCGCTCTTATCGTCTTTCTGTTTTGGGCGCTTCTGTATTGGCTGTTGGTCTAAGCCGGGAGTGGGTTTTACACTTTTTTGACAATCGTAAAGAGTCTCTTATTTACGTTTAAAGCGGTACTCCAACGCTTCAAGCTGTTCACGCAGTTTCGCCTGAATATCGCCCTGGAACTCCAGGAAATCTTCACTTATCGTTCCGCCGCAGCCAAGTCTCTTTTTAAGGGTTTTCAATAAAGACTTTGCCGCTTCTGTTTCCAGAGAAAAAGGACCGACCAGGGTCACTATCTTGCCCCGGCGCTTCTCTTTGTGAAAGATGAGTTGATGTTTTGCAGGCTCAAGGATCTCCGAAAATGTACTGGTCCGTTTTTCGGAGACCACATTCCAACCACTCTCGCCAAAATCAGCACTGATCTGAAAATCCAATTTCTTACCTCTTGACACAGCAGGCTCCTTTTCTAGCGGCTCTCACCGACATATTCAAAACGCGGCATGCAGAGCCCGTCGATGTTGACACTTTCTATAAACATTGCCAATGGGCGCACCCATAGACCTCTTTCGCCGTAGAGTGCACGGTAGAGTACCAGCTCTTCGTCTGTCTCAGAGTGGTGCACGACATCTATCACCTCGTATTGGTTCCCCTTGTAGTGCTGATAGAGACCCGGCTTTACGACTGAATTCAACATGATTTATATCCGAACGCAGTTATTGCGCCCGTTTTACTTTCTGTACAAGGGCGCTGACACCGGGAACATCAAGTTCGCCTTTTTGTGCCATCATCATCAGAGGGTTTTTACAGTAAAGCTCATTGTCATAAACCACGACGATCACCTCATCGCCCTCTTGTAGAAATGTTGTTTCACCGTACTGGGTATAGCGGGTAGCACCGATGCTTACTATCAATTTTTCCGGATAACCCGCTTTTTCAATATACTCAAGCAGCGGTTCAAGCGGACCTTTGTCGACCTGTGTATTGATTTGACTGGTCATCCACTCTATAAGTTTTTCGTAGAAGAAGCTGTAACCGCTTAGTTCTACATCTTCGCCGTAACGCATTATCATCTCACTGTTTCGGATAAAACTGCAGATACGCCAGTGGTCGAGCATACCGCCCTCTTCAAACTTGTCAATATCAATAAGCGTCGAGCTGAGCCCTTTGCTTGCAGCTCCCCAGTTCTTCTTCTCAGAGATCTTTTTGGCACCCTCTTTACGGATCGAACAGTCGTTATAGGCACCAAACTGCTTCGGTGTTATCGCCGCGACTTTTCCGTCCGCATAGGTAATATCACAAACCAGGGCCACCTCCGGTTCAGCCTGAACATTGACATCGCCTTCTGGCAGGATGATCGTGTCGTCTGAAAGAGGATAGATACCAAGTTGATTGTCAAAGCCCGGAATGTAGAAAGGGAACATCCCTTTCGGTCCGTTTGGATCATCCGTGATCACATCTTTGAAATCTTCCAGTTCACCGGCCTGTTCCAAATGCAGCGCAAAGTTACCCGCGATCCCAAGACCGAGACAATCTCTATAAAGTGCCATTCGCTTTTGCCTCTGCAAACTCTTCGTATGTCCCTTTGAAATCGATATATGAACCGTCTGCATGCAGCTCGATAACACGTGTTGCAAAGGCATCCAGTAACTCACGGTCATGCGAGACACAGATGACGTTGCCTTCAAAGTTGAAGAGACCTTCACCCAGGGCGACGATCGCTTCGAGGTCAAGGTGATTCGACGGTTCATCCAGTACTAGGAAGTTTCCGCCCTCAAGCATCATCTTGGAGAGCATCATACGGTGCTTTTCACCACCTGAGATCTTCTCTACCGATTTTTCCTGCTGTTCACCGTTGAAGAGCATACGCCCTAAACAGTTACGGATCTCAGAGATCTCGCTTTTAGGCTGGAAACCGCGCAACCAGTCATACAGTGTACCGTCACCGCTGATCTGATCTGCTGTGTCCTGAGGGAAGTATGAGTTTTCTATCGTTGCACCCCATGTCACTGTACCGGCAGTCGGTTTGAGCTCTTCCATAATAATCTTACAGAGGGTTGTCTTACCAACACCATTGCCACCGATAAGTGCGATCTTTTCACCCGGTTCTATACGGATATTGATATCTTTTAGAACCTCAAGGTCGCCATAAGAGTGGGAGATATTCTCTAGGTTGAGTGCTTCATCACCCATCTGACGTTTTGGCTTAAAGACAATACTAGGATCACGGCGTGATGAAGGTTTGATATCTTCGATGTTGAGTTTGTCAAGCTGCTTCTGACGTGATGTTGCCTGTTTTGCTTTCGATGCATTGGCAGAGAAACGGCGAACAAACGCTTCTAGGTCCTCTTTCTCTTTGAGTTTTTTAGTCGTATCCGCTTCGAGCTGTTTTGCCATGACTGTTGATGCGATATACCAGTCATCATAATTACCCGAAAATTCACGGATCTTCTGATAATCCACATCCAGAATATTGGTTACAACGGCATTAAGGAAGTGTCTATCGTGAGAGATAACGACCATCGTACCTTCGTGACGCTGCAGTTCGTTCTCCAACCAGCCGATACTTTCGATGTCGAGGTTGTTGGTAGGCTCATC
The DNA here is from genome assembly GCA_041596355.1 of Sulfurimonadaceae bacterium. Classification (GTDB taxonomy): domain Bacteria; phylum Campylobacterota; class Campylobacteria; order Campylobacterales; family Sulfurimonadaceae; genus Sulfonitrofixus. The sequence goes on along the minus strand of JBFHIS010000006.1, from coordinate 160,614 downwards.
GAGGAAGAGGACATCAGGTTTCGGAAAAAGAACCTGCGCCAGGAGTACCTTGAATTTGTCTGATGTTTTTAGTGATGACATCAAATCGTGGTGTTCATCCGCAGGAATACCGACATTCCCCAAGATCTTACCGATCTGTGTCTCATACTCGTATGTCGGATCTTCTTCGACACAGATCATCTCCAGCTCGCCAAGACGCTCGTTCACTTTATCATCTTCAAAATCGCCGGTCATATAGAGCTCTTCTTTCTCTTTAACCGCGTCAAACAGACGTTTGTTGCCGTAAAGCACGGCGTCCATAATCGTAAAGTCTTCAAAGGCAAACTGATTCTGTCCCAATACGCCGACTCTCAAGCCGCTTCCGATGATCACATCACCCTCATAATCTTTGATCTCACCGCTCAAGATCTTCAAAAAGGTTGTTTTACCGGCACCGTTGGCACCGATAAGACCGTAACGTTTGTGTTGGTCAAGTTTGATATTGATGTCTTCAAAAAGAATACGACTGCCAAAGCGCATTGTTAAGTTTTGTGTTCTAACCATAATTATCTCTCAATCTTTGGCGCTTACGTTATGCACCTAATATTTTTCGCGATTATAACTAAAGAGTGGTTAGATGAAAGTGAATCAGTTTTATCACAACTGTTCTTACCTTGATGCTGCACCCTGTTTTCCACAACACTTTTTATATTTTTTGCCGCTGCCGCAGGGACAACTTTCATTGCGTTCGATCCTTGTCTTGTAGAGCTCGCCTGCATCATAGAACCAGAGACTCTCCAGATAGACGAAAGTGCTTTTCTCATGCAGCAGATGGATGCCGCTCTCATCACGATAATAGGCTTTGAACGCCACAATGTTGTCATGGGCATCAGTGACCTCAAGTTTCAGCCACTCCACCTGACCCATCTGTGCTTCTAACTGTTCGAGTTCATCGGGTGCATGGTGCTTTTGCAGAGAGGTCTCATAAAGGTATTGGGCCTCGCCAAGCGCAAATGCGGCATAACGTGACCGCATCAACTCTTCCGGTGTCTGCGCGATTGTCACCCTTTTATGAAAGGGGCCGCAACACGCTTTATAGTCCCGGTCTGATCCGCAGGGGCATAACATCAAACGCCTTCTGGGCGTTTGGAACCGCCCTGTGGTTAAAGTTCTGTAAGGCTATCACAATGAAGATTGAAGTAAGATAAGTGAAATTCTATGCACTTATAAAACACGCTAATCGAGGATAATTCCCATGTCCAAAACCTCCAGCCTCTACCTCGCCTCTCTTGAACCTTTGACAGGAACACTTTTTATCAGCATCGGTCTCATGGACATCTTAAAAAGCCGTTATGAAAAGGTGGCCTTTTTTCGTCCTGTCATCCAACACAGCAGCAACACCGACTGTGATATCTTTTTTATGCAGGAACACTTTTCACTGGTACAAAGCGATGACGAGAGTTACTGTTTCCACTCCAATGAAGTCGAGACCCTCCTGGCAGAAGACAAAGTCGACCAGGTCATTACCACGATCATCAGCCACTACAAAAAGCTGGAGAAGAAGTTTGACTTTGTGCTCATAGAGGGACTACCACGCTCACTTTTCAGTGCCACCCTTGATTTTGACATCAACCTCCATCTTGCCAAGAATCTCTCAACCCCTTTTATCCCCATCCTCAATGCGAAAGAGAAGACGAGCCGTGAGATCTATGACGAGATTAAACTCGAAGAGGAGATCATCCACAATGCCGGGGTCAACCATTTTGCCACCTTTGTCAACCGTGTCGACGAAAACGAGTTCACGGCACTCGAGCAGCTTGTTACGACCAAACCAACCAGGGCAATGAACTTTTTTCTGCCCAATAACCGCGAACTCGACACTCCCTCTCTCCAGGAGATCAAAACAGCGCTGAATGCCGAAATGGTCTTAGGCAGCGAACACGCCCTGGATAATATCGTCAAACAGAGCAAGATCGCAGCGATGGGTCTCGACCACTACCTGCCGCGACTGCAGGAGGGCTCACTGATTATCGTACCTGCTGACCGTGCCGACATCATTATCGCCACCTTTGTCTCATTTTATGCGAAAGAATCTCCGAATGTCTCCGGTATCATCCTAACCGGCGGTATTACGCCGAACCCTAGTATGATGCAGCTTCTCGAGAACTTTCATGTTATCGAACTGCCTATTATGAAGGTTGAGACAGACACCTACACAACCGCCTCGAAAGTTGAAGCCGTGCGTTCGCGCATCACACCGAAAAGTACCCGTAAGATCGCTTTGGCAAAGGGTCTCTTTGAAACCCATGTCAACAGAGAGCAGATACTCCGACAACTGCAAGAGAGTCACGCCAATATCATGACACCGATGATGTTCACCTATACACTTTTCGAGAGGGCCAGACAGGTACGCCAGCGTATCGTTCTGCCCGAAAGCGGTGATGAACGTATCTTGCGTGCGGCGGAGATCCTCTTACGTCGGGATGTGGTCGATATTATCCTGTTGGGCAAGAGAGAAGAGATCGAACACCACATCTCGCTCTTGGCACTTGACCTCACCAAAGCAACGATCATCGACCCTGAACAGTCCCACTATAAAGAGGAATTCTCCCAGACATTTTTTGAGATGCGTAAAGCGAAAGGGCTCAGTCTTGACGCGGCAAAAGATGCGATGGTGCATCCCAACTATTTTGCAACGATGATGGTCCATCTGAACATGGCCGACGGTATGGTCTCTGGGGCCATCCACACCACCGGCGACACTATCCGCCCCGCACTGCAGATCATCAAGACCACGGAGGAGTGCGATATCGTCTCCAGTGTCTTTTTTATGTGCCTTGAGACGCGTGTCCTTGTCTATGGCGATTGTGCCGTCAACCAGGACCCAAATGCCGAGGAGCTGGCACAGATCGCCGTCTCTTCTGCACAAACGGCCAAAAGTTTCGGGATCGAACCTCGTGTCGCCATGCTCTCCTACTCTACCGGGCAATCGGGTCAAGGCAGCGCCGTAGACAAAGTACGCAAAGCAACCAGGATCGTGCAGGAGAAGTACCCCGAGCTGCTTATAGAAGGTCCTATCCAGTACGATGCAGCCATCGATGCCGACGTTGCCAGGAGCAAACTGCCCAACAGCAGTGTCGCCGGAAAGGCAACGGTCTTTGTCTTTCCCGACCTCAACACCGGCAACAACACCTACAAGGCCGTCCAGCGAAGTGCCAATGCCATCGCGATAGGCCCTGTTCTGCAAGGTCTGAAAAAACCGGTCAATGACCTCAGTCGCGGATGCAGCGTAGATGACATCATCAACACCGTTGCCATTACAGCTATCCAGGCACAGGAGATTCAATGAAAGTCCTTGTCTTAAATGCAGGCAGCTCTTCTCTGAAATGGAAGCTTTTTGAAATGAATGATAGGACACTTATCGCTTCGGGTCTCATAGAGGGGATACGGGAAAAGAGTGCGCTTCTGCATATTAACTATCACGAAAAAGAGATAGACACAACGCAGACTCTGCACGATCATACTGAAGCGTTCAATATGCTCTTTGACGCGTTAAGAAAAGAGCATATCATAGATATCGCCAAAGATCTGGATGCGATCGGGCACCGCGTGGTCCATGGCGGTGAGAAATTTGTCGCCCCCGCTCTGATAAACAACGATATACTTGACGAGCTAAAATTATTAATCCCCCTTGCACCACTGCACAATCCCGCCAACATACTTGGCATCGAGATCACCTCAAGGCTGGCACCAAAGATCCCCAATATCGCTGTTTTTGATACCGCCTTTCATCATACTTTGCCTCCACATGCCTATCTCTATGCCCTGCCCAGAACTCTATATGAACAGCAGAATATCCGCCGCTACGGCTTTCACGGTACGTCTCACCACTTTGTGGCACAGGCTGCAGCGAAAAGCTGTAATACAGCGCTGGAAGAGATGAACCTGATCACCTTGCATTTAGGCAATGGGGCCAGTGCCTGCGCCATAAAAAACGGTCAGAGTGTCGATACCTCTATGGGTTTCACGCCCTTGGAAGGGCTGATCATGGGTACGCGCAGCGGCGACCTCGACCCCGCCATCATCACCTATCTTATGGAGACTAACAACGCAACCGCCAAAGAGATCGACACCATGCTCAATAAAGAGAGCGGTCTGAGGGGTATCTGTCAGGAAAATGATCTGAGAGCCATCATCAAAAGAGCTGACAATGGTGACAAACAGGCCAAATTGGCCCTTGAGATGTTCGCCTACCGTATAAAAAAATATATCGGTGCCTATAGTGCTGTTTTAGGCAGAGTCGATGCTATCGTTTTTACCGGAGGTATCGGTGAACATGCAGAAGTCGTCCGCGAGATGGTTCTGGAGGGTCTTGACGAAACCTTTGGAGTTATCATGGACAAAACGAAAAACAGGGGTAACACCGATGGTTCTTTCCATCATGATCAGAGTCGGGTAAAACTCTTTGTCATACCGACGAACGAAGAGTTGGCAATCGCTCTCTCTTGTGAAAAGATCCTTAAAGAGCACTCCTGAAACCATAAATAAACATAATTTAATATTTAAATAAGCCATCTCTGCTAAAATGTCTTTAACATTATAATATTTTGTAATGTAGTTCCCCTACACTTTCCTGTTCATCGCACTGTGTGCAGTTGGTCTTAATACCATTCTCGACAACCGCGTGACCAGTATTCAAGGATTTGGGATCTTTACATGATCAAGCCGTAAGGCTTTTTCATGACCTCTCTATAAATCATCCTATTTCACTGACTCTTTATACCCGCATTTAACACCATCTTGGTTACTATTTCGAAAAGGATACAGTATGATCTATCAATTAACCGAAGAGTACATCGAACTTTATAAACTCATCAAATTTCTGGACCTTGTTGACAGCGGCGCAGATGCAAAAATGATCGTAGCAGACGGGCACGTTGTTCGTAACGGAGAAGTGGAGACACGCAAACGCGCCAAGATCCGTGCCGGCGACATACTTGTTATCGGTGATGTGACGATCGAAGTAGAGTGATGCGTCTAGTCTGGCTTATACTTCTACTTATCTCAGCAGCCTTGGCAGAGACTAAAACCGGCCTGACCAATACACAAGGTGCTGCGATTGCGCAGTTGAACACCGAAGAGCAAAAAGTGTTTGAGATCAGAAACAGTTACGAGAAATATATCGACACCAAGCCCTCTCTGGAAAAACAGAAGCTGGCACTCCGGACTAAAGAAGCGATCATCACTTTCGAAGCGACCTATCCGGACTCAACCTTTATACCATCTATGCTACTCTTACTTAAAGAGGTCGACTACTACCTTGACAATGAATGACGCTAAGGTTTTGATGCCAGGGGTTGTTTGATTTTACCGACAGGCCTATACATAGGAGTTGCAGCGAGATGTTAGAAATATTTTCCATTGTTTTAACGCTTATTCTTATTGCAAAATACATTGAAGACACTGTTAAGATCCCCTTTGTGCTCATCGTCATCATCCTTGCGTACACGGCCAACCACTTCTTTGACCTTTCTCTACTCGGTGAAAACTTTGAAGCGATCATGTATATGATGCTGCCTGTCATCCTCATACCGGATATCTTGGGTCTCTCCCGGAGTGAGCTCCAGGATAACTTCTCAGACATCATCTATCTAGCCGTCGTGGCCGTGCTTATCTCTATCGCTTTAGCCGTCGGATTCACCTATTTCGTCGACAACAGTTATAGACTCAGTTTACTCGAACTGTTGATTCTCTTTACACCCCTGATGGCCACGGACGTTGTCTCTGTCAGTGCGATCTTTTCAAAATTCAGACTCCCGCAAAAACTTAAACTCTATGCTGAAGGCGAGAGCCTCTTTAACGATATCACGGCGATGATCATCTTTTTTTTCATCGCCATCCCGTTTATAGCAGGTGAAAAACCATCTACACTGGCCCTTCTCTACACGACCCTCTATACGATCTTGATCTCCATCATCGTCGGGCTTGTTGTCGGGTTGCTGGGGTATTACAGCTTCAAACTCTCGCGAGACAACTTTTCACAATTCATCTCTATATATGTCATGGCAAGCCTCGCTTTTCTCATTGCAGACTATATCGACCTTTCCGGTATCCTGGCTGTTGTCATCTCGATCTTGCTGTTTAAGTACCTTTTTGACAAAGAGGGGCACTATAAACATAAAAACTATGGTGCGATTTTCAAACATCTCAACACCCAGAGCAGCAACGACCTCTCCTTTCGTGCCTATAAAAAAGAGGCTTATTTTGTTGCACTCTTTGCCAATGCGCTTATCTTTATCTCTATCGCAAATGTCATCAATTTCGACCTCTTCTTCCAATACCGGAATGAGATCCTCTATACCTTTGCACTGACAACGGTCATTCGTTACATGGTTGTCCTGATACTCGTAAAATACCGAGGGCTCTCATTGCAATGGAACAACGTCTTGACACTCTCAGGTATGAAAGGCGGCCTTGCTATTATTATGATCGTCTCACTCAGTGACAGCTTCATGCATAAAGAGATGTTTATGGCGATCATACTCGGCGTAGTCATCCTCTCGATCGTTGTCTACACCATAGTGCTGATGATCTATTTACACTTTGTAAATGATGTACTGCTTATGGACACAGCCATAGAACACCACCTTGACATCAAAGATATTCGTGAACTTCTTGCAAAAGAGCAGGATACAGGAGCCTATAATGAGGTGGTTTTTGAAAGCTTTGTTGAAAAGGAGATCAACCGTGCAGAACGTTACAACACTCTTTTTTCCATCATCGCCTTTCACAGCGAGAAAAAGACACTCCAACGTATTGAGAAGCTTCACCTGCGTGCGAGTGACTACTTTGGAAAGATCGATAGAGAGACCTATGCCATCTTGCTCGCGAACACCAATATCGAAGATTCGGTTATCTTTGCCGACAAGCTGAGCCGCCTCGTCAATCATAACCATATCGCCATCAGTCAATACATGCCCGGCGACAGTATTGAACTCATGTATGACAAACTGTATGTTGCCATCAAAGACAAAAAGAGGATAGATATCGAGGTCTGAGTCCGGCGTTGCTTTAAAGGACGAACGAGCTTCCGACACCTATCAAGCCGCCGAAAACACCGCCCCAGACCACTAACCAGCCCAAATGTTCACGAATAAGGTTCTGTACCATCTCTTTGACCAGTTGCGGCGTCAGTTCATCAAGTCGTGCAGTAATGACCTCTTCTATTTTTGCAAGCATGTCGTCGCTCAAGTTCGAACTGCTCAGATAGTTTTGCAGCTGTTCGTCAAAACTCTCACTGGCCACGATACGACCGACCGCACTTTTGAGTTTGCGGGTAAAAGGGTCGCGCAATGCATCCAGCGCCTTCTCCCCGCCGAACATGCCAAGCATACCGCCGAACGAGGACTCCATCACCGTTTTACTCAGCGCGTCAAAAGCAGGTGAAAAATCGGTCTCTTCGATCATCGGGGAGAGGTCCAGTTTTTTCTCTTCACTCGCAAAGAAGTTGTCCAACTGCTCTTTCGTGAAGAACTGGGTCATCATCAGCTCTTTGATCGCCGCTTTAAAACTCTCGAAGCGGTTGACAATAACACCGGAACCGACCAGAAAAGGTACTTTTTCAAAGAGCATGTGAATCGCAAGCAGATTCGTTATGGCGCCTGAAAAGGCAAAAATACCGGCATAAAGAACCGCTTTTGATACTGTCGGTTCGGTAATTAGGAACGAAAGGGGGATAAGTGTAATAGCTGTCAGATTTGTGACAAGACTTTTATTGATTGTCATAGTCTTCCTTAATCATAATGATTTGTTGAGTTAATAAGGATGCCATTATACAAGAAAGGCTACATTATGAAAAAATAAAGATTGCCAAACATGATACAAACTATTGGACAGATATTCGCGACCGGAAAAAAAGAGCAGATCATCTCTGTTTTGGAAACAGCACTTAAAAGCAGTAACGAATCACCGATTTGGGTGGAGAAAGCCATACCGTTGTCAAATGCCATACTTTCCGTATTGATTCCGCTGAGAGAGCAGAACCTGCTGTTTACGCCGGAGGGAGATCCGCAAGAGAGTTTAAACAGAGAGCTTTTTATTCGCTACTGTGACCTTGCCAACCTGAAATGGCTCGCCTTTACGCTTCAAAAGAGCAACGATAAAGGAACATTGGAACGTACAAAGTACTCTGCTGAACAAACAGCACAATACAAGATGATCGAACTCGGCGAACTCGGCAGCTACCTCAGCGGCTACACCGTCAACCTTGAAGACGAATGGCAGGACTTCCCTATTGCCAACTATAACCTGCACATCGGCGTCACCGACCTGATAAAAAAACTGATATAAAGAGTGCTAAGTTAAGAAAGATGGCAAAGCTCATCTTAACCACCTCTTAAACAGTAAAAAGTTTCAGATTTCAGAGAAACATCGCTTCGCGAGCGGTACCCTTGTTTTGGTGTGAGTTGTACCGGGTGTGAACCCGAAGACGCACTGCTGTGCGTTGAGAGGTGAATCCCGGTGCAAATCGCGCCGAAGCTGGAACTTTTACCAGGAGACCGATTTTCCGGAGCCACGCTTCCCGATGATCGACTCCCCTTCCCACCAGGCAAGCCCGGTTTTGATCTCAGTCAGACTCAACATAAAGTAATACTCCACCTGCTGTTTGCCGTCGTCCATTCGAACGTTACGCTGCAGGATCTTGCCCGAAAGGCTCATGTCCGGCGCGATCATCTGCCCTTTTTCCTGAACAGTACGCTGATTGAACTCATCATCATTTCGAAGCTCGCGTGCCTGCTTGCTCATCTGGTCTTCTGCGCCATTGGCACTGACGGCCGTAGTTACTACGACTTTACCGCTTTTGAGAAGCTGCACCCGGATCTTCTTAATCAGCTGGTCCGTGTCGATATGCTGCATCGTATCATTGGTTATACGGGAGATGGCCAAGACATAACGGTCACCGCTTTTTTTATCGAGGGCACCAGACATCAACATCGACTGTACGGCTTCGGCCGCAGCCTCGTTAAAGTCACGGTAATCAAGGCCCATCACCTGATCGCCCTTGTCATTGTTCATGTCTATACGTTCGGTCTTATCGGCACAACCGCTCATCAGACCGGCTGCAAGCAGTGCGCTGAGTGTGATTTTTGTGATATTCTTCATAGGATTCCTTTATTTATTGATAAACAGACGGTAATCCGTCGCTTTTTTATTTGGTGCCACGATGTGAATCGTAAAGTTGGCGTTTTTATAGACCGGCAGTTCGGTCCAGTTTTTTGAGATAGAATCTATCTCGAAGCCCTCTTTGTCAAACCAGACGACCCGGTAACGTAGTTTCATATATTCGTCTGTCTCATTTTCGCCAAGCACTTGAAGCTCTTTGAGACCGCTTTCACTGTTGATCCGTTCATTGATCTTCTCAATCGATATATCACCGGAGATCGAATCATCAACCACTTTCACAAACGATGTTTTATCGGCACAGGCACTGAACATCAGAGCGACTGCTGCCAGCCATATCCATCTTCTCATATTATTTTCTCCCAAAAGGAATTATTGACACCGAAGGTTTTGCCCCCGCTGTAGCCATTTTAACATAAACTAATGTATGCTCACTTGACGGCAGATCTATCTCCGGCAAACGTAATCCTGTCGACGTCTGAATCATCAACTTACCATTCTTTGGACGGTTAAGACGTATGAGGTCAAACCGCTTTGGCAACGTCGTCCAGCTGCGTGTATCGGCCTGCGTTGATGCTATGGTGTAGACCGTTGCCGCAATAGAAGCCAGCGCCCAGGCGGCACCTGCATTGCCATCTGAGTTCTGCATCTGCCGTTGTGTCTGGTACTGGATAACTGCCTTTGTCGTTGCCGAAAAAAGTGCACGCCGTAAAACGGCCGGATACTCTTTTTTAAACTCTGTCTTTACCACTCTGTCCATGTCCGAAAGCAGTTTACTCTCTATCAACGTATTGTCCATATTAACGGCATAGCCGTTAAATGCACTTGTCCGCGGATAAAGACGCGGCAGGGCCAAAGAGACATAATTTAAGTTGTTGGAAAAGATCCAAACCGGCACATCGATACGCCACTCTCTCTTAACAGGTGCCTGTCCATCTTCGATGATCACCCAGACCAGAGGCTCCCTCATTTTTAAAGAGCCGTCCAAACGTCTATCGACATAAGCCAGATCTTCAGCGATGTAACTGTTGTTCCGGTTCATTCCATAAGCCTCTTTTAGAAGCGTAAATGCCTTTTGATTATCGCCTTCACTCAGCGCAAAAATACCGGCCAGATAACTCACCATCGGATTAATAAAATCAGGATAGGCTTCAAAATTATAGAGTGAAGGGTACTTTTCATGCAGGACTTTGTCCGCCTGTGGCATTGACTCGTCAGTGTTCACACCGTTATTGTTACGGCGCTGTTCTTTAACAACAGCTTCTCTGTTTTTTTCGATCAGTTTGGCGTAATAGGCTTTTGCACGGCGCTGCCTATCGATGGCACGGTTAAACTCAACACGGGCACCTTCCATATTCCCCATCGCCAGATAGTCGATCGCTTTATAGGTGTTTGCCATCACCCCGTCATATTGGGTACCCATATAGGGACGCGTCGTATCATTGACCAAAATACTGGCGGTCCCCTGGGTCAGGTCAGAGTCGAGTAACTGTTCCTGATAGTGCTTGATCAGCCATTCACTCTCATCGAAGGCTTTAATGCTCGCCTCACTGTTATCGGCAAAACGATAAGCCAACCCGGCATTGAGCGTCCAAAGCAGATTGTTTCGCTGTGTCCGGTCCGACGTGTCGATCTCGTTTTCAGAGACCTTTGCCGCTTCGGTGAAATGGCCCTGGGCGACCAGCGTATCATTGTGAAGCATCGCCTCTTTAGGCGCACATCCGCTCAAAACAGCTATCGACATAAGTGCCATAAAAAACAGGTACATTTTTTTGCAGGACAAATCTAGCCTTTCCGTTCGATCTCATTTTGGAGTTTTTTACTCAAGGAGCTAAAGACAAGTGCATACGAATCATCGATCCACTCCTCTACAACGCTGTCATCAGCCTCTTTGTTGCACTCCACCGTGTTCCAATGTCTTTTATTCATATGGTATCCGGCCCTGACGCAATCATAGATAGAGCGTAGTTCGGCAGCATATAAGGGGTCACACTTCAGGTTCAGGCTGACGGTGTCATTCGTATCACTGCAGAGCGCGAACATTTTGTTGCCTACCTTATAGACTGCTGTCACCTTGTCGAACGGATACTCTTTGACGGCCCCTTTTTTTGCCAGACAATACGCTTCGATATCTTGATTGTTCACCCTGACCTCTCTGCTGTAGCTCTCTATTATTTTCTATAGTTTATAATGCCATAAATATATAAAAAAGAAGAGAATGATGCAGACCCACGAAGCTTTAAAGACCCAGCGATATTTTGAGAAAGAGGAGATCGCCTCGCATCTTGACGGTGTGGAGTACATCATAATGGCAGCACCGACAACCCTAGATGATGCTAAAGCCCCTATTCATATCACGATCTTTCTCAACACTGCTGATGAGCTGCCGATGGAGATACAGCAGGCTATTATTGAAAAATTTGCCAATCAATACAAGCTGTTTAATATCAGTGATGTTTTCAGCCAGGTGGACGCCGTCGCTTTTGCCGTGACCAACCAGGAGACACCGATGCCGATGCACCTCTTTAAAGAAGAGGATAAAAAAGAGCTGCCGCACGGGCTTATGCATGTCATCGATTTTATGGCGGATTCACCAGACTTTAACGAGGCGAAAGCCGGTTCAACAGGCTGGAGCTACAGTTACAACTAAGCAGATTTTCTCAAAATAGATATAGCCGCGTAAACCGTTTACTCACCCCGCGGACTAACGACAAGCCGCTTCGATCTCCTCAACTGTTTTAGCGATCCCTTTTGAAAGGTTTTCACACCCTTCCTCGGTGATAAGGATGTCATCTTCGATCCGTATGCCGATGCCCCGATATTTTTCAGGAATCGTTTCATCATCCTGTGGCAGATAGATACCCGGTTCGATCGTCAGGACCATCCCCTCGGCAAAGAGGATCTCCTCACCGTTCTCATCACTGTAGGGGCAAGGGTCGTGCACATCGATACCGAGCCAATGGCCGATGCCGTGCGGGTAGTACTGTTTGTGCTTTTTCTCTTCCATCAGTGCGTCAACATCGCCTTCTAGAATCCCTAGGGCCACCATCCCTTCCGTCAGCAGTTTCTCTGAAAGTGTCTGCAGCTCTTTTTTTGACCCTTGCGGTTTTATCGCATCGATGATCTTTAACTGTACGTCTAAAACGAAATTGTATAGCTCTTTTTGTTCCGGTGTGAATGTACCGCTTACAGGATATGTCCGTGTAATATCACTCGCATAAAAGCCGTATTCACATCCGGCATCAACTAACACCAGATCACCTTCTTTTAAAGCATGATCATTTTTGATGTAATGCAGTGTGTTGGCGTTGTTCCCGCCGGCGATAATGGTCGTATACGCATCACTGTAAGCACCCTCTTTTTTAAAGATATGCTCATATTCGGCTTGAAGCTGATACTCCATCAGTTCCGGGCGGCACACTTTCATGGCATGATGATGCGCCTTCTCAGTGATCGAAAGCGCCTGCCTGATCAGCGAAACTTCTTCGTCACTTTTAATAAGACGCATCTGCTGTGTCAGTCTGGTGATGTCGCTGAAGGTTCTCGGCGAGCGTGTGACACCCCGGGTGTGCAGCATCGTTTTGGCGGCTGCTTTGAGCTGCGTGTAGACCGCATCATCGCTGAAAAGGTCAAAATAGATCAGCGGCTGCTCTTTTAAGAGCTCTTGCAACTGGGCCTCATACTCGGCTATACTGAAAACCTCGTCAACACTGAAACGGGCTTTAGCCGCGTCCACACCCAGACGTTCGCCTGTCCAGAGTTCCATCTCCGGTACTTTTTCCTGCACGAAAAGAACCGTTTTCTCTTCATCCTCTTTTTTTGAGAGAAGAAGAACCGTGTTGTCTTCCGTAAACCCTGTCAGATAATAGAAATCGCTGTCTGGTCTGAAAGGGTATTCGGTGTCATTGGAGCGTGTCTGCAACCTTGCCGTTGAGAGCACGGCAACACCATTATCCATCATCGCGATCAGCTGATCTCTTCGTTGTTTATATACTGCTTCATTCATAGCGCTATTGTAGCAAAATCTATTTCCCTTTTTACGTCATTATTATCGTATAAAAATATCTTATGTGACAAAGTCACTGACAATTGTTACTAAAAAATTATATACTTACTCTATTCACAAAACATAAAAGGATCTTCTCATGTGTAATTCAGGATTTTTCGACCGCTTTCTTAGAGTGTTCGTCGGGGCACTATTTGTCTTTATTGCAGTATTTACAGGATGGGTGTGGGGTTATATCGGCCTTATTCCATTAGTAACAGGCCTAATCGGTTTCTGTCCGTTATATACGATCTTTCGTATCAATACAGGGTGTAAGGCGTAACAACACGACGCGGAACAAGCAGCAGAGCTCTTTTGTCAGCTGCTCTTTTCCAACCAGCTATTTGTCTCAGACAATAGTTTGGCCACAAGTTTGTTATACCCTTTCAGAGCGCCTTTGATATTTCCCTCTTGCTCATGTTGCTTCATGTCAAACAATCTGGTCGCAATGATCTTTCGGTCGTATGCGTCTACGACTCTCAGCTTTACCGAAAGATGAAGTGTCGTTGTACCGTCAGTATGGATCTGCTGTGAAAAGTCGTAGATGTTCATCTCCAGGATCAAGTCACTTCTGGCCAGTGAACGTAACGGAAGTACATCTTTAAAGATTCTGGTCTTGATGATAGATCGCATCATCAAATTGCCCAGTTGATCATTTACACCTTCATTCCAGCGTGCTTTTGTATAGCTGTAACTCTGACCATCGTCACTGCTGTAATAGATATCCGTTGCACTTAACAGCGGCGAGCTTTCGATAACGCCCATTCGGATCACCTTATCAGCAAATAGACTGTTCTCGACCGCTTTAACATCATAATTGTCATTTAAACTGTATTTCGATGTCGCAGGGACTGTTGTTTGAAGCGAACAGCCTCCCATGAAAAAGAGTACCATCGCGAATGTCATGCCTAGAATTATTGTTTTTTTCACTACTTCTCTCCCGGTCCGATATTAGGTTCTTCGCTCTGCAGCAGCATGTTTGACGGACTGTCGCCATAACGCGCTAACATCAGGTTGATCTCGTTTAACGTCCTCTGCATCTCGCGCATCGTGATCTGGAACTGTTTCATCGGTTCCGCCGTACTCTCTTTCATCGAGTAATCCCCGTTTTTGTTGCGTTCTTCAAACACTGCCATGGCTGAGGCAATGGTGAGGTAACTTTTTGAGATCGAGGTCAGAGCGTTGGAGACACGCTCTTCAAAATCAACACTCTTATCGATAAAAGCATCTACTTTCGGCATCGTTTTATCCATTTTCTCAACGGTTGAACGGGCAGAGGCGATCATCTTATGGAAATTCTGGATACTCTTTTCATCAAGCGCCGTGTCGATCTTGTCCATTGTCGCAGAGAGGTGCTTCAATGTTTTAGTGATCGCTTCCTGGTTCTCTTCGCGCAGCAGTTGACCGGTAGAGTGCAGCGTTTTGGAGAGGTTGAGCGAGACCGACCCGAAGGACTCCTCGACCTTGACTAAAAATGAAGGTACCGATTTGATCACAGGGTCGTTTTTTTCCACGTCGCAAAGAAACGGCGCCTCCTTGCTGCCTTGACTCAAGTCGATATAGTTTAGACCGGTAATGCCCTGACTTTTCAACTTGGCCACCGTATCGGTCTTGATCGGTGCATCGTCATCGACCAAGATATCAACCTGAATCTCTTCGATATTGGTCGGATTAATGCGCATCTTCGTCACTTTACCGATCGTCACCCCTCTGTATTTGACAGGCGAATCGATGTTCAAGCCGGAAACAGACTCCGTAAAATAGATCTTAAACGGTGTCAAGACCGTTTCGTCCGTAGGTTTGATCAACCAGACCACAAAAACAAAGATCAGCACAATTGACATTAGTACAAAAAGACCGACTAAACTGTAATTGGTTTTGGCGTTCATCCTAATCCTTCAAAATTATATTTACATCATATCGTTGGCAAAAAAGCGCTCGATAAACGGACTTTTGATCTTCTTGATCTCATCTAAAGCGCCTTCCGCCACGATTTTTTTATTGTCGATAACAGCCATTCTATCAAGTGTATGGTTGATAGAGGTCAAATCATGAGAGACCATGACGACTGTCAAGTTCAAAAGATCACGTAATTTTACTATAAGTGTATCGAATTCTCGCGCTGAAATAGGGTCAAGTCCCGAAGTCGGCTCATCCAAAAAGAGGATTTTGGGGTCCATAACAAGTGCTCTTGCAAGTGCTGCTTTCTTCTTCATTCCGCCACTGATCTGCGAAGGGTAGAGCTGTCCGTCGGATTGTTTCAGTCCGACGATGTCGATCTTGAAGGCGACAATATCATTAATACTCTCCTGCGAGAGCTTAGTATACTCCTGAAGTGAGAGTGCAATATTTTCTGCAACCGTCAGTGAGGTAAAGAGCGCATTTGACTGGAACAGCACACCCCACTGCATTCTAAGGTACTGAGCCGCACGCGTGCGGATCGATTCGATCTTATGCCCAAGCAGTTCAACCGAACCGCTTTCAAAATCTTCGAGCATGATGATCTGTCTGAGCAGGGTCGACTTTCCGCAGCCGCTCGGTCCTAAAAAGCCGTAGATCTCGCCCTGTTCGACATGCAGATTGATACCGTCATGCACTAGGTTGCTGCCAAACCTTGTGACAACATCTCTGACTTCAATGATCTTTTTAGGACTGTTCATCTAATACCCCAGGTTTGTAAAGATGATCGAGAAGAAAGCATCGCAAATGATCACGGCGAAGATCGACTCTACCACTGCTTTCGTCGTATTGAGCCCGATACTTTGGGTATCGTTCTTGACCTGCAGACCGCGATAAATACCGATACTCGCGATCAAAAGGGCAAAAAACGGCCCCTTGAGCAGACCGATCCAAAAATGTTTCACCTTGACCACTTCGACAAAACGGTCCAAAAAGAGTGTCGGTGAAAGGCCAAGGTCGATATGCGCGATCAGCATACCCCCTACGACTCCGGCAATGTCCGCAAAAAAGATCAAGATCGGCATCATGATCATCAGGGCAATGATACGCGGCAGCACCAAAAAGGCGTAGGGGTCAAACCCCATCGTGCGCATAGCATCGAGCTCTTCGGTGATCTTCATCACCCCGATCTGCGCCGCATAGGCTGAACCGCTCCGTCCGGCAACAATGATCGCGGCAAGCATCGGTGCCAGTTCACGCAGGATCGAGATACCCAGCATGTCGACAATGAAGATATTCGCCCCATACAGTTTCAGCTGTGAAGCGGATTGATAGGCAACGACGATACCGATCAAAAAGGTCGTCAATAAGATGATCGGGAGTGCTTTGATCCCGCTCTCGTTGATCTCAAAGACCATCTCTTTCCAGCGTATGTGCCGCAGATGTAAAAATGAACTGAAAAAGATCATACTCAATTGGCCGAAAAAACCGAGAAAAGCCAACAGTTTCATGACCCGATCAGCACTGTTAGCACCGATGAGATGCAGTAACGACTCTTTTTTCGGCGTAAAACTGGAGCCGAAATACGCATGTTCTTTTGCCATTGTCAGCATCTTTTCAACATCACTGTTCATTGAACTGAGCACGACCGTTTTACCCATTTTGTCAGCCTTTTCGATCTCTTTGGTTATCAAAAGGGCCAAGGCGGAATCCATACTCTCAAGTTCCGAGAGATCCCATACTACAGTCTGTGCTTTCAGCTCTTTGGCAGAAGCTTGAAGCTCTTTTTCTATTGTTGCAAGACGCTGTATAGTCAGAACACCCTGGACTTTATAAGTGACCGTCTCGCCCTCTAAACTGACCGATAGTCCGACTTTCACGTTTGTTGACATGCCCTATACCTGACCTTGTTCAAAACGGGCAGGCATCAAGCCGTCAGCACCAAAGCGCATATACCCCGAACCGCAGGCAAATGCCGGGAGGTTGACGTAGGTACACCCATCGATATCAAAAGAGATATCTTGATGATGATGCCCTTCGATAAAGAGCGTATACGCTTTTAATTTCTGTTGCTGCAGATGCGTTCTGATGAACTTTTCAAACGTATACATCTTTTGGCAGTCATCTTTTCGTGCCAGTTTTGCATCCAGCGCATTAAGGATAAACTGTTTACCGAGCCCGTTAATGACGCTCAAAGATCGCAAAACGAATGGATTACGGATGATAGCCGTATAAAGACGGTACCCCAAAGGACCGTCAAAATCGCCGTGCGCCAATGCAACGGGTTCGCCCTTGTATTCGCAAACCACCGGCTGCTGGTTGATAGGGAAGAGTTTAACACCGGGAAAGATCGAAGCCAGGTTGAAATCATGATTACCCTCAAGATAGATGATCTCAATGTTGTCACTGAGGGCATTGATAAGATCAACGGCTTCCTGGTTGCGTTCTACCGTCTTGCCGATGCCGCCAAAGAGCAGATCGAACAGATCGCCCATGAAGATGAGCTGCGGAGTCTGAATCGCTTGCGAGCGGATCGCTTTCAGAAAGTCGAGCAGCTCCCCGTGTTTGAAGGAGAAGTGGGCATCACCGAGTATGATCGCCCCTTCCAGGAGCTTGCAGGGCTTAGGGGACATAGGCGATATCGGGCACACCGGCATCCGGAGCAAGGCCCATCATCAAATTGGCATTGACGATTGCCTGCGAACTGGCCCCGCGGAGCAGATTGTCTATGGCAGCATTGATAAAGAGTGTGGAACCGTTGCGCTTCACAAAGATATCGCAAAAGTTGGTGCCTGCAACACTTTTCATATCGACCGGGTTCTCACGGACACGTACAAACGGTGCCTCTTTATAAAAGGCCTTCAACGTCTCTACCGCATCAAAGTCACCCTCAACCTGCATATAGACTGAAGAGAGCATACCCCGCGTCATCGGCAGCAGATGCGGTACAAAACTTACGGTGGCATCGTCAATGCCAAGTTTTTCAGCGATCTCAGGACCGTGGCGGTGCTGCATCGGATTATAGGCAAAAGCATTATCGTTGATAGTGACGTAATGGGTTGTCTCGGAGAGTTTCTTACCCGCTCCGCTCACACCGCTTTTGGCATCGACGATCAGCGGTGTACCTTTGATCTGATACGGCATAAACGGCAGTGCCGCAAGAATCGAAGCCGTCGGATAACAGCCCGGATTTGCCACCAGTTTGGCACCTTTGATCTTTTCTAAATTAAGTTCCGGAAGCCCATACACAGCGTGTTCCAGATTCTCTGGATCAATATGCTCGACATAGTGCGCTTCATATCGCTCTTTTTCAAGGCGGTAATCGGCAGAGAGATCGACCACTTTCACATCCAGGGCCATCAGCGCTTTGACAAAGCCCATCGCTGTTTTATGCGGCAGTGCCAAAAAAGCGAGTTCACACTCTTTTGCAACAGCAGACGCATCCGCCTTCTCCACATCGCATTCATATACACCTAAAAGTGAAGGGTGAAGTTCCGTTAACGACACACCCCCCTCACTTGTTGCTACATAAGCAAGTTCGAATGTCGGGTGTTTGACGATCATCTTGATAAGTTCAAGGCCTGTGTATCCGCTCGCCCCGATAACAGCGACTTTAATCATGGCACTCAAAGACGATCTCCTGATATTTAATCTCACTCACTTCAAACTCTTTCACACCACCGGGAAGGCGGACTTTGATCTCATCGCCCTCTTCTTTACCGAGGATCTGCTTTGCCAGCGGTGAATTGAACGAGATCAGGCCGAGGTCCGGGTTACTTTCACACCCGCCGACAATCGTATAGGTCACTTCATCGCCCGACTCTATATCTTCCAGGACGACCGTTGAGCCAAAACTGACACGCGCATGCTCCAGTTCACTCGGGTCGACTATCTGAGCATTCATCAGCATCTCACCGATCTCGCGCAGACGACGGTCTATGTTGGCCTGTTCTTCTTTACCCGCATGGTATTCGGCATTCTCTTTCAAGTCGCCCATATCTGCTGCCTCTTCGATCGCCTTGATCACACCCGGACGTACATCAAACTTAAGATGATTCGACTCTGCCTGAAGACGCTCGTACCCGAATTTTGTCATCGGTTCTATATTCTGTTCCAAAAGTTCTCCATATTCTCGACTGCAGCGCACTGCAGCAATACTTTATAATAATAGACATTATACCCTTTGGAGGTAAAAAATGGAATATGGGCTAAATCATCATTAACGAAAGAGCTCTTTTCAATTATATCTGCAATGCGTTATACTAAGATAGAATTGTTTCCAAAAGGAGTGATTATGAATATTGGCGAGCTTTGTAATCGTGACACATTTATTATCCAACAAGATGAGAATATTATGGAGGCTGCCAAGTTGATGCGTGTTTTTAATGTCGGCGACCTTATTGTCGTCAGCGCAAGCAAAAACGGCAATACGCCTATAGGTATCATCACCGATAGGGACATCGTTGTGAAAATCGTAGCAGACGACGGTGATGCCAAAAGCGTCAAAGTCGCCGACATCATGAGCAACGAGCTGGTGTCAGGCAGTGAAGAGGACGGTGTTTATGAGAGTATTGAACGTATGCGCGTCCACGGCATAAGAAGACTACCGGTCGTGGACAATGAAGGTTATCTCGCGGGAATCGTCTCTGTTGACGACATGTTGGAGTTTCTGGGAGAAGAGGTCAATGCCCTGATCGGCCTTGTTTACAAAGAGCAGCACCGTTAGTACCGTTTTAAACATTTTTGTGATTATAAAGGAGCAAGACCATGGCAATCGTAAACAACATCATCGCAGCAATAGACACATCCGTGATGGCGGATGAAGTTTTAAAGAGGGCGATCTCTTTGGCCAAAAAGACAAATGCCCAGATAACAGTTCTCCACAGTATTGATATTCCACTGGTGGAGAAGATCTTCGGCGATGTTAACGGTGAAGAGAAGCTCAGGCAAAAGATAGAAGAGAAGATGAATATCTTAAATGCGCAAGCCAATGTAGAGTACTTTGTAACGATTGTCAGAGGGAAACCTTCTAACGAAATCGTCTATGAAGCCGAACGACTCAAAAGCGACCTGATCATCATCGGAGCACATGGCAAAAGAACGATCAAAGACACCTTCTTCGGCTCCACTGCACATCATGTTGCCCAAAAAAGCCATCTGCCGGTTTTGATCATCAAAACAGCGGTGACAGAAGAGTATAAAAACATCTTGGCGCTTACCGATCTTTCGGAAGCCTCCCGAAAGAGTATTCTCTTTGCCCAAGAGCTCTTTAGAGACACCGACATCAGCATCTCTTATGCCTACACACAGATCAGTGATCTGCATGTCGACTTTTATAACCTGGAGAGCGACAGAGAGATCTACACGGAGAAGGTCAGAGAGCAGATCGAACTTGACGTTGAAGCATTTCAGCAGAGCATCGGCATGGACAATACTGAAGTGATCGAGGGGTTTGACCCTATCGGTGAGATGTTGCTCGAAGCGGCAGTTGAACACAAAAGTGATCTGGTCATACTCGGGACACACGGCGTTAAAGTCTCCGACACCGTTTTTTACGGCTCTACCGCCTCATACCTGATGAAGAGAGTGCCTTCGGACGTCTTGATCTACGTACCGTTGGAGAGATAGAGAGAAGTTCACGATCCAGGCGACCCGAAGGTGAACAGCCTCACCTTTTCTGGAGTACCGTCGTATATAGCATGGGTGGGTTTGCTCTCTTTCTTCCCTCTGAAGACTGCCGGGTTTTTTAGAGGTGCCCCTAAGTTATTATGATTTACAATGATCTTTTACCTCAATATACAGGTGCATAAAATGAGACTGCTTCTGCTGCTGTTACTACTGTCATTTATGCCGCTTTTTTCAGCCGAGTCCGTCATTATAAAAGTGGCGATCAAAGGGGCTATCGGCCCTGCCAGCTCCACTATACTTAAGGATGCTCTGACCTATGCACAACAGCACAAAGCTGAGGCATTACTGATAGAACTCGACACTCCGGGCGGCCTCTCTTCATCAATGCGCGAGATGATCCAGTCCATTTCCAACAGTTCCATTCCCGTCATCACCTATGTCACGCCGAGAGGCTCCCGTGCGGCCAGTGCCGGGACCTATCTGTTATATGCCTCGCATGTGGCGGCGATGTCTCCGGGGACCAATCTCGGTGCGGCGACACCCATCAGCCTGATACAGCCGCCAAAGCAGTCAGATACAAACAGCAGCAGTGCTACGACCGCCGAAAAAAAAGCCCTCAACGATGCCGTCGCCTATATCACCAGTCTTGCACAGATGAACGAGCGCAACGTCACCTGGGCGGTCAATGCCGTGGCATCAGCCGAAAGTCTCTCTGCAAAAGATGCTCTGAAGCTGGGTGTCATCGACCTCATCGCAGACGACACAGCATCGCTGCTCAAAAAAGTTGACGGACGGAAGATCAAAGTGTTGGGAACAACAGTCAAATTGCAGAGTAAAGAGAGTGTTGTCATACCTTTTGAAGCCGACTGGAAGAGCCGTTTTCTCGCTACCATTACCGATCCGAACATCGCCTATATCCTGCTGCTCATTGCGATGTACGGCATCTTCTTCGAACTGATGAACCCCGGTGCTGTTCTGCCCGGTACTATCGGTGTCATCGCCGGCGTCATCGCGCTCTACGCCTTGAATATGATCCCTTTTAACTATGCAGGTCTGCTGCTGATCCTTTTGGGCGTCAGTTTTATGGTCGCGGAAGTCTTTGTCTCAGGATTCGGCGTTCTCGGCGTCGGCGGGGTTGTCGCGTTTGCCTTCGGCTCACTGCTGCTCTTTGATGCCGACACCCTTGGAAGCAGTGTCTCACTTTCTCTGGTTATCGCCTTTAGCCTCGTCAGCCTCGCTTTTTTTATCTTGGTGATGAAGCTCTTTATG
Organism: Sulfurimonadaceae bacterium; assembly: GCA_041596355.1. Taxonomy (GTDB): domain Bacteria; phylum Campylobacterota; class Campylobacteria; order Campylobacterales; family Sulfurimonadaceae; genus Sulfonitrofixus. Next base: position 138,614 of record JBFHIS010000006.1, on the reverse strand, counting down.
CGTTCACGATCAGCCAAGGTGGTGACCGGTGCCGAGGAGATGATCGGTGCTGTCGCAGAAGTGCTCGAAGCGGGCAGCAATGGCTATCATGTTCTCTGCCATGGCGAAACATGGCATGCAGAGAGTGAGAGCCCGTTGAGCGTCGGTCAGAAAGTTCGGGTTACCGGACGTAATGGCCTGATATTACAGATTAAACCTATAGAGGAGTAAACAATGTTTTTAGATTTACCTATGATCATGGTCTATGTGACCATCTTATTGATCCTTTTACTGGCGATGGCGATCCGTGTTTTACGCGAATATGACCGCGGTATCATCTTCACACTCGGTCGTTTCACCGGCGTAAAAGGGCCGGGGCTCATCATTCTGGTCCCCTTTATTCAGCAGATGGTGCGAGTGGACCTTCGCATCATCGTACTTGATGTACCGACACAGGATGTCATCTCCCATGACAATGTCTCGGTCCATGTCAATGCCGTCGTCTACTACCGTGTGCTTGACCCTGAAAAGGCGATTATTCAAGTGGAGGATTATAATGCTGCGACCAGCCAGCTTGCCCAGACGACGCTGCGTTCCGTACTGGGCGGACATGAACTCGATGAGATGCTGGCGGAACGCGAAAAACTCAACTATGATATTCAGGAGATCCTCGACAAACAGACCGATGCCTGGGGGATCAAGATATCGAATGTCGAGATCAAACATATCGACCTTGACGAGAGTATGGTGCGTGCCATTGCCAAACAGGCTGAAGCCGAGCGTGAACGCCGCGCCAAGGTGATCAATGCCAAAGGGGAGCTCGAAGCGAGTGAAAACCTCCTGGCAGCAGCAGAGAAACTCAGTCAAAACGACCTGGGTATCCAGCTGCGCTATCTTCAGACTATGAGCGATATCTCCAACGACAAGACCAACACCATCGTTTTTCCGTTTCCTACAGAGCTTAGCAAATTTTTTAAAGGGAACTCGAAAGAGTAAGCGGCGATGCCACAGCCACCACAGCTTCTTCGCAAGATCACTATGCCGATGCTGCTCTTTTACGGGCTTGGCAATATTCTGGGTGCAGGTATCTATGTCCTTATCGCAGAGGTTGCCAACAGTGCCGGCATGTATGCACCCTTCTCCTTTTTAGTGGCACTGTTTATTGTTTCGTTTACGGCATTAAGTTACGGCGAACTGGCATCGCGCTACCCTGATGCAGCCGGTGTAGCGCTCTATATCAAAAAGGGGCTTGGTTCCACCAACCTGTCGATTGTCATCGGTTTGACAGTCGCTTTGGCCGCCTTGATCTCTGCCGCAACCATAGCAAGAGGCTTTACCGGTTATCTTGCAGAGCTGACATTTCTGCCTGAATGGCTCGTCCTTTCAGGGTTGATAGGCATCTTAGGGCTGATCGCCGTCTGGGGGATCGGCGAGTCCGTGACCATCGCCGTCATCCTCACCTTTATCGAGATCGGCGGTCTTCTTCTCATCTTGTGGATCGGACTGCCTCAGCTACAGACACTGCCTGAGAGAGTACCTGAGCTCATACCTCCTTTGGAGTGGGATGTCTGGTACGCCATCTTTTTAGGCGGTTTTTTAGCCTTCTACGCTTTTTTGGGATTTGAAGATATGGTAAACATCGCCGAAGAGGTAAAGAACCCTTCGAAAGCCTACCCTAGAGCCATTCTGCTCTCATTGGTCATTGCCACATTCTTATACCTCAGTGTCTCTTTGGTAAGCGTCCTGATCCTTACACCGCAACAGCTTGCCACAACCCAAGCACCCTTTGCGACAATCTATCAACATGCCACCGGCAGTGAAGGCACGATTATTACCATCATCGGTCTCTTCGCCATTATCAACGGGGCGCTTATCCAGATCATCATGGCCTCGCGCATGGTCTATGGTATCAGCAAGAAGGGGTGGTTACCTTCACCGCTCTCTTATGTCAACCCTAAGACCAAGACACCTGTCACAGCGACACTGCTTGTCTGCATAATAACATTGGTGTTTGCCTGGTGGCTGCCGCTGGTCACACTGGCCAAAGTCACAAGCTTTCTGATTTTGATCGTCTTCGCCATGGTCAATCTGGCGTTGATCCGTATCAAATCCAAAGAGCCCAATCCGCAAGAAGCCTATCTTGTTCCGTTGTGGGTTCCCGTTGCAGGGGTAAGTGTCAATCTCACATTTTTAGCCTTGCAACTCTTTTCTCTCTAAAAGAGTAGGCTGACAGAACGCTTTTTTTGCAGTTTTGCAGCGTAGAGCTGTGTTAGAATCATAGAGAGTAAAAGAGAGTAAAAGAGATAAAAAGAGGAGCGAACGTGCCGGGTCTTGACGGTAAAAAAATACAACTGCCCGCGTTTATTGCCGATTGCCATTTAGGAAAACTGGCCAAATACCTTCGGTTTATGCGGGTTGATACACTCTACTTCTCCCAGATCGGTGACAACGATCTCATTACGCTTGCCTTGGAGCAGAACCGAATCATCCTGACCCGGGACAGAGCCCTCTCCAGACGTAAAAATATTCCTGTTTTCTTTCTGGAGTCCAAAGAGCTCTCTCAACAGCTGCAGACACTAACCCGTCACTTCCATCTTAACGAGAACACGGTATCTTCCAGCCGCTGTATCATCTGCAACACCCCGCTGCAAATTGTTGAAAAGGGTGAGATAGAGCAGAGACTTCCGAAGAAGGTCGCACACTATTTTTCGTACTTTGAGTACTGCCCGCACTGTGACCGCATCTATTGGCACGGCGACCACTACCGCCGCATGAAAAAGTACCTCGAGAGTGTGCTGAGTGCTTAATACTACTCGACGCTCTTTTTCCCGGCAGCCACCTGCTTCTTCGCAGCCGGTTTTGGGTGATTGAAGTTTCGTGCGGTTTCAGAAAGCGTCTGCAGACGGGCGATCACTTTACCGTTGATAGAGTTTTTCGGATAATTTCCTTTTTTGTCGGCTGACCCCGCTTCAACCCCGGTTAAGATCGAGATGCCCTCGTCGATCGTCTCAACCGCATAGACAGTAAATTTTCCTGTCTCAACCGCTGCAAGCAGTTCAGCTTTCAGCATAAGATGTTTGACATTGCTTTGCGGGATGACAACTCCGTAAGATCCTTCAGGATCTTTGCGCATACAGACGTCGAAAAAACCTTCTATCTTCTCATTGACCCCGCCGATAGGCTGGATCTCACCAAACTGGTTGACTGAACCGGTCACAGCAATATTCTGCTTGATCGGCACGTCTGAGAGAGAGGAGAGAAGAGCATAGAGTTCCGTAGATGAAGCACTGTCACCTTCGACTTTACCGTAAGACTGTTCAAATACCAGTGAGGCAGAAAGACTGAGCGGCAGGTCCGACGCATATTTTGAACCGAGGTATGCCGTGAGGATCATCACCCCTTTGGCATGGATCGGTCCGCTCAGCTCCACTTTACGTTCAATGTCGATGATCTCCCCTTTTCCGATACGTGTTCGGGCCGTAATACGAGAAGGCAAACCGAAATGATAGCCGCCCATGGAGACGTAGCTCAGAGCATTGATCTGACCGACAGCACTGCCGCTGAGTCTGATCATGATCGTACCCTCGTCGATCTGCTCGTAAATCTTCATCTGAATACGGTTCATCCGTTCCGTCTGCGTTTTGAGTGCTTTTTCTATATCTTTTTTTTCTATGAGGTCATGCTCATTTTTTTTCGACCAGTAATCCGCCTCTTTCAAGAGGTCGGAGAGCGTCCGCAGGTGTGTCGAGAATTTCGATATGTGCGAAACCTCTTTCGAACTCTGTTCAATGACCCTCGCAACAGCGTCCGGAGTAAGATGACGAAGTCCACCATTTTTTGCGATCGTGCCGATCATACGGGCATAGAGTTGCATGTTCTCTTCATTGCGCGGCAGTTCGTCTTCAAAGTCGGCACTCACTTTGAAAAGCTCCCTGAAGTCCGGGTCATAATGGTACAAAAGGTAGTAAAGAATGCGTTCGCCGATCAGGACGACTTTAACATTGACCGGTATCGGTTCGGGTTCAAGCGAGGTCGTAGTGACAAGAGAGTACTGCTGTGCCAGTGATTCGATCCGGATCTCTTTGGCTCTTAGAACACGTTTAAGTCCTTCGTAGGCAAAAGGTTGCATCAGCAGCTTACGTGCATCAAGGACCAGATAGCCGCCGTTTGCTTTATGCAAAGCGCCCGGTTTGATCATACTGAAATCGGTCACCAGCGTACCGACCTGGGAAAGATGCTCGATCCGGCCTATCAGGTTCTGGTGGATCGGGTTGTCTTCATAAATAACAGGTGCCGCCTTATCACCGTTATGCGCAATAAAAAGGTTAACCTTGTAGCGGGTAAATGAGGGGGTGTAGAACTCCTGCATAAACTGCGGTATCCCCATCTCTTCATGTTTGACCAGAAAATCCTGAGCATTATGGATCACATCATCTTGCAACTCTTTAAAATACTCTACAAGTTTCGGGATTCCGGCATACTTTTGGCGGACCTCCGCAATCACCGATTCAACAGCTTCTTGTGTGATTTTTCTCTCCAGAGCTTTAAACTCGACCTGTTCGGATTTACTGAGTTCGCTGACTTTACGCAGCTGTTCTTTGACGATCTGCTCAAATTCACTCATCTTGCGACGCATCTCCTCTTTTGTCTCACCTTCGATGGCCTTAAACTCTTCGGCTGAAAGAATTTTACCGTCAACAACCGGGACAAAGGTGACCCGGGTCGGCGAAGAGGTATTCATCGCGACATCATGGGCTTCAGCTTCTTCTTGCAGATACATGAATATCTTTGACTGCTCTTCAAGATATTTTTTGTTGATGTTCTCACGTTCGTCACGATAGTTATTACTTTCGAAAACTGCCGAAAGAACCGCTTTTAAAAGTTCGATGAGTTCATCAACATCTTTTTTGAACTGCAACGCTTTTGAAGAGGGCAGTTCTACTGCAACGGGCGAACGGGGATCTTTGAAGTTGTTCACATAACACCAGTCAGCCGGCACCGCCTCGTGTTCTGCTTTTTTCTCTAAAAATGCCATGACGGTTGAATGCTTACCGCTGCCCGAAGGCCCCATGGCAAAGAGGTTGTAACCGTCTTGCTGGATCTCGATACCGAACTCAACCGCCTCAAGTGCATTGCTCTGACCGATCGGCTGTTCAAGCAATTCGAGCTCTTCTGTAGTCGTAAAAGAGAACTGTTTTGGATCACATCTGTGATAGAGGAGAGAGCTGTCAAGTAGCGTGTGCATGTTCGGCCTTTTAGAAGATCAAGTCTAAAAAAGTATAGCGTAAAGATGCATGAAATTTAAAGCCGATACCCTTGTTCTCTAATACTCTGGATAGCGTTGCCACCCATCTTTTTACGCAGTCGTCGTACAACGGAGGCGATCGTATTTTGCGGAACGCTCTCTTGCCATATCTGTTCCGACAACATATCATAAGAGACAATATGCCCACGATTTTTGACAAGCATCTGCATGATTTTACTCTCTTTCTCTGTCAGATCGATCGTTATGCCTTCGACTTCCAGGAGCCTCTCATCAACGTTAAAATGACAATCTTCATCGATTTGCACCCTGCCGCTGATCTGACATCGTGACTCTATTTTTTGCACTCGAAGGAGAAGTTCTTCGATCTCAAACGGTTTTTTGATATAGTCTTCGCACCCCAGAGAAAACGCTCTTGAAATACGTTCCATATCGGTGGAAGAGGAGATAAAGACAAAATTGCTTTGTTTAAAATATGGGTGCAAAGCCTCTATCAGCTCAAAACCGTTAGCCCCGGGAAGGTTGATATCAAGAATAAAAAGATCGACATTATTGAGCGTTATCGTCTCGATCAACGTAGTGCCGTTTGTAAAAGAGATTACGGTGTGCCCGTGTTTTTCCAACAACAGTTTTATTGCAAAATTAAGCGCTTGGTTATCTTCAGCAATTACAATAATCATTTTTTTTCTTTAAAAACTTTCTTTTTTATCTCTGGTAATTATAGCTAAACTGACTCTATTTATTCACATCCATACCCGAGGAACATTTTCTCAATTAAATGACTGCCGGCTTACTGTTCGTGCTTTAATTCTCGCTAAAAGCTTTTTTCAACATGAGTGCGACCTCCTGCTCTATGTACGCTCTTTGACCCTGGGTGTGAAAATAGATATTATCAATAAAAAATGCCTTTAGCGCCTCCGGATCATCCGCGTCTACAGCTCTGTTAGCGATCTCAAACGGGTCATGTTCTCTGCTTGAAAGCAACGCTTTGTCGATATAACTAAAGCCCTCTTTCTTATGCTTGGTCAAAAACATCACCCTCGCCATATCATAATAGGCAAGCGGGTAGTCGGGATTAAGATCAAACAGTGATTTTAATGTTTTTTTGGCTTTTCTATACTCTTTGGTAGCAATATAAACCTCTGCCAAACCCCACATTGCTTTTTCATTTTCACCATCATCTTGCAGCAGCGTTTCATATATGAAAACCGCTTTATCATACGCTTTTAGATAATAGTAACTTCTTGCAAGATTGATCTGGTCCTCTTCAGTCTCATTGATGGCCAGGGCCTCTTCATAGATACGTACAGCTTGTGCGAAATTCCCCTGGAGGTAACTGTTAAATGCCATCTCCGAATAGGGTTCATAATCTTTTTTCTCAAAACTTTTTTCCGACTTTTTAAAAAAGGTGTCCGCCTCATCATACTGACCGTTCTTACGCAACAGAACACCCTGTTTAAGGTTATAGGTACTTTTTATAACACCGGTGTTGGCGAATCCCATAATACCGTTTTTGTCAATTGCAGCAATCTTTACATAGTAGTAGCCGTCTTCTTTAATACTAAACAGATACGCTCTCTTTGAACGCTCTTGTATCGATATCGCTTCCGTAAAATCTTCGTCTTTAGCGAGGACTACATGGTATGTTTCAGCCCCCTCCACTGCGTCGAAATGCAGAGAGACACTTCCATTTTCATCAGCCTCAAAAACGATACCGTAAGGGGCGTTCAGCAGTTCAGTCACTTCAATACCGTTCTCTGAGCTGACCAGACCTTCGCCTTTGCCCAGGTGTATTTTTTCTGCCTGCACTTCACCTTTGTAGACAGAGACCGTACTCCTGCCCTGTTGTTGTTCAAAGGCAAGCTCCGTTCCCAGATTGACAAATGAGAGCGTAGGCGTGACAAAATTGACCTTGCTGCCTCTAAGATCGGCTTCGGCTTTACCGCCGTCAAGAGTAAGGCGCATATACGCTTTGCTGCCCGTAAGATTTTGCAAGTGCCAAAAACTGTAGTCGTCCCCTTTTTGTATCTTGATACGTGAACCGTCTTCAAGTTTGATACTCTCATACTCTCCGACAGTTTCCACCGTGTCAAACGTGGGAATAACAGGGAAAAAGTAACTTAAGCCGACAAGCAGAAGGATCGAGGCAGCATTCATTACCGCGAGGGGATGGCGTATCTGTTTATTGGCGATCTTTTTTGGAAATGTGATACTGAAAGTACTGCCTTCACCATGAACACTCTCAAAATCCAGTGCACCGGTGTGGGCATCTGCTATGGCTTTAACGAGAGCCAGTCCGACGCCTGTACCCTGATTTTGGGTTGCGTCGGTTGTCTGAAACTTTTCTAATACACTGCCCTGTTCCGATGTTTCAATACCGACACCGCTGTCATGAACATGAATGACAATAGCCTTCTTTTCATTGATCATATCAATTGTAAGCGTGCCGTTGTCCTCATTATATTTAACCGCATTGGAGATCAGATTAAAGAGCGCTCTCTCGACCCAGAAAGCACTGGCATTGATAAAAGTGCCCTCCGTTTTGTCATGCAGCGATACCGTCAGGTTTTTTGACGCGATATTGGGTGAAAGCGTCTCGATTACAGCCTCGACAATAGGTACAACGTCTACCATCTCAATAGTGATATTTTTATTGCGCTGTTGATGCTGAAGTTTTTCGATCATGATCATCTCATCAAAAAGGGAGACCGATTGACTGACTGCTTCAAATGCCTGAATAAGCAATCTCGAACGATCTTCTCTTTCAAAATCGTACGTATTCAACATTTCCAGTGAGAGTTGTGCAGATGAAAGTATGTTTTTGAGCTCATGGTTCGTCACAGTGCTGAGACAGTTTTCATCTCTTTGCGCCATAACGTCTTTGGATTTCAGATGCAGTTTTAAAATATTGTACAGCAACTCAGCGCTCTGCTTGTCCGCCATATGTTGACAAGCGTCATAGATGACCTGCTCTGTCTCAAAATTAAAAACTATGCGCTTCTCTTCGATCTCGATCGGTTCAGCCTCTCGTGTTGTTTTCGCAACGACCTGACTATGGCCCGAAACCAAAAATTCACCGATAAGCTCTATTAGATCCGTTGACTCTTTTTTCATTTTGTATTTCCGTAAAAACCGCTTTAACGCCCATAAGCTGAAGTAAAGCAGAATAATAATGTAAATTTATTATACCGCTTATGAATGATATTAAAATGACAAAGCAGCCTCATTAAATTGTTATAATCCGTTTCTCTGTAACCTTTTATCATTTTTATATCATCAATGTAAGTTACGATCTCGTCATTCAAACTAAGAACGGTGACCTGATGAAAAGAAAAAGTGTATTTATAATGGACTGTAACAGAAAACTGACCTATTGCAATAGAAGAATCGAAGCACTTCTCAACGCCAACGAAACAGAAGATCTTTTTGAGCTATTCCATACCGATATGCCTGCTGCAGTATTAAAACACATGGAGAAGGCACTTGACGCGAACACACCTTGGAAAGGCCTTGTCATGATCAGATATAACGGCAATCACATCGAGTGGGAGGAACTGTACATTACCCGTAATGAGAGCAATGGCTTCATCGGATTTTTAACGCCGGCAGATAAAGAGACGCTTTTAAGGACTATATTTGAGTACAGCTCTCTTAAGCAGCATGAGCTTAGCAATCGACTCAGTAGCCATATCCAATTGAAAAACCTCGCAGTAGAAGCCATCAGTGCATAACAAAGGGGCTGTGTTGAAACAAGCATCTGCATCATTCGATCATCTTTACTCCAACAGCGAACTATTCAAAACCCTGTTCATGGCGACAAGCACCATCAATATGATTTTGAATTCAGACGGAGAGATCATCCTTTTCAATCCATCGGCTGAAAAGATGACCGGTTACACCGCGCAAGAGGTTCAAAACACGACACCTTGGTCACTTTTTTTCAACCAACAAAATGCTGTGAATGCCGAGCATCTGTTTAGTTCGATCTCCAAGAAAAATACTTCACTGGAAAAAGAGATGGCGCTTTCATCCAGAAGTGGCGAGGAGCGACTTGTACTGTGGGAGATACATGGTGCCAATCTTAGAGACGGTGGTGCAGAATTCATTGTTGTCACCGGTCGGGACATCACTGCTGAACGCTTTTACAAACAAAAAGCTGAAGCCTACAAGGAGTTGGGCAACCATAATCTTAAACAGATTCTCCCGCTTAAGCGCAGCAACCGACAGCTCGACAGACTATCGAGAACAGATCATCTGACCAACCTCTATAACCGCCGTCACTTTGATGACGCTTTACAAAGAATTCTGCAGCACCCTAATCGCGGTGACAAAACCGTCTCACTGCTTCTCTGTGATGTTGATCATTTTAAAGCCTACAACGACCTCTACGGCCATATTGCTGGCGACCTTGCCTTACAGCAGATTGCTGCGATACTCTCAGAGTGCAGCCAACGCTCAGAAGACATTGTCGCCCGTTACGGCGGTGAAGAGTTCGCACTTATCCTGCCCGGGGCAGACTGCAACGGCGCACTCAGTGTGGCAACCTCTATTATGGATGAACTAGCACGTATAAAGATCATTCACGAGGGCTCTCCTGACGTACCTCATCTGACCATGAGTATCGGTGCTGTAACAACAGATGTCGCGCTTCTTTCCAACAGCAATGAGCTGATCAGACAAGCCGATCAACAGCTCTATGAAGCCAAAAAACATGGCCGCAATATCATCATGTCTTTGAACCATGCGACACATTACGGCGTCTTTACCTAAAAACCGCACTTCTACACTGTTTAAATTTCTCAACCATCTTTTAACAGCGTATTTTCGGATTGCCTTTTGCCATACCCCCTACAATAACAATATATATTTAATCAATTTTACACTATTTTTACAATCATCAATTATGATGTTAGACATCATCAAGGAATAATCATGAAAAAACTCATCCTGCTGCTGGCAATGTTCGGCATGCTCCATGCCGACGAAGAGGTCGCCAAAGTCGTGTTTGATCTGACGACAGGGAACCTTCAGACGTTTGAGCAAAAAGTGCTCAAAGGGATCACGGTCCATAAAGCCCATTATGAAGGTAATCTGAAAGAGCTGGAGGTGGCCGTTGTCATTCATGGCAACGCCTATAAATTCTTTGTGAAAGATCCCAAGCACTCACCATTCAACAGCGACACCAAGCTTCTTGAAGCCCAACCCACGCTGCAAAAACGTATTGCCATTATGGCCGATACCTACGAGGTGACATTTCTAATGTGTGACACGGGCCGAAAAAGTCATAAACTTGAGACCAACGAGATATACGATTTTGTGCAGATGGTACCCAACTCAACGGTCGGTCTCATCGACAAGCAGCAAGAGGGATTTGCCTACGTCCCGATCGGTGACTGACAGCAACAGATAAAGTCTACGGCAGAACAGTTTACAACCTGACTTGGCATAAATGTATAACTGTTATCCCTGCCTGTGTAGACCCTTGTGACACACTTTTGAGAGAGTCTATTATCTTTTATATCGATCTCTTGCTATGTTGTATGTATCAGCACTACGTCGTCTCCATACATTTAAAAAATGAGCCCCCACAAAAGTACCCGACAGATATTTCCCGCACTTAGCCGTTTATCGCCTTCTACCAGCCATCTACTTTATTATTAGCGGTAAACTTTTGATATATAGATTGTTGGAACGTCTAAACATCGGTGTGTATATTTATCTGAACAAAGACAGTGTTACACATTGCCCAAAGGTTCTTTAAAAAGCAGGCGAACCGCTTCTTATCGAAAAATATTCACGGTAAAATAAAATGTTCAACACCCGTAAAGAGACTTTTTCTAATATCAAACTGCCATAATGCCTTGGTGATTCAAACATTATCCAACGCTTAAATTGCGAAGAAAAAAATGGTTTATCAACGGACTAATCATACTGATTTATGCAATAAAACAGGTGGCGCATTCCTCTTTTATAAGACGCTTCTCTCCATCGTAAAACTGGAATGTGACATGAGGCAAAAAGAATGTATCAGTAATATCAGTACGCTTTTAAAGACTTTTTTTGTTGCAGAAAGCTATAATTGCCACCAAATCATAGAAACTTCATTTATAATATATTATTATTAGTATGAAGCGGAAAAAGAATATGATAATATTAAAAAAAATAATCTGACGAAGGATAAGAAGTGCATAAATTAATTTTAGGTCTCTCATTTGCAACAACACTTTTACTTACAAATTCTGCAGCAGCAAATGCAGAAGGTCAAAACATTTTCGAAGAAAAAGGGTGTGTGATGTGTCACAAACAGGATATCGACACTATCGGGCCTTCTCTGCAGACAATAGCCATTACTTATTCGGGCAAAGAGAGTACCCTGATCCCTTATCTAAAAGGAGAAGGGACACCCATCGTTGATCCTTCCCGTGCTTCGGTAATGAACCCGCAACTTCTGAAGATACGCACTCTGTTCGAAGAAGATATGCGCGCCTTGGCTGAATATATGATTTCAGCTTCAGACCGTCCATTTTAAGAAACAAAGCACTTAAGATCCCTCTGACTACAGGGATCAAATCAACATTACATATTGAGAGGTAAACCATTGAAAAACAGACATATTTACGTTGCAGGCGTTCTAACGGGACTACTCCTGTTCGGATCGACTCTTTTCGCTGCCCAAACAGCTGAAACAAACACATCAGCGGCGAAGGAAGTAACACTCTCTGATGCCGAAAAAGTTTTCGGAACACCCTTGCGATCTTCCACAAAAGTCGTACACCCTCCATACGAATGGGGTGATTGTACACTATGTCACACCGATGCCAAAGGTGAAGAGGGGCTGATCATGGATCCGCCGGAACTGTGCAGTATGTGTCACGCTCCAAAAGATGACAAAAAGTTTATTCATGGTCCGGTAGCAGCAGGTGCCTGTACGGCATGTCACAATCCGCACGAGTCTGACAATGCAAAACTTCTGGTCACCTCAAGCATCAATGAACTCTGTACCTCATGCCATCAGGCTAAAGCCGAGTTTCTGAAAAATACACCTAATATCCACCCGCCGGTCCAAGACCAGTGTACAAACTGTCACGACCCGCATACGGAAGATCATCAATTTCAGCTTAAAGCGGACGGCAAAAAAGACCTCTGTGTTATGTGTCACACGGATAAAGAAGTCTGGATCAATTCTGTCACCTCGAAGCACGGGGCAATGAACCGTCCTCGAAAATGTCTTGAATGTCATGATCCGCATGGTTCTGAACATCCTAAATTCTTGACTAAAAGTACGTCGAAAGATCTCTGTCTAAGCTGCCACAACCAGCCAATGACAACCGATGAAGATGGGTCTAAACTGACAAATATGGCGAAGCACCTTGAAAACAATCCTGATTGGCACGGTCCGATTCTCTGGGGCGACTGTGCATCATGTCACAACCCGCATGGTTCAAATAACTTGAGAATGCTGAACAAACCGTTCCCGGAAACATTCTATGATAAATTTGACGAAAAACACTATATCTGTTTTGAGTGCCATGAACCCGAAAAGATCAAAGACGAGATAACAACAACGGCAACCAACTTTAGAAACGGTGATAAAAATATGCACTTTGTCCATGTTGACAAAGCCAAGGGACGTACTTGCCGTGCCTGTCATGATTTTCACGGTTCAAAAGAGTACCCACACCACCTGCGCAAAAAAACGCAATTTGGCAAGATCAACTTCCCGATCCGCTATATCGCAACGGCAAATGGTGGTTCATGTGCTCCAGCATGCCATGCAAGACGCCACTATGATCGCGAGACACCGAAGGTAAACCTAAAATAGTGTGGACTTTATGCAGTTAAGACTCTTAGTGCTCTTTTTGCTTTTTGCTGTGGCCGGCCAGGCAAGTGAATCTTTGCCCCCGGTAGAACTTGTTGCCCCTCAAAACCATAGCCTCTCTCACGAGGAGCTTGCCACTATCGTCATAGAGGTACCGGCCAGTGAAGTCGATACTATTATGATCGTACTGGATGATAACAGATCCTACAGAGTGCCAGTGGGCGCAGAAAAAGAGACCTATTGTAAGACCATCAAACTTCTGCCCGGTGAAAACACCATTACATTAAACACCCATCTCAAAGGTGAAAAGATACAAGAATCTGAACTTAAGCTCTTCTATCATCCCGAAATGTTTGAAGGTATCGATGAAGAACCGGGTGAGTACACCCAACACTATTTTCATTTGGAGCAAAACGAAAAAAAGTGTGTCGCATGCCATGACATGACATCAAATGTCCCGACAGGTGACAAAGTATTTGAGGATGTCACACAGACTACCTGTTACGGGTGTCACAAATCGTTAGTCCAACATAAAAACAGCCATGCACCGGCAATAAACTGGCGCTGTATCGACTGCCATAACGGTGTTGCAGGTGAATACGATACGGATTCCAAGGATCTATCAAAATACAAGGTGCCCGATCCGGTGAGTAAGACTTGCGAAAGTTGTCACGAATCCGCCAAAATGTGGGACCACAACCGCTATGGACACGGTCCGGTCAATGACGGCCGATGCGAACGCTGCCATGATCCCCATGGATCAGACCATGAGTTCTTCCTGCGTCAATCGATTTGGGATACCTGCACCACCTGCCACGCTGAAAAAGCCGAAGGAGCGCACGTTCTTGCGAGTTATATTTTTGGCCGTAACAGTGGGGCCCATCCTACCAAAGGGAAGTCAGATCCGGCAAGACCGGAGCGGGAATTCACCTGTAGCAGTTGCCATAACCCGCACGGATCAAATGGCATATATATGCTAAGAACGAAAGGTTCAATGCCTTTTAACGTATGCCAACGATGTCATAAAAAATAGATGTGACTTTTTTTTCTCATTAAATCAACGCCTCTATGTCCATCCCATTTAACAGATTCTTGTCGCTAAGCGATCTGTTCTTATGCCTGTTCGCTCCGGGTCTCAAATAATATCGCCCTGTTACGTCCACTCTTTTTTGCAATATAGAGTGCCTCATCAGCCTCAGAAAAGAGCTCTTGACGATCCTTATGCTCTTCACGCAGATAGTTTATACCGATACTCGTCGTAATCTCTATGGACTGCCCTTCATACAGGACCGGTTTGTCGGCAACGATTTTCAATATCTTGTCTGCTATCTGTTGTGCAAGTTCCTGCTCTGTCTCCGGCAAAATGGCCACTATCTCTTCTCCACCATATCGTCCGACAAAATCAGTATCACGTAAACAGGACTTGATCCTGTGACTGATCTGACGCAACACTTCATCACCTGCCAAATGCCCATATGTATCGTTAACCTGCTTGAAGAGATCAAGATCAATGATCAAAATCGAAATATTGTGTTGATATCGCCGCGCCCTCTTAAACTCCATCTCCAACATCTCTTCAAGATAGCCCCGGTTCCACAGTTTGGTGAGTGAATCTGTCTTGCTGAGCATCTCTATCTCATGGGTACGCTCTTTGACCTGTCTTTCAAGACGCTCTTTCTCACTTCGTGACTGCTCGAGTGCTGTAAAATAGATCGCCCTGGCAATAGCAAAGGCAAATAAGAGCGCAATGGCACTGGTGATCAAAGCTGTCCGCAAGAGTTGATGCTCGTTCTCCGTATAGACCAGAGCATCGATCAAAAGCATCAGTCTTGTATCGTTATGATCGCCCAAGAGACCATTTTTAATTACACTCCTGTAAACAGGCTGTCCATTAACAACAATAAGCTCCGGAGAAAGCTCATCCACATGCAATGTCTGTCCTATCAACTCTTTATTGTTGCTGTAGAGAACCTTTTTATTAACATCGATCAACGAAGCTTGGATGATATTAAGTGTCGACTCTACATACGTATATAAAAAGCTGTTCATATCAATCGATTCAGAGACATCTAGAATATTGGAGATAGAGCCTTCGATCGATTTGAGCAGGTTTAAAATATCAACTTTGCGGCGCATCAAGGCAAAGTCGGTCTCGGGACCTGTTATAACCTTATATTCAGAGATATCTACTGACAGATCGATTATACCGATCAGTTTTCCATTTCCGTAGATCGGATAATAGATCGCCATAACATCTACATAATCACGTACTTCAAAGAAAAATGATTTCAACTTCCGCTTTTTTTGCAAGATCTCTTTGAAACTCGAGGCACTGCAAACCTCTCCTATCTCCTCTTTGAACATCGAATTCCTGATAGTACCGTTGGTATCCAGGTAGCGGAATTCAAAGATCTCAAGTCCCAAAGAGACATCGCTGACCAGTTTTTGAAGGTTCATCGTCGACTTAATCGCCTGAAAGCGTTTCATTGCTGCCGAAATAGAGTTGACCACATCATCAGAATCGTTCTTCATCTGAACAAGCAGGATATTTTTCTGTGTCGTGTAGTTATAAACGGAGAGGGCCGAGATACTCAAGAAGAGCACAAAGAGCAAAATAGGGATATTATACTTTTTTAAAAAGCAAATCGACATCTTTACTTACCCCTTTTCTTGGCATTCGGATCGGCGAAGCTGTAACTGTCGTATGCTTTTTGCAGGTCATGGAATGATCGGTTCCAGCGCTGTGTGTGACAGCTTGTACACATCTTTTTCAACCGTTTTGGATGATCCGCACCGGCCAGGAATCCTCCTCTTTTTTTCGCTTTGATCAACTTCACATGCTGGTTGCCCGGACCGTGACACCCTTCGCACTGTACATTGGCCAGTCGCGGTGTGCTTTTCATGCTGACAAAACCGGTATCTACCCTATAGCCGGTGGCATGACAGGTCAGACAGTTCGGGTCCTCTTCATGGCCACTGCCGACCAGTCTCTCCGTCGCATGATCATGTGCATCTTTTTTCCGACCGATAAAAAACTCGCGGTGACACAGACGGCACTTTGAATTACCGATATAACGATATTGCCCTGATCCTATAGCATCATTATAATCTTCTTCACCCATGGCCTGTTTCAATGGAATCTCAGGTAGAGGTGACCTTCCCTGCTCTTCAATCCGAGACTCTTCTGCAGCCAGCGGTGTTGCCAATATCGAGTGCACAGTCAAGAGACAAAGCATGAAAAGAGTTTTTACAATATGTCGGATTTTGGCCACCTGTACCTGTTATTTTTAAGATTCTCTATTATATATTTAAAATTTCTTATATATAACGGTTAAACTATAACCTGAATCTACTTATAAAATTATTTAATACTACACGAAGACCGTATATCCTCTATTTACTCTTTCCATACCCTTTTCTGGAAGGGAAATCGGCAAACATCTTATCCAGCACTTTGTTGATATAGGCACTCTTGGCCTCTTCAGTCGGTAAGTCTGAAAGTTCATCTTCTGCTATGCCCTGCCAAACAATTGCATTTTGTCTAACATCCAAAAGCTCTACGACCAATCTTCCCTCTTGGTACTCATACGTGCGCGTTGTCGCAACTGTTCTAGTGTCGTCCATCAGATAGGGTTGCGGATATACTCTCGGTGAAGCGATAGCTCTGTAAGGGAGACGATTATAATAGTCTGCTCTCGGGTAGAGGTTCATTGTCTCATAATCGGTCTGAATCTCACTTCTTTCTCTAACATCAAGGTGAAAGACCAGATAAAAATCGGCCTCTTCTTTATCGGCAGCGACATAACCTTTTTCTTCAAAATAGTGTGTCAACATTTTGCTGATACGGCTGCGCGTGAAATCTTTTCCATCATCTTTCTTCGTATACGCAACATAAAATTTTGACAGAGATGTGAAGTCAAAATCAGGATCACTGTCCACCTGTACCTGAAGCGAAGAGCATCCACTCACTAAAAAAGCCATCAAGAGTGTCATTAACCACTGTTTCATAAAATCTCCTTGTCTGATCTCTACTGTTTTATTGGCATCAACTTGTCACGATTAAAAGATGCAATGATAATCGTAACGGTGATGACTGCTATCGCATAGTATATCCATACCGGGACCGGTACGGGATCTCCTGCCGCATATGAGTGCAGTCCGGAGAGGTAGTAGTTGACACCGAAATAGGTCATTATAACAGAACTGTAGGCAACGACCGAAACGGCATTAAATATAAAATTGGAACGTAACAGCGGTACAAAACGCATATGGATTACAAAGGCGTAGACCAAAATGGTCACCAGGGCCCAGGTCTCTTTCGGGTCCCATCCCCAGTAACGTCCCCACGATTCGTTCGCCCAAACACCGCCTAAGAAGTTTCCTACCGTCAGCAGCGACAGCCCGACGATCATCGACATCTCGCTGATACGCGTTGATTCGAGAATATTAACGCTGATACGTTCACGTTTCTCTTCATTATTGAGCATCATGTAAAAGATCAGCGACACAAATCCAAGCAGTGTACTGAGCCCTAAAAAGCCGTAACTTGCCGTAATAATCGAAACGTGAATCGTCAGCCAATAGGACTTAAGCACCGGAACCATTGTCGTTATCTGTGGGTCAAGCCAGCTCAAGTGGGCTACAAACAGCGTGATACCGGAGAAGATACCCGTTGTCGCCAAAGCCAGTTCGGACGTTCTGGCAAAAAGTATACCGGCAAGGATAATAGTCCAGGAGATATAGAGCATCGCTTCGTAGCCGTTACTCCACGGGGCATGCCCGGCGATATACCATCTCAGCCCCAAACTCAAAGTATGGGCGACAAACCCGAGAACCAAAACAACAAGAACGATGCGCATGACCATTTTCAGATTCAGGTTCGGTTTTACCAAACGGACAAAGATCAACATAAGCAAGAGAAATCCGGCTATAAGATAGATCGGAAAGAGCCTATCAAAGATTTGCAGTTTATTATAGAGAAGTTCCGCCTTGATCAGCGTTGCATCGGGGATAACAGCTGAACCGTACTTCTGCTGATAAGCTTTGATAGCGTCAATCGCCTTATCAGCCCTCTCCCAGTTCCCTTCGTCAAGCCCTTTTGACAGTCCGTCGGCATTCTCTTTCAGCAGTGTATAGACCTCTTTCGAGGCCTTTGGCGGGAAATTCTTCATTGCATGATCCGGATAGTACCACTTATTGTTAGCATCGCCTTCAAGCGGGAAAACCGTCATAAAACGGCCGGAATAGACCAGGTAGGCGATATTGACCCGTTCATCGACTTTAATAAGATCTTTATCGTATTGGTCCCTTTCAGCAGCACGTTTACGAAGGGCTTCTTCTGCTATGCTGGCAAACTTGTACTCTCCAAACTTATCAAAAGCGTCTGCGTAGGCAAAGCTCTTTTGTGATGCTGTCATCCCAAGCATCTCTTTGATCTTCGGATGGGAGACCTTGATCATATCGATCTGTTTCCAAGCTTCTGATTTTGATGCCATACCCAAGATGATCTGGTTATGGTTAAGACCAAGCAGAGTGTTTTTTCCGGAGATCTTATTGATCAGGTCTATCGCAAGTGTGTCCAGAGGTTTGATCCGCCCGTCACGACCTTGTACTAACATCGTTGCAAAATGGTCAGCATGATCTTTGTCGATAGTTTTTACGTCACTGATGACCGCTTTCATGTCGACTGCCGGCGGCTGATATGTAGACGATGCCGACAGAGGTTCTGTGTAAAAAAACGCTGCAAGCGTTATCATAATGACCAATGCGTTGGTACGGTACTCATACTTTGTGCGCGCCAATTTTCCGAAACGGCTGTTTGGATTCAATAGATTAAAAAACATGCCTATCGCAAGAAGAATGTATCCAAAATAGGTCGGCCATTTGCCCGGATCGTGGTTGACAGAGAGAATCGTCCCCTGTTCATCCTTGTCATACGATGATTGGAAAAAGAGATAACCGCCGTAGTCGAGTACGTGGTTCATGTATATCTGGTACCCTTCCTGCACACCATTTGCTTTGTCCACCAAGGTCACATGGCTCTCATAAGATGAGGGGCTCATTGAACCGGGATACTT
The DNA here is from genome assembly GCA_041596355.1 of Sulfurimonadaceae bacterium. Classification (GTDB taxonomy): domain Bacteria; phylum Campylobacterota; class Campylobacteria; order Campylobacterales; family Sulfurimonadaceae; genus Sulfonitrofixus. The sequence goes on along the minus strand of JBFHIS010000006.1, from coordinate 119,476 downwards.
GACTAAAATAAAATCACGAAGGTAAAGTGAGAACGGCAGCTCTATTATCTTGGAGCCCCACTCAAGGGAGAGCTCAAGATCACCCATTTTAAAGCTCTCCGTAAAGCCTTTATAACGCTTACCTTTGCCCATGAGGGTCACTTCCTGATGATTCCCGTCATAAGCGACATCGACGACTAATGCGGAGAGCGTTTCATCCATCTTCATCTGCATCTTCATCGATTTCTTGTACGCCTCTTCGCTTACTATCTTGAGTGCCCCTTTGGCGAAGACAGACTTTGTGACAAGCTGGATACCATTGATGTTGTACATGCGTCTTGCATCAAATTCATACTCCGTATTGGCACTGTATACTCCCTGGGAGTTATCGATCATTTTCAACCACTCTATAGGAACATTCGATACGAAACGGATCGTCTCTTTCTCACTGGAGAGACGGATATATGGTTTATTGACAGTCGGCTCTTTATCAAAATAGACCGCTAACGGTCCGACATCAACAGACTCTCCGCTGCTGAGAAAATACTTTTCAGGCCCCTGCGGTGTCGGTATCACAAAGACGACGATCGGTTTACCGGCCGGATCTTCGACTGCTGTCTTTACGGCCTTGCCGATAAAGTCCTTGTACGACACGACGACCTCTTTACCATCCACATCCAAACTCTGCTGAAATTTTCTGCCGCCGAGTTGAGAGATGTAGACGATCTCTTCGTCATAATACGTTTTGGAATCTTTATGTGCACTGATCTGTAAAAATGCATCAGAGGACAACATACGATGTTCGCTCACACCTTCACGGATATGCATAACACCCTCATAGCCATAGTAGCGGGTGATCCCTGAACCCAACAGAATAACCAGAAAACCGACATGAAAAATAAAGACAGGCCACTTCTTTCTCTTGTACATCTTGAATTTAAATATGTTTCCAATAATACTGATGCCAAGAAGTACCTGTATCGCTTCAAACCATCGTGAGCTGTAAACCAGAGCCCATGAGGTGTTGACACCGTAGTCATTTTCTATAAACGTCGCCACGCCGCTTGCAATGGCAAATAACAATATAAGAAGCACCATCAGCTTCATTGAGGTCAAAAATGACCAGATCTTTTTAACAATCATCTCTATTCGTTTCCTTTGTAATCGATAAGTTTTACTGTAGCGACCATACTAATGTGTCGCGATTTTTTTCTGCGGATAAGAGGGAACAAAACCTTGCAAGGTTTTTTCTTCTGCTCTACCCGGTAAAGTTTTTTGGGCCTCGGGTGTTATAAACTGCTTCTCATCAAGATGCTTTATATCGACGATCATCCAACCGTTCTCCTGCTTTTTCAGCGTGTATCGCATTTTATATAGCATGGTAATCGTATCTGCCGCTACCTTGCGTGTCGAGATGTCGACATAAGTGAAGTTCCAATTCTCCATCGTCGTGATCGAAGCGTTGTGCTCACCATAGGTGATAGGACCGAATCTAAAGTCTTTGATCTCGGCAAGCATGACAAGGTTGTTGTCCTGCCACGACTTGACCCAAAGCATCATCTTGGTCACGATATCCTCTTTGACAAAGCTTTTAAAAAATGCCGTTTCACCGCTTTTGGCCATCTTGATAATACCGTAGTTGTATTTGAGCAGGGCCTCTTTAACCGCTTTATCCTCATTGGCATGCAGCAGTGTCGCCGACACCAAGAGAATAAAGATTCCAAATATAAATGACTTCATAATGGAACGCCCTTATGGGTACGGGTTGGCATCATAGGCACCGTTCGCACTGTCATCCGCATTGTGACAGTTCCTTCCACCGCCGCAGCCAGGCGCAAAGACGTCCCTGTTGTACAGGTCCGTATAGATGCTCTTTCGGTAGCCGGTCATCTTCAGACTGTTCCCGTTGTAGTTATACGGTGACGGAAAGTTCGAATAGCCGAGGAGTCGCGACACCGGTGAACCGTGCGGTACCGTTACGTGGCACTGGACACATTGGAACCCTTTTCCAGACATATTGTTCGACCAGTCCGTGTGCGGACGGGCAATATCGTGGCAGTTTTTACAGAAGAGGCCGTCATCGCCGGGATCGATCCCTGCGACATTGATATCATCCATCGTATAGAGATTGCCGTTGGCATTAGCCGGCCAGTACTGATTTTCGCCTTTAAGAATATATTTCAGATCAGAGCCATGCGGTCCTTTTGGGTCGCCTCCCATCTCGTTGTCGGCCCCGTGACAGTCCGAGCAGTACATCGTGTTGGCACCCGGATTTTCGGTCCATGGTGTCAGAAGCTGCTCTTGGTTCAACTCTCTGGGGCTATACGAACCTGCCCGGCTCAAGGAGTTGATAACAACCGGATGGCCAGATTTGTTGTTACTGTTGAGCTCCCACGCCACATCGGTCAATGGGGTTATATTATCACTCGGAGAGACATACCCGCTATCGTTCACACCTCCGGTTGCACTGCCGATTCCCCAGTATGAGTGACACTTCAAGCAGATCTGGTACTCTTTTTCGGCAGACTCGAGTGTGGAAAATGTCATAGGCTGTGTCCACTCTGTCGGCCATGTCGGCTCGACTCCGGTTACTCCCTGCAGGACATTTGACACCGCATTTGTAGATGTCCCAGGGGCCGGGTACCACTCTCCGGCCGGGGCATGTGTCCCGGCCTGTGCTTTGTGGGGATTATGACAGTCCATACAGACCGCATGTTTATTGGTGGCCCAATCTATACCCGCACCGCCGTCTGGGTCTATGATACCTGTACCGTATAAGACATCGAGATTCGTGTGTTTCGGGCCTGCAGCATCACTGCTCGCAAGAACCGGATGCGTATAGGCCCGATTGAGTACCGATTCGATATCTTTCGCACCGCCCACGCCGTGACATGCCGCACCGGAGATATCGGAAGAAGCCCCCTGAAAGCAGGTGTACCCCTGAATTTTTCTATTCAAGTAGGGTATCCCCTCGGCGTTGTGCGGCGTATGGCAGTTGGCACATCCAAGATCAGCGACTTTATTGCTTCCGTAATTCAACAAGACAGCCGGATCCGTATAGGTGTTGGTCGCAGTCTGGTGGATACTTCCCGTCCAACCGCTTTTGTCATGACAAGATGTACAGGTCGTCACGACGTTTTGTGCATGGTTTGCACCCGTATCGACCTGTAAAAACATCTTGTTGTCTTTGTGCGGGTCATGACAAGAAGAGCATTCAACATATTTTTTACCGCCATAATCGAACAGTTTGAGCGGCGCATTCGGCAATGTTTTAAGTTCCATCGTCCGATCTCCGACATCAAAGGTTTTTGTAACGGTAGAGTCATACTCTATACCTACGGGATGGTGCATCGTCAGATCAGTACCCAAAAATCCTGCTGCTGTTGCGGGGATGCTGCCGTCTGTCTCCACCCCGTCCATCGCAATGACATTCGAGCCCATAACATCCCGTCGCAGCTTGTAAACGGCACCCACGGCAACCGTTCCGTCATGGCAGCTTAGGCACTGGCGCGACAAGGCACCGGGTGTGTCATTGAGTATACCAAGGTCCGGTTCAACGGCAGGGTAGCCCATCCGCCGTAGATATTCACTGTCATACATCGTATAGGTCGAAGCCTGCATGCTTCTGTTCCACAGCGGTTTTCCATCTGTTCTGGCCTGGTGCGGTATATGACAAAAGACACACACTTCTGTCTCGCCCTGGGCTTTCATCGTACCTGCCGTATTGCTGACAGATAGGTTGTGCTTTGTGTCAAGAATGGTCGCTGAAAGTTGTCCGCTGCCCAACAGCAACATCCCAAACATACACAGGGTAATAAATCGCATAGTTATTTCCTCTTCTTTGTTGGATCCAGCCGTTTAAAGAGCTGAAGACGTTTATTGTTAGTGTCACTGACGTAGATCGAATTATCCGGTAAGATCGAGATATCCATAGGCAGTGCAAATTCACCACGGCTGCTGCCGTATCGCCCAAAAAGCATCAGCAGCTCTCCGTTTGGGTTAAAGATCTGGATCACATTAAAGAGAGTATCGCTGACATAGATATTGCCGTCACTGTCGAGTGAAATACCACGAGGACTTCCAAAACCGCCGATATTTTTACTCAAATGGCCAAAGGTGCGGATAAAGTTGCCCTCACTGTCAAGTATCTGAATACGGTGGTTCATCGAATCAGAGACGTAAAGCTTTCCATCTCCACCGACATCGAGATAGGTAGGCCGGTTAAACTCCCCGGGGCCATCGCCTTTGCGGCCGATGGAACGGAGAAACTTTCCCTTCAATGTCGTGACATGGATCTGGCTGGAGAGCGCATCAACAATATAGAGACGCTTTCCATCAGCACTGATAGCAACACCGACAGGCCTTAAGAGTGTTTTTGGTGCGATCGTATGACTAAAGTCCCCCTCTTGGTCAAAGACATAGACTTTTGCCGATACCGAATCCGAAACGTAGATATTTCCTTTGCTATCCGATACCACATCTACCGGATAGAGGAACCGCTCGTTCTTCGGACCCTCTATTATAATGACCTCTTCCTCTTTTCGGTCAAAAACAGTCAGCGTCTTACTGCTAATGTCAGTGACATAGACTCTCTCCCTGTCAGAATGTATACCGAAAGGACTTGACAGAACCCGCTCCTCATCACCGAACAGAAAATCGCTGACCTTGGAGAAGAATCCTTTTTCGATACCGATATCCTTGGCCGTTGTCACCGCATTAATATACTCAATCCGTGCAGGGTCCGGCGCTGACGGCCAGACCAGCCTCTCTGCCCCTTTTGCATGTAAACACACTGTAGCAATTAGAAAAATGCCTATGCTCAAAAATATTTTCATCTCTATATCCTCTAAAATGTCCGAGTCAATTTCATCTCAAACCGTGTATGCTGGTAGTCAGGAGCAATTCCCGAATCCGTTCGTTCCGTTTTGTGATACTGATAACCCATCATAAATGATGTCTTTCTTATTCTGTAATTCAGATTTGCAGTGCCGGAGTAGTTCATGTAATTATAACTTAAGTCCCTGTCCACATGGGCCCCCGCGGAAAGGATCAACCTCTGAAAAAAACGGTAGTTAATATTCATATCCGCCCGCGGCATGGTGCGGACAATACGGTATCCGTCATTCGTAATATCCGAATAACGCACACCAAGTTTTGCTGTCATCCTGCCATCTCTGCCCAGACGTGTCATATAATCAAGATATTCACTGATATCCGTTCTGACAATGGAGCGGTAGACAAATTGATTTTCGTTCGCACTGATCAAAAAAACGGCTCGACCTTGTTCGTTCAGGTAGCTTGCATCAAATCTATTGCGTAATCCGCTGCTTACCTGTGTGGTAAATGAGAAATTTGCGCCGTATCGGTCACGTATTTCATCCAGCGACGTACGCACCGTATAGTAACTGGCGCCGACATTGAGTGTCGATCGTAGAGACGGAAGTTTCTCACTCACAAAAAAACGTGTATCTATTGCATAACTTTCTCTTTTTGTTGACTCGTTGATGTCGCTTGGTGTCGTTGATTCTCTTTTGGTCTCATTTCTTCGCGTATCGAAACTGCCCGATATTCGCAGTCTCGTATCTTTAGTGAGCTGTTTATTATACTGGCCGCCCAGCCTGAGGTTGGCATTGTCGCCTTTCGTCACCCCGGTTTTGTAAGTATTGTAGCCTATATTCTCTGTAAAGGTCAGGCTCGATGTTGCCCTGTAATTCAACATTTGAGTAATATCAAGAGTATCTACGCTATCGTAAAAGATCCGAGTATCATTGCTCTCGAGAAAGTGATCTGTACGGCTGGCACTCATAGCGATGGTCCCGCTGTATTTCGTTTTCGGCATCCATCTGAGATTAAGATTTGCCGTTGCCGCATTGTACTTGTAGTACTCGCTCTCAGTATAGCGGGCATCAGAAGTGAGCGTCAATGAATCCAATATCTTCCATTGATAAGTGAAGTCAACAGTATCGTCCACATCATTGGTCGTTGTATTGCTGTCCAGTGTTTTAGTGTTGACGTTTTGTTCGAGATGTCGGTAGCCCAACTGATAGCTGTACGATTTTTGACTCCGCCTGATCGATGCCTTGTAAAGTTCACTATCGATCTCTTGCACCGTGTAGAGACGATCATAAAGGCTCTTCTGTTTGGAAGCTCCATATGCAACTGTAAACAGATCGAATCGCATCGAACCATGGATACCATAACGTTCCAGTTCCTGCTCGTACCGGATACTCGATGTGCTATAGATGGTAGAGACCGGTCTGTCCGTTTTCTGCGCATAGACAGTAAACGGGAATTTAGTATCTTTAATAAATGACAAGTTTACTTTGTAGTCCTGGCTGCGTATCTTTGTCTGACCTGAACTGCCTGTATTGTCTGCCTTAATGTCTTCTATTCTATAAAGACCTTCTAACGTATAATCAAGCAGACGCGGACTATAGATATTGCCCAGATAACCGAGCTTATACTCTTGAACGAAATCCTGCTGAGCGTTAAATGAGTCCCCGTTCTTATATTCGTCATCGATATAGTAAAAATTGAGACCGCCATAAAAGCCTCTGTCGTAGTACTCTTCAGCACACAGTAGTGCTGTGTTGAGAGACAACAGAAACAAAATTATATGCAGCGATTTTTTCATCTACCGTACGATCGTCGCTATGGCCGTTAAATGTTTAAGCAATTCACTTTTACGTTCATCTTCATCTTTCTGCTTCAGCTCTTTGCGTAAGCTCTCTTTGACAGTCATGAACGAAAGCTGGTTCGGTGTCTTTTTATCTTCGACCTTCACAATATAGAAACCGACATCCTTTTCAATAATACCGCTCATCTCACCGGCGTTCAATGAAAAAGCCTTATCTTCAACCGCTGCATCAAGCCGTCCCTTATGAAGGTAACCCATATCACCGCCTTTAATACGGCTCATCGCATTGGAATACTCGGCAGCGACATCGGCAAACGCTCTGCCCTCTTGCAGTTGTCTGAACGCTTCATCAACCCTCTTCTTCGCTTTCTGTTGTCCGTTAGGGTCTTCAGGATTATTTCTAATATAGATAAGACGCACCCTGATCTTCTCCGGCTCCTTGAATTTATACCGGTTCTTCTCGTAATATGCCTCGAGCTCCGCATCACTATAGGTTACTTCGATCTCTTTTTTGTAGAGTTTCTTAAGCACTTCATCTTTTTCGACGGCCTTCTTGAACGTAGCAGGGCTGTAGCCTATGCGCTTGAGTGCAGATGCAAAGACCTCCTTCGATCCATATGCTTTTTCAAGTTTTTCGATCACGCTATCGACTTCGGCATCAGTAACATACAGTTTTTGTGAAAGCGCGTAGTGATACAAAAGAGTTTTTTCGATTAATGACGCCCTTGCTTTCTCTTTTAAAACGGTCAGTTTTTCATCATCCAAGGTTGAATGAAAATAAGCACGAGGCATAAGCTTTCCAACCTCTTTGTCCAGCTCATCTTCGGAAATAGCTATACCGTTTACAACCGCAACGGTTGCTTCGGGTAATACAACTTCGCCTGCGACGAGAAAAAAGTTGAGTAATACTATGAAAAAAACTGTTTTCAATCTATTCCTTCATGTCAGGATTCTGGTTTGAACTCTGTCAGTTCTTTATACTCGTCCGGGTGTTGACCTTTCCACTTTTCACTTAAATACTGAAAGGTCTGTACCCTTCCGCTGAAACCGTCAGCAACAGCAATTTTGTCATTTTCATCGATATAGACGCCGGCAATAAGACGAAATCTGCTCTCTGTGTAACCGGCCCCGCCAAAATAGAGAAGCAATCCACCCGTCTCATCAAAGACCTGGACATTGTTAAATGCAGCATCACTGATATAGATATGACCTTCACTGTCAATACCTACACCTTTAGGTCGTGAAAATGTTCCGGGTCTATCACCGATCTTTCCGAAACGACGTATAAACGTACCATCGTTGTCAAAGACCTGAACACGAAAGTTCTGTGTGTCGACGACAACGATGTTACCGTTTCTCTGATCGACTGCGATGTTTGTCGGAAAGTTAAACTGCGCGTCATCTCTTCCCCGTTTACCCACTGTAAAAAGATGTTTTTTCGTCGCAAGATCAAAAGCTTTAAAGTCATGGCCCTTGGTGTCTACGACATAGAGCCTATTGCGTTTTTTATCAATGGCGATACCGGTCGGGTGTATAAAGTCCAACCGGCTTCCCAATGTAAACTGCAACTTGCCCTCTTTGCTATACCCTTGAACCCTCTTCAATCGTGAATCGCTTACATAAACAGTTCCGTTGCTGTCAAAAGCGATAGCTACGGGCGAAGAGAGCCCGCCAACCGGTCTGTTGCCGATAAATGTGACTTCTCTGCTTTTCTCATCAATAACGAATACGGTATTTGTCCCCGTATCAGCGACATAAAGCTTGCCGTTGTTCAAACCGACACCATACGGTTTAACAATTCTTATGGAAGCTGGTCCGCCAGCTGCTTTTTCACCCAGAAAAAGGTCGAATGCGCTGATCTCATTTTCATTCTGCGACTTACCCCGATAAGTATCGACATATGCTATCTTTGGTGCATCAGGGTAAGAAGGAAAAACTATTTTAGGCTTAGGCAATACGGCTGGTTTTGTTGAGCATCCCTGAAACAACAACATCGTCGCCACCGCAACAAAGATAAAAATAGGTTGCACCAAGCACTCCTTCTAAAGTTCTTTTTTTAAACATTAACTTAAAACTGCATAGTGTAATTCAAAGCTCATATTTACATTGTATTCAATAAATATTTATTGAGAATAGGGTCAGGAGTTGCCTCCCTTTTCCCCTTTGTGAGTGAGAGTAAAGTGTTTTGATCTTACCCAATACTATTTCGCGTGACATCCGACACAGAGGTTACTGCTTGTATTGCTGTGACGCAAGAAGTTTACTTCCGTATCGGTACCTTGTGTCATACCGCCATTATGCGGGTCATGACAACTACCACACTCTACATTACCATTACGAAGAAGGTCTGCAATAGTCGTCGCACCTAACCATGGAACATTGTCACCATATGTAGAGAGATCAAAGGTCGTTGCTCTAAGACTTGCAGGACTTGTTATTGTCCCGTCACCAAGATACGGAATAGAGACAGGATGGTCATTTGCAAGGTTTGCTTCTGTTCCAGCTGTTGCGATTCCGGGAGTCCCGCCTATATTACCGCCGTAGCTAGTCGTCAGTGCTGTTACGACATCATTACTGCCGGTCACCGTGTTCATACCTGAACCGGGGGCATTGACAATCGAATCGATCGCACTGATACCATCATGACAACTTAAACATGCCAGCGAAGGACTTGCCGGTGTCGGAAGTGTTGACGTTCCGGCAATCGTTGTACCGGCTTCACCGGCAACGGTAGCACCATACATTACAAAAGTCGTCGGAGTTGCCGGCGTGCCTTTATTCCATAGCGGTGCACCTTGAAAATCAGTGTTAGCGGCGTGCGGTGTATGACAATATACACACGTCTCCCCATTGTCTACAGCCGAAGCATCATTACTCGAAACATTTGGATTACTCAGGTCATGAGGGCTACCTACTATAGTCCCCCCGAAGGCCATCGGTGCAGATGCCAAAAGCAAAAGGACCAAAACCTTCATCTGTTTTCTTTTCATTATACAAACCCCTTATAGTATGAGTGGTGCCTATCATTATTTTTTTTTATACACCACTTTCAGATAGTATATCAGATAAAATTTTAAACAAGTCTGAAAAATATCTATTTCTTACAATTTAGCTTTCTCTGTATCAACCAGCACAAGGGAAATATAGAAGATTTACTCATAAGTTTTTTTAATACTTTATAAGAAGCTTTAAAATGTATCCACAGTCTGATCATGATCGCAAAACTGTACTGAAGATGTCTATTAAAATATAATGTCCGATATCAAAAGAAAGTAATGTACTATAAAAGTGTTAGTAAAGTGTTAGCAGTTATATAAGCAGTAAGGCAAAGGGTGATATTTCACCCCTTCGTCTATTTAGAAAAGGTACTCTCTTGCAGAACGACCGGGAAGAAGTAGCCGTAACCGAGATCGACATCCGTATTGAGTGTACCCTGCGCCGTCACGATATCCCCAACATCCACTGTTGTGTTGAGACCCGTTACCGTCAGGTCATTCGTGTCGCCGGCAACACCGGTGCCATCCTGAAGATGGATCCAATCTTTGCCCATGATGTTTTTTGACACTTTGACCACTTTAGCTTTGAGTTTGACTTTTTTACCTTTTAGCTCAGCCTTTTTGGCATACAGCTCTTCAACACTGTAACCGCCTTCAGCTTTTGCGACATTGATCGGTTCAGCCTGCTGCTCCGCTTGCGCATGACTGTCGCCGGATGCATTCTTGACATGAGTTTGGGCTTGTAGACCCGCTGCCGTCATATCGGATTGAGCCGATTTTCCTGCGGGAATGATTGTGCTGGCAAACATCAGGTAATCAAATTGTCTGTTTAACGACTTGCTTGTAAAGTCTGTCATTACCATCTGTTCAATGTAAGAGATCGAACTACCTACTTTAACATCTGACTGGGGACCTGCTATCCAATATACATTACCCTTCTCATCCACTTTAACATAAGTATAACCGGCTGCGTCCATTGTCTCTATCACCTTGCCCACATGCATACTGTTAGCCTGGACATCTACGCCTTCAGGCGCTTTAGTCTCTTGTTGCGGTTGGGTCGACGTACCGTAAAGATTTTGAACCTGTGCCTTCTCCACTGCTGCAGGAGCTGCCTGCTCTTTGACTGTTTCTGTCACACTGCTTGACTCTTCAGGTTTCTCACTGCATCCGGACATCAGCACTATTATCGCTGCCAAACTAATTGATATTTTATTCATTATGATCCTCGGTTGTCTAAAATTTAAAAGAATATACCCGCATTTAAATTAATTCAGGTTTATTGGGTGAAAAGCGATAAAGAGACAAAAAAAGCCCGGTGACAGGCGACTTAGACCAAGTTATTGCATCTTAGTCTGACGCTCTTGCCACTTTTGTTTGACTTCAGCGAACGTAGCGTTAGTATTGGCTTTGAAATAGCTCTCAACAAAGTTGTTATACTCCAGCTCTTCTTGAGAGGCCTTGCTCTCTGTAGAAGCTTTTTCTTGATTTTCAGCAGCTTTTTCCGGCCTCAAAGAAGCGACATAGCGCGCAACGGCTTGCATCTCTTCTGCAGAGAGTTTCGTTGCCTGTCCTTGCATCATATTACCAAAACCATATTGGTTCAGTTCACCTGCCTGATAGCTTTTGAGCGTTTTGACGATCTGTTTTGCATCCATGCCTGCAATGACGGCGCTGACATTAAGCGATCGCTTTTGAGCGTGGTCTCCATGACAGATGGCGCACTGTTTAAATATCTCCTCGCCGTTTGGCGTTGCAGAGACAATTGCGCAGGTTATCGATAAAAGAGCCAAAGCTTTTTTCATAATTCTCTCCTTATAAATTCCGTGATCTGAGATAAATATATCTTAGTAAAGCAAATTGGCAACGTACTACTCTTCAGGAAGTACCGATTCATCAACTTTTACTTCCCAGTTCTCCTGATCGAGAAACACTTTCGCTTCGGGTTTTCCATTTAGATAAGCATCTTGCAACAGCTCTTTCGCCTCATCACTGTTTTTGGCAATTCCGTCGCCTTCAAGGTACATCTTTCCAAGATCATATTGCGCATCGGCACAGCTCTGCATTGCCGATTTTTCCAGATAGACCTTTGCCTGCTGAATGTCTTTACCGACACCCCGGCCGCGTTTATACATCATGCCCACTTGATGTTGCGCCTTTGGATAACCGGCATCGGCAGCAAGTTTATACCAGTAAAACGCTTTTTTCAGGTCTTTGTCAACACCCTCGCCTCTGTAGAGAATATATGCAATCTGCATCATCGATTTTGTGTCCCCGGCATTTGCCGCTTTACGGTAGAGATCAATCGCCTTTGGTATGTCCTTCTTGACACCCTGTCCCTTTAAGTACATATTGGCAAGGTTATACATCGCTTTAAGATGCCCCTGATCTGCAGCTTTTTCGTACATCTTGGCAGCCATTGCATAATTTTTCTTTGTGACAATACCCTGATAGTACATGCCTCCAAGTGCAAACTGACTATTTGCTTCGCCTTCGTCTGCTTTTATTTTGACCGATCCAAAGGCGCGGTTCTTCATGTCGTTTGTCTGGGCGACTGCTGTTGTTGAAGCCATCAACAGGATCTGTATAGCCACGATAAGGTAAACTTTTTTCACGTTTTCATTCCTATTTCTTATAAAACTAAAGACTGCATATCATTACAAATTATTATTCGTCTTAATATTGCTATAAGCCTATCGGATTTTATCAAAATAATTTCTTAAATCACCAATTCGAGACAAAAAAACAGTCTCCGCAAGGAGCTTATACACTGAAATCGCGTCTCTGTAGACCCCATACGAATTTGAGACACCGCAGAAAATCTCTACAAGAAACGATATAGCTTTTGATCCTGATGACGCCTATCAAAGTACAATATCAGCTCTCATCTCCGAGTGTTTTTGTTTTATAAAAGCTTTCGGGGATTGATTATATTGTTGAAAGAGAACAGATGCCAAGAGCAATTAAACACCCTCACGGAACTTTAGAGGACTATTTTATCTAAACTTTTTTCTTACTCTTTACTCTGCTTAGGTTACAATACTTAATGTTTAATTTTCAAAATTTTTTAGAGAGCGGTCATACATACAGTGATCAGGAACTGCCCCTCAAGTTTAAAGTCAGACTGATCAACACCGTCATGATCATCATCGTCTTTACCTCAACGGTTTTTGCTCTTCTGCACTATCTTTCCATTTCGCCTATCGGTGATTTTCATGCCTATGCCAACCTCCTGTTTGCCTTCTCCAACCTCTGTCTGATCATTTGGCTTCGCGCTTCAAAAGACTCATACGACAAGATCGTCACCTTGATGATTTTTTCGGCTTTGGCAACGTTTACCTCTGCTTTGATCACCATCCCCAATGATGAGTTTCGGATCATGTGGTTTTACATCACCGTCTTTTTAGCCTTCTTTACCGGCGGCATTTTATATGGCTATGCAACGGCGGCAATCTCTATTTTAATCATCCTGCTCTCGAACGCCTTTTTCGACTTGAACCTGACCGGTCTGTCGATTACAACTGCGGTGACAGGTCTGATCATTCTGACGATCACCGTCAAAGTCTATACCCAAAAGATGATAGACCTTGAGCGTTCTCTGCTCTCACTCAACGACTCCCTGAACTCAAAAGTGCAGACCGGTATTGAGGAGCTTAGAAAGAAGGACAGTTATATGCTGCAACAGGCCAGGATGGCACAGATGGGCGAGATGATCGCCATGATCGCCCATCAGTGGCGACAGCCGCTCTCTTCCATAACAGCCATCTCCTCCAATATTCAACTCGCACTGGCCTTAAATGAAGAGATCAGTAAAGAGACGCTACAAAAAGAGCTGCTCTCTATTGATCAACGGACGGCACTGCTATCAAACACCATTGACGATTTCAGAAACTTTTACAACACTGACAATCAAAGAAATACCTTTAACCTGCAACAGACGATCTCTCAAGCGATTGAAGTCTTGACACCGGCGATCGACAATGCCGATGTCTACATAAAGGTCAGCTATGACCTCAAACAGGAGATCAATAGCTTTGAGAGTGAGATCATTCAAGTACTGATGAATATCATTAAAAATGCCATTGATATATTAAAAGAGAAAGATGAAGACCGGAAGATCTCTATTCGAGCCTATCAAGACAACATATCAACCTATATCCTGATCGAAGACAACGGCGGCGGAATCGATGAAAAGATCATCAGTAAGATCTTTGAACCCTATTTTTCGACCAAGAAAGAGAAGAACGGCATGGGCCTGGGTCTCTATATGTCTAAACTGATCATCCATGAGCACTGTAAAGGGGAACTCCAAGTGCAAAATACAAAATCTGGTGCTGTTTTCACCATTGCATTGCCGCTATAGCGTTTAAAAAGGAGTAGCATTATGCCGTTTACCCCGCATACAAAAGAGCAGCTAAAAATGTTAAACCTTCAGGAGGGTATCGTCTATTTTATAGAGTATGTCAATAAAGACTACTTTAATGGTGAAGAGACCATCGAAAAAGGTAAAGCAACAGTTGTGATGACTGAGGGGAACATCTATTTCAATGTTGTCGATCCCTACGGGATGGAGAAACTGGTGATGCAGGCCAGAGTCATTGCAAAAGCTTGACTACTTTTCCTTCTGGAAAGATCGTAAAATATATAAAAATTCCTCTTTATTATTATAACCGGCCACACTTTTATAGCTCTCTTCTGTTTTATAGTCAATAAAATGGACGATCGGCGTGAATGACATGTCAAACTTTTTCGGAAAAGAGTCGCGCTCTTTGTTGAGGATAAGGGGAATATAATCTGCATGGATGCGTTCATTGACATCTTTTTTCAGTAAAACCCGCTGCTCAAACTTGCGGCACCACGGACAAAAGTTTGAGACCAGGAGCAACATAAGAGGTTTTTTGGCTTTTTTCGCTTTTTTCAGAGCAGTCGCATAATCGGTTTCATACCCCGCTACTGTCGCAAATTCACGTTCACCTGCATCGACTTTGACAATGGCTTTGTTCTCCTCTTTATACTGCTCGGCGAACTTGTCTAACAGTGTCACAATAGCATCTTCAAGTCTGTCCGTCACATCATCGCCCTTGTGCAGAAGAAAATATTCTTTGCTCTGATAGGTCAATGCAAAGGTCTTCTCTGTCGTGTCTAAACGGTGTACCTGCTCGCCAAGGACCAGCTCAACATTGACCAAAAGCGCCTGATCGACCTTCATGCTTCTAACCAACACGGCAAAAGCACGTTGATCATAACCGTCATGATCTATCTGTAACTCGTCGAGTATCTCGTTGACACTTTCGAGTATCATCGTTTTATCTTCTTGCCCGATATCTTTGCCCATGATCTCAACGACCGGGTAGACTTTCTTGACACCCGAGAGGGTAAACATCGTGCTGGCATTGACCACGACAATAGAGTTTATGAGCAACGTGATAAACAGTACTCTTTTAAGTGTTGACATAGGAATCCTTTATGATGGAAATTGAAAGTATATCGCCTCCGGAGTATTTTCTTGAAATTATTTAGATTTATTAAGCTTTATTAATATGTCGACCCATTTCATTATAGATTTTGGAACACTTTTGAAACGCTTAGGCGCTAAACTTATTGTCAATGCAATAATGAAAGAAGGAATGAGATGTCAAAAATGCAAAGAAAGATCTTTTACGCAGTACTGCTCTTAATGACAATACTATTTAATGCGTGTAGCAGCGATTCAGATGGCGGAACCGCTACTAATTATCTGGTAGCACCCATTAAAAAAACCGGCCAAAGTGTCAGTTATGATGAGAACGGTACGCTGATCAGTGACGGTTCGCTTAAGGATGACGGTTATTACCAAGATGGAGTGCAACCATACTATACAAGAACATCCAACGTCGTTACCGACGAGCTGACCGGCCTGATGTGGCAAGACGATGTCAATGTCACTACCAATGCCAAGCAATGGCTGACGACAGACAACTTTGACGAATGTGACAACAACAGAAGCTCACCGGCTTGTTTTGACACCTCCGGGGATACGGCTGCCACCTACTGTTCAGAATTGGTGCTCAATGGTCATTCCGATTGGAGACTGCCAACCATAGAAGAGCTGATGAACCTGACTGACTATTCACACGGAAGTCCCTTTATAGATACGACATTTGTCTACACTACACAAGCAGACTATTGGTCATCAACAACAGCCTACATGGATGACAACTACACTGCACGGTATTTTAGATTTGGTGATGCCTTTACCAGTTACGACGATAAGACATCTGCGTATAAGGTCCGATGTGTAAGAGCACAATAGGACTCATTACATCTAAAAAATACAAAATTCATATAACAAGGACGGACAACAAAGTGAAAACTCTTTTTTTAATTTTAATAGGGATTAGTGTAGTAAATGCGGATTTTATACGCGACGACACTACCGGTATCGTTAAAGACACTACGGCGCAGTTAGAGTGGCAAGACAACAGTGTCACTACTCAAATGGATTGGCATACCGCGATATCGTATTGTGAAGGTCTAAACCTCGAAGGTACCGGTTGGAAACTGCCCAACATCAATCAGCTAAACAGCCTAATTGACTACTCCAATTCACCGGCGATCAACAGTGCTTTTACCTACACTGGGAATTGGTACTATTTTTCATCCACTACCAATCTCGACCGCACAGATTCTGCTTTTTCTATCAACCAATACGGGGAAAATGCTTATGGACGAAAAACAGATCACCATTACGTTCGTTGCGTCAGAACAGCACAATAGTATAAGACGATATCAATGCACACATGATATTCAACTTATCTCCATCTCAATGATTTGGCATTGATATGCCAGATGAACGCAAGCAAAGAATGGCTCATATTTGGCTCACTCGATTTTACTAGTGGATAGAAAGTATGGGGAGGCTTATGTTTGTGAAGATTAGAGTGCTGGTCTATGAATCCATTGTTCTAAAAATTTCATAAAGTTGATTAAAGTTTAGTAGACTACTATAGATGGAGATTACAAAAGTGCATTTTCATCACCCGATCCCCTAGTTACTAGTTCTAAATGGATAATGAGGATGAAGTCAAAGTATAAATTTTCACACTCTCCTATTTTCAACTTCTTGCAATTTATAAAACCAATCCCATAATTCATTAAATTTTAATTTTAAAGGTATTGGGGTGTTTTCTATAAATTTAGCTTTCCAATATTGATTAGAATATGCTTCTCCTGTTCTTCTTGGATGATTGGCAATCCAAGAATTATAAAAGTCTTTGTGAAATTCACTGTGATGTGTATGAATAAATGGTTTCCAAACTTTTTCTAATTCTTCTTCATTTCTAATATCAATTATTTCGGTTTGCTCCATTTCTCGTTCTTCAACATTTCCCCAAGCTAATTTCATTAATTCGATAGCACTTATATCAGATTGTGGTGCTCCATAACCAAAAATTGTAATCATAAAAGCATTTTTTAATTCTTGTTGTAATAATTCCCATTGTGTCCTAATGAAACTATCTTTATGATAATTTTTCTCAGATATTGGGTAAAGCAATTTTGTTGGAATAAAATATTCTTTGCAATGACTGCATCTTCTACCATTCACCCCTGAGATTCCGTCTTTTTCACAATAACCAACTTCAACATTCCCGTGAAGAAATAATAACTTTGGCAGATTAAAACTTTTCCTTGAATTTCTTGTATATGCTTGAATCAAAAAAGGATCCCAATTAAATGTAGCAATAATATCTTTATCTCTTAATGATAATATTAAATGGTCATAAATTGTGGGCTCATCTGTTATTTCTAAATTTTTAAAATATTTATATACTCTTTTTTCAAGTTCTATTCTAATATCTTGCAGGTTGTCGTCTTTTGAAATAATGTCATAAATATCCTCAAAATTATTTGAGTCAAAATTTATTTTAGTTTTACTAATTAAGTCTTCTAATTCTAAAATATCAATCAGATTATTCATCAATGGCAAATACTTGCCATTCTTATCTCCATTTTGAAATGATGCTTTACTTGCACCTGCACCTAAAATAACTACATGTGGAGCAGTAATATCAACTTGATTTATTTCTTCTTCTATTGATACTTCCATTTTATTCCTTTTTAGATTAGATTATTAGTTTAGATACTCTTCATCTATATTCTTTAACTCTTCTAATAATCCTTTATTTTTATCTCTCAAATATGATAAAAATATAAATATATCATTGCTTGTGAAGTTTCTTTGATTATCAGTAAAATAATCACCTAAACTATTAAAAATATATTTTACTTTTTCCAATTCATCATTCCAAAAATCATTTGGTAATATTTCTCTCTCATCTAATTCTTTTTCAATTTTTAAATAATTATTTTTTAATGGCTCTATTAGAGAGATATAAAAAGATTTTCTACCTTCATCTTCTGTAAATAAGACTTCAAATATTTTTTGTATTGAATATTCAGAGCTTTTTAAAAAATCTACTAATTTAATCTCTTTAAATTTATTTTTATGATCCATCTCATTTCCCTCTAATTTTTTTAATAAATTTTTTAAATCTTCAACAATAACTTTTAATTGGATATTAATGAGCTCTATAATTTTCACTTCTTTATATACATCATCTTTATCAGAGAAACTACTTAATAAATCAAACCCATTTTTATCAATAGTTATTCTACTGATATAATGAAAGCTTTTTCCACCACCCTTATTAGTAGGGTGTCCTATTGATTCATTTCTTATATTTCTAATTTTTTCTAATTCTTCATTTACTGGATAATCTTTTTCATTGATTAATAACAAAGCACAAGTCAAATGTCTCAATGAGTCCTGCTGTAAAAAAAGTGATTGAAGTATTCCATAAATGTATATATACTTTAACCCGTCATCATTTGGAAATGAATCATTGCTATATGATGAAATTGCATATGTAGTATCTCCAATCACATCCAATGAACTACAAATTTGATTCCAATTCTTTTTATTTTTAATTAGTTTATTTTGAACTCTTCCTATATTTATATAGTCTCTAATTTTCGATTCTAAAAAATCAATGCTCTCAAAAAAAATTTTAGATTCATTCATTAAGCACCTTCCACAATTCCAATCTCATCATCACTAAGCCCATAAAGCCCATAAACTATTTTATCTATCTCATTCTCGCACTCTTTTACTCTATTTTCAAGTGTATCAAGTTCTTTTTTGAGTTTAATTTCTCTATCAAAATTATTGCTTGAAGTTGCTTCATTCAGTAAATCTTTGTAGTCTTTTATTTTTTGTTTAGACTGCATAATTTCATCAACAAGATTTATAAATGGCTGTTGAGAAGTTTTGTCAATTTGTGGTATAGGCAATTTACCAACACCATTTTCAAAATACTCATAAACACCGCTTCCCGTTTGTTTCCCTATACTTTTATATCTGAAATTTAAAACTTTTGAATTTAAAAGGGCCAATAAATATTTTAAATCTAAATTTTCATTAGTATCAAATATAACCGTTGTATTTGTAAGTCCTATATATTCATTCGTATCGTCAAAACAAAAAATATTTTCTTTTGCACGGTAAGAACACCATATCTTATTTAGGTTGTATAAATCTTTGTGCATTGGAAATGTATATTTCCACCACTTGGAAGTTTCACTTCTTTTTATTTGTGCTCTATTTTCTAAAAAGTCCTTATTTTCCAATAAATGACTTTGTATAGATACTGGTAAATCTTCAAAATTTTCAATATTTTCAAAATATAATATATACTCTTTGACTTCGTCAATTTCATATTGTTTTATTATTTCGCCACTCATTCTTTTTTTAATAAATTCTTTTGGAAAATTTATCGGATATCCCTTAAATAAAAACACTCCATTTGCAGCGGTTTCCATTCCCTTGCCAATTTTGATGATACTGTTTAAGGGTGGATAATCTTTATCGATTTTATCATTCAAATTACTTATATCACTATTCACCAATGCAAAAACCGTATCTTTTTTGAAAGATACTTCAAAATAATCATTTTCAAAACTTATAGAATTAGCTATAAAGTCTGTATCATAGTTTTTATCTTGAAAAGAGTATCCTAATGTTTTTTTATTAGATATGTTCTTGTCAAATTCAATAATTGCTGTTGTAATCGAAGCATCTTCAAACACCATATATTTTTCAAAATTAGTGATTTTTGAAATTGAAACATTGTCTAAAATATAATTTCTTATTTTTTTCGCTTTGTCGGAAAACATAAAAGCATTTGATACAATCAAGCCAACTTTTCCCTTTGTCAGTTGAATTGCTTTTGCTATAAAATAAAAAATAATATCACTTTTGTCTTGCCAAATTTCAGGATAACTATTTTGTATAGATTGAGCTATCGGTGATTTTGCACCCAATGTTTGAATATTAAAATATGGAGGATTACCAATAACAATATCAAATCCACCACTCTCAAAAACTTCTGGGAACTCCTCTTCCCACACAAAAGCATTATCAACTACACTTTTATCGTCTATTAAAGAATTTCCACATTTAATTTTATTTGCCAAAGTGGTAAGTTCTCTCCCTTTATGAGCGGTTCTTAACCACAATGAAAGTTTAGCTATCTCAACTGCATCTTCATTTATATCTACCCCATAAAGGTTATGTTCTAAAATTGATTTTTCTATCTCATAGTAAGCTGTTATATCTCCCATAACAACTAAATCTTTTTGTAATGATTCATGTTCGTGTATTAAAAAGTCAAGAGCTTGATTTAAAAATGCTCCACTTCCACAAGCCGGGTCAAGAATTTTTAGGTTTAAAAGAAAGTTTCTATATTCTTCTAAACCGTCTTTTGTTTGTTGTTCTTTTTTAGTTGGTTTTTTGAAGTTAGTTGGTGCTGTGATTTCTGTAAGTTTTAACTCTTCTCTTTTTTCACTGCAAAGTTTTCCAAGTGTATTTTCAACTATATATTTTGTGATATATTCAGGGGTATAAAATACACCGTCTTTTTTTCTCTTTGATTTTTTGTTGTCAAACTCTACATTATCGATATTTGCATTTATCTCTTCTAAATCTGTCAAAGATTGCTCGAAGATATGCCCTAATATATTAACCGACACATCACTCATAAAGTCGTAATTACTTAATGCTTGTGCTTCCATATCAAGTATATTGTCATCGATTTTTAAACTATCAAGTGTTTCATCGACTGCAAACAAACCACCATTGTATTTAGGAATGTTAAGTTTTTCATTTCCCTTGTTTATGGCATCAAAATAAAGTTTGTAATAGTCATACATACCTCTATCGCCAAAACCATCGTTCTTATGTCTCTCTCGTATCTCTTTAATCGTATTTGGAGTTAAAAGTCCTCTGTCTTCTGCAAAAAGTATAAAGATAATTCTGTCGCATAGCTTTTGAGTAAGTCTAAGAAGCAATGCTTTGTCTAAATCATTGTTTTTAACTAGGTTCTCAAATAAGTGAGTTCTAAAAGCACTAAAATCTTTATATAGGTTTTTTGATACTTCTTGCTCGAATGAAGCTGTTTTCTCTTTTAGCTTTAATGGTATATCTGCTTCGATACTTTCGTATGACAAAAGCAAGTGAAGCTTTTTAAACTCATCATAATCAAGGTTAAAAAGTGAGAATTTCTCGTAAGCGGTTGCTTTGTCAATGTAAAATCTAAGTTCATCAAAATTTGAAATAATTACATATTTAGAATTTGAGTGTTTTCTATGATATTGAAATGCTTGGTCTTCAATCTTGTCAAGGTTTTTAGTGTCTTGTGCTTTTAGCTCAACTATACCTATAACTTTTTCATCTACATAAATAACGCCATCAGCTTTTTTCCCGTCTGTTTCGTTTTTCTTCTCTCGTTCAAGATTAAAGTCATTCGGATTTGTGCTGTCAAGTGTATAGCCTAAGCAGTTCTCAAAAATATCTTTCAAAAATCCGTCTTGATACTTTTCTTCTTTAACAGATTTTATAAAATCAATTTTAGATAAATACTTTTGATACTCTGCCCACCTTAGAGCTACCTTGCTTTCATCTTGACTCATACTTTTTAAAACTGATTTTTGCAACATAGACACAAGCAATACCTTAAAGAATATTTTTTAATAATTTAAAGCATTTTATCTAAAAGAAGTGAAAATAAATTAGTTATAAGTTTAGGGGTCGGGGTACCAATATTGATTACGAGAGAATAAAAAAGCGTTGCCACTCGAAGAGTTAAAAAAAGCTGTTAAACTTGGTATTCTCAATAATCAAGCCTCTATATTTTCCAGTGCTTTTACACAACAGGTCAACTGTGCCAAAAACGAGCCAGAGCCCTCTACCAATCCACTAAAAATCGATAAAATCCAACAACTACATGCCATCAAAGGAAAATAAAAGGAATGCCTTACTATAATTCCAGCCTCTTAACAAGATGTCAGGGTAGCTCAGCTGGTTAGAGCACTGGTCTCATAAGCCGGGGGTCGGGGGTTCAAGTCCCCCCTCTGACACCATCTTCAGACACAATCACTCAACAAACTTCAAAAATAAATTATAACGCAAACATCAACTGTCTATTTACATTATTCCAGTATTATTACGCGCATAAAACTATATATATTGTAAAAGGAAAAACATGAACTTTCAACCACTTGGAAAACGTGTATTAGTATCACGGACTGAAGAGTCAAAAACGACCGCTTCAGGGATCATCATTCCTGACAGTGCTGCAGAGAAACCTTCTCAGGGGAAAGTCGTTGCCGTCTCTTCGGAAGTTGATAACGTCAACATTGACGACATCGTTGTTTTTGGAAAATATGCAGGAAACGAGTTTAAGGTCGGCGGTGAGACTTTTCTGATCATCGATGTAGAAGACCTGTTCGGAATCATCAAATAATTTAACCAATAGTACTAACAAAATCAAGGAGATATTCAATGGCGAAAGAAATTCACTACTCAGACAACGCTCGCAACGCCTTAGCAGAAGGTGTTCAAAAACTTACCGATGCAGTAAAAGTGACTATGGGACCACGTGGTCGTAACGTCCTTATCCAGCGTTCATACGGTGCACCTATCATCACAAAAGACGGTGTTTCTGTTGCACGTGAGATCGAACTTGAAAACCCGCTTGAAAACATGGGCGCTCAGCTGGTTAAACAGGTCTCTGCAAACACAGCTGATGAAGCCGGAGACGGAACAACAACAGCAACTGTCCTGGCCAACGCTATCTTCTCTGAAGGTCTTCGTAACATCACTGCGGGCGCCAATCCGGTTGAAGTAAAGCGCGGTATGGACAAGGCGATGACAGAGATCTTGGCACACCTTACTGCTGCATCCATGAAAGTGGCAGGGAAAAAAGAGATCGCACAGGTCGCAAGCATCTCAGCCAATTCTGACACCTCTATCGGTGACATGATCGCTGAAGCCATGGACAAAGTCGGTCAAGACGGTGTTATTACGGTTGAAGAGGCCAAAGGTATCAGCGATGAACTGGACGTTGTAGAAGGTATGCAGTTTGACCGCGGTTACCTCAGCCCTTACTTCATCACAAATACCGAGAAGATGACAGCAGAGATCGAACAGCCGTTCATCCTAATGTTCGACGGAAAGATCTCTAACCTGAAAGACATTCTGCCGGTTCTTGAGCAGGTTCAAAAGACAAACCGTCCGATGCTGATTGTTGCTGAAGATGTTGAGGGTGAAGCACTGGCTACACTTGTTGTCAACAAAATGCGCGGCATCTTAAACATCACAGCCGTTAAAGCACCGGGGTTCGGTGACCGTCGTAAAGCGATGCTTCAAGATATCGCCATCCTTACAGGCGGACAGATCATCTCTGAAGAGATCGGCCGTACACTGGAGTCTACGACTATCAATGACCTTGGTCAGGCTGCCCGTGTTGTGATAGACAAAGACAACACGGTAATTGTAAACGGTGTCGGTTCCAAAGAGGCGGTTGCTTCTCGTATTGCCGAGATCAAGACACAGATGGAGACCACAACATCCGAGTATGACAAAGAGAAACTTCAAGAGCGTCTTGCAAAACTCTCCGGTGGGGTTGCGGTCATTAAAGTCGGTGCTGCGACAGAGACAGAGATGAAAGAGAAAAAAGACCGTGTTGACGATGCCCTTGCTGCGACTAAAGCTGCCGTAGAAGAAGGTATCATCATCGGTGGTGGAGCTGCACTTGTACGCGCAGGTGCTAAAGTCTCACTACCTGATCTTGAAGGCGACCAGAAGATCGGATGTGAGATCATCTTACGTGCTATCAAAGCACCGATCAAACAGATCGCTGTCAATGCCGGTTTTGACGCCGGTGTTGTGGTCAACGCTATCGAAACTGCAGACAATGACAAAACAGGTTTCAATGCTGCTACAGGTGAGTATGTTGACATGTTTAAAGAGGGAATCATCGATCCGTTAAAAGTAGCCCGTGTTGCACTGACTAACGCGACATCTGTTGCCAGTATGCTGCTTACAACAGAAGCTACGATCCACGACATCCCTGAACCGGCAGCATCAGCTGGCGGCGATATGGGCGGCGGAATGCCAGGCATGCCGGGTATGATGTGAGACCCGTAAGCAAATGACACCTGCGTGTCATTTGTAGGGTCGGAACCAGAAGTGATGTGCTTGCACCGCCGACGGAGTTCCCACTAGAAACGTGAACTGTTTCACGTTTATCCGAACGTGACCAAAGGAAATCCCTTCAGGGGAAACCATAAGCGATGTACCGCAGGTACCGCTGGCGGCTTAAGATTGATAGTCAATCTTTTGAAAAACACCAGCACACGCTGATCACATTTTTCTTTTTATCCACGAATTACACAGATTTCACGAATTAATGAAATTCGTGGACTATAGCTCTTCCAAAACAGTAAAACTAAATTTCATCACCCTGCTCTCCATCTTTGACAGATCAAATACAACGATCTCATGAGCGTTGGTGTTTGCGATATAAAGTTCACACCCTTTTTTGGCGATCCCGCTTGGTTCATTCAGATCAGAAACAAGAGTCCGCATCGAATTGTCATCAGGAAAATAGGCTTTCACCTTGTTGTTAAAGGTATCGGCGATAAAGAGACGTCCGCCGCCGCAACCGTCGCCGACAATCCCCGGACAGACCCCCTGCGGATGTTGCAGCAAGATCTCACCGCTGTCACTGTCTCCATAGATAAAAAGTCCCTCGCCAAGCAGTGTCGTGACGTCACCGTTTTCAATCTTTCGCAGTGACGAACTCTCGGCATCGACGAAATAGAGCGTCTCGTCCATCAGGGCCAACCCTGAAGGCTGTGCCAATTGGCACGCCTCTTCACTTCCGTCACGCAGCGCTTCAAAACGGTTGCCGTATGAGGCTGTAAGCGCCATATCCGAAAGTGTGTAGCTGTTTATAAGATGAGAGCCTGCCAATGCGACAAAAAGATCTTTATCGTTGACTGCAAGATCAAAAGGGTTGCGTAGACCTTCGAGTATGATCTGCTTCTCTTTATGTTTCATCTCATAACAGACAACCGTTCCCTTATCGCTCTCACAGATATAGAGTCTGTCATCTTTAAATGCCAGGCCCATTGGGTTGTCAACATCGATCACATCAAACACTTTGCCATCATAATCACTCAGCCAGACGGCATTGTTCCCGGTATTGGAGACAGCTAAGAATTCGGGAGTGGTTAGGACTTTCTGAGGAAAAGAGAGTTCTCTTTTCACCACATTTTTATTCAGGCTGACCGAATTTGCCTGTAAGCCGCAGGCACTTAGACGCCCCTGCCACTCTCTCAGTTTCTGCTCACCGCTGGCATGATGGACAAGATAGCCTCTATTATCGATCAGGATCGTCGTCGGCCACCCTTTTACGGCATAAGCGTCTGCGATAAGATGTTCCGGATCATTGACGACAGCGAACTCTATGCCGTAACGTTTAAGCGCATCCTGCAAAGCATTTTGCTCTTTCTCATGCGTGAACTTTCCGGTATGAACACCGATAACACAAAGTTCGCTTCCATATCGGGTATGCAGCATCTTAATGGTCTGGAGATTGTTTAGACAGTTGACACAGCCGAAGGTAAAAAAGTCGAGCAGCAGATAACGTCCACGAAGTTCCGCAAGAACCTGCGGCGCGCTGTTGAGCCAACTCAACCCTTCATTAAAAGCCGGTGCACGAACCGCCATTATTTTTCTGTCAATCTTTTTATAGCGACAGAGCACATCGTCATGCCGAAAGCGGCCGTCACCGCCATAAAGCTGCCTTTTACTTTCACATGCGGCGGTTCAGAGCTGAAGATAACAGGGTATTTTTTGGTAAACCGCCGTTTTTTCAACTCATAGCGGATCTTGGAAGCGAAACGGTCACCGTGCGTTTTCCAAATGGTCGAGACTTCGATCTTGGTAGGGTCAAGCCGTTTGGCGGACCCTGTCGCCGAGATAAGTTTGGCATAGCACTTCTGTGCAAGCGCCAGTTTGGCATGGGTATCGTCAATAGCGTCTAAGACCAGATCATAAGGCTCAAAATCAAACGCTTCGACCCAGGCCGGATCGATCTTTTTTTCTATCACAATGATCTCAGGATAGTGCTCTTTCAGACTCAAGACCTTTGATTCGCCGCAGTGGTGTTCTGACCACATCTGACGGTTTTGGTTGCTCTCATCAAACGTATCAAAATCGATGATAGTGATGTCACGGACACCGGTACGATAGAGGCAATCAAGACAGTAAGAGCCTACCCCGCCTACGCCCAACAGTAAGATCTTGGCATTTTCGATCTGCTGAAAATTATCGCCAAAGAGCATACGGCTCCGCTCAAATCTCATAGCCAGCTTTCCAGTCGTTCCATCGACTTGTAGGCGCTTAAGTCAAGTTGTATCGGTGTCACTGAAATATAACCTTCTTCTATGGCCTCAAAATCAGAGAGCATTGTTTTACCGCTTCTCGGTCTGAATTCAAGCGGATGGAGGCCCAGCCAGTAATATTCCATGCCACGAGGATTGCGATGCAGGTGCGCATCATTTCCATAACAGCGGTAACCGGCATAGGTCACTTTCAGCGCTGCTTTCTCTACGGAGTGCGGAACATTTATATTTAAAAATTCACGCTCCGGCAGCGGGAATTCGTTATCGAAGATCTTGGTCACTAAAGCAGCAACAGTTTGTGCCGCAAGGTCAAAATTCGGCAACGGCTGCGAAAAGTCCAGCACCTGCGAAACGGCAATTGCCGGTACCCCTTGAAGTACGGCTTCCATCGCACCGGCAGCGGTGCCGGAATAGGTGATATCTTCGCCCATATTCGAGCCCTTATTGATACCGCTTACCACCAGATCGGGTCGATCTTCTTCAAACATGGAGTGTAGCGCGAGGTAAATACAATCACTTGGTGTGCCGTCATCGAGTTTGTAAAAATCATCATCGACACTGACAAAATTAAGAGGGTGCGACAAGGTAAGCGAATGCCCACAGGCAGACTTTTCATTGGCGGGTGCGACAACAGTTACTTTGGCTATCTTCCGCAACTCAGAGACAAGGGCATGCAGTGCAACGGACTCATATCCGTCATCATTGGTCACTAAAATATGTTTCATTTTTTTCATAAAGGTATTATATCATTTAACTTCCGGATTAATTTATGTTATAATCAGCCATAATTGAGTGTAATTGTTAATAAATGATTTAAATGGGAAATGATGAGCAATAGGCAAGAGCCGATCCATTCTAGAACTAATCTAGATGCATCAAAGAATTTTCAAAAGCGTAACAACAGACGACGCCAAGAGACCTCTTTCGGTCAAAAAGAGATTGATGTCAAAGCTTATATCCTCGCCCCTGAAGGGTATGAGACATTTATGTTCATCGTCTACTTCCTCACCCTTCCTTACCTAGTCGGCTTAGCCTTTTTATACCTTTTTATCGCACAGGCAAGTTTCTCACACTTTCTAAATTTTCAGATCAGCTCATTTTTTGTCATCTGGGCCATCGGGTATGAGATCCTTGCTGTCATCACCTTAACGCTGATCGCTTACGCCTTTATCAAATCATTCAAATCAGTCGTCTGACTTACAAAACCTACAATTCATAAGCCCCATTACAAACCCAACGGCCTGCTTTTTAGAACACTGACGTACCGGTTTTAAATCAAGACTTCTTTATCGGTTCGAAAATAAATCTGTTCATACCGTCCAAATATTCGTAGGCCAAGGCCATATTATGGGCATGCAGAATCGCGTCTACCAGATAAAGTCCCAGCCCAAAACTGTCCTTTGAATGTTCATCTTTCGTAAAAGGTTGCACATAGTAAGAGAGTGGATGTTTAAGACGTTCACCACGGCTCTCAAACCATATTTCGCCTTCGTGCGTTGCAATACTGATATGTTTGTCAGGTGAGTATTTCATCGCATTGTCGATCATATTTTTAATGGCGGTTGAAAAGAGATTGAAGTCAGCCCATATTTTCACAGTTGCATCGACTTTCCGACTGACACGGTCCTCTTCCACCATTGCAAGATCGATCGCACCGTCAATCAGATCAATGAGACGATAGTTTTCACTCTTGGCATGACTGAAACCGGTTGAGATCTCCTCGACCAGGGCAAATTCATTGATCAGACTCTCCATCCGTAAAAAGATACGGTTAAAGCGCTCTTTTTGCTTACCGTTATCCAACATTTCAGCCGAAATCCTCCCTTTTGCGATCGGGGTTTTGAGCTCATGCATGATGTTACGCATAAAAAGTGTACGCGACTCTATCAGCGTTCGGATCTTTTGACGAGTGTTTTCCAATTCGTTTGAGATAACGGCGATCTCATCTTCGCCCCGCATCTTGAATGAGGTCTGCATCTCACCCGCACCAAAGTCCCGGATCTTTTTTCGCAGTTTACGAAGCGGCCGCAGACGCACAAAGATCAAGATATATGAGATCACAATACTCGAAACAATAACAAGATAGGCATACAGCAGGTTCCACGCTTGATAGGGACGAATCTTCTCATCCAGCAGCAGGACACCGCTGTCAGGACCTTGCAGTAAGAAGTAGATAAACCCTTCATGCTGGAGCATCGAGATACGAACCTCCACATAACTTGGCTGGTTAAAGCGGGGGCGTATCTGAAAATTCAAAGGGTTATCAACGGCTTGGAAATTCTCACTTTTGAGGACGGTTGCTTTCTCTGTGATCTTTTTAGCAGCCTGTGCGTCTGCAATGGTGTAAAGATTATAAAGTGCGAGGTTGGCTTCGAGCATGGTTGTCGAGGTGCGGTTTTGCATGTGATCGCGGTATATACGGCTGATGACATTGTATTTCAAGAAGGTGTTGTTGATGTATTGTTCGCGATTGAGTTTATAGAATGCATTAAAGATATAACTCACACTCAAGAAGGTCACCGCAAAGGCAAACAAGACCGTTAGTAAAACAGCATTACGGCCCATTCTTTTGAAACTACTTGATCAGTTTATAACCGATGCCGCGCACCGATTCGATTAGAGATTTATCACCCAGTTTGGTCCGTATACGTCCGACCATGACGTCAATACTCTTGTTGGAAGAGTCTTCGTTGATCGCGCTGACATTGTGAATGATATCCTCTCTTGAGACCACCATTCCCTCTTTTTTGATCATATAGGCCAAAATTCCATACTCAGCGTTCGTAAGGTCAAGCGGACGGTTTTTGTAGACGATCTGCATTGCAGCTTCATCGAGTTTAAAGTCACTGGTACTCTGCTGTGCGACCTCTGCTGCTTTGGCTTCATAACGACGCAGTACGGAGTAGATACGCGCTTCAAGCTCACGAGGGTCATACGGTTTTGGCAGATAATCGTCTGCGCCCAACTCCAGTGCCGTCACTTTATCCGTTACATCCGAACGGGCAGATGAGATGATGATAGGAATATTCTGACGCTTACGGATCTCTTCACACACTTCAAGACCATCCATACCAGGTAACGTAAGGTCCAGTATCACCAGGTCAAACTCTTTAAGTTTCAAAATACTAAGGGCTTTAAAGGGATCATCTTCGGTTTCAACTTTGATCTCTTCCTGCTTTAGCTGTTCTAAAAATTCGGTTAGGATCTCCGCTAATTCGAGATCATCTTCAATCATTAATATTTTTATCATGAGAGATTTTAACCCAATATGCCTAACAGTTAGATAACCTCTCTATTTAGCTATATAATATACCTATGCAATACGATCTGGACATCGCTTCGCCACAAGCTGAACTCTTTTTACACCTGCGTTCCGTCATCCTCTCTTTTCCGCAGATCAAAGAGAAGAGAAATGCAAAACAGACCAGTTACTACGATGCCTATGGTGCGCTCTGCTTTTTACGGGTCCGTCAAGGTAAAGTGCGTCTGAGTTTTGCCAATGGTGCCACACTTTACAAGGAGTTCTCAAACCTTCTCGGCAGCGCCAAGATCGTTCGATACCTGGAGTTTGGCACTCTCCGTGATGTCGATGATCTTCTGATCAAAAAGCTGATCGATGAATCACTGCTGTTGAACATGGAGAAAGATGCTTTGAGAGATCTAAGAAAAACGTTCAAACAGCAGTGATGAGGCCTGTTTTTGAACGCTATAAAACCTTTACGCTAACAAGAGGGTAACACGGTAGGCGATAAAGGAGAGCAGATAAGCTGTGACTGTCGTAAAGATAAAGAGGTAGACAAAATATTTGATGCCGCCCGCTTCACGGGTGAAGACGACTGAAGCGGCCAGACACGGGAGGTAGAGCATGATAAAAACGATGAAAGCAACACCCGATGCGAATGGAATGTTTTTGCTGATCGCCGTTTTCAGTGAGTTGCTCTCTGCATCCACATCATCACCTATAGCGTATAGAACGCCCAGAGTAGAGACGACGACCTCTTTTGCCGCCAGACCGGTTTGAAGCGCCACTGTCATCTTCCAGTCAAAACCGAGCGGTGCGAATGCCGGTTCCATAAACTTACCGATATTTCCCAAATAACTGTGTTCCAATTTACTCTCTTTAAATGCATTGAGCAGTACTGTCTTTTCTTGCGTACTTTGCGCCAATTCGATCTTTTTTTCAAACGATGCGGCCATATCGTCATGATGCGGATAGGTACTTAAAAACCAGACCAGAATTGTCGCTGCCGCAATAAACGTACCCGCCTTTTTAAGGTACATCCATGTCTTCGTCATAACCGTATGCCAGATCAATTTTAAAGAGGGAAGACGGTACTTAGGCATCTCCATCACAAACGGCTCGTCCGCCCCTTTAAAAGCTGTCATCTTTAAGAGTTTTGCCGCAAACAGACCGATGACGGCACCCGTAATATAAATCGCAAAGAGAATATTTCCGGCGGCGCCTTCTGCAAAGAAAGCCCCTGCAAAAAGAACGTAAACAGGGAGTCTGGCACCACAGCTCATAAATCCGATGATAAAAAGGGTCAAGAGACGGTCTCTGTCATTTTTTAGGATCCGTGCGGACATGTAGGCGGGAATAGAACAACCAAAACCTGTTACAAGCGGAATAAACGATTGTCCATGGAGACCGAATTTGTGGAAAAAACCGTCAAGAAGAAAGGCGACACGCGACATGTACCCTGTCGATTCCAACAGCGCGATACCGACAAACAAAATCACAATGTTCGGAACAAACATGACAACTGCGCCGACACCTGCGATAATACCGTCTACAATGAGTGAGCGTGTTGCTTCATGGGCGATGGTGTTCCCGACGAGGTCACCGAACCAACCAAAGAATGCATCGATCCAATCCATTGGGATAGAACCGAGCTCAAAGGTAAGCTGAAAAAGCGACCACATAAATAAAAGAAAGATAGGGATACCGAAGAGAGGATGGATAAGGACGTTGTCAATACGCTCCGTCATCGTCTGTTGTTTAACCGTCTGTCCTCTTTCCTTAACGACTTCCGTAATAATACCGCGGTTGAATGCGGCATACTCCTCGGCAAAGATCTCTTTGATATCTTCACTGTCATGGTGCAGTTCAATATGTTTGTCCGCTTCTATCAGCATCGGCTGCAGCTCTGTCCAGAGTGGATTGTCATGAAGGACACGATAGGTCTTTTTCTCTTTTTGGAGGAGGTTGACCGCAATATTGCGGTTTGAGATCGTTGCCTTGAAATTGTGACGGTCAAGATACTCTTGAATGTTCACGATCTCCTCTTCAACCGCCTCGGAGAAGATCAGTTTCGGTTCGACAAGCGGCTTTTCATGGACCGATATGACTGCATCGATCAGTGCATCAAGCCCGCTTTTTGAAACAGCTGAGACGGAGACGGCAGGAAGATCCAGAAGTTGGGATAGATAAGGCGCATCAATTGTGAGTCCCTCTTTGTCAGCCTCATCACTCATATTGAGAGCCAATACCATCTTCTTGCTCATGGTCATCAGTTCTGCCGTCAGCTGAAGGTTTTTCTCCAGGTTCGTCGAATCAACGACATTGATGATAAGGTCATACTCTTCATTACACAGAAAGTCGTGGGTGACCCGTTCTTCAATGGTATAGTTGGTAAAAGCATAGGTCCCCGGAAGATCGACAACGGTAAAGTGGTACTCTTTGTAGTCAAACAGAACTTCCGTCTTTTCAACCGTCACACCGGTAAAGTTTCCGACGTGCAGATGGGCGTTGGAGATGGAGTTGATGAGCATACTCTTGCCGACGTTCGGCTGACCGACAAGCGCGATCTTAATGTGATTGGCAATAACAGGACAGGATGGCGCGCTATTTTGCGGCATATGCTACCTCGATCATATCGGCCTCTTCTTTTCGAAGGGCCAAGCGCATTTTACCCACTTTGACCTCAACAGTACTTTTTCGCGGTGCGTATTCCATCAACATTATTGTTGCACCTTTCATGATCCCAAAAGAGACCAGGCGCTGTTTCAACGGACCGGTCGCATGCAGTTTGGTAATTGTGGCCTCACACCCTTTTGGGCATTGTGTTAGTGTATTCATAATTCTTCTGTCTGTTTAGTATTTGTAATGATAATAAAAATCAAATTAATAAGGGTTAAAAACGGTACAGTAACCTTGTAACCAAGCATCTAAAATCTCTCCCCGATAGATTGGCAGGGATATTATAGTCAATATCTGGCATATTTATATCACTATACATACTCTCAACGGCCCATAATTGCATACGTCGACAATAGCACTCTCATTGACCTCTTCCAACGAATCTTTCCAGAGAGGGATGCATCTATCTCAGCAACATTTTCATAAATAATCAAATTCGTTATCAGCCGCTTTGTAATATTTTCTATTTTCGTGCTTTTTGCTATAATGCGATTCATAAAATCAAGGAGATCGATGAATTTTCTATACCGTGCTGACAGCCATTTTAACTTAGCCAATATGTTTACCTTCGGGAACCTTACCAGTGGACTGATCGCAATGTACCTGGCGACACAAGGCAATTACGTCTGGGCCGTTGTCTTTTTATGGCTCGGAGGAGGCTTTGACATTTTTGACGGCAAGATGGCGCGCAAACACGGCCTCTCCAATGAGTTCGGGATTCAGCTCGACTCTTATGCTGACTTTTTGTCTTTTGTACTGACACCCGTCTTTATTATCTTTATCTCTATTATAAACCAGCCTGAGACCTCATTATTTACCTTCATTGTCGGTGCCGGTATCTCACTCTATTACATCATCAGCGGACTTCGACGTCTTATTCAGTTCAATATCAATGCTGAAGAGGGTGAAGTCGAAGAGTATTTTACAGGACTGCCGACACCGATGGGTGCCATCGTACTCTGGTTTATCTTTTTGGGCGGTCTCTACCTCTATCCGGCCTTTATCACCGTTGCATTGATGGCTGTCACAGCGTGGTTACTTAACTCGACCGTTAAGATAAAACATCTTTAAAAGACGGGCTTCATCTCCCCTCTTCAAAAACCGATACATAACAACCTCTACGATTCTGATCCTTCAATGACTCAACAAAATAAACTTATATTTCTCGGTGACAGCCTCACGGCTTTTCACGACTGGTCTGCA
The DNA here is from genome assembly GCA_041596355.1 of Sulfurimonadaceae bacterium. Taxonomy (GTDB): domain Bacteria; phylum Campylobacterota; class Campylobacteria; order Campylobacterales; family Sulfurimonadaceae; genus Sulfonitrofixus. The sequence goes on along the minus strand of JBFHIS010000006.1, from coordinate 85,953 downwards.
TTCGGGAAGCATCATAATGGCGGGATCGCCGGTGATACGACGGATGGTCTGCTTCAGCACCTGCACTATACGTTGGAGAAAAATCCTAAATGTGTCGTCTTGATGATAGGTATCAATGACCTCCTGCAAGGCCGTTCGATAGAGAGTGTCAAAAAAAACTATCTGAAAATATTTGAGAGACTGGCGCAGGCCGAGAGGGTGGTCATCCTCTCTCTTCTACCTGTAGAGTCGACACTGCAAACATTTGAGATCAATGAAAAAGTGATCCTGTTGAACCATTTTCTCAGATATGAAAGCGGAAAAAGAGATTTTCTCTATCTGGATCTCTACAGGTCAATGGTCGATAGAGACGGCGGCCTGAAAAAAGCGCTTACAAGCGATGGTGTCCACCTGACAACGAGTGCCTACCGCTTGTGGGAGCGTGCCCTGAAAGCAGACCTGATCACCTATTAGAATCGGTACTTCACCATCGCCATACCGATCGTCTCGTTGTAGGCGTAACGTTCATCCGTTGAATCTTCCTGGCGGTACATCAGGTCCACATCCGCGACCCAGCTCTCTGTAAATTTATATTTCGTGTTCAAGTAGGCCTTATAGCCTGACGTCTCCAGCTTGTCCAGCGTCGTCAGCTGGTTGTAGGCGTAGGCGTTTTTATAGTCGTAGTTGTGGTAACTCAGCTTCAATGCGGCACGCAGCTGTTTGGTGAAGCGGTATTTGTTGACCCACTCGATGCGCTGGTAGAGGTAGTCATTGTAGCCCTGGTTGTTGTCCTGGCGGATTGAGACGAGATAATTCAGCTTCGTCCTGTAGTTCCTTGTCACACGATAATTTCCGAAGAGTTTGAAATCGTTGTAGGTATAATTCACACCCGACGGCCCCACGAGATCAATATCGATCCCGTTCGGGTCAATCTCATAGGATTTACGGTCGGTATAATTACGCATCTTGAACTCATAGTAGGCACCCAGGTGCAGTGCTTTCGTCAATTGGTAACCGCCCTGGAATTTCAGGCGCGTATAGGTCTGATCCAGGGGTGCCCAGGTGTCCGGGTCCTCATAATCGCGGTATTCGTAGCGTCCGCGTATCTTGAAATCACTCTTTTTGAAATCATATTTGTACTCCGCTTCGACACCCGCTTTTTTATACTGGTAACGGTTGGACTGGTCCCCGCTTGCGGTTAATTTGGCTTCACCGTCATCATGATCTATATAGATCTCGTAAACGTTGCCGACGAAAGCTTTGATATCGACACGGTTGATCTCGCGCTTGTATTTGTTGAACCGGAAACGGACTCCTCCGGAGAGCTCCGATTTGTACTGGTTCGCATTTTTCAACGAGCTGTCGGTGAAATATTTGCCGCTGAACTTCAACTCCGAGAGCAGCCGGACATCCTGCGAATAACGGTACTCGTAATCACCCCGCAGCAGGAGGGGAACGAACATCCCCGACTGTACATTCGGATAGATAGTCGTATTTCCCGTGCTGTCGGCACTATAGTCGATGTAGGGGTCTGACGGGGTCAGGTAGGGGTTGCTGTCATAACCGAGCCCGGTCGCCGCGTAACCGTCAAAAAGATGTTTTTCGATCTTTTTCTTCTTCTTTTTCTTCTTGAGTGTTACCTTCTCCTGGAAAGCCGAGAAGCCTTCATCCTCGCTTTGCGCGGCAGCTGTCTGGGCCAGCACAGCGACCATCAACGGCGCCGTCAATCCTCTAAATATTCTGTTTCGATACACTTTTTTTCCTTTTTTTGATTTGAATTTTTTTGATCATCTTCTTGGCGACCGCATTGTCCGGGTCGAGTTTCAGGACCTTGTTATACTCCCGTAACGCGGTGTTGCGCTTTTTGGCCCGGTAGTACGAACGGGCATATGCCAGCCGCGTCCTTACATCGGAAGGGTTTTTGTCCAGTAGCTCACGTAGTATGGTGTTCGCCTTGTCATGCCGCTGCAGAGCACTGTAGCTTTTTGCCAGCGCACGGTACGCTTTCGCATTTTCGGGGTCAAGCGCCACAGCCTTCTCAAGCGCTTCCAGAGAATGCCGGTACTTCTTTTGCTGATAGTGGACCAGACCGAGGTTGAGCCAGGCGGTAAAATAGCTGTCGTCATCTTCCAGCACCGCCTCGTAGATCTGCTGCGCCTTTGCATACTCTTCGATCTTCGCATAGCGAACCGCGAGGTTCAGCCTGGCCGTAACATAATCCGGTTTGATCGTAAGCACTTTTTGATAGGCATCGATCGCCTCTTGTTCACGGTTCAGTCTGGAAAAGACGATCGCACGATTGTAGTAGGCTTGATAGTATGCCGGACGCAGCTTGATGGCCTGGTCAAAATAGCGTATCGCCGCCGTATAATTTTTTTGTTTCAGAGCGATAAGGCCCAGATTGTAATGACTTTCCGGGTAATCATTACGCAGACGCAGTGCCTTTTTATAAGAGGCCTCCGCTTCGTCGTAACGCTGCATCTTCGTAAAGAGAAGACCGAGGTTATACCAAAGTTCCGGCGAACCCTCCGGTTTCAACGCCTGAAGCTTGTTATACGCAAGACGGGATGCTTCATAGTCGCCGTTCGCATAATAGAGACGCCCCAGTAAAAAGTAGGCTTTCGTACTCTCAGGCTCTATCGTCAGTATCTCCTGCACCTGGGCTATGGCCGCCTGCAGCTGCGACAGCTGCATCAGACCCTCGGCCACTTCGAACTGCAGTTCCATATTGCTGGGTTCGTGCAGCAGTGCCGTCTGCATCGTTTTAAGTGCGGCAGAGGGTTCGCCGAGTGCATGATAGACCTCGGCGACCTCACGATAGATCGCTACGTTGTCAGGTTCAAGCTTCAGCATCACCTGGAGCGCTTCGAGCCGCTCGCGATACCCCTCCCCGTTTTTCGGATAAGCCAGCTCTACCAGCGCCAGGCGTGAGGCGATGTGGTCGGGTTTGAGACGGATCGCTTCTTTGAACGCGGCTATCGCCACTTCCGTCTGCAGCGGAAAGAGCTTGGTATAACATCGTCCCAATAGATATTGTCCCTTGACTTTTGTATCACCGCTGCCGAGTGCTATCGTCCGTTTGAACTCGTCGGCAGCGTCACTGTACTCTTTCTGCCTGTAGTAGAGCAGTCCGAGGTTGAAATGACTTTTAACATGTTCATCAAAATCCTGGATCACCGCCTGGTAGTCGCTGATCGCCAGCTGGTCTTCAGCCAGGGCGCTGTATGCCAGCGCGCGGTTATAACGGGCCTTGTAGTAGCGGCTGTTCAGGCTCAGGGCATTGGAAAACGAGACCAGTGCTTTATCGTATAGCTCCTGCTTCAGATAGAGTGTTCCCAGCCAGTTGTGAATCTGAGGGGAGGGCTCTTTTGCCAGGATACTGAAGTAGACGCTTTCCGCCTTGTCGAACTGACCGTCGGCTATCAGTGCCTGCGCCTCAACGATACGAGGGTCTTCACTGTAATCATCTTCGTAGAAGGTGTCCTTCTCGTTTTCAGGCACCGCTTCTGCCGGGTTTTGCAACGAAACATGGATCATGGTGGCGCGTTCGGCCTCCTGGCTTGCCCGATATTCGACAAAGACCAGGAGAATAAAGATAGCGCTCAATAGGAGTATAACGGGAATAATACTTTCGGTGAATTTCTGTATACCCGTCTTCATGAGCGTTCCTTGAAGATCAGTTTTCTAAAACGGATAAATTCCGAAAGACGCATGCCGACCCACTTGCCCAACCAGAGGTTCAGCACGATCAGGAAGAGCAGCAGTTCTGGAAAGGCGATGATCAGGCTCTGCATGAAGAGCGAGCTCATCACAACATAGGCGGCGATGATCACGATCAACGTGAAAAAGGAGATACGCAGCGCTTTGGGCAGCCCCTGCTCCTCCTGCACGATCGCAAAGCGCTCCGCCGTGATCGCGAGGATCGCGATCGGGAAAAGGGAGATGTGCGCCAGGTCAAAGAGCGACGACTGCACCGCGAAAATAGTCATAAGCAGCATCGCAATAACGACGATCGTCAGCATGATCGCCATCTTGGGCGAATGGAGCAGCTGCATATGGTCCAGCACCTTCCGTACCCCTGCTGCCAGAAGGATAATAAAGGTGAAACCGAGAAGTCCCCACCACAATCCCGTTTCACGTGCCGCAGTCGCGATCAGCGCCGGAAGAAAGGTACCGAAGGTCTCCAACCCGATGACGTTCCTGAAGATAACAACGATCAGGGCGCCCAGCGGGATCATCAGGATGATCTTCAAAAGGTTCTGGGAGATCCCGATACTCTCAAAGATCTTGTAGAGGTTGAAGGCATTGAGCGGTGAAGCATACATCGCCTCTCGCATCTCCTGTCTCGGGACAAGTTTTTTGCTGATATGGAACATGTATTGAAAATTGATATTGGGGCTGTGCTTGAAAAGCACCTTGTCGTCGTAATAGAGCCGTAGATAGTTTTTCGGGATCTCCGCGAAATGGTTGTTGATGGTGTCAAACGGGATCCAGTGACCCAGGACATAGACCTCCACCCATTGGTGGGAGGTCTTTTTACTCCCCGGCTGCAGTATAAGTCCGCCGACCAGTCGCGAAGGGAGGCCCAGTTTTCTGGTCAGGGCTGCAAAGAGACGGCTCTTACCGTTACAACTCGCCTCTTTGAGCTTCAAAGCGGTCAAGGCGTCGGTGAACCCGGAGAAGTTGCGGTTTTCAAATTCGTTCTGCAGGTAGTCGTGTATCGTCCAAAGCGCTTCGTAGGTCTCCGGGCGCTTGTCGCCGAAGAGTTCGTGAAGGGTCTCTTCGATCAGAGGATCGTCCACTTGTATCCCCTCCTGCGGTTTCAGATACGCCTGCAGGTAGGACGGCAGTTTCTCCTGTATGGGGATACCCTTTTCAATACGGTAGACGAACTGTTCCGTTTCAACAAAATAGTTGTATGTGACGATATGCGTTCCAGACACGGCCGGTGCGTTCCATGAGACAAGACGGTTCAGTCCGTCAACAGCGATCTCAGTCGTGAAGAGGTCCGGGCGGTTTCGTTCGTTGGATATACGCTGATGCCGGCTGCTCACCGGCAGGTAGGTCGAGAGGGAGACGGCATCACCGTGACCGCTCACTTGCATGTTGACCTCGACTTCGTATCCGTAGGTTGGGATCAGGTCCGCGACTTCATAATCGAGCACGAACAGTTTGTATGTCACAAGCGACACCGTCGCCGCGATCAGCAGAAAAAGAGCCACTTTATAGAACGCGCCCGGGGTACCAAAGAGTTTTAGCATGTCAATATTTCTTGTATAATCATTTTTCCATTTTAATACAAAATGGTTACAAAATCATTACGAAACGTTACCTAATGCTTAAACTTGTTCTCATTTTTTTGGCTGCGTCTGCAGTTTTTCTATATGCTTTTTCGCCGTGCTGTTGTCAGGATCGAGTGCGAGTACTTTCTGGTATTCGCTCAATGCCCTCTCACGCATCTTTGCCCGGTTATAGGAGCGGGCATAGTCTAGACGTGTTGCAATGTCCGACGGGTTCTGTTCAAGCAGTTTACTGAGAATATTGATCGCTTTTTCATGTTCCGACAACGCACTGTAACTCTTGGCCATCGCCCGGTACGCCTCGCTGTTTTCTGGTTCCAGCGCCACCGCTTTTTCCAGTGCCTCAAGAGAACGATCGTACTCTTTTAGACGGTAATAGACCAGACCGATATTGAGCCAAGCCTTGAAATAGCTGTTGTCCTGTTCAAGAATCTCCTCATACTGGGCCCGGGCTTTATCGTACAATTTAAGTTCATAATAACAGACCGCCAGATCAAACTTGATATGCGCAGAGTCGGGTACGTACTCCAGGACCTTGAGATACGCCTCAACCGCTTTCTGATACTCCTTGCGCTCACTGAAAAGCTGGGCAAGCTGATGATAGGCCTCCCGGTAATCGGGCCGTAAACGGATCGCCTCTTCAAAAGCGCTTTGCGCCTTGTTATAACTCTTTTCCGCCATCAACAGCACTCCGAGATTAAAGCGCGCCTCCGCATAATCCGGCCGCATGCGCAACGCCCGGGCATAGGCTTTCTCCGCATCCTTAAAACGCTCGGTTTTGGCATACAGAAGCCCCATGCTGTTCCAAAGTTCGGGGGTGCCGGCCTTCTCTATGGCAAGCACGATATTATAATTGTCCATGGCTGCCGTATAATCCCCCAGACGGTACAATAGCGTGCCAAGCAGCCAATAGGCCTTCGTGTCGGACGGATTGACCGTAAGGATGTTCTCAAGTCCCGCAATCGCCTCCTGGTCACGTTTAAGTTCGATCAGAAGCGTGATCACATCATATTGAAGATCGATGTTGTCCGGTTCATGTAGAAGTCCCTCCTGCAGGCTCCGCAAGGCACGGTTTTTTTTCTCCTGCTTCATATAAAGTGCCGAAACGGCTCGGTAGATCTCGACATTTTCCGGCGCCAACGAGAGCAGAGCTTCCAGCTCCTTAAACCGCTCCTTGTCCCCCTCCTCACCTTCAGGGTACACCAGCTCAATCAAAGCCAGCCGCGAAGCAATGTGGTTCGGTTTGAGACGGATGGCCGCCGTAAATGCTGCGACCGCCTTCTCTTTGTCCGGCGGTGACACCTCGACGTAGCTTCTGCCGAGCATGTAGAGTGCTTTAACCTTGATATCCCCGGCGCTCAATGCCGCCGTCCGTTCGAATTCATCCATCGCATCGTGGTACTTTTCATGTTTGAAAAAGAGAAGTCCCAGATTGAAATGGCTCTTGGCATGGGCTTCGAAACCACGGATAACACCCTGATAATCGGCAACAGCTTTATCGTATTTATTCAGTGCGCTATAGGCCAGTGCCCGGTTGTAACGGGCCTTGTAGTAATTTTTATTGAGCGTGAGCGCTTTTGAAAAAGAGACCACCGCTTTGGCAAAGTTCTTTTCACGCATATAGAGCATACCCATCCAGTTGTAGATCTGCGCCGAAGGCTCTTTGGCCAGAACAGAAAAGTAGATACGTTTCGCTTTTACGAGTTCGCCCTTTTTGATCAGTTTCTGTGCTTCGACGATACGGGGATCATCACTGAAATCGACCTCCTCGACATTGCTCATCTCATTATCACCGGACGACTGTTCGGAGGTCTCTGCCGTTATATGGATATGATGAGCCCGTTCCGCGTCTTCGCTTGCACGGTACTGTACGAACAGCAGGATCAAAAAGAGAAGACTCAAAAGAAGGATAACAGGCAGAATACTCTCTGTCGCCTTTTGCATCGATCTTTTCATAGGTCTCCTCTCCTATCTATCTCCGACAGCTTCTCCCGCAACCCTTCTCCTGCCACATTCTGAATCTCGATGCCCGGCCGGGCATTGACTTCCAGGATAACCGGTCCGTTCTCGCTCAGTGCGATGTCGATCCCAAGATAGTCCAGCGGTATCGCCTTGGAAGCCGCCTCACAAAGAGAGCGGACCGCCTCCCATTGGGGTATCTCTATACCCAGCAGACCGATACCGGTGTCAGGGTGATTCGTGATATCTTCACTGCCGATCCTCGCGGCAAGCGTTTTGCCGGTGAGAAGGTCAATAGAGACACCGATCCCGCCCTGGTGCAGGTTTGCCCGCCCATCTGAAGCGATCGTCGCAATGCGCAGCATCGCTTTAACGTTACAGCCTCTGTAGTTGATCATTCTGATATCCGCAAGACCGTGAGGGCTCAATTCGGAGACAACGCTGTTTTGGACGATACGCTCTTCTATGATCGCCGTATCGTTCATGCTGAAGGAGTAGACGCCGAAGATGATGTCGGCAATATGTTTTTTAATCTCCTGAAAGGTATAGTGCTTGCCGCCGACCGAGATCCAGTACCCGTCCCGGTACCCGCTGATCACCATAATGCCGTTTCCGCCGCTTCCGGACGAAGGTTTGATGACAAAACTCGAATAGTGCCGCAGCCCCTCCTCCAACTCAACCAGTTGATAAAAGAAGCTGATGGCAAGATAGGTTTTCGGGACACGAAGCCGCTGTCCCTCCAGACTCTTTTTAGCCAACAACTTGTCGTTGGCGTATTCAAAGTATTTTCGCGGGTTGCTGGGATAGACATACCCGAGATTCCGGCGGTTCATCCCCAACACTTTCCCTACTTTCTCTCTGTCAACGTTAAAAAGAGCGTAGAGCTTTCTCAACCCCATCATGAGGCCTCCTTGAAGATCAGTTTTCTAAAACGGACAAACTCTGAAAGACGCATTCCCACCCATTTTCCCAGCCAGAGGTTCAGCACGATCAGAAAGAGCAACAGTTCCGGGAAAGCGATGATCAGACTCTGCATAAAGAGCGAATCCATCAGTGCATATGCCGCGATAATGACGATCGCCGTAAAGAACGAGATGCGCAACGCTTTGAGAAGCCCCTGCTCCTCCTGAATGATCGCAAACCGCTCCGCTGTGATCGCGAGGATCGCGATCGGGAAGAGAGAAATATGCGCCAAGGCAAAGAGAGAGGACTGCACGGCAAAGAGTGTCATCAGCAGCATCGATATGACCACGACCGTCAGCATGATCGCCATCTTCGGCGAGTGCAGCAGCTGCAGATAGTCAAGAAACTTGCGCACCAGTGCCGAGACCATGATGATGAAAAGAAAACCTCCCAATCCCCACCACAGCCCCGTTTCGCGCGCCGCCGTCGCGATCAGTGCCGGCAGGAAAGTACCAAAGGTCTCCAGGCCGATGACGTTCCTGAAGATCACAACGACCAGGGCGCCCAGCGGGATCATCAGAATGATCTTCAAAAGGTTCTGGGAGATCCCGATGCTCTCGAAGACCTTATAGAGGTTATAGGCATTGAGCGGTGAAGCATACATCGCCTCTCGCATCTCTTTTCGCGGTACCAGTTTTTTGGTGATGTGGAACATATACTGAAAATTGATATTAACTGTGTGTTTAAAGAGCACCTTGTCGTCGTAATAGAGCCGGAGATAATTTTTTGGGATCTCGGCAAAATAGTCGTTGATGGTGTCAAACGGGATCCAGTGCCCGCGAACGTAGACCTCCACCCACTGGTGAGAGGTCTTTTTACTCCCTTGCTGAAGCACCAACCCCCCGACAAGACGTGCCGGGAGCCCAAGTTTTCGTGCCAGAGCGACAAAGAGACGGCTTTTGCCGTTACAGCTGGCCTCTTTGAGCTTCAGAGCGGTCAGTGCATCCGTGTAGCCTGAGAAGTTGCGGTTTTGCACCTTGTGCTGAAGGTAGTCATGGATCGTACGCAGGGCCGTATAGGTGTCCGGTTCTTCATCACCGAACAGCTCCCTGATCGTCTGTTCGATCAACGGATCATTGACCTGAATCCCCTCTTCCTCCCCCAGGTATCCCTGTAGATACTCAGGAAGATCTTTACGGATCGATACGTTGCGGTCGATATCATAGACAACATGTTCGGCCTGCACAAAATAGCTGTAACGGACAATATGGGTACCCGAGACGACCGGCGCCTTCCAGGAGACGATACGGTTCAACCCCTCGACCGCGATCTGCGTTGTAAAGAGGTCCGGGGCACTGCGTTCGTCCGAGATATTCTGATGCGTCGTACTGACGGGCAGATAGGTCGAGATGGAGATGTTGTCGCCGTGACCGCTCACCTGCATGTTCACTTCGACGTCATAGCCGACCGTCGGGATCAGGTCCGCAAGCTCATACTCCAGCACAAAAAGTTTGTAGAGCATCAAAAAAAAGGTTATAGCGACAAGAACGATCAGGGTCAACTGGTATATCAGTCGTGGTCGATTAGTAATTTTTATCATACTTCTACTTTATAGATAATCATGTTAATAAGTATAACCGGTAATGGGTACACTTTGGATTACACAATGACACACCGCGTGACGGAAAAAGCGCTCGGTCACTCCGGAACATAGTTATAGTTGACGATCCTACCGGGCGCACTCCGCGCACCTTCGGCCGTATGGCAGCTGTTGCAGTTTAACTTGCCTGTACCATGACTAAATAGGTTGGAGCTGTTGACAACCGTCCCGTTTTCATCAATGACCCGCGCGGTAAAACTTGTATCGATACTGGTAAACGTGTGCGAATTGCCGCAACCCAGTCTAGGCAGATAGCTCACCACTTCACCACTGCCCGACATCTTCAGTTGTATCATGTAACCCTTCGCATAAGCAGACGTATTATCATCAGCGGCATGAAGTGTCGTGAAGACTGTTCCTCCTGATGTAAACGTATAGTCTGAAACAATAGTACTTCCATGACAGTTCAAACATGCCTTCCCCTGATTATGCAGAGAACTGTTGCTGTCTGTATATCCCGATACGCTTGAACTGCATCCTACCGTTAAAAGTGAAAAAGAGATTATCAACAACCCCTCCCCACAAACTGCAGAAAAGAAACTTTTTGGAAAATGTTTCATAAAGTTGAAGGTAAACATCATTAAGCCTCGTAATGTATTTATCTAATTATATTGTGCCATTATTTTGTAGAAGTATGCTTAAAACCGTTGTGGGTACGATCTCTCTGATAATGACAAATATCGGGCTTGTGTCACAATATATTTTGAAGAAGATCCGTATAGACAACACTGTAAATTATGATGACCTGTAACAGTGCGATCGACCAAAAGACTATCTGATACCCGCGTTTAGTAGTTTTATGCCAAAAGAGCTGCTGTGCGGCCAAAGCGGCGGGTGTTGCACCGGCGAACTCGATAATATGCAACAGTACTTCAGGGACTCTAAGCCAACTGCGTTTTGCCAAAAATTTATCCAGAACATAGATCAAAAATCCGACGCCATTAATACTAAAGAGATAAGCGATCAGAGGCGAGAGATGCAGCCGCATGCGAAAGAAGAAAAAGAGCAGACCGAAACTGATGACAACGATGATGCCATAACGGACAAAAGCTCTACTCATCTTCGTTACACCAGTTTGAAACGGCACTCACCAATGGTTATGACCTTACCGTTTGCCCCGGCACTTTTGACATATTCCAGTGTCCCTTTGCCCTCGCCCATCTTCATCTCATCGTCGATCAGACGGATCGCCTCTTGCTCTGAGACCTTTGTCCACTCTTTTTCATAGATAAACTGCGTCATTAACTGTTTTTTGTTTTTCATATTGCAATGATATAATAAATCTTATTAATACGTTGGAAGTTTATTTAACATCTATGATGTTGACGGTGTCTTCATTACCGCAACCTATAATCCCTGCTTTCTAAAGGCTGATACGTGCAAAAAGAGCTGCTAAAAGATCTTCGGATCCTCTATGTTGAAAACGAAGACGACATCCGCCGCAACGCGGTCGAGTACTTAAAACGTATTGCCAAAGAGGTGCTGGAGGCAAGCAACGGCAAAGAAGCGATTAGAATATGGCATGAAGAAAAACCTGACATCATCATCACCGACATCAGTATGCCCCGTCTTAACGGTCTTGATATGGCACGCTATATCCGTTCCAATGACCAGGATGTTCAGATCATCATCGCAACCGCCTACACGGACATCGATTATCTTATGCAAGCTGTTGAGTTAAATCTTGTGAAATACCTGGTCAAGCCCATTACCAAAGAGAAACTGCTGGGTGCACTCAGCCAGTCGGTAGAGAAGATCAAAGATGAGAACAAGTTTACTGTTCAACTCTCTGAGAAATGCCGATACAATGCCTACAGTCAACATGTCGAATGTCCGGATAAAACTGTAAAACTGACAAAGAACGAACTCCTGTTCATGGACCTTCTTGCCCACCATGTCAACCGGACGATCACCTATCAGGAGATCGAAGATGCAATCTGGCCTTATGAAGGAATGAGCCAGGATGCTATCCGTTCACTTGTTCGCGCTCTTCGCAAGAAACTTCCCGAAGGTGCTGTTGAGAATGTTTCAGGTGTTGGTTATCGCCTTAACTTCTTCACCACATAGCTCAACCGCTGTCGCTTTTTCTAATATTAACTCTCAAGGAAGTGTTTAGCTGACTTTAAATATACTCTCACGTATAAAAACATTCCAGCACACATATTTGTTTACAACAAGGCATTAATTTTGAAACTAAAGACGCTGTCGCCACTCTTTCTATTTTCGATCCTCGCCATTACACTGCATGCTGAAGCCATTTTAAACATCGACCAGCCCATTAGGACGTTGAAGATAAGCAATGTTCAGATGAAGAGTGCCATTGTCAACGCGGCGCAGGAGCAGAAATGGGTCGTGACAGCTGAAGGTGAAGGACGAATGAGCGCAACGTATAGTCAATCCAACTACATGGCAAAGATCGCGATCAAATACGCCCCCACCTTTTATACGATCAACTATGCCGATTCCGAGCATATGCGTTATAGAGGCTCGTCTATTCACCCGACCTACAACAAGCTTATCAAAGCGCTGCAATCGAACATTGTACGCAATCTAAAGTCTACTGACTTTACAGCCGAACCGAAAGCAGTAGCACCGGCCAAAAATAAAAATGATGTACGGGTAAAACTTGTAGAGATCAAAAAACTTTATGATGATGGTCTCATAACCGGTGAAGAGTACGAGACTAAACGTAAAGCATTGATCGAAGCCTATTAATAGATTGCCGAGGACACTTTAAAACCCTGTATTACACAGAGTTTAAAAGTGTCCTCGAACACATTTAAGGAGAAATAATGAATAAAATGAAAACGTTAGCACTGTCACTTTTGTTGGCAATGCCTATGGTCGCAAGTGCAGCAGGAATGGGTATCTACGTACCTGTCACTTTTGCTGAAAAAGAGAGTGTAGAGTATGACTCTGTGACTGGCACGACTGACTTTGATTATAAGCCTGGAGCAGGTTTTGGTATCGCTTTTGACAGTAATATCGGTAAAGACAAGCTCTATAACTATCGACTTGGATTAGAATATAGGGAAGCAGAACTCGATAAAGTTGACGGCTCCAGTATTTCAAGTACAACCTACACAAAAAAGACATTCAACATTGTTAACACATTTGGATTCGGAGTCTTTCGCACAAAAACAGTCCGTTTATGGGTTGGGCCACGATTAAATATTCAATTTGCCGATATGGAAAGTTCTTCAAATTCTGAGTTTTCTCGCACGGATTTCGGTATTGGGATAGCAGCTGCCGGCGGGATCAATGTCAACTTGGGAAGAGTAGTCTCCTTAGCCGCTGACCTTGATTACCATGTTGCAGGTATTGCGGGTGATGAAGAGTGGTATTCAGGTGATGTTGGTGACTCTTACAGTGGAACGAATACAGGATTCACTGCCCGTTTCTACGTTCTGTTCAGATTTGGTGAAGAGTTCCAAAAGAAAGCACCGAGACCTGTTATCGATAACACACTTTAACTCTACTGGCGACTGTTATGGTCGCTTCTTTTTCTTCTACAACATAGCTATTGCTCTTCACTTATCATTCAACAAAAATTCAATCTGACTTTTCAGAAAGCTGTCAAGTAAAAACACCTATACTATAGGCAATTCACATTCAAGGACATCTCATGAAATTCGTACAGTCTCTTATCATCATTGCTGCTATTGCCCTCTTCGCTGCCTGTGGCGGCGGACCAAAGGTCGTTCCGGCTACACCTGTCAACAAACCTGCTCCGTCGGCTCAAAGTGAGCAGGAGCTGCATGACAACATTGTACTGCTTGCCAAATATAAAAAGTATCAGATCTTAAGTGATGACGGCAAGAACAATACCCGTATCAAATATGACCGTATGTATACGGATAAACAGACCAAAGAGGTCAAATTACACTCAAGCATCACCTACGATGTCAAAAACAGTGCCAATGATTATACTTTCTCATATGTCGACAGCACAAACCTCGGATACAATGATGTCAATATCAGCAGCACTTACACACGCTACATCAACATGTTTGATGGTACTTTGAAAAAAATGTACAGCGACCCTGCTTACCTTGAACGTATGAAAAATGTTGTCGCCGGTAAAAACCCTGACGGGACTGAAAAAACGGTACAGCCTTAGCAGACTGAATGTATAAGTCTGCTTTTCGTGCACTCATGCTCACCCTGCCGCTTCTTGTTCAAGCGGCAGGTATAGGGATTACCATTCCGTTTACGATAACGGAAAAAGAGCACATTAATTACAGCAATGTCAATCTTCCGACAGCCACCTATGAGTATAAACCAGGCAGCGGGCTGGGGTTTGTCTTTGACACGAATATCGGTAAAAACAGTGATTTCAGTTATCGTCTAAACCTCGAGTACACCCAAGCCGAACTCGACTCAAGCAGCCGCCTCTACTCCAGCAGTTTTACCAAACATAAATACAACATCATCAATACCTTTGGATTCAGTCTCTACCACTCCCCTTATGTCAGGTTTTGGGTGGGTCCCCGTCTCAGCGTTCAGTATGAACACGCATCAAGCGACTCGAACATCAGACGACAGAACAGCTATGGCATCGGCATCGGTATTGCCACCGGCCTCAATGTACATTTGGGTTCCAAGGTGTCACTCGGTGCAGATATCGACTATCACGGTGTTTCGATGATCGGAGGGGAGGACTACCGAACCTATGATGGGACGACAACAGGCGATGTCACCCACTACACCGCCTTTGTCGGTACCAACAAAGGTGTCACCTCGCACATCTATCTTCTGTTTAGATTTGGTGAGCAGTATGAAGAGAGAGATTCTCTGAAAGAAGAAGAGTCCGTCATCGATCCTACTCTGTAGGACGGTATTTTCTCAACACGATTGTAAAACAGGCGCCTTTTTCACTGTTGGCAACGTTCAGTTCGCCGTTTAGGTGTCCTTCCACAATGGTCTTGGCCATGTAGAGTCCAAGCCCTGTTCCGCTCTTTTCCCCCTTGGTTGAAAAATAGGGTTCAAAGATCTTCTCCTGTATCGCTTCATCAACGCCGCCGCCATTGTCACAGACGCTCAGCCTAACACTGGTGTCATCTTCAGTTACAGCAATGTCTATCTCGGGATCGGCAACAGCACCCAGGACCAATGCATCTTTTGCATTCGTTATAAGATTTAAGATGACTTGCAGCAGTTCATTGCGATAGACCATCAACTTTGCATCACTCTCTGTACGCATCTTTACCACGATATTATCGGCATCCAGAGATTTCTCGACCAGCGCTATCGTATGTCTGAGCAGTTCACCGATCTGCTCTTCACTGCGCTCTTTGTCCGGCTTGAAAAAGTTTTTAAAGTCATCGATCGTATGGGACATGTACTCTAGTAGTTTTGTCCCCTCTTTCACCTTTTCATCCATATACTTCGGCGTCAACTCGTCAAACTCATAGGCCGAATCGATGTTCATCAGGACATACGACATCTGGTTAAGCGGTTGACGCCACTGATGGGCGATCATCGAGATCATGTCCCCCATCGCTGCCATCTTGGACTGCTGAATAAGCATCTTCTCTTTTTTTCTATGGGCGGCAACCTCTTCATGCACCCGCTCTTCCAAAGAGTAGTTAAGTTCGCGCAGCTCGGCTTCACGAATATCCAGCTCCTCTTTATACTCTTCAATGATCGAAATAATCCGGCGGGAGACAATAAAGGTCAAAATGCCGACAAGCATTGCGATCACAATAGATGCCGCAATGACAAAGGCCACCTCTTCATCAAAGTTCTCTTTCACCTTTTGCTGCTGTTCTTGAAGCATGGAATTGAAATAGGCTTTTTTAAACCCGTAGACAATATGCCAGTTAAAAGGTTTAAAGTAACGGATATAGATGTGGGCGTTTTCCTGAGTCAGTTCAACCCATCCGTTTTCATCCACCAGGTGTTCCTCCATTTTTGTCAACATCGATGCGGAAAGTTCACGGTCGTTCTCTTCGGAGACAAATACAGGCTTTTTGTTTTCAAAAATAGCAATATAGCCGGAGGCATCTTTCGGTGCCATTGCTATTAGTTTCAGAATCCGTGCTTTCTCTTCTTGTAAAGTCCGTTCATTATGGATCCCGCTTCCAAAAAACCAATCATAATGACCGAAGTCTTTGATCTTGATCGTCTGCAGACCCGTCTCCGCTCTGAACCTTGATACAAGGTAACCTTCGCCCTGTTTACGTGCCATTTGGATCTCTTCCAACACAATGGCTCTGCCGTCAGCATCACTCCACGCTGAGAGGTTCTTGCCGACAAGGTCTGCGGAGGCAGAATGGATACTGTTACCTTCATAATCCGTCACAAAGACATAATTCTTCTCACCATACCATGTCATACCGCTTATGGCATCGACTATTCTCTCTTTGATCTCTTTTTCCGGAAGTCTGTTTTCGTACTTGTTATAAATGATCTCTGCGGCGTTATACGCCAACTCCAGCCGCCCGTCCAACTCTCTCCTCGTCTTCTCTTGCAGATGTTCAAAAGTATATTGCGCAAGCAGATCGATGTCTCTGACATAGACTTCACCTTGTCGTTTTTCCCCCGAGATATATTCGGCGAGGTAGCGTGCCGCATTCTCTTTGAAATAGTAGTTCATCTTGTCTATATAGAAGGAGGTGATCACCACCGTCAGAATTGCCAGCGCTGCCAGCGGGGTGATAATGATAAGACGAAGTGTCCATCGCTCACCCAAAAGCCTAAGCTTCATCGTCCTCTCCTAAAAGAGGGAGACTCTTTTTAGGTTTCAGGCCCAGCTTTTTCATTGACTGAACCCGGTTAAGGAGATTCCCTTTTCCCCGACTCAGCTTACTGAAGGCATTGTCATAACTCTCTTGTGTTTTACCGATCTGTGTACCGATCTTTTTCAAGTCATCAACAAACATAACAAACTTGTCATATAGGTTTTCGGCCTGACGCGCGATCTCCTGGGCATTCTGTTCCTGACGTTCTGTACGCCAGATATGTTCAATGGTCCGCAGCGTCACTAAAAGAGTTGACGGGCTGACGATCATGATGTTCTTCTCATAAGCACGGCTGAAAAAACTGCCGTCTTGTTCCAGCGCCAGAAGGAATGCACCCTCAATAGGCATAAACAGCAAGATAAAATCGAGGGTATGCACCCCTTCCAGATTCTCATATTTCTTTTCGCTCAATCCTTTGACATGGGCGTTGATAGAGGCAAGATGCTGTTTGAGCGCATTCTCTCTATCTTCGGGGCTCTCCGCACTCATAAAACGTTCATAAGCGACCAAAGAGGCTTTTGAGTCAATGACGATATCCTTGTTTTGCGGTAGATGGACGATAACATCAGGGCGGAGCGTATTACCCTCTTCGCCTTTAAAACTCCCTTGCGTCTCATACTCCATCCCCTCGCGTAGACCGGACTCTTCGAGTATCCGCGCCAGAACGATCTCGCCCCAGTTTCCCTGGGTCTTGTTCTCACCTTTGAGTGCATTGGTCAAGTTTTTGGCATCCTGGGTTATCTGTTCGTTGAGCTCACGCAGACGGGAGAGCTCTTTGTGTAAAACGGCACGCTCCGAGTTCTCTTTAAGAAACCGCTCTTCTGTCTGTTTTGAAAAACTGGTGATCTGTTCCCGGAACGGTTTTAAAAGAAGATTCAAACGTTCTTGGGAACCTTCTTCAAAACGTTTTGTCTTCGACTCAAAGATCTCATTGGCGAGTTGGTTAAACTGCTGTTTGAGTGTCTCTTTTGCTTCATCAAGCAGTTTGATCTTCTCGTTATGAGCCGATGTCGCATCTTCATGACGTGTATGTAAAACAGCATAATCACGTTCCAACCCATTGTGCTCTTCTTGAAGAAGATCAAACTGTGCCGTCAGCTTGGCGATCTCTTGACTTTTCAACACTACCTCTTCATCCAGTCGTAACACCGTCTTATCGCGTTCAGCCAACAGCATCTCGTACTCTTTTGTTTTGAGGTATTGGCGAAAAAACAGTACTAAAACTACGATAGCACTCACGACAGAAATAACGAGTAAAATAGATAAAAAGTCAGTTGGCATTTTGGTCCTTATATGTTCTATATTATAGCAGTGATTAAAACTAAACTTAATAAATATTGCATAACCCTACGTAATTGCTATTATTTCGCTATAATTCCACCACTTAAACTTTTGAGCCTTTTGATAAGACAAGAGTAAAGGGTAGGCGTTCAGCGTTCAAACCCTCTAGAGAGACCCGGGTGGGCCAACTCCTAAAAGTTTAAAATCAACTGGACACCTCTTCGAGCTATTTTCCGAATTCTTGCATTACCTAAATGTGATCTTAGATAGTTTGTACCCAAATATGGAAGTGGAAGCATCCCTTCTGTTTCCCTATTTGGGATATCAAGGTCGTCCTACTATTAAAGAGATATATATGAGTAACGAAACAACAGAAAAAACAATCGCAGAAGATCTGCCAATAGAAGAGACGTTTGAGCAGTTCGGTCTAAAAAAAGAGATTTTACGCGCTATCAGTTATGCTGGATTCAAGACACCTAGTCCTATCCAAAAAATGGCGATCCCTATTGTCTTAGAAGGCCGTGACGTTGTGGCACAAGCACAGACCGGTACAGGTAAAACTGCTGCCTTCGGTCTTCCGGTCCTTAACAACATGGATGGAAACAAAGGCGTTGAAGCACTGATCATCACACCGACACGTGAACTGGCGAACCAGGTAAGCGACGAGCTTTTCAAGTATGGTAAACAACTTGGAATCCGAACCGTAACGGTTTACGGCGGAAGCTCATACGGTCGTCAGATCGGTCTAATCGAACGTGGCGCACAAGTTGTTATCGCAACACCGGGTCGTCTAAAAGACATCCTTGCACGTGACATGTTAAAAGACTTTGCACCATCTACTGTTATTCTTGACGAAGCAGATGAGATGCTTGACATGGGTTTCCTCGACGACATCAATGAGATCTTCGCCTACCTTCCAAGTGATCGTCAGACACTTCTTTTCTCAGCAACAATGCCGCCTCCGATCAAAAAACTTGCAGAGCGTATCCTCGTCAACCCTGAGTTCATCACTATTACGCGTTCTGAGACAACAAACGTTGATATCGAGCAGAAGTACTATGTTATTGACGAGAACGAGCGTGATGATGCGATCATCCGTCTTCTTGATTCAGAGGAGACAACAAAATGTGTTGTCTTCTGTCGTACCAAAAAAGAGGTTGACCGTGTTGCCGAAGTTCTTATGAGTGTCGGTTACAATGCAAAAGGCCTGCATGGCGACATGGAACAGCGTCAACGTGAGGCGGTCATCAAAGGTCTAAAAACAGGTCAATACGACATCCTGGTGGCAACAGACGTTGCTGCCCGTGGTATCCATATTGACGATGTAAGCCACGTTTTCAACTACCACATTCCTTTTGATTCTGAGTCGTATGTACACCGTATCGGCCGTACAGGTCGTGCCGGTCAAAAAGGTATGGCGATCACACTGCTTACCCCTCGTGAGTTCAAGGAACTGCAGCGTATCAAGGCTAAGGTCGGTACAACGATGGAACACGCCTACATTCCGTCGAAGTCGTCTATCAAGACAGCTAACTTCTCCTCTATCGTCGAGTCGATCGAGAAGCATAAAGTCTTTGACGAAGCCCACCAGATCCTTGATTCACTTCGTGAAGATATCGATGATGAGCAGATCATCTACAAGCTTATCTCTATGATCATGGACCGTCAGGAAGTCAAAGGGCCTAACCAGATCGGTCTCAACCCTGAACGTCTTGAGAAGATCCTTGAGAGCCTTGAGCGTGGCGGACGTGACGGTGGTGGAAACCGTGGTCGCGGCGGATACCGCGGCAACCGTAACCGTAGTGGCGGTGGCGGCGGATACCGCGGTAACCGTGACCGCAACAGCGGCGGTGGCGGCGGCGGATACCGTGGTAACCGTAACAAAGACTAGCTCTTCCTTATTGAGAGAGTTTCTCTCTCTTTCATTCTCCCACAGACAACTCTTCCCTGCGACATTCAAAAAACATCTGGTTTACGCCTTGAGACAATAATAATTATGACGCCGATTCAAGTTTAAAGTGCACCAGATAATTCGATGATAAAGAGAAGAGAGAAGACGCTAAACTACTCTGGACTAAAAGTCCATTTTCTATAATTTGTCATCCCAAACGTGATTTGGGATCCACTGCATCTTAGATGCAGATGACAATCGCATTGTCATAAAGAGCTGGATTTGTGACCAAAGGAAACACCTTTAGGTAAATCGAGTTCAGAATGACTGTTGTTGCACTCTGTACTTGAATGGGCATGATATTTTTACTTGAGAAGAACGAAATAGAGGCTGTTCATTAGACATTCTCACTCTATCTCTTAAGCAGTCAGATAAGTCTCCTTGAGACCTAATGGCAGAACTATATATGCAGAATCGGGTCCGAATATAAAAAACTATGAAACAGTTGCATACGCCTTTTGCAGTGAACCGTACAGCACCTTAGGGGTCAATGAAGCATTCTCTTCCCAAAGCTCCTGCATCACGACATTGTCCTCTTTACCGTTCCACACTTTGACATACGTCCCCTCTTTATAGCCGTTGTCCTGACGGAACTGGTTCAGGATATTTTTGCCGACATAAAGGCGGTAAAGATCCTGAAGGTTAAGTTTACTCATGTAAGCCAATTCAAAAAAATCTTCAAAAAGTTTAGGACCATCAAACGTCTTATGACTGACAGCATTACCGATAAGGTCTTCTACTTTTGCCATGATCTCATCCGGCTCGGCAAACTCAAGCTGAGTATTCTCCTGTAAAGTCTGATACCCCGGTGCCTGTGCGATACGCATAGCCAGATCTTCGATCGAACCCCGGAAGTTTTGAGCATAATCTTCAAGTCCCAGGCTCATAATAAAGTGCCAGACATCTACCACTTCGATCTGAAGGTTGGCCCAGTCGGGTTCCTGATTGATCGCTTTCCAGTGTTTCCAGGCAAATGAGTCGATCATTTCGGCGCACTCCATATAGATACAGCGTTTCCAGTTGATGACCTTACCGTTTTTGGTATGACCCTCTTCCCATCCTTCGCCGTTTGTCGCGTCGTTCAACTCTTGTTGCAACAGCAACATTTCCAGTACTTTTTCCATCTTCACTCCTGTAGATTTTCACTGTTTTTAGACAAAAGAGCCTCTCTATTCTATAAAAACAGGGGCCTTATTTTACTCTAACTCTTCACCGTTTTCCCTTTGCCAGTAGAGCTTCTTGCCAAAACCCAAACGGTTGTCGGTCAATTTTATCTGCTCCAACTCGATAGCCCATAACTGCGGCTTCATCACCTTGGCAAAAGGGAATACTTTGAAATAGAGTGCCCCCTCTTGATCTGTCATCATGCGCATTTTTGCCTTAAACTGAATCCCCTCTATCTTACCGACTTCATCGGTCTCCAAAGCAACCGTACCTGAGACCTTCTCATTCAACATGACATTTTGTATATGTTCCGTTTTGGTGTCGGAAGCCACGATAAAGAGTACGTTTTGGACATCATAGGCATAAAAAAGAGAAGCTGACTGCGGCACATTGTCTGCCGAGGTGGCTAAAGAGAGAAGATGGTGTTTTGCGAGAAAACGTGCTATTTTCTCAAGCGTCTTTGGCATCGATCATCTCAATGTATTTTGCGATCGTATCGGCTTCGTTCATCGCATTGTAGTTAAAAGGGATCACCTCCATACCGCCGTAGGCACCAAGTACGGCACCGACAAGTATCCCCCGGGCGGCCGAGTCGCCGCCGGCCAGTACGTTTGCCTCCATCGCCTCTTGAAAATCACTGAAACGGACCAGCAGGTAGATCACAGCGGCAAAACCGCCTTCCACACTGCAGGATTGTCCAAGCTCTTTGATCGCATCAATACTCTCTTTTTCAGCCTTTGAGACCCCATCGGCTACCCATTTTTGAACATTCTCAGAGTAAGCCAGAGCGATATCTTCTATGGCCCGGCCGATATCTGCACCCATACTCACGGCCATGATCAGCTCATTAAAATAGGCTGCGCTCTCAACCAGCTCTTTAGTCATGTGGGTAAAGACAGTGTGCAGCTTGACAAATTCCATCATCTTATCCATGTCGCTATGATAGGCATAAACAAGAGGCATCATACGTCCGACCACGCTCAAGTCATGTGAGCTTGAGCCGCAACCCAGTGAACTTTTCCCTTCAGACAAAGCGTTCAACGTCTGTTTAGAAGCTCCGTCAATATAACCTTTATACGAGGACATCTTCTCTTTCCAGACCTTTGAAAAACTCTCAACAGTGAAATCATCTTCATGGGCTATCGCATCCAAAAGCCAAAGCATCTGGTCACCATAATGGGTAAAGTCTCCGGCAACCTTGCCTTGATGATAGTCTGTCAAGGGGTCATTGAAACGTTTTGTGTCAAATTCCGACTTCGATATTTGATGGGTGTCGTAAAGCCAGTGGGCGCCCAGCGCGTAAGCATCTCCGTAAAAGGCGCCCCATAGTGCTGCCTTGAGTCTATTTTTCATCAGTTACCTCTGTTTTGAACTTATTTTCGAGTATAGCATGATATTCGTAGATCGCTTCGATATAATCGACCGGTTCTTGTCCACGTGCGTAACCATACTTTAGATCTTTATAGTATTTTCGCTGTGACAACAGCGGCAGCACGGTTTTAATATCTTTCCATCTGTCAGGGTTTTTACCCTCTCTTCGTGCCAGAACCCGGGCATCGATCAGATGACCCATACCCATGTTGTAAGCCGCATAGGCAAACTTATAACGGTCCACACCCTTGACCTCCGGTGCAACACTTTTAAGCATCTTTGCAAAATATTTAGCGCCACCATAAATACTTTGTATCGCATTCAGACGATATTTGACACCCATCTCCTTAGCTGTCGGCAGCGTTAACATCATCATACCGCGAACACCTGTCGGACTCTTTGCCAACCTGTCCCAATGCGATTCCTGATAGGATTGTGCCGCAAGCAGTGTCCAGGGAATATCATACTTTTGAGCCGCCTTGACAAAGGTCTTTTTATATTTTGGTAATCTTGATTTTAACCGCTTATGAAATGCTGTAAGATTGACATAGTTAAAACTGTCCGTATAACTGTAGTAATGGTCTGTCAACCGTGCCATCTCCCCGGAGCTTTTAAATTCGTTTAACCATCGGCGCATGTCCTCAACAAGCGCCTCTTCACCTTCACGCAATATCCAACTTAGCTCTTTTAACCCACTGATATCGAACGATTTTCGAATCTCCGGGTAATAACGGTTATTGACGGCAAAAATATTGGAATCAACCACACTGCAGTCGATCTCACCTTTTGAGACAAGTCCTAAAAGCTGTTCGCTTGAAAACTCCGGGCTCTCCTCAAAAATCAGTTCGGGAAGCTCTTGCCGGAGAGCAGCCAGATGTTCCGCATAACTGGTGTCTTCCCCTACGACGATCTTCAGCCCGACAAGATCTTCCAGAGAACGGGGAAAGCTTCCGTCGCGGATCATCTTTTGGTGACAGACCACCTCCTCTTTCACACTGAAGTAGCTTGGTCCGAATAGAAACATCTCTTCTCTCTCTTTTGTCCTGGACAAAGCACCTGATGTAATATCACCGACACCTTCTCTAGTTAATGACAATGCCTCGTTAACAGTTGATACGACATGAAGTTTCAGATCAACGCCAAGATGTTTTGCATACTTCGAAAGCAAAATATATTCGAACCCTTCTTTCCCGATAGGTCCTACAAAATAGGTCGTCGGCCCATTCACAATAACAACTTCCAGCTCTTTTTTTGCCTTGATCTGTTCCAACAGCGTCGGTTTTGCGATCTGAACCTCAACAACAGGGTCTGCGGTGTTCGTATCTTCTGCACTCTTGATGTTAAACAGCATCACGCTCCACTGTCCCATAAAAAATGCCAATACTGCGATAAAGAGCAGTGTTAAAACACGACGCCTTTTCCGTGATATCATTGACAAAGGTGCACCTCTATCAAGGCCAACATATCTTCGACCGCTTCGGTTGCCGTTGTTTGCAGGAAATGTTCAAAATAGTCGTCGATGTTCTTGTCAAAACGGCCAAAAGCCGAGATGTGCTCTTCTTGTTTGGGATTGATTAAAATGGAGTGCGTGAATTCCTGCGCCAGCGTGGCGATATCGATCACCTGTCCGCTGGTACCGATAGCAATAAAAAGGTCACTTGCATCTACCGCCTGATAGATATGACGATAGGCCGGTGCACTCTCGCCGAACATCACCACATTATGACGGACATCATCACTGCCGCAGTGCGGACACTGTTCATCCTCTTTTTGGGAGCGGTAGCCGACATGAAAGGTCCGGTTGCACTCTTCACAGCGCAGATCCGTCAATGTACCGTGCAGATGGATCACCTCTTGGGCACCCGCTTTTTCCAACATGTTGTCAACATTTTGTGTCAGGTGTATGATCTGACCAGGGTATTTCTGTTCAAGCGAGGCAAGCGCTTTATGCATCGTATTGGGCATCTTCTCTTCGATCGCTTCACGGCGTGCATTGTAAAAGTTGGTGACGAGCGCCCTGTCCTGCTGCCATCCCTGTGTGGAACAGACCGTCATGACATCATAGTTTTCCCACAGACCGTCATGGTCACGAAAGGTGCTGATACCGCTCTCCGCACTCAACCCGGCACCGCTGATGATCATCACTTTCCTGCGACTTTTCATGACCTCTCCTCCTGGATTGAGCTGACCGCTCTCTTCTACTGCTCTTTGCTCTCAATACTCATCGAAATCACTTAACGCCATATCCAAATGGGCAATAGCATCATCCATTACCGGACCGGGCACGGCAAAATTCAACCGCATATACCCTTTCCCTTCTTTACCGAATGAGACACCCGGACTCAGTCCCAAAGCAGCATCTTCAATAAAAAACCGTTTGAGTTCACTGCTGCCCAATCCCAGTCCGGAACAGTCCAGCCAAGCCAGATAGGTACCTTGAGGTGCAATAAAACGGATCTTGTCACTGTGTCTTTTGGCAAGATCTCGCAGCTTTTCAATATTGCGCTGAAGATGGACCAAGAGCTCTTCAAGCCACTGTTCACCTTCGCGGTAAGCCGCTTCAAAGCCGGCATGCGCGAAGACATTGCCCTGTGCAAAGTGAATGCACTCATACGCATTGTCAAAGGCTTCTCGCATCTGCTCGTTTTGAACGACAACCGTTGATATGGCCAGTCCCGCCGTGTTAAAAGTCTTGCCCGGGCCGATGGCTGTGACCGTGATGTTGGCGACTGCTTCGCTCAGTGTGGCAAAAGGAGTGTGTTTGTGAGGGGCATAGACCAGATCTGAATGGATCTCGTCCGCAACGACTTTGATGTTGTGTTCCAGGCAGATGTCGGCCAGACTTTGCAGTTCAGCACGTGACCAGACCCGTCCTACCGGGTTATGCGGTGAGCACAACAACAAGAGCTTGGTATCGGCATCGATCTTCGATCTCAGGTCATCAAGATCGAAGGTATAATCCCCATCTTCGCTACGATGCAGCGGGTTGCGCAGTACCTCGCGTCCATTGCGTGTCACGTTGCTTAGAAAAGGGGGATAAATAGGTGTCTGGACGATCACCTTGTCACCCGGTTTGGTAAAGGCATGGATCGCCGTATTGATCGTCGCGACCACAGAGTGGGAGTAGAACATCCACTCCCGTTTTATCTCAAAACCGTGACGTTTTTTCATCCACGCTATCTGCGCTTCATAGGCACTTAGAGGGACCTCTTCATAGCCGTAGACAGGATGAGCCGCCCTCTTCTGAACCGCCTTGATAATACAGGGAGGGGTCTCGATGTCCATGTCGGCCACCCACATCGGGATAACATCCTCGGTCTTAAAGAGTTTTTGACGAAGCCTGTACTTCTCGGCATTGCTGGTTGTCCGGTCAACGACGCACTGAAAATCGAAACTCATCGCTTTTTCCACACACTCATCTGCGAGATCGTATGTTGGAACTTGCGGGCAGTTTCGGGAATGACAAAAGGAACATCATGGGTAGCCACCAATTCAAACTTGCTTTGCAGTGCCTTTTTCAGACCCTCCAATGTGGTGATCTCTCTACCGTTTTCATCTCTGTATCCGCCTAACCAGAACTCTTTTTTCGTATACTCTTCCAGCCATGTGTATGGAGAGGTTAAGATCAGATAGCCCCCGTCATTTAGACGTTGATCGACATCATTCAAAAAGAGCAGCGGCTCATAGAGTCTGTCGATCAGGTTCGTTGCCATAATAAGATCATACCCGCCGAACTGGGCCTTGAGATTACAGGCGTCACCTTGCCAAAACTCAACGTTGTCTGCGATCTCACTAAAGCCGAGTTCATCAAGTGTTACACTCTCATTAGCGGTAATATCCCCTTCGACAACACGTTGAAAACTGATCTTTTTATTGATCTTAAGGTCAATCCCGACCTGTACAAAACGTGCCGAAAAGTCAATACCCGTCACCTTGTCAAAACCCCGTGCCAGCTCGAAACTGGCCCGGCCTGTTGCACAGCCCAGATCAAGGGCATGTTTCATCGGTGTCCCTTTTGCATATTCTAAAGCATATTCAGCACATTTGCTTGCAAAATTCTCAACACCGAAATGGTCACTGCCGTACTGGAAATGGCAATACTGCGACACAAGTGCATCACTCTCATAGATATTTTCGTCTCTGCTCACTTTGTCTCCTTCGACAATTCTAAATCCTGCATGTTGATAAAAATGGCGTCTAAAAGCATAGCGGGAGTGTTTCATTATCTCGTTCCCGGTACTTATCCACGAACCGCCTTTTATGATATTATGTTTTGCATCAAAGGTCGGCAAAGAGAAGTCATCATACGCATAGTGCGGTTCAAACCCTTTAAACCCGTACATATGGCTCTCTGTCCACTGCCAGACATTCCCTATCACATCAAAAACATCACCAAAAGCAAACTTGTTGACAGGGCATGATGATGCGTAATGTGCGAAGTTGATGTTCGCCTTGCTGTCATCAAAGTCAGGTACCTCTTTTATACCGGCTCTCTCATACAGAACATACCACTCCGGTTCACTCAGTAGACGGTATGTTTTGCCCTCTTTTTCACTTTTCCAGCGGCAGTAGGCTTTGGCCTCGAGGTAATTGACGTCCACCGGCCAGTCCATCGGCATCGCAATGATCTCACTCATCGTCCTGTAATCAAAACTGCCCTCTTCCTTCTCCACCCAAAAGGTCGGATGCGTTGCTTTAGTGATCTCTAAAAAAAGCGCTCCCTCTTCGTCCCAATAGGCCCTGTTGGTGTAGCCTCCGTCTTGAACAAAGAGCATATACTCTTCATTGGTGCAGAGATACCTTGCTACGGAGAAAGCATTGACCGACACCTTCTGTTGACCATACTCGTTGTCCCAGCCATACAGATGATGTGTCCGTTCTTTCCCCAGGGTAATCTCGGCACCGGCTACGGCAATCATTTCGTTTCTCGGAGCCGTTCCGCTGTCCGGACAGATTGGAAAATGTGGAACGGGCTTGACCTTCTCTATCGGCAGTTGGCGATGCAGTACGCTTGACGTCTCAATATGGATACGTTCATGTTCGATCCCCATTAAGATAATCCACCATGGACTATCCTGGGTGATTGGGAGGGTTAAAGGCAGTGTAGTGATCAGGTTGTCGACAAGTAAACGTACCTGCTCTCTATATACCCTGACAGCAGCAGCCTCCGGCCACCTGTAGTTACTGCTTTCGAGATCATCCCAATTCATCTCATCCACACCGATAGCGAACATCGATTCAAATTCAGGATTAAGACGGTCATCGATCACTTTGGCGACCATCAGTTTATTGATAAAAAAAGTAGCGGTATGACCAAAATAGAAGATCATAGGATGGCGTGTCGGTTCAGGTTGCTCAAAAAAAACGGAGTCATCGATAAAAACGGTAAAAAGATCTTCGAACAGGTCATAGGTCTTATGAAAATAGGCCCTTATCTCTTCACGCTTCTGTTCAACATCACTGCCTGTCAAGGTCACCGGCATGGTATGAAGTGGGTGCAACATCGCTCCTTGCAAAGTAGTAGTGCATATTTTAGCAGAGTTTCTTGGGAGAGGACTTAGGGTGCAACCCGTAGCCTCAAAAGTTGGGAAAACATTATATTTGTGGTCACTGCACCTCAGAAAAGGTACAGTAGCAGATGGACGCTTATGACAAGACAGGTTCTGTATGGTTACTGTACCTGCCGTGAAACGCTCAAATCAACTACTTCTGACACACACCTTTATAGGTGCCCTTCATAAGATTCGTCATCTTCATCCCTCCGGTCTGACCACGCATTTCAAGCTCTATTTTGCCGTCAAAACTTTTACCTTTGTAGGTGATACTTCCTCTCCCTGTGGAGTCGGGGCATTCGACTCTCCATCTGACCGTATTGCCTTTAATGCTCTGTTCGGTGATCTTGCACTCCGATCCGTCCTGACCCTGCTGCGTTGGGACCATCTCATTTTTACTCAGGCACTGCTCGATGGTCATCGACGGCATCTGCATCGGCATTCCGGCGATCTCTGTCTGCATCTCGATCTGCCAATTGCCTTCTTTAAAATCAATCGCTCCTGCACTCACGCTTAAACATGTCATAACGACCATCACTGCTATTACAAAACGCATTTTCTTCCTTTTGGAGATCCAAGATCTCTTTTTATATATATAACTTTCATATGCATAGAATCATCGGGTTCATCTTCAAGACAATGGCAAAAAAAACCATTGTCGATAAGAGTCAAGACCTTACTTGGAAAGTCCCAACTGCAGTTGTGGATGCAGGCTGCCTTCAAAACCTGATATTGTGGTATCACCGACTGCAAAAGTACCCGAATTTGAAACAATACCGTTACCGCTATAAAAGAGTGGGGTGGTAGCATCCGATGTACCGGGCAAGATCTGCACGGTCAGGTTCTTCGTCGGATCATAGGTAAAACCGGAAACCGGAAGAGTGATCCAGTCCCCTGCTTTAGTGCCCGCCGGGACAGTAATGTTGCCTGTAAAAACCACTTTGGCATCATCCATATTATCTGCCAATGTTGAAGAGAGATCGCTGAGTGTCGTATGTCCCATCGTAATATTTGCACCTGTATATGTGACGTCTGAAGCCACATCACCGGCAACTCTTAGTCCAATACTGTTAATAGCCGCGCCGGTGCCAAGAGTATATGCCCCGTAAATAGCTTGCATACCGTTTGTCGTGACATTTAACGGCGTACCATAAGCCACAACATTTGAATCTATTACACTCATCGGCACACCGTTGAAACGAAACTTGGCATTATTTATATATCCGTCTACATTACCCGTAGCAGTTCCGGCAGCTGCATAGACACGTACACTACCTCCTATATTAACTGCATTGACTACGTTTGTCACCCCGGATGATGCGCTTTGTTCGATATCGACGACAAAATTATCTGTTCCGTTATAATTAAAACTGCCATTTAACGGAACCCATACCCAATCACCGGCTGCGATACCAGCCGGTATATTTACGGCAACGTCAGTAGCAACAACTTTAAAATCAGAAGAGTTATCAGCGTAAGTAGCGACTAACGCATCGGAAGATGTATGTCCCATCTTGACAGTCATTGTATAATTTCCTTCTGATGACACTGAATTCATTTGTAATGCATAGCCGGTGATTGGTCCTGAACCATTGATGTCAGCCGCCGTATACAGATGTTGTAAATGTACCGGTGCACCACCGAAAGGTAAAGAATGGTTATTTCCAGCTCCATAATCCTGCATATTTACTCCGCCAGCAAATGTAAAGACTGTATATGGCGATACATCAGAAGGACTGCCGGTATCTGCTACAACGTTTGTAAATACTCTACTAACATACCCTGAACTAGTAACGACAATACCCACCGAATTTGTACATGCTGCGCTGTGCTCAAACTCGACTACAAGGTTATCAACACCATTGTAGGCAAATGGTGTACTTAGCTCAATGTCAAATGTCTCTCCGGCGTTACCTGCCGGAATATTTATTGTAGTATTGTCCTCTACTACCTGTAAAGAACCCTTACCTTCTTCAACATTATCAGCAAAGGTAGATGTTAAAGCCACTAGACTCGTGTGACCCATTCGGATCGTCATTTCAGGACATTGCGTTGCAACTTCGTTAGTAGCATATGCAAATGTTATTTTATTGATGTCCCCAGACCCTTGAATGTCTGACGCTATATAAAGATGCTGCGCCTTCTGATAAGCAAAGTCTGCAGTGAATGGAAATGCGTTACTTGATGTGGCACCATCATTTACACTTTTAAGAAATCCACCTGTCGCTAAGGCAGAAGTCCCACCCCCGCCACCACTATCACTGCTACACCCTGTCATTGCAACCAATGCCGCCAAAGCAACCGATGCTATTAAAGCATTTTTCATCATTTTCATTTTGTACTCCCTTGTACATAATATAAGGGATACAAACCCCTCTTACAACTATTTTACTTCGGGTAAATGAAGAGTATACTGAAATTCCAACAATATAAAAAAATACTTTATATTATAAATCTTCAAAGAAATAGTACGAGTGTAGTCAAAAGAAAAATTTTGTAATGTTATATATACCATTACAAATAACCATCTGATCTTGGTGTATAATAATCCTAATGTATATTTTCAGTCAACTCTTCAAAGCTTCTCCGAAGCTCATCCATACTTACACAACGCGACATGGCGGCACCTCAAAGCCCCCGTTTGACACCAACAACCTCGCTTTTCATGTCGGTGATGATGCCACACTAGTTGAGCAGAACCATGCCCTGTTGGCAAAACAGCTTGGATATGATCTCGGACGGCTGGTCCATATGCGGCAGATCCACTCCGACATCGTCGTCGTTGTCGATCCGGAACGCCACAACTTCGACAACCCGCCGGAGTGTGACGCACTCGTCACCGACCGCCCCGGTATTCCACTGATGGTCATGACGGCCGACTGTACCCCGGTGCTGCTTTTTGACCCTGTCCATAATGTTATCGCCGTCGCGCATGCAGGACGCGCAGGGGCTCTCAAAGGGATTGTCCCTAAAACTATCGGGAAGATGTGCAGCGACTTTGGAAGCAACATTGAAGATATATCCGTTGTGCTCGGTCCCTCTATCCACGGTTGCTGTTATGAGGTCGGCGAGAAGATAGCAAAAGAGGTAACAGATGAGGGGTACGGCTCTGCCGTCATCGCCAGAGAAGGCAGTTATTATTTAGAGGTCAATGCCATTATCAAAAAACAGCTGGAGGGTCTCGGTATTCAAAAAGAGAAATTGGAGGATATCAATATCTGTAACGCTTGTGAAAATCAAGACTTTTTCTCATACAGAGCAGACCATCAGAATACGGGGCGTATCGCCGGAGTGCTTATGCTAAAGCGGCCTTGACTCTCTCCACAAGCTTTTCAGGGCTTAAACCAAGAGACTCTTCTACCAGCTTCGTATTACCGTGAGTGATAAAAGCATCATCATACTCGAAACTGGTGAGTTCGATACTGAGGATCTTCGCTTCGGCTAAAAACTCCAGGATTGCCGACCCTACCCCGCCCATTCTCGCGCTATCGCTGAAGATAAACCATTTTGTATGTTTTTGCGCCAGGTTTTTCAGCATCGCTTCGTCAAGCGGTTTCACAAAACGAAGGTCGAGTAGAGCGATCTCTTCACCCATCAATTCTCTTGTCTGCGCTGCACGGCCGACACCGTTTCCGTAACCGATAAACAGTATGTCCCCTTCACTCTCGATCAGGAGCTGTGACGTACCCTCCACAAACGGTTCAGACTCCGGCAGCTCAGCCTCTATGAATGCCCCTCTCGGGTAACGAAGAGAGAGCGGATGGGCATACTTGCCGGCAAAATCAATGGCCTGATGGAACGACTTCTCATCCCGCGGTGCGCAGAGACGCATGTTTGGGATGGCCCGCATAAAACTGACGTCAAAGGCCCCCTGATGCGTCTCACCGTCCTCGCCGACGGTTCCGGCTCTGTCCATTGCGAAGACGACCGGCAGGTCCATCAGACAGACATCATGAATGACCTGGTCATACCCTCGCTGCATGAAGGTCGAATAGATGGTACAAAACGGTTTAAATCCTTCGGCGGCCAAGGCGCCCATAGAAGTAACTGCATGCTGCTCCGCAATCGCCGCATCCCAAAAACGGTCAGGATACTTCTCCAGCAGTGGTGTCAAGCCTGTACCGCCTGGCATTGCAGCTGTGACCCCAACCACTTTTTCATTTTTTTCACAAAGGGCCAACATCGCTTCGGTATAGATCTGTGTTGCCGCTTTTGCACCGCTTTTTGGGGCAGTTGAACCGCTTTCGCGGTCAAACGGACCGACGCCATGCCATTTTTCATGCTGTCCTTCAGCTATTTTATAGCCTTTTCCTTTAACCGTTTGGGTATGAACGATAACCGGTCGGCCAAGGGCTTTGGCCTTTTCAAACGTCTCTATCAGACGTTCAAGATCATGGCCGTCTACCGGACCGATATACTCAATACCCAACTCTTCAAACAAAATACCCGGGGTGATCAGTTTAAAAGATTCTTCAAAACGTTTGGCCAGGTAATGTGCACCCTCGCCGAAGTTATCGACAAAAGACTCCGTACGCTTTCTGAACTTTTGGTAAAAAGGGCTCGCCATACTGGAGGTCAACATACGCGAAAGTGCCCCGATAGGCTTGGCGATACTCATCTCGTTATCGTTTAAGATGATCACCATTGGGTATTTACGGTCACCCAGTTCATTCATCGCTTCAAAAGCCATACCGGCCGTAATAGAACCGTCGCCGATCATTGCAACAGGGATACGCTTCCCCTGCTCACCTTTAAGCGCGATCGCTTTGGCTGCACCGACACCCAGAGAGATCGATGTGGAGCTGTGGCCTGCGACAAAGAAATCATCTTCCGATTCAGAAGGTTTGGTGTAACCGCAAAGTCCTCCAAACTGGCGAAGTGTACTAAACTCGTCCCAGCGGTCCGTGATCAGTTTATGGGCATAAGCCTGGTGCGAGACGTCAAAAATGAATGGATCTTTTTTAGAATCGAAGACCTTGTGCATTGCCACAATGAGTTCGGTGGCACCGAGTGTTGAACTGAGGTGACCACCGTTGACGCTGACAACTTCCAAGATACGTTCACGAATGTCACCGCACAGTTTCTGCAGTTCATCCAGTGAATATGATGATATGTCCATACTTACCCCATTGCCTTATTTCTAGCGCGAATTCTACCATTTTCTCTTAGTCGTTCTGCTAAGAGACAGAGGTTTTTCATTGCTTTACGGCTTCTCATCGGCTCATTTACAGATACCGATGCCAATGCCTTTTTAAATTCTGCAGACGCTTTTGACGACATGTTAGCAAAGAACTTATCTTGCAACTCTTGTGTCATCCCTTTGAGGGCAAACATAAGTTCTTTTTTATTTATTTGGCGCAAAATCGTTCTAATCGTCTCACTCTCTAAGGTATATAACCCCGGACACTCCTCGTGCCGTACTATAAGTTCTCTCTGTAAAGCACTGTCCAACCCGTTCAAAGCCTCCTGAGAAATGCTCTGCATACCTGTTATATGCACTAACAGATCATCTCTGACAGCACTCTCAATATGTTCTAAAATATCGGCAGCTTTTTCCACCTCTATCGCCAAGAGTATCACGGCTGCGATTTGAGGATGTTGTTGACTCAGGTAGAGGACTATCTTCTCGGTTTCGGAAGTAGCGACAGCTGCAAAGCCCTGCATCTTAACGTCCGGTTCCGAAGGGAAGCTTTTTTTAGCCCTCATGATAATCTCGCCATAATCGGCTGATCCGTCATCCTCCTCGAGAAGAACTTCCACTGGACTAACTGCCTGATTTTCAATCTCGTACCGATCTCTCTTAGGGCTGTACGATTGAACCTCGATCAAAGGTTTTTCTTCAAACATACAGTAGGCGATAAATGTCATGGAGCCGAGGAGCGATATCAGTAGAAGATAGAGGGTATAGATAGCAATATCGACAAACGTATCAGAGAGTGCTGTTGCCTGAGAGAGTAAAGAAGTTAGATAGAGAAGCAAAAGGAAGAGACCAAAAAGTAGCAGTAGCAACTTTTTGGCATGCTGCGACAGCCTGTTTTTAAACTGCCGTGACCATACTTCTACATCCACAGCGCTAACTTCATTGGTCAGAGTAACGAATCAGTCAGTTCGAAGAAACGGTCATTTTGCGCAGGCGTACCGATGGTCACACGTATGGCGTTGAGACCGTATCCTTTCAGGTCTCGTACGATCACACCCCGTTCCAAAAGGTCTTGCGCCAGTTTCGATGCACTTTTCTCAGCATCAAAGACCAGCGTAACAAAGTTGGTAAAACTCTCGATCACTTCAATATTGTGTTTTGCGGCAAAATCATTGTAGCGCGCCATCTCGGCAAAACATTTGACGATACAATCCTGAACAAAATCTTCGTCTTGTAACGCAACCGTTGCAGCTTCGAGGGTCAATGTTGTAATATTGAACGGCGGACGCAGTTTATACAACGCCTTGATGATGTCGGCACGGGCGATACCATAACCCACACGCATTCCCCCCAGACCATATGCTTTAGAGAATGTCCCGAGATAGAGTACGTTATCGTAAGCACGTATAAGTTCTTTAGGTGTTACAGACTTGCTCTCATCTTTAAATCGCGTGTACTCCATATAGGCTCCATCCACTACGACCAACGTCTCAGAATCGATCTTGTCCAAGAAACCTTTCAGCACCTGAGCATCGATCGCGTCACCGGTCGGGTTGTTAGGGGTACAGATAAAGATGATCTCCGGCTTATGTTCAAGATAAAGGGCGTAAAACTCATCCATATCATGCTCTTGGGCATGGGTACGAATGATCTCAGCGCCCACCTGTTTTGCATAGATCTCATACATTGCGAAGGTGATAGAGTTCATCAGGACTTTTGCCCCTTTTGACGCCTTGGCATGAATAGCGAACTCGATGACCTGATCACTTCCCGAACCGATAATCAGCTCATTTTCGGCAACAGCATACTTTTTCGAGAGGGCCGCTTTCAGATTCATCATCGAATCATCCGGATAGAGTGCCATATTGCCTACGATCTTGCTCACCGCTGCCTGAACCTTCGGCGAACAGCCGTAAGGGTTCTCATTGCTCGCAAGCTTGACAACATCTTTACTCTCTATTCCAAAGTCACGCACGACCAATTCTATCGGCTTACCCGCTTCATAACTGACAATATCGTCTAAAACTGCATTAAACTTCATAACTCCCCTTTTACGTAACTGCCCAGACAAGTGATCTCATCACTGTGTGCCTGAATAACTTCTTGAATATTCTTATCATCAACATGGCCATAGATGTCCATAAAGAACCAGTAGGCGAAACCACTCTCATCATGAGCCGGACGTGACTCGATCTTACTCATGTTGATCTTGGCCTCGTCAAAGTCACTCAAGAATCTAACCAGTGCTCCTGCCTTATCGGCATCTTTAAGACGGACAAACAGTGATGTCTTGTCCTCGCCGCTCTGACCGTTTTTAAAATCACTCAAAATAAAGAACCGGGTAGTGTTATCATGCACATCTTCGATATTTTCAAACATCGTCGGTACCCCGTAAAGCTTCGCAGCGATATGACTGCAGATGGCCGCCGCTTCAGGATCCTCTGCTGCCAGGATCGCCGCTTTGGCGGTAGACTCGACCGGGATCTGCTCTATATGCAGCAGTTCATGCTCCTGCAAAAATTCGCGGCATTGACCAAACCCCTTGTCTTTTGAGTAGATCTTTTTGATATCCTTAAAATGTTCCGCCTTTGTCGCAAAGGCCATATGGATCGGCATGTAAAGTTCTGCTACGATCTTGATAGAACTTTTTGCCAACAGATCCAGTGTCTCACCGACAACCCCGTCGCGCGAGTTCTCTATCGGCACCACTCCAAACTTTGCACGACCCGCTTCGACCGTTTTGAAAACAGAGTGAATCGAACCCAGGGAGAGGTAGTCGCTCATCGCACCAAAACGCGACTCCGCCGCCTGATGGGTAAAACTTCCTTCCGGACCAAGGTAGGCAATGCGTTCAGGCAGCTCCAGGTTTCTGGAAACCGCGAAGACCTCGAGATAAAGAGCTTCGATGGCTGCCTGGTTGAGCAGCCCGCCATCCGCTTTCGACTTGGCACTGAGACGTTCAATGATCGCTTTTTCACGTTCCGGACGGTAGATCGCACCACCGGTTTCATGTTTGATCTCGCCCACACGTTCCACGACACGCATACGTGCATTAAGAAGATCAAGCAACTCTTCGTCTATCCGGTCGATCTCTTTTCGACAATCGTCTAATGTTTTCATATCTTCTCTCCCACTTCCATCATGTCGGAACAGACCAGTTCCGGCCGTTCTGCCGGCGTCAACATCGGAATGATCTCATCAGCATTTTTATATTTTCCGCTTAGGACAAAGACCGTTTCCATGCCCAACTCTTTCGCACCGACCAGATCGCCTTTGACGTCATCGCTAATAATGGTGATTTTATCAAAACTTGCCTCTTTTTCTTGCATCTGAAGCTTCTCCAAGGCACTTTCGTAAAAAAGTCGGCTCGGTTTGCCCACCACCTCATATTCAGCTGATGTGGCAAAACTGAGCATTCTTAAAATGGCGCCTACTCCCGGATAGCGTTTCCCCTCTTTGGCATAGAGCGTTGTCTCATGCATCCCCACCAAAGAGGCGCCTTGCAAAATGAACTCTATCATCTGCGCAAATTCATCACTTGTAAAGTGCTGTTTAATACCGATTACAACAGCATCGGGCCGTTGAAAGTCCAGCTTATAGCCCAGTGCTGCCAGCTGCTCCAAAAATGTATCCGAACCATACGCCGCAACGCCGCTTCCGATCGCTATCTTGGAGGAGAGTAACATCAACGGATCAAGGTAATGGGCTTTATCTATATTGAAGCCGAGCCTATTGAGATAGTCTCTAAACTCGTCTGAGCCATGTTTCGTGTTATTGGTAATGATCATGTAAGGAGTGTTGGTCGCATTAAGCTTGGAGATGAACTGCAGCGCCCCGTTGATCGGAAGACGATCGTTGTCGTCGATCAGTGTCCCTTGAACATCAATAAAGAGACCTCTGCGCATCTCTAGTCCAGAAACTCTTTTTCAAGGGCAATAAGATCTTCAAAACTCTCTCGACGGCGGATAAGACGGTCTTCGCCACCTTCAACGGCCACCTCTGCCGAACGACCGCGCGTGTTGTAATTGCTGCCCATGCCGAAACCGTAAGCACCAGCGCTGTGTACAACCAGAAGGTCGTCATGTTCAAGTGGCGGCAAGGCGTAATCTTTTGCCAAGAAGTCACCACTCTCGCAGACCGGTCCGACAATATCGGCTTTGCTCACTTCACCCTCTTTTTCGACCGCTTCTACAAAGTGGTAGGCGTTATAAAGACTTGGACGGATAAGATCGTTCATCGCGCCGTCGACAATGACAAAACGTTTATCATCATTTCTCTTTTCATACATCACTTTCGTCAAGAAGTAACCCGCATTCGCAGTCAGGTAACGTCCCGGTTCACCTACGACAGTGATGTCAAGTCCTGTCAAGGTACCCAGAACGGCTTGTGCATAATCATACGGTTCTATCGTCGTCTCCGCGTCATACTTGATACCCAGACCGCCGCCGATATCAAAAAACTTCAAGTCGATGTCAAGCGCCTGCAGAGAACGAACCATATCGGCAACGATCTCACACGCCTCGCGGATAGGGTCAAGCTCTGTCAGCTGCGAACCGATGTGCGAGTGGATCCCGACCGGGTCCAGGTGTGCCGAGTTTTTGGCACGGATATACATACGTTTAGCCGTATTGATGTCGACACCGAACTTGTTGGCATGAAGACCTGTAGAGATATACGGGTGAGTTTTAGGATCAATATTCGGATTGACGCGGATACTGATACGCACGGTCGCATCCATCTCTTTGGCGATCGTTTCGACACGTTCAAGCTCACCGTCACTTTCAAGATTGATATAGAGGATATCGCTCTCAATCGCTTCACGGATCTCATCGTCACCCTTGCCCACACCTGAGAAGATGATCTTATATTTTGGGATACCGGCTAAAAAAGCACGGCGTACTTCACCGATGGAGACACAATCCGCTCCGGCTCCAAGTTTTGCAAAATGACGGACAACACTGAGGTTTGAGTTAGCTTTCACCGCATACGCCAAAAGAGCTTTTCGTCCTCTAAAGGCTCCTTTTAATGCTTCATACTGCTGTGTCATATGGTCCAGGTCATAGACGTAAAGAGGGGTTTTATATTTGTTTGCTAACGCTTTAAAATTCATCACTGTCGTTCCTTGTCCAGGAGATTATCCTGGCATTTAATTGCCGGATTCTAGCGAAAATGTACTTATGAAAAGCTCTAGGCGTTTCGCGCTTTTAAGAAGTTAAGTCAGGTTTTTTTGGCTTTGTAGGTGTAGAGTGACGAGCCCACTGCCAAACCGCCGCAAAAAAGAGGACGACTACCGGTAAGATGATCCCAACCTCACTCCCCACAGCCTTGTTAAATGAGAGTTCAGAGAGTATAAAAAGAACAGCCCAGGTCATCAATGTCGCCAAGATCGCACCGAAACTAAAGAGAGTGACATTCAAAAACCGTTGAGATATCGGTACAAAAAAGAAGATAATAATGATCAGACTCGGTACAAACAGCGGGTTCAAAAACGTCTTATAGAGTGCACTCTTTATACGGTCTATATTCACATTCTGATCTGTCAATAGAAAAAGTGCATCAATCGCATCCAGAATAGTGTAGTTGACTTTACCCTCATAAACCTGGTCCAGGATCTTCGGTTTAAACCCTTTAAGAATTGAGAGCGTCTCACTCTCTTCGATCTCTATCCCTTTCCCCGTAAAAGTGATCTGCTCAGGTTTGCGCATGACATGCGCTTTTGGAACATGCCAATAGTCATCTTTATAATAGGCGCTTTGTGCCACAACAAGCTCTTTGAGATTACTGTCATCGATCTCAAACACCCGTACGTCTGTTGCCCGTTGCTGCAGAGGGAAAAGTTTCCCGAAAAAGATAAATTTGTTTTCATAGGTGAAAAAAAGGTTTGATGTCGGCCGTAGGTAACTTGAACTTTTTTCAATATTGATGGCGAACTCGTTTGCTCTCGCAAAAGGTGCTGTCGCATGCAGAGCGATGTAGATCGAGATCACCATGATCGAGACCAGCACAAAGGGCTTCAAGACATCGTTTTTTGAGTAACCGATAGAGTAAAAAGCCACCAGAGCATTGGAGCGTATCAACAACACTTTCGTAGCGATCATACCAAAGACCAGTGCAAGCGGCAACAACATGTCTATAGCGTAAAAGGTTTTGTAGACAAGGTAGATCATCACAAGGTTGGCAGAGTTAGGCAGGTTGGCACCGTTCTCCATATAGTCAAAACCGACCATAAAGGCACTTAAAGCGGCCAAAATAATAATAAAATATTTGATGTAATGAAAAGCGATATAACGAAAGGCTAACAAATTGAGGCTTCCTTTACAAAAGTAGTATCAGATTTTATCCAATCTAAGTTAAGGAGAGCTCTAAAAAAGATAGATTGTTGCAATAGTTTTCAGGTGAATGCAGCGAAGAGCGCTTTAAACTCAAGCGATAGGTTTATTGGCCTTGTTTGCTACTTTTTTAACGGAGTACTTGGAAGCGACATCTTCCCACGACGGCGTTCTCCACAGAGCTTCAATGGCATCGGCCGTCTGCTCGATCTGCTTTTTCAGTATCTCTTTTTGACCCTCATCATATCTGCCGAGTACAAAACTGGTTATCTCGCCCTTATGTTCCGGACGACCTATCCCTACGCGAACCCGCAGATACTCTTTACCGATCAGGGAGTCTGTCGATTTAAGTCCGTTATGGCCGCCATGACCGCCGCCGAGTTTAAAACGAAGTGCCCCGAAAGGGAGATCCAGATCATCATGAATAACAATAACATCATCAATTTTATAAAACTTTTTAACAGCCGCTACGGAGCGTCCGGAAAGGTTCATAAAAGTGGTGGGTTTGAGTAAATAGTGCTCTTTGATCTTGAAAAGTTCGCCTTCGAATGCGGCTTTGGAGATAGTGTCGTGGGAGTGTCTTGAAAGAAGTTCGTCAATAACCATAAACCCGACATTGTGTCGGGTCTCGGCATAGGCCGAACCGGGATTACCAAGTCCGACGATAAGCAAAATTACTTCGCTTTAATAATACTTAGTACACCAACGCGCTCAGAGTCTACGAATTTTACATTTTCGATAGCGTCTAGATCACGGATAAGTACAGAGTCACCAAGGTCAAGGTCATCAACTTTTACAACGATTGATGCCGGAAGTGCTTCTGGCGCAGCTTTAACAGCAAGAC
Organism: Sulfurimonadaceae bacterium; assembly: GCA_041596355.1. Taxonomy (GTDB): domain Bacteria; phylum Campylobacterota; class Campylobacteria; order Campylobacterales; family Sulfurimonadaceae; genus Sulfonitrofixus. The sequence continues at coordinate 45,777 of JBFHIS010000006.1, read as the reverse complement.
GTTTTTTAGCAACATACAACATACCCTTGTTTTTAAGACCGATTGGTGAACCAACAGGCTCAACCGGTACATGGTACTTGGCAACAACACCCGGCTGTGCGATCATCAGGTCAACATGAAGAAGGGTTCCTGTTACTGCATGAGACTCATAGCTCTGTACAACAACATTCAACTCTTTGCCATCCAATTTGATTGGGAATGCCAAAGTATCTTTATTACGAACTGTACGGATATACTCATTCATTTTGAATGCAGCATTGATATTCTCAAGGCCTTTTCCGTAAATATTCGCAATTAGATAACCATCACGGCGTAGTGCTTTTGTACCACGTTTACCGATACTCTCTCTAATAATTCCTTCTAACATAGTTAGTCCTTTAAATAAAATAGGCCGAATTATACTGAAAAAGATGTAAAAGATAGTTTAAATTAGTGTTAAGAAAGATGGCGAAGCTCATCTTAAGCTGTAAAAGTTTCAGACTTGGTGTGAGTTGTGCCGGGTGTGAACCCGAAGACGCACTGGTGTGCGTTGAGAGGTGAACCCCGGTGCAAATCACGCCGAAGCTGGAACTTTAGGTTTTGATCTGAAAGATCTCGTCCTCTTCAAACGCCGATGACGTCGTTCCGCTCTGCGCAGAACTTTTAATCTTACCGCCCATTCCCTGCATTTTCAATTTAAGGTCAGACGGCGACGTCGCATAATTGAACGTCTCTTCCGTCGAGATGACCTTACGCTGCCAAAGTTCCAGAAGATGCTGGTCAAAACTTTGAGAACCGTAGATCTCGCGCCCCTCTTCGATCGCATCACGGATCTCTACGTCACGGTTTTCAAGAATAAGTTGTGCAATAAACGGCGTTTTTACCATCACTTCAAGTGCCGCTACACGTTTATGATCAATCGTTGGTACAAGACGCTGAGAGATAACACCCTGCAGTACCGAGGCAAGCGAAAGACGGATACGAGGCTGCTCTTCCATGGCGAAACTTGAGACAATACGGTTGATGGTCTCTTTGGCATCCAAAGTGTGCAGCGTGGAGAAGACCAGGTGACCGGAGTCTGCCGCATGCAGTGCCGTCTCGATCGTCTCGCGGTCACGCATCTCACCAACCAGGATAATATCCGGATCCTCACGCAGTGCAGCACGCAAAGCGTTGGCAAAACTAAAGGTGTCTTGCCCGACACTGCGCTGGTTAACGATACACTTTCTATCTTTGTGCACAAACTCGATCGGATCTTCAACTGTGATAATATGTTTTCGTTTCTTCCAGTTGATCTCATTGATGAGTGCCGCCAGCGTTGTCGATTTACCCGAACCGGTTACACCCGTAACCAGGATCAGACCACGTTCCAAAAGTGTAAACTTGTGAAGAATCTCCGGCAGACCGAGCTCTTCGAGCGAGAGTATCTTTACCGGGATCACACGAAAGACGGCCGATACCCCTTCCATCTGAAAAAAGATGTTAACACGAAAACGCGTGTTATCATCGTACGGATAAACAAGATCGAGCTCTTTCTTGTCAACAAACTCAGGGAAACGTGAACGCAACAGCTCTTTTGCAAATGTCAGCGCATCTTCTTTTGAGAGGATCTCACCCGAAAGCGGTGTGATCTCACCGTTAATACGGGCACGGACAACAGCATTTGCTTTAATGTGAAGGTCGGAACCTCCGGTGTCGATCATACGTTTCAGATAACCACGGATTTTATCCAGGGTCTCAAACGTTAATGAACCAATATCTACTTCCATTGCCATCTTCTACTCCAATTCACTCAATATTTCGCTAAAAGCTTCTTTGAACGCATCCAGACCGTCATTGATCTGTTTTGCCACAACGGCATCAAAATCGATACCGGCATCTTTGATCTTCTGGAAATGTGCATCAATAGTTTCGCTATCGATAGGTAATTTTACCATCTTATCACCACCTTTTACAAAAGCATCAATAGTCTCGACCGGAGCCGTATTAACAGCGTGGGCTGCCAAAAGTTCGTCGATATAATATGAGGGACGAAGGTCGTCGCCTTTTACCCCCGTGGACGCAAAGAGTGTTCGGCAACGGTCTACCCCTTTTGTCTCAATAGCGTTATAGATGGCCGCAGCATTGTAATTACCGGCCAATGCTGTTGGAATACCTTTTTCCGCCAATTCAGCATCCAGTGCGCGGTCTATCCGGCTGACAAAGACACTGATCACCGTGTCAACACTCGAACCGCTCTCTTTTTGTCCGGCTTGAAATGCCTCGGCACACGAGAGCGCCTGTTCTGTTGAAAAGATCAAGGTAGCATTGACCGGGATATTGTCAGCGACCAGGGCCTTCATAGCGACATAACCCGCTTCTGTTGCCGGGACTTTTATCATGACATTGGGTCGGTCTATCCTCTTATGCAGACGACGTCCTTCAGATATCGTGGCCTCGGCGTCATCACAAAGCATCGGATCGACTTCAATACTCACATAGCCGTCATCGTTGGCATCATAGAGTGGGCGTAATATATCGGCCGCTTTTTGAATATCAAAAATAGCGACTGCTTCATATTTTGCCTTGGCATCCAAGTCCCCAAGTTCCGCCAGCTGACGTTTATATGCCGGTGAGGTGAGGATCGCATTTTTAAAGATCGAAGGATTGGAAGTGGCCCCATTTATGATTCCATTCGCAATAAGTTCTTTAAATTCGTTATCCAAATAGTCTCGTTCAATAAAGTCGGCCCAGAGGGCAAACTTCTCTTCTGGTAGATACATTAAAATTCCTGGAAAATTAGTTTCGACAAGTATAACTCAAAGAGGTTGCATGTTGATTAAAATCTGCCTCCGACACTTCTATTCTTTTGCAAAAGGTCACTTAGTGAATTTTTCAAAGACAATAGCCGCATTGGTACCGCCAAAACCGAAGTTACAGCTCAGAACACTAGTCACATCTGTTTTAAGCGCACTGTTTTTGACAAGATTGATCTTCGCCATCTCCTCTTCGCTCTCGGTGTAATTAATGACCGGCGGCAAAATATTTTCCTGCATCGCTAAAACAGAGACGACCGCTTCTATCGCTCCGGCAGCGCCAAGGGTATGGCCTATCTGACCTTTTATCGAACTCACGTAAGGTCGCATCTTGCCAAAGACCGCATCAATCGCATACGCTTCACGTATATCATTATAGTAAGTGCTTGTACCGTGTGCATTGATGTAATCGATCTTCGGTGAACCGGCCATCTCGAAAGCGTCGCGCATCGCACTGATGGCCCCCCTCGACTCCGGCTGCGGTGTCGAGATGTGATACGCATCGGCGCTCTCACCGAAACCGGTGATCTCTGCATAGATCCTGGCACCGCGATTGCGGGCATGTTCCAGTGTCTCCAGAACAAGTGCACCGGCTCCTTCACCCATCACAAAACCGCTACGATCTCTGTCAAAAGGGCGACCCGACCCTTTGGGGTTATCATTGTGGTCCGTACAGAGAGCGTTCATCGCACCGAAACCGCCAAGGGCAAGTGGTGTAATACCCGCTTCGGCACCGACAACGAGCATCCCTTCGCCTTTTGAAAACTGCAGCGTCTTATACGCTTCGATAATAGCATGGGTTCCTGCGGCGCAAGCTGTGTTTTCGCTCAAATTAGGACCCCTCAGGTCAAACTTCATAGAGACCTGACCCGCTAACATGTTGGGCATATACGAGGGGATCAGGAATGGCGAGATATGTGCCAGTTTAGAGCTGTTTTTGATGTCGGCGGCCTCTTCTATGGAACCGATACCGACAAGACAGTTGGCACTGACAACGCCAAAAGCTGTTGTATCGACCGCCTCCAAAGCGGCATCTTCATAGGCTTCCATAGCAGCATGCAGACCTAACTGGATAAAACGGTCGGCCTTCTTCTGTTCGCGCTTTTTCATGACACTTGCAGCATCAAATTTTTTGACTTCGGCAGCGATCTTGCACTCCAACTCCGCTGTGTCACAAAGCGTGATCATATCGATCCCGCATTCGCCGTTGACAATAGCCTTAAATGACTCTTTGTCGTGCCCCAGGGCATTGATCATACCGAGGCCCGTTATCACCACGCGTTTCACAGAAGCCCCCCTTTTATATCCTGGATCAGGCGATCACTCCAGGCATCAACATCTGTCTCCGTCTGCGACGTCAAAATGACAAAAGAGATATCATATTTCGGATAGATCCGTATGATCGTTCTGTATCCTGGTCCTAGGCCTTGATGCTGGTAATAGAACTCTCCTTTGTCCGTAATATGGTACCACCCTATCCCGAAACGCACATCATCTTGCGATGAAAGAAAAGAGTCCACTTTTACGGTCGGTGTCTCCAAAAAGATCTTCTTGGTCTTTTCGTCCATAAGCAGGTGATTGTTGTAAGCCGAGAGAAAAAGCGCCATATCATGGATAGGGGCGACAAGTCCTCCTGCTGCCAGCCAGCCGATATCAAACTGTTTTAACCACATGGTCGTCCCCTCCCAATGGTCTTTGTTCGTTTTATCCATGAACATCCGCATCGCTATACCGACGATCGAAAACATCTTCATCGTACCATAGACCTGATCTTTGGCCATCTCTGCCGTGTAGGTGAAGCCGCTGCGCTCCATCTTCGCCGGTTCAATGACCCGTTCCGTCACCAACTCGCCAAAATCTTCGCCGGTCGCCTTTTCAATAATACGGCTTAAAATAATGTACTCCGCGCTCGAATATTTAGCTTCAGATCCCGGTAGATAAGGCAGATCAACATACGAAACCGTCTCTATATGGTTGGCTTTTGTGTACGCGTAGTAGTTATCATCTGTCAACGGACGCACCTCGGAAGATTGGTCGCTTATGCCCGAACTGTGATTGAGAAGATTTAAGATGGTCACCGTGACCTCTTTGCCCTCATATTTGGCTCTGAAACGCGGCAGATATTTCTGAACAGGATCATCCAGTGAGATCACCCCCTCATTGATCAGCTGCATCGCGACGGTCGCTGCCAATATCTTGGTCAATGAGAAGACATGGTAAACACTCTCCAAAGAGGTCTCTTGCTGCTGAGAATCGTCGTTGAACCCGAAGCTGCTCTCATATACGATCTGATCGCCTTTCAAAACGGCGAAAGATGCAGACGGCGGTGTCTGCTCGCTCGTCTGCTCACGTACAAAATTCTCAAAACTCTCTATGCCGCCAAAAAGCTGGAGACAGATAACAAGTGTCAAGAGCACGGTTTTCACTGACGAACCTTTTTCCCCATGTTGTTTTTTTCAATACTTTTGACATTCAGAAGTTCAAAACTGAAATTGATCTCAGGGTAATGCACTTTAAAAAGCTCTTTGATCTCACTTTCGCTCGGCATCTTGCGTCCTGCGATCTTGATCTCAAGACTCTCGTCTTTCAATTTACCGATCTCTTTTTTTATCGTGATCAGGGCATCCGCTACGCCCAGACCTGTCTCGATCATGTTCTCAAGTTCCACGATCGAGATGCGTTTACCGGAGACTTTGATGATCTCATTGGCACGTCCTAGAAGTTTAAACTTTTTGCCGTCGAGTTCAATAATGTCGGTCGTCGTGTAGGGACGTTTCATCAACGTGATACTCTCTTCGAAAAGGTGCGTTGAAAGATAAGGCGAGTCTACCACCATGCGCGACTCATGGTTCTTGGTCACGGAGACCCCTTGAAGCGGTTCCCAATAGGGATCGACCCCTCTTTTTATAGCCACACCGCCTGTCTCTGTGGAACCGAATAGCTGTATGAGGCTGGTGTTGTACTGCGTCTCGAAACGCTCGACCTCATCTTCTGCCAACAGTCCGGTCGACGATAGAAATACAACATTACTCAGATCCTGCTCGCGCTTCAGACGCAGCAGCGCCTTGATATAGACCGGGCTTGTCACTATCAAGGTCTTTTTGTGTTCGTGAAGCAGGGTCAACTCTTGCGGGTAGTACTCCTCTTTGAGCAGCATCTCACACCCCAGACGTCTTGGCAGCATCAGCCCGGACAAAAAGCCGTATATATGGATAAAAGGTACCGTCACGATCACCCGCTCGAAATCATAGGGTTCGAAAAGTGCCACTTGGGCATCGACTTCACCCTCGATGTTCTCTCTGTTTTTGATCGCCCCGGTCGGTATGCCTGTTGTTCCTGAAGTAAAAAAGAGCGCGTAGGCAGAGATAGGAAGAACAGAGCTTTCACCCCCTTCGTTAAAATGCCCTATCCCCAACTCTTTGACACGCTGCGCAATAGTGTCGATCTTGCCGTCAAAAAGAACCGGTGTCACACCCTGCTCGATCGCCTTATGCAAGAGCCCGAAGAGTTCCGGTTTGCTATGCGCCGAAAAGGTCGCCTCTTTTGTAGCCAGGATCTCCTGTTTGATCTGGATCGCTTCAAGAGTCGTGTCGTTTCTGATACCGGAGTTGTCGATGTGGATGATGTTCATTGTTTACTTCTTTGCTCAATTTTCAATTAACATTTATAGTACAAGATGGCTTATATAGAGGTATAGAAGAGCTTCTACTTTATCAATAAAAGCGTTTTTGCACCGTTTGCAAGAAAAATGTCGAGGCGATACCCAGTGCGATCACCAGCCCGATGTGGTGCAGTGCGCCGATATGGCTGAAGACGAAGATGCCGAAACCGGCGAAAGTGGTCAGCATGGCGTAATAGATCGCTTCGTCCGTCTCCTCCTCTACGTCGCTCATATAGATGCCATAGTCGATGGCCGCGACCATCACGATGATGAGAGCGAAGAGGTGCATCACAGAGAAGGAGCCGAGAAGCGCCAGGACCGTTGCGATAACACCGAGTGGGAAGAGGACATAGTTCATAGCGACCAGGGTCCGCTTTTTCAGCAGCAGGGCCAGCAAAAGCGTTATGAAGCCGAATGTCAGTGCCGCGATCAGAACCAACTGATCCAAGACATCTTCGACCCCTTTTTGCAGAAGAGTCGATGCTTCCAACAGAACAAGACCGTTGTCATAATAAAGTCTTCCGCTTTGATCGGCATGGACAAAGGACAGACTCATCCATCGGCCATCTGCGAGCTGTATGGTCTCAAAGCCTAAAGCTTTGGCGACGGCGAGGTCAGGGTTGGTGTAGTGAAGATCATCAACAAAAGAGTAGGCACTGCTAAAAGTACCCGGACGAAAACCTATCGTTGTCGCTTCGCGTTCTATTTCGTCCCTCAGAGCTTTAAAATCGATTTTCTGCACACTTGTTTTATACGATGCAAACCCCTTTTGCGATCTATCTATTTTGGCCAATGAGCGGAAAGAAGGCTCCCCTCTCTGAACCTCTTCCATCTTGGCCAACAGCGCATCCAGCGAATTTCCGTAGACTAGGACAGCCCGCTCATCGGAGCCACCCGTCTTGATCTTCTCCTGCAGCGACAGCAGCTTCGCATTCTGGTAGTCGAGCTGACGCAGGTCACCGCTGAAGTGAAGTTTTGAGAAGGCCGCAACAAGCAGTATCAAAGAGATGCCCAAAACAATTTTTGAATCTATAAACCCTTTTGATAGAGCCCGCAGCCGAATACGTTTTGCTTTAGGTTCAAACTGCCACGAGGCGAACAGAAAGCTGAATTGAAAGTAGGAGAAGACCAAGGCGGCGATCCCGAACAGAGCCAGCTGCCGGATCAGCGGAAAGTCCGCAAAATAGAGAATGCCGAAACCGCTCACTGTCGTTAAAAAAGCGTAAAAGACCTTTTTACGGCTCTTCTCTTTTTGGCTGTAGTAGCCGTGGAAATAGTAGTGGAAAAAGTAGTCCACTGCCATCATCGCGATACCGGAGCCGAAGGCAAGGGTAAAGATGGAGACATCTTCAAAAAGGAACGTCACAACAGACAACCCTACAAAGAGAGATGAGGCCAAGGCGACAGAGGTGAGGATGAGAACCTTAATGTCACGCAGCGTAAAAGCGTAAAAGAGCAGCAGCAGGATCATGGTCGCCGTAACAATAAGGTTCACTTCGCTTTTGATCTTTGCCGAATTCTCAGCCGTAAAGAAGTGCGGGGCGAAGGCGGTCACATCGCTGCCGTAGCCATCCACAACGGCATGCACCTTATCATACAGCTTTTGGGCACCTTCAACATCCGAGACTTTGATCTTCAGCGTAGCCGAAAGCATATAATCTTCACCGTTGAAGAGCACGATGCCGTTCTTGCTTTGCGCCCTCTTTTGCTGCATCGGGTCACTGAAAAGTCCTAACGGATCAGAGGTGTTGAGACCGCTGAACATAAAAGAGCTCTGCATCTCACGGTAGAGTGCCTCAAGCTTTTTTTGCAGGTAGATCGGTTCTGCTTTCGAACTGTTGATATCGAGGCGTTCGGCGTAATGCCTTCGCAGATAGTCGGCCGTTGGCGAATGAAGGCTGTCGACTTTGAAAAAGAGTTCGTCGATCTCGTCCAACTCGGCTAAATCGGCCGCTATCTTTTCCAATCGCTCTTTAGAAGCTTTGTCACTCCCTTTGGAAATAACGATAAGTCGGTTAAGCGACTGCAGCTTTGAAGCCTCTTCCAACTGTTTGGTGTAACTGTTCTGAGGAAAGATCGAGAGCATGTTGGTACTGAAGTGCGACGGGGAGAAGAGCAGCCCAGCAATGAGCATAACACCCAGATAGATGAAGAGGTAAAATTTATTGGGCAATGTTAAGCGTGATCTCATCACCGTTACTCATCTTTGTCATTATCTGCTCCAACCCTTTGGCATTGCGATGGACGACAACCGATTTGATCACCTTGTCAACCGGAGCAATCGGGGTCAGCATCACCACTGTCGTTGTTTTTTCAATAATGAAGTTCTCGCTTAACGCTTCATAATCGCCGCGGTAAAGCTTATGAATAAAGTCCAGATAGACCTTCATCATCGGCTGTTCGTTCAGGTCGACATGCTGGAGCGTCTCACCATCGCTGTTGATAACATCCATAGAGAGACCGTCATAAACAATATGGCGAACCTCTGGTTCGACATAATCGATCTTCATCCCTTTTTCGTCAAAAGCGATATGCCCTTTCATCTGAAGCGTCTTGTCAATACTGTAAACGTAACGCTTCTCTTTGAAATCGTATCCGCCTGCCATAAGCGTCAATGCCGTTATTATCAGCAGTGTCATGATTCTCATGAAAAGTTCCTTGTCACTTCAACCTGCATCACCTCTTTGACACGGCGCATCAATCCACGGAGACTCTCCTCTTTTTCAGGATAGACCGGGTCCAAGAAGGTCACATTGATGTCCGTCAATTCAACTGTCTTTGCCACGTTGGAGCCTTTGGTGACGATCTTGCCCGTACCATCGATGATCACGGGAATAATGGGCACCTGGTTGTCCACTGAAAGACGGAAGGCCCCTTTTTGAAACGGTAGCAGTTCGTTCGAAAAGTTACGCGTTCCTTCCGGAAAGATAAAGACATTGGTCCCTTTTTTCAGCGCTTTGGAGAGGCGGTTAAAGACAGTGATAGCAGCATTCGGATTATGTTTCTCCATGTAATAGACGCCGACCAGACGCGGTATTTTCATAAATATCGCCAGGTCGCTGATAGGATGGTTGGAGATGGTTGCAAAGTTCTTGATCACACTGCCCAGAAGGACAAAGTCTATGGAAGATTGATGCGATGCAACATAGATGGCCGGCTTGATCTCATTGAGGTTCTCTCTGTTGTGTATCGTTATTTTTCCGATGACAGGCGAAAGTCGTAAAAACAGACGCCAGAAAAAACGGACGACCACCTGAAATGACCAGCGGGGGTCACCGCCCAAGATCCAGACCACAATCGTGAATGCGCCGGCAACAAAAAGAGCCAAAAACATCAAAAAGATAAAAAGTCCGTAGATATAGCCGCTTAAGAGTTTACTTGACACCGCGAACCTTTCCGTAAATTATCTGCACCGCCAAAGCACTGCCAAAGAGCAGATACCAGCCCACCGTCGTATAGAGTGCCCAGACCTTCATCGAAGCGAACAAAACGGCTATCTGCAGCAGCAGATTTACTGTTGTAATAAAGAGCCAGTAGCTGTGCGAGCTGTCAATAAAGGCCAGTTTCTCTTCACTCCAGGCTATTTTAGGCGTTTTGCGGACCATATTAGCTAAAAAAGGTCTCTTAAATATAACAGCTTCGGCAAACTTGACAAAAAATAGAGAGGTGATCAATACCGGTAATATTTTAAAGACGATAACAGCGTCCAAAAACCAGACGAGGAAACCGACCGCTGTTGCCGTTAAAGGAACTAAGATATTTTGAAAACGGTTTTTAATGAGTTCATAAAGTGTCCAGGGCGCGGCAAGTGAGAAAAGGGCTATCCCTACTATCTGCGGCTCAAAGAAACGTAGACCTACTACTATGAAAAGAACATAGAGCAGTGTCAATAACATCGTAACCTTACGCTCTTGTCATGATCAATGCGACAAACTCATCAATCGTTCTGATCTTCTGCGCATCTTCAGCTTTTAGGTCGATACCCAGTTTTTTATCCATCATGACAATCAGGTCGATCGCGTCAAGACTGTCCATGTCAAGGTCTTCAAAAAAGTTAGCGCCTGTTACGATCTCGTCTTCTTCCACTTCGAACTCTTCGATCAAAACTTCTTTTAGCGTTGCTCTTACCAACTCTTCGGTCATTACTATTCCTCTATTTTTTTAAATATCAGTGAGGTATTGATCCCACCGAATGCAAAATTGTTGTTCATAACTATATCATGATTCCCATAACGATGTTCGAAAAGATAATCCAGCGGTGCGCAGGTCTCATCGACCTTTACCAGGTTTTTATTGGCCGGCATCAGACCGGTTTTAAGACTGATCAGACCTATGATCGACTCGACGACCCCGCAACCGCCGAGAATATGACCCATATACCCTTTGGTACTGCTGATCGGGGTTTTGTCACCAAAGACTGCATAGGTCGCATGCGATTCGGCAATGTCCCCTTTTGGTGTAGAGGTTGCATGGGCATTGATGTAACCTACTTTCTCAGGCGTTATCTTCGCATCTTCAAGAGCCAGACGCATTACCTGCTCCATCCCTTCGCTCGAAGGAGTGGTGATATGCTCACCGTCGCACGATGTCGCATAACCGATGATCTCGCCGTAGATCTTGGCACCGCGTGCTTTCGCCGCTTCGTACTCTTCGAGTACAAGTGTTCCCGCACCTTCAGCCGTCACCAAGCCGTCGCGCTCCGTGTCAAAAGGACGAGGGGTCTGGTCGGGTGCATCGTTATAACGGGTCGATGTCGCCGCCATGATCTCAAAGATCCCGGCGTTGTAGGGGTGAGCCTCTTCAGAACCGCCGACGAACATCATGTCGCTCATACCGTACTTGATGCTCTCATACCCGATACCGATCGCCATCGATGACGAGGTACAGGCGGAACAGGCAGGGATATTACGTCCTCGGATCTTGAACATGGCTGCGATATTGGCAGCGACCGTATGGCTCATAAACTGCAAAAAGCTCATCGAGTTCTGCCCGACAAAGGTCTTCTCTTTGGCAATAGTGCCGATAGAGTCAAAAAGTGCTTCATCAGAGCCCATCGTCGAACCGAATGAGATACCGGTACGCGGGTTGGATATCTGATCTTCACTCAGACCGGCATCCTTCACGGCATCCTGCATCGTCTTAGCAGCCATGATCGCAACACGCCCCATTGAACGGCGGCTTTTACGAGGGATCTCTTTATAGTCATTCCAGTTCACAATGCCGCATACACGTGTTACAAAATCCTTATATTCAGACCATGACTCTACATGTACAACACCGCTTCTTGAAGATTCCAGCCCCTCTTGAAGTTCCTGCATATCATTACCAAGTGGTGACAATACACCTACACCCGTAATCACAACACGACGCATTTTCATCTCCTATCTAACCATTCCACCGCTGATATTGATCGTCTCAGCGGTAATATATGTCGCTTTATCGGCTAAGAAAAGGACCACTTCTGCAACCTCTTCAGGCTTGCCGATACGACGAAGAGGGATGCTCTTTTTCATCTCTTTGAGCGGAAGCTCTTCTGTCATCTCGGACTCGATCAGGCCCGGGGCAACGCAGTTGACACGGATCTTATAACGTCCCATCTCCAGGGCGAGTGCTTTTGTAAAAGCGATGATGCCGCCTTTGGTCGCTGAATAGTTGGTCTGTGCCGTGTTGCCTGCAATACCCGAAACAGAAGAGACATTGACAATCGCACAGTTTTTCTTGAGGATCATCTTCTCGATAACAGCTTTTGTAACACGGAACATGCTGTTGAGATTAGTCTCAATAACATCTTCCCACTCTTCATCTTTCATCCAGAAAAAGAGGTTGTCTTTGGTGATCCCGGCATTGTTAACGAGGGCATCAAGATCAAGCGCACCGAATGCCTCTCTGACACTCTCTTTATCACGTACGTCGCAGTAGACGATCTCACCATTGTTACCGATGCCTTCCAGTATCTCTTTGGCTTTTGCCTCTTGTGAACGGTAGTGGATATAGACGAAGTAACCGGCATCTGCAAATGCACGGACACAGGCTTCACCGATAGCACCTGTGGCACCCGTTACAAGAACCTTGCGCATTACGAGAGCTCTCCATTGTTGATCATCTCGACCACTTTGGTGATCTCAATATCCATACGGCGGTCTTCTACCAGTGGCGGGATGACGCTGCGGATCTTTTTGTAGACACGCTCAAGCTGTGGAGAGATACCTTCGTGACCACGGATATCAACCGCTTGGGCAAGTCCCATAAAGGCGATAGCCAGCATGTTGTCAAGGTCAGGAAGCGTGCGTTTAAAGTTCAATGCCGCAGTTGTTCCCATACTGACTTTATCCTGGTTAAGCGACTCTGTCGGACGCGAGAAGACCGATGCCGGCATGATGTTCATCATCACATCCGCACTCAATGAACTCAGTGTGATCTGCATCGCTTTAAAGCCGTGGTGGTGCGGTTTGTCGGAGATCTTAAGGTTTTCACCGATACCGCGGTTGAACTTGTGGTCGACAAGAAGCGAGAACTGCTTGTCAAGAAGGTCTGCCGCATTGGCAGAACAGATCTTCAACGTGTCCATTGCATGCGCGACATAACCGCCGTAGAAGTTACCCGACGTATAGATCTTCTTGAACTCACCGTCGATAATCGGATTGTCGTTGACCGCATTACACTCTGTCTCAACCCATTTTTTAGACATCTCAAGATTGTCCCAGACGATGCCGAGAACCTGTGGTGTACAACGGATAGAGTATTTGTCCTGAATACAGAGCGTCTCTTCGCTAAAAAACTTCTCATAACGCTCATCCTGCGCCTGTACGATGTCGGAACCTTCCAGCTTTTTAGCCAGCTGCGCCGCACAACGGATCTGGCCTGCAAATGGTTTTACTTCATGAACCAGGGGCTGAAGCGGTGTCCCGTCGGCATGCATCATCTCAAAAAGACCGGCAATAAAACTCTCATACGCATGCATCCAGTTTTCGAATTTCTGCATTGCGACAATGGCGATACCGCTCATTGAAGCCGTACCGTTCATGATCGCCAGCGCCTCTTTCGGTTCAAGTTCATAAGGCTCGATGTCAAGCTCTTTATAGACGTCGGCACTGCTTCTGATCTCACCTTTATAGTAGACTTCGCGTTCACCGACGATCGCTGCTGCGATGTAGGAGAGCGGTGTCAGGTCACCGCTGGCACCGACCGAACCTTGTGACGGGATAACAGGGATGATGTCATTGTTAAAAAAGTAGGCCAAACGCTCAAGCAGGTTTGCAGTAACACCGGAATAGCCTTTTGAGAGACTTGTCAGACGGATCAACAGAATACGCTTACACTCTTCGTGGCTAAGCATCTCGCCGACACCGCAACCGTGAAAACGGAAAAGGTTTTTCTGAAGTTCTTTTGCCTGTTCAAACGCCGAGTAGTTCGTACCCGCTTCACCATAACCGGTAGTGACCCCGTAGATCGGCTTACCGGTTGAGATCTCTTCGAGCAAAAATGCATGTGAATCTTCAATTTTTTTACGAAAAGCCTCTTCGGTAGAGACCTCGACATTCGCTGTATGACAAAGTTCTTGGTAATCGACATGCTGTGCATTGATTTTAATTGACATCTATTTTCCCGTTAAACTGTTCTTAAGGGACCCCCTTAAATAACAGCCATAAATATTTTTTGTATTTTAGCACTCCAATCCCATATATCGACTGAAGTTGCGGCATGTAAGGGAACACACCTGAAAATTATCTACCGGCTACTTTATACCGATAAGTCGAAGCAGATTTTTAAAAAAGAGTCTGGCGTGGAGTTTACTCAAGCGGATATTATCTTCGAGTGCATCAAAGTGGCTGACGCGTTCTTCGGGTTTCGGATAGAAGACATCGATACCGACCTCTTCGATACAGCCGCCGTTCCAGACGTGACGCACCAGAACTTCGATCTCAAAGTCGTACCGCCGCTTTTCTATCGGAAGCTCCAGAACAGAGACAGGGTAGGAACGGAACCCTGACTGCGTGTCGTCCAGACGAAGCCCAGTCTCCGTCCAGATCCAGAAGTTACTGAACTTACGGCCGAACTTTGAAGATCCGGGCACATTCTCTGCAAATCTTCGACACCCGATCACAATACATTTTTCAATATCTTTGCCGATAAAGCTGCTTATCTCATGCGGAAAATGCTGGCCGTCGCCGTCAACCACAAAAAACGAGTCAAACCCCAGTTCTCGGGCCTTTTTACCGCCTGTCAATATCGCCTCGCCCTTCCCTCTGTTAGGAGTGTGTCTAAGAAGATAGAGCGTTTCGTCTTCATCGATATTCAATACCACCTCAGGTTTCGAGCCGTCATCGACAACGATGACAGTGCTTTTGGTTTTCAAGGCTGCGTAGACAACCTCCTCAATAGTCGTTGGATTGTTATAGACAGGAATGACGATACAGCTTTTATTCAAAATAGATTCTCTCTTGTATGTTTGAAAAATTATAACAGAGAGGGGCTTTATCCGCACACACTTTATGATTAATATCAAGTTATAATATACATACTATTTGCTATAATCTAACCGTATTTTTTTTGAAGGATTCCAATGACTGAATGTGATGTATTTATTATCGGTGGAGGGCCTGCCGGTTCGATTGCAGCTGCAGAACTTGTTCAAGCAGGCTTTAGTGTCGAAGTGGTCGAAAAGGTAAAATTTCCCCGTTTTGTCATCGGTGAATCACTTCTACCCCGCTGTAACGAGCTTCTGGAAAATGCCAATATGCTTGAAGCGGTCGAAAAGGCAGGCTTTCAGTTCAAAGGCGGTGTCGCTTTTGAAAACAGTGCCAACGACATCAAAGTCATCAATTTTGAAAACAACATGGGTCAAAAACACAACAGTTCTTTCCAGGTGCGTCGTGAGACGTTTGACAACCTTCTTTTGGAAGAGGCCAAACGGTTCGGTGCCAATGTCACTATGGAGTCGGAAGTCACCGGCTATGATGAAAAAGCCAACATTGTCACCGTTATCCATAAAGACGGTTCTGAAGAGAAGTACCATGCAAAAAAAGTGATCGATGCTTCCGGTTACGGTCGCGTTCTGCCGCGTCTGCTAAACCTGGACACGAACTCTCATCTCGCACTGCGTGATGCCATCTTCTGCCGTGTTGAAAATGACGTGCGTCCGACCGACGGAACTGACGGGTATATCTATGTTTTTGTTGTCGGAGACAATGATGCCTGGATCTGGAACATCCCCCTCAGCCCTACCGTTACCTCTGTCGGTATAGTCTGTACTGACGAATATTACAAATCCTTTAATATGGACCCGGAAGCGTTCTGGAACAATATCATCGAAAACGATCCCAATGCTTCGAAACGTTATGCCAATGCCTCTCGTATTAATGATGTCGGCTTTATCGGCGGCTACTCCGCCAATGTCACGAAAATGTTCGGTGAGAACTTTGTCATGGTCGGTAATGCCACTGAATTTCTGGACCCGGTCTTCTCATCCGGAGTGACCCTTGCACTGGAGTCAGGTGCCAAAGCAGCTGAACTGACGATCAGAGAGCTCAACGGCGAGAGTGTTAACTGGCAAACTGACTATCAGGATTATATGATGATCGGCGTCGACGTCTTTAGAGAGTATGTCGAAGCGTGGTACGATGGTCGTCTGCAGGGTATACTCTTCTCGCAAGCCCCGGGCTCCAAAAAGATCGAAAGCAAGATCGTCTCTGTTTTAAGCGGTTATGTGTGGGACACCAAAAATATGTTTGTCACAACACCGACACAGGCAGTCAATGCCACATACACCGCGCTGACGGGTCAAGCAGTACACTAATAACATCTCCCCCTAACAAACTTTTTGGTAAGATTTTCTTACCAACATACAACATATACAGGAATTTTATGTCTCAATACCGCGGCAGTCCATTGGGCATTAAACTGATTATTACGCTCTACAACTTTTTTGGCTACCGTACCGCTAAAGCACTGGTCTATGTCGTCGCACTGTTTTACGCCGTCATCTCACAGAAAAATCGTCGATTTCTCAACAGTTACTATCAAGCCGTAGGTGTCTCCAGCTCTTTTGGCTCGTATTTTAAAAATATCTATGCCTTTTCTCTGAATATCTTCGACCGTTTTATTGCTAAAGAGGGGATGCAGGAGAGCACGATCAAAGTTGAACGCGTGAATGTCGAAGCCTTTGAGACACTTCAAAAAAATGGCGGAATCCTTGTCCTTTCACACCACGGAAGCTGGGGGCAGAGCTTCAAGATCTTTCAGACCTATGACATCAAACTCAACATCATCGGAGACGAAGCCATTGATGAAAACATCCAACGTTTGGAGACAGATAAACAAGAGAATAAGCGCATCAATGTTATCAGTCTAAAAGAGGGAATGCAAGCTATGCTGGAGATTGCAAGAGCGCTTCAAAACAGTGAGATCGTTATCATCATGGTCGACCGGGTAAAAGAAGCGAACAAAACGGTTGAAGTCGACTTTCTCAACCGCCCGACCCTGCTGCACAGCGGCGGCTTTGAGATCGCGCACATGCGAAAAAGTCCAATGATCGGCTGCGACATTGTACGGCAGGGGGATAATCAGATCAAAGTACAGTTCTCTGAGATCATTACTTCTACCAAGGAGAAGAAAGCAGATATCATTAAAGATCTGGCGCAACAGTATGCTTACTTTTTAGAGGGTCCCGTTCGAGAGTATCCTTGGCAATGGTTCAACTTCTTTGATTTTTGGAAAAGACCGGAACGCTGATGCTGATTGCTACGCAATACCCTTTTTGCGTACGTTATGTTTTGAGACGCAGGTCAAAGCTATAGGCGGAAAAAGCTTACTTCTCTTCCCACTTAAGTTTAAAGTCACCGCAGAGTTCCCCCAAACTGTTCGTCAGTTTCACCCGTACACCGCTTTTTGCGGGAGCGATCATATAGACAAGTCTCTCTTCAGGCAAGACCTTCTGAACAAACTTGGCACTGGTGATCGCCTCAACTTCAACTTTCAAGATCTCGCTGATAATGTCGATCTGCAAAAATCCTGGCAGTAGCGGCATCCCTTCGAAGTGTGCTTTAAAGACCGGGTGCGAGGCATCGCTCAACACGATCTCAACACGTTCGTCACTTTGTGAGATCACCTTGTACAACCCGTTTGTCAGGTATGTCTGGCTCATAATGACTCTCCGTTTTTCTGCAGCACTGCAGCCACCTGACCTTCAGCAACAGCTGTTTCGCCGTCATAGACAGTAAAACTGACAATAAAAAAGCTGTCGAGGTTACTGATGTAACGGCTCTCGACCTCGAAACTGCTCTTCTCGCTTTTCTGCAACCATTTGGATTTCACGGTCACAAGCATTCCCATGGCACGCGGCGGAACATCGGCCGCTTTTTTCTCTTCTGTCAACCGCAAAAATATAGATGTCTGCGCCCCTGCCTCCGAGAGCATCGGCAGTGTCGGTACACTTTCAAAAGTCACAGCGGTACGTGAAAGGTGTTCTTCACTCACCAATACTTTTTTAACAAACCCCACCGGATCTTTTTGCGGCAGGTAGGTCATCAGCTCTTCAAGATCAGGCATTGGACGTTCCCTTTGTATTAATATACTCCTGGAGTGCTCTGATCGAAGCAAATGCTTTTTCAGATTCTGTAATATTCGGAAAAACGATCCCATATTCGTTATCCAGAAAAATAGTCAGTTCGATAGCATCTACCGAATCCAAACCCAGGCCATCATGAAAAAGATGATCCTCATCACTGATCTCTTCGGCATGAATGCCTTCGAGATTAAAGAGTTCGATCAGTTCCGTCTTTAGTTTCTCAGTCGTTATCAATTATATTCCTACAGTTCGAGCGCGACAACGCACCCGTTTCTACCTTCACAGGCTTCTATAACGTCCAACATGGCCCATAGAGAAGGGGCATACCCCGTATGATCTTTTGCTATCACCTCTACGTTGGCATTCTCTTGCGTCGGGACCAAGGTCAGGGCAGCTCCGGACTCAAGATAGTCTGTACAGCGGTTGACCTCTTCAATCTTGGGGATGTTGATCGCTTCGCAGCAGACAAGCAGCACTTCCGCGTCGGTTGTTACCGCCTGAAGTGCACCGGTCTGCAGAACATTTGCCGACGTATCATCACCGCTTGAGATCGTCAGGATCTCCTCTTTGTTGCCGTGCAGAAGTGAAAAGTATGAAGGTGCCGTATTGTAGACCGAATTTTGAAAAGCTGTCGGGCTGATCGGCTCTTTGGCATCGATCGCACCGACAATATCGGCAGTCGCCTGCATCTCACCGTACGCTGAACCGTAGACAACGGCACCTTTACGAAAATCACAGGCATCAGCCAGATAGACCATCATACGTGCTGAACGTGTCAGACGACGACGCAGCATCATTTTGGGAACGATACGCTTTTCATCAAGGTTCTCGCATTTACTCTCAGCCGACACTGTTGCTGTCGCTTTGACAATAAAATTCAATTTCATTTCACTGCTCCAAAGACAACAGCCGTGTTATTGCCGCCAAAGGCAAATGAGTTCGAAATCACATAGTTGATCTCTTGCTCAACGGCTTCGAGCGGCAGATTTACCTCTGCATTCTCGGCGTTAGAGAGTGACGTTTGCGGCGCAATACGCTGCTGCCTGATCACTTCGCAGCAGATGATCGCTTCAAGCGCACCTGCTGCTCCGAGTGTATGGCCGGTAATGGCTTTGGTCGAACTCATATAAGGTTTGTGTGTAAAAAGTGTCTCAACCGCTAACGCTTCAACCGCATCGTTGGCCTGCGTGCCCGTTCCATGTGCATTGACATAGTCGATATCCGTCGTCTTCAGCCCGGCATTCTTCACGGCTTTCTTCATACAGGCGATCGCACCGCCGGCTTCAGGATCGGGATTGGTCATGTGAAAAGCATCGGAACTTCCGGAACTGCCACAAAGTTCAATGCTCGTATCTGTCTGCACATTTTGGACCAGCAGTGCCGCTATACCTTCTGCAACATTCATCCCTTCACGACCTTCCTGGAAAGGTGTGCATTTCTGCGTAGACAATACACCAAGGGCTTGAAATCCGCACACAGTTGTATAACAGAGTGCATCAGCCCCCACAACGAGTACGTTCTCATAGGCCCCAAGATTGATAAGACGCTGCGCCATCATCATGGCATTGGCACTTGACGTACAGGCTGTAGAGATAGAACGGCTGTCTTTAAATCCGAACTCTCTGTTTAATGCATCAGAGATAACCGAGATGGCATGCTCTTTGGGGTTAATATTTTTGTAGTTCTTCTCTTTGAAAAAGATCTGCTCGCTTTTGCCGATACCGCCGACGGATGAACCGACGATCAGAAGTGTGTTTGAAAAATCATCCAGATTGCTTTTTTCGAGGACATTGCGCGTCACCGCACTGAGTGAACTGAAGAACTCGTTTGGTGCAAAAGAGCCTAAACCTGCCTCATGGTCAGACATGTAACTCGTGTCGATCGTAATACCACTCTTTTTTGCATAGATCGCCGCCATCAGTTCAGCTGTATTTCCGGCACAACTGAGTGATTCGTAAGCATTGACAAAGACACGATTTTTCTGCATTAAAAAACCCCTCTTAATTTTTTGTAATGTAGCACACAGGGGCTAAAAACGAGGTAAAAGGTTCACTTTTATCACTCTGAAATTTTCTTCATATACATTGATAAAAAGCAGCTCACCTTCGCCCTCTTTTATAAAAGTATTTAATGCATAAAGTGTTCTTGTCTCATAAAAACCGCACGCCGCATCATACATAAACCGTTCCCGTTCTTCACCCTCAAGGATCTCTGCTATCATTGCTTCCGTGCAGCGGAATCCAAACGCGACTTTACAGGCTGGATTCATGCTTTGAAGGTGCGCTTTCACCTCAGCCAGCGCCATCTTTTGCTTCGCCACATCCACAGAAGCCAACGCTCCTTCGTGTTCACGGCTTAAAAGCATCCAGTTGCTCCCTTCACCCAGAAGAGTCTCATCAGCGATACCGAGCGTACGTCTGGTGAAAGCAGCCGGTTCCTGCAGCTCATCAACGCCGCCGAGAAGAACCTGCTCTTCTTTTCCCAGTTCCAGATCGTTTTGTGCCAACAGGAGTGTCATTTCAGCTACAAATCCCAACCGCGAGACATTAAGGTTTTTACCGTGAAGATCAAAGTACTGTGCAACATAGAACCCGGAAGTGTTACTCAGCGAATTGATAAAATCAACCGGTTTGGGCGGCTGTTTATGAATATACCGCTGGTCCCTCAGACGTTTAAAGACTGCCAGGTTCCCCTGCCCTGATGCCATGAACAGTGCCGTCTCTTTATCAAGTTTCTTTTCACCGACGGCTTGATAGGCACCGAGCAGCGCCAGTTGAATATAGCGGTCTGTCCGCCGTATCATCGATGGAGAAACAGCTTTCCACTGCGCTTTGACATCAAGCTCTTCACCCTCTTTACGATTAACAGAACCCGTACTGTGAACATAGATCATGATGGCATCTTCTCGATGACAAGCGACGTGTTATTTCCGCCAAAACCAAAATAGTTGAGCAGAAAAACGCCATCACTGCAACTTTTTTTCGCTGTCATCGGTCTCCATTCAAGCTCGGTGTCACGGTTTTGAAAGTTTGGTGTAGCCGGGAGGAAACCGGCGTCAACACACTCCATCATCAGCAGCAGTTCGCTTGAACCGCAACTACCCAGCGTATGGCCGATATAAGGTTTCAGTGAAAAGAAGTCCGGAGAAGCGGAAAAGACCAGCTTCATCCCGTTGATCTCGGCCAGATCGTTAAGAGCACTGGCCGTACCGTGTGCCTTTACGCCGCAGATCTGCTCCGGCGTGACATTCGTACGCTGCAGTGCTGTTTTGATCACTTGACTGATACCATCACCGTTTGGATTGGCACCCGTAACGCTGTGCGTTTCACAACTGCTGACACCGCCAAGAAAGTGCCATGGTGATGCGGCCACATCATCGCGGCTCAAAAAGAGCGCACTGATCGCTTCGCCCAGGATTATGCCTTCTCTGTCTCGGTCAAAAGGTGCGATATTTCCGGATGAAAGCAGCTGCATCGTCGCAAATCCCTCAAAAGAGATCGGTGCGAACATCTCAAATCCGATGACCAGCGCATAGTCAATAATACCGCCTTCAAGCATGGAAGCCGCGTCAAGAAGAGCATTGGCACTTGAAGTACAGGCGGTATTGTAAGTCAATGAAAAGTCATGAAGACCGAAATGTTTCGTCAGGTAGTCTGCATAATAGCCGTTTCCGATACGTTCACACGCAACGGTATCGACCTGTGAATTGTCATAGTTCTGGCCCAAAGGAAGACTTAATGAAAGATCATTTGAGGCGCTTCCGACAAAGAGACCGCATCGGCTCAGCTCTTCCGAACTCAAAGCGAGTTTGTCGATCGCTGTCTGGATCGCCTTTTCAAGATAGCGCAGCGGAATAGAGAGCGCACTGTTGCGTTCGCCGTCATCAATACTGTAATAGGAGAAAGAGAGCTCTTCTCCCATCAGGTTCATCTTTTTCTCTACGGTCTCATATCGACCTTCAGAAAGGTGTTGAATGCGTTGCTCTTTGTCACCTAAGGCACAGAGTATCTCACCGCCGAGTATCGTGATCATAAATAGAGGCTCATATGTTACTCGGGCTGAATGTAGTCAGCAAGATTATTGATCGTCGTTACAACACGTCGGAACTCTTTTGAGTCGCCTAAACGGATCTTAAACTGTGTCTGAAGTCCCATAGAGATCTGGAGTGCGTCAAGAGAGTCCAACTCCAAGCCGCTTTTATCTGAAAAAAGTTCCACATCGTCTGCCACCTCTTCCGGGGTGATATCCTCTTTTTCACACTCTTCGATTATCATCGTTTTAAGACGCAGTTTCAGTGCGTCGTCTTGAGAACCTATCATGCTACTCTCCTAATTTTATAGTTAAATATTCCTGCTGCGATAATAAGTGAGACCAGACCGAACATTATCAATCCGACCACTTCGTACATCACGTCATTTATGTTGCCCCGGCGTAAAAAGACATCGAGGAAACCTTCCAGGCCCCAAGACATCGGTGAGACGTTGGCAAACTCTTTCATAAAGTCCGGCATAACAAACTTGGGCACCATCACCCCGCCGATAGCACCGAGAAGTATGTTGATGATCCCGCCGATGGTCGTCGCCTGCTCAACACTGTCCACCGTCACAGCGATCAAAATAGAGAGCCCGATGGCGGAAAGACTTAGTGCCAGCGAAACAGCAAGCAAGGCAGAGATATCACCGCCGATCGTCAATGGGGCCGCACCGAAGAGCGGTACAATGAACATACCTACCGCTATCATCACCCAGACCTGCAGTTGGTTGATGAGCATATAGGGGATGATCTTTCCGCCAAAGAGCACCGGCAGTGAGACGTTCATCGTACTGAGACGCATCAAGGTGTTTTGTTTACGTTCGCTGATAAAGATCGTCGACATTGGTATGATAACAAAAAAGAGACCGAAAACGATCCATGACGGAACACTCTGCTGCGTCGATGTCGGCTTCTCATCTTCGTCGAGTGCCGCATAATGGATCTTCATCATACTCTTCTCATCGAACTCGATCTTTTTGGGCGCACCCTTTTCACCGCGCATACCGCTCTGCATCTCCTGCGCCAAATTGATAGCGTCCAGACGTACCTGCATCACACTGCTGAGGATCTGTGTCTTAAAGAGCATCAGATGGCTCTGTCCGATGTCCGATGCCACTTCGATCTGAAGGGCCGAATTGTTGGCATCGCTTTGCGAGAACTGCGACTTAAACCCTTTAGGTATTACGACAATAAACTGGACACCCTCTTCTTTCGGAGTCGAAAAAGCTTCGCTGATATTGTGTTCGCTCATCATTTTGTTGGCACGAAGCTTTGAAAGAAGCGAGAAACTCTCCAGTGAGTTGTCGCGGTCTACGACGGCATACTCGATAAGGGCTTTCTCCTCATTAAAGACATCCTTGAGTGCCAGGGACATGATCAGAATAAAGACCGCCGGCATCACAAAAAGTGCGGCCAGCGCATGTTTGTCGCGGGAGACGAGCAGGAACTCTTTGATCAGCATCGCCTTAAACATCAGCGCGTCCTTTTGAGGTCAAACTGATAAAGAGAGATTCCAGCGTTGTCGTGCCGTAGCGGATATTTTTAACGGCGATCCCCTCTGCTTCAAGAAGCGTCAGCGCCTCCGAAACGGTACTGCTCGCTCTGCCTTCGAGCAACACCATATTCTCATCGATGACACGCAATGCTTCCATCTTCGCACAACACCCGTTCAAGTCAGCTAACGGCGTCTCATAGACTTCCAATACAAGTTGGTCGGCACTCTCGTTTGTGAGCATGCTTTCGATACTGCCCTGTTTGATAATCCTGCCCGCATTGATGATCGCCACCTCGTCGCAGATCTTCTCGATTTCCGGCATGTAATGCGAGGTGTAGACCACGGTCTTGTTCGATTTTTTAAAGGAGAGAATAGTCTCCAGGATCTCGTTGCGTGATTCGGGGTCAATTCCTACCGTCGGTTCGTCAAAAAAGAGGATGTCCGGGTCGTTAAGCAGACCGATAGCGATGTTCAGACGGCGTTTCTGCCCACCCGAAAGCGTCGAGGCTCTTTGATGCAGCATCGATCCAAGGCGGTTTGTCTCAACGGCGTATGCAATGTTCTTTTTAAGAAGCGCTGCTTCTATATTCTGAATACCGCCAAAAAAATTGAGGTTTTCTATAACTGTAAGGTTCTCATAAAAAGCCAGGCTCTGAGGTATGAGCGCACACCGTTTACGGATTGCATTCAGGTTTTCGTCAAGGGGAAGGTCAAATACTGTCACCTCTCCCTCGTTATATTTTGTCAAGCCGTTGAGAATTGAGATAAGCGTCGTCTTGCCGGCACCATTGGGACCGAGCAGACCAAAGATCGTCCCGGCTTTTATCTCCAGTGTCAAATGGTCAAGTGCCGTTTTTTCACCATAGCGTTTGAGCAGGTTTGTGATCTTGATCATTAAAAAGCCGTCAAAAGTTTCTTATAGACTACCGCTTCTTCATCGGCTATTGCATCCAGTTTTGCAGCAATAGCATCAAAATCGATCGTTTCACTTTTCTTGGAACGGATCGACTTCGCGATCATCAGTGCCAACTCCCGCCAGCTGTCACCCACGGCTGTCATCATCTCTGAAGCTTGCAGAAGCGTGTCGTTTGAAAGGATATGTCCCGTCTCTTGTAAAAAGGAGGCGTAGATATAACGGAAGCCGGCACCACCGGTACCTATCTCCTCTTGCATACGGACGATATGTCCTAAAAAGAGTTTGGCGTAGCGGCGGTCTTTGGCTTCCAGTTTTCGAATACTTTTGGCCAAATAATGCATCCCTTTCAGACCGGCGATCGGCACCGGTGTATTCAACATTCTTTTCGCTACCGTTTTGATCGCCTTTGGAACGATACGCTCGTAGTCGATCGTCTCAGGTACAAAAACCGGGTAGTAGATCGCCCCTTTCGGTGCCATCACGCCCTTGGCAAAACGTGCCTTCAAAAACTCCTGCTCGTCAGCCTCGACCACATCTTCAAAAACCGGATCACTGATCTTATAGACCCCATCTTCTTTACCGTAGACCAGAAGATTGTGACCGTTAAAGTGAAAGCGCATTTCGTCAGGCAGGTATGGAAGCCAGAAGACCGATGTCTGAGCACCGACGATCTTACCCTCTTCCAACAGTTCATCAAGACGATTCTGCCCTTGGAGCGGCTTGGAAAAGGTCTCGATCTTCATCTTGAGGCCAAGGTTCTTTTGCAGCCCTTTGATGATCGCCTTTGGGATAGAGCGATAGGCGATCAGCGGCATACCCGCGAGCTTGATAAACGGCAGGTATGCAAAGTTAAGGGCAGCGGAAAGACCGAAGACCATCGGTTCACTCAGAGGAAGTCCATGATGAGAGAGCATGGTAGACATGACACCACTTTCACAGTGGCCCGCATGTCGATGTACAAATATTTTTTTTGATTCAGACACTCAGGACTCTCTTTTTGGAAGTTTTTTTAGCTCATCATTGGTGATACCCATCACCTCACTGTAGCGTGTCAGCATCTTCTCCGAGAGTTTTGCAAAGACCGCAGGTTTGAAGTGCCGTTTAATACGCCACTGAAAAAGCCCGGTCGCTTGTGACAGTGAGAGAAGGTCAAGGCGTTTTGCATACATATGAAAGGCCAAAGGAGAGGTTTCACCGTTCAGACAAGCTTCATAAGCTTCATCCGAGAGTCTCACCAGTTCGGCTACAGCCTGCTGCGTCGCCTCTTCTTCCACATCCCATCCGCTTGACGCCACGACATTGTACTCGCCGCTTTTATCGATTGCATAGAGAGCACGTTTTTGCCCCTTATAGATACTGCTATTATCCTGCGGGACACTATTAATCTCCATTAAACAACCTCTAGCTGCATAAAGGCTGTTGAAAAACGACCGCTTTCCGGAATGTAGCAGAGCAGTTTTTCCCCGACATTCAACGTGCCCGAATGAAAAAGCTCTTCTAAAATAACGTAGATCGAGGCCGATCCCGTATTGCCTTTGGAAGGAAGATTCGTAAACCACTTCTCCTGTGCGATGTCGCACTTTGCCTCTTTCATCCCTTCATAGACTTTGTCTCTAAAGTATCCGGATGAGTAGTGCGGCAGGAAGTAACTGATCTCATCAGGGTTCAGCGTACCCTTTTCGATGAGTTCCTGGAGCGGTTTTGTCACGGTATATTCGATGATGTTGGCGTTAAGCAGTTTGACATCCTGCTTGACCGAGAAGATGGACTGTTTCAGCCACTCTTGCTGAGAGTACTCTCGCCACCCTTTGAGTGATCCGTCATCAAGTTTTTCACAACCGGCGTACATGCAGGCATCGAGCTCGTTTGCATAGGATTTTTGTACGATCCAATCTATTTTAAGGGAAATCCCCTCTCTGTTTGGCTCGCTGCTCATCAACGCGGCTCCCGCACCGTCACTGAGCATCCAACGGAGAAAGTCCTTTTCAAAGGCGATCTCAGGCTGACGTTCCAGTGCATCGACACGCGTCTGGATCTCATCTTCAAAGTTTTTTGCACGCATAGCGGCAGAGGCATTTTCGGAACCGGTGGCAACAGCATTACGGCTCTGGCCACTTAGTACAGACATATATCCGTATTTCAGGGACATGGTTCCGGAAAGGCAGATCCCGGACGTTGCGATCACTTCACAACTTGGAATACCAAGTTCACCATGTACCATCAACGCGTGGTTAGGCATGAGCTGATCGGGGATCGTCGTACCGCAGGCAAGCAGCTCGATCGTGTTGATGTCAAAAGTGTCACTGCCAAGCTTACGGATCGCTTCAGCAGCTATCTGCGCATTGGTATGTGTTGTTTCACCCGTTACTTTGTCGATCGCATAATGACGTGTTTTGATCTGATTCGAACGCAAGATCATCTTTTTTGCACGGGACGGACGTGGGCCGACCTGACCTAAAACCGTTTCGATCTCACTGTTGTCAACTGCTTCATTCGGCAAGAATGCCTGGATGTCATTAATGTATACCTGTTTGCTCACTGCTTACCGTCCTGAAGGTTCTTCATAAAATTTCACACTTTTTTCTATAGCTTCTTTTCTAAATGGATAGATCAACCGCCGCACTAAAATATTCAGCGGTACGATCGTCAATACCAGAATTGCCAAAAAGAGGGCATATATCGTGATAACGATCTTTCGTGCGAACGAACCCGGTTTACCCGCTTTTTGGATCAGTTTGCCCCAGACAATAAATGAACGCGTCGCGATCTTCTCAGTACCGACCAGCTTACCGTTGACCGTCACCGCACCCATATTTTTCAACAGCGGCTGCTTCGCCTTCTCTTCATCACTGTTCAATGCAGTAAGAAGACGCTCACCGAAACGTGAACTCTCACGCAGATCTTTCTCTGAAACACCGGCTGCCGGGAACCCCCAGAAAGGATCTTTTTTTCCGGTCAACAACCATCTTGGTGTGGTGATAAATGCGTAGATCGAACCACCCTGGTCAGTCAACACGACATTATCGATCAATGTAGCCCCCACATCTTTTAAGAGTGCTTTCATCTTCTCCTGTGCCATTACCCACATATCTCGGCAGGCGATCATCGTGACAACCGGCTTATCTTTAAACAGCCGTTTGGCCTGTTCACTCTGCATAAAACCGGTAACAGGGATAGAAGGGGAGAGAAACCAGATGGTGTAACCGAGAATGATCAGGTCATAATCTTCTGCCAGATCATCGAGAGGTTCAACCTCACAGCCGTTCATATAAATAGCTTCCGGAAAAGCGTCAAAAAACGGGTAGAACGGCCAAGGATAAGGGTAGCTTTTGACTGGCGAAATATTTCTGTAATCAACCGTCACCTCACCACTCTCTCGCAGCGGTTGTGTCGCTGAATACACCATATTCTTCAATTGCCCGCTCTGCGAATAGTAAAGGACTAAAACTCTTTTCATAGCCACCCAAAAACAAATTAAATTTAGAACCTGTATTTTAACCTATCTACCCATAAAATATAATAAGTAGCGTTCTATTGCGATAGAGCCTCTTTTCAGGGTTTTCAGAGGGCAACTCCAATATAATGTCCCTTATAAATATGCATAAAGGAAATCGATGTTTGATACTGATAAGCTCAGCTCTCTAGACGCTTTGATGGAAGCACAAAAAATTGCACATGCTCCCATAATTTTCCAAGTTGCCAACCTGCTTCGTGAATGGGGGATTCTTAAACTTCTTCACGAAAACAAGAAAACAGGTATGAGTGTTAAAGAACTCATGAGTGCCACCGGCATCAGTGAATACGGCATTAAGGTCCTCTGCGAGTCGGGGTTCAGTATGGGGGCGATGAAATTCGAGGAGAACCGCTACTACATCACGCGTATCGGTTTTTTCCTGGCCTTCGATGAGATGACCAACGCGAATTTCAACTACTCACAAGATGTCAACTATATGGGTATAACCGAGTTGGGAGACTCTATCAAAGAGGGACGTCCTGCGGGCTTGCAGAAATTCTTTAACAAAGATTGGGAGACGATCTATCCTTACCTGACGGAACTTCCGGAAAAGACAAAAGAGAGCTGGTTCGGCTATGACCATTTCTACTCCGACTCTGCCTTTAAGACATTGGTTGATCTTATGGCAGAACGAAAACCGAAAAAAATCCTCGATATCGGAGGCAATACCGGTAAATGGGCTATTGCGATCACCTCGGCGTCGAGCGAAACAGAAGTGACCATCTGTGACCACCCGCTGCAGATCAAAACAGCCTTTGCCAATGCTGAAGAGGCCGGGGTCAAAGATCGGGTCCATGGAGAGGTGATGGACCTTCTTGACCATTCAAAGCCCTTTCCGAAAGGTTTTGATGTTGTCTGGATGAGCCAGTTTCTAGACTGTTTTCCCCCTGAAGACATCATCGCTATTTTGCAGCGCGCAAAAGAGGCATTGAGCGAAGATGGACGCATCCACATTATTGAGCCCTATTGGGACCGCCAGCAACATGAGATCGGTGCCTATATCCTTATCAACTGTTCACCTTACTTTACGGCTTTGGCGAACGGTACGAGCAAAATGTACAGTGCTGAAGATATGCATCAGTATATTGAAGCTGCCGGATTGGAAGTGGACGAGGAGATCGATAGATTGGGATTTGGCCATACTATGACCGCATGCAGGAAAAAGCGTTAAAAAAGACGCTCTTTTTTGAAAACAACATTACCCCTGCACTCCCATACAAAGAGGAGAAGTGCAGTTGTCTTTACTTTATAAAACGCCGGTTATTAGGCGTTTTTCTGCTCGTTAATATAATTACAAAGAGATTCAGCTGTAGCAAAGATCGTCTCTGCATCTGCAATATTCGTCACCTTGACACCGAACTCTTTTTCAATGACCAACGTCAATTCGATAGCATCAACAGAGTCAAGCCCAAGACCATCATCACCAAAAAGAGGATCCGTATCACTGATCTCACTTGCCTCAATATCTTCCAGGTTTAACCCTTCAATTATCTTCTCTTTTAAAACATCAGTAGTTACCATTTTGTGCCCTATTTTTTTTAATTAAGGAAGTTTACCACAGCCTCATTTAAGGGTAGCTCTTATCCTCGTATGAAACGTGCAGCTAATAGTTTTTCCAGGCATCTTGCGAAACTTCTTTGTCTCTGTTCTCATAGAAGAGTTTGAGAAAATAGTCCCTGTAGACTTCGATCGCACCCAAAGACTTTAGGTGTTCTGTCGGTACCTGGGCATCGATAAAGGCATATCCCCACTCTTTCAACTTCTCCACCAAGACAGCAAAAGCGACTTTTGACGCATCACTCTTAGTCGCGAACATCGACTCACCGCAGAAGACTCTTCCCACAGTGACTCCGTACAGTCCTCCAACCAACTCCCCCTCATAGTAGGCCTCGACAGAGTGAGCTCTGCCTAAAGAGTGTAATACCGTCATCGCTTCGATCAGCTCGGGCTGCAGCCATGTGCCTTCCTGCCCCGGACGATAGATACTGGAGCACTTTTGAAGGACCTCTGTAAAGGCGGTATCAAAACGGACTTCAAAATGTTTCATACGTTTTTTGAGTGATTTGCGGAGTTTAAAGTCATCAAGGTGCAGTATCAGACGAGGGTCAGGTGACCACCAAAGAATAGGATCACCCTTGGCATACCAGGGAAAGATCCCTTCTCTATAAGCCAGATAAAGCCGTGACGGACTGAGATCGCCGCCATATGCGACAATCCCATCTTCATTGGCTTCATCCGGATGAGGAAATGTCAGCTGATAATCAAGTCGTTTGATCATTCACTGAAGCTGAAAGTAAGTGTATCATCGTAATCAACCATAACCTTACCCCCATGTTTGAGCGAACCGAACAGCATCTCGTCGGTCAACTTGTCTTTGATCTTCTCTTGTATGACGCGGCCAAGCGGACGGGCACCCATCGCAATGTCGTATCCCATTTCAGCCAGGTATCCGCGAGCTTTTTCACTGATCTGAACCACCACTTTTTTCTTGGAGAGCTGAACGTTGAGTTCACCGATAAACTTGTCTACGATATCTTCAACCACTTCGATCTTCAACGGTACAAACTCAATAACCGCATCCAGTCTGTTTCTAAATTCCGGTGTGAAGAAGGCTTTCAGCTCTTCTCCACGCGAAAGAGCCTGGTCTGCATTAAAGCCCATAACGCTCGCAGCCTGTGCCCCGACATTGGAGGTCATGATCAGGACCACATTTTTAAAGTTGGCCTTATAGCCGTTGTTGTCGGTCAAGGTCGCACTGTCCATCACCTGCAGCAAGATATTGACCAGGTCCGGGTGTGCTTTTTCAATCTCATCCAACAGCAGAACCGTATATGGATGTTTTCGGATCACTTCCGTCAACAGGCCGCCCTGCTCATACCCGACATAACCGGGAGGCGCACCGACCAGGCGCGACAGTGCATGTTTTTCCATATATTCACTCATGTCAAACCGTTCAAAATGGATCCCCATCTCATCTGCCAGTGATTTGGCCAATTCAGTTTTACCGACACCAGTCGGACCTGAGAAGAGGAATGAGCCGATCGGTTTCTCCTCGCCAGTCAGCCCAGCACGTGAACGTTTGATCGCCTGTGTCACCTTCTCTACCGCTCTATCCTGCCCGATCACACGTTTTTTAAGATCGGCTTCCAAGTGTTCAAGTTTTGTTGTGTCATCTTCACTCATACGTGATGTCGGAACACCGGTGATCTTGGAGATCACTCTCTCGATATCATGCGGTGACACAGTCGTGCGTTTTTTCTTATTCAGATGGAATGATGCCCCCGCTTCATCAATCAAGTCGATCGCAACATCCGGTAAAAAACGATCATTGATGTATTTTTTAGAGAGCTCTACAGCAGCGACAAGTGCCTTATCCGTATATTTGAGTCCATGATGCTGCTCATATTTTGAACGCAATCCTTTTAATATGAGGATGCTGTCTTTGATCGATGGCTCATCCACATCGATTTTCGCAAACCGACGGCTCAAAGCACGATCTTTTTCAAAAGCGTTACGATGTTCTGCAAAGGTAGTCGCACCCATACATTTGAGCTCACCCGAAGCAAGTGCAGGTTTGAGCTGGTTGGAAGCGTCCATACTACCGCCGCTGACCGCACCGGCACCGACCAGTGTGTGGATTTCATCGATGAACAAAATAGCATCTTTTGTCTCTTTGAGCTCATCGATGACACCTTTTAGGCGTTTCTCAAAATCACCGCGATATTTTGTACCTGCAAGCATGGCAGAGAGATCAAGTGCAAAGACCGGTGCATTGTGCAAGATCTCCGGCACGTCATCTTCACTGATACGCAGTGCCAGCCCTTCTGCAATGGCCGTCTTACCGACACCCGGTTCACCGACGAGAAGGGGGTTGTTTTTCTTACGGCGGCAAAGTGTCTGAACGACACGTTCGATCTCGTTCGTGCGGCCGATCACCGGATCGATCTTGCCCTCTTTGGCCTTTTCAACCAGGTTGATCGTATATTTCTCCAGATAACTCTCTGTCTCATCCCCTGTTGTTGTGGATGTGCCCACATCTTGATGTGAGATCACCTCAAGGACATCCACCCGAGAGATCTCCTGTTCATGCAAAAGCGCAATGGCAAAAGTATGCTCTTCTTCAAACACTGCCGCCATCAGATCACCCACTTCAGCCTGCTCTTTTTGTGCACTCTGAATATGCTTGATCATCTTGTCGATCATACGTGAGAGCGCCACTGTTTCAAAAGGATCCTGATTAATATCTTCGGGAAGTGCCTGCATGGTTTCACTCAGATAAGTTGCGACCGCTTCTCGCATCACCTCAACATCGCCACCGCACTCTTTAATAATAGCGATTCCCTCTTTTGAACCCAAAAGGGCAAAAAACACATGTTCTATCGTCAAGTATTCATGACGCTGATCTTTAGCATAGATAAGCGCTTTTTGGAAAATACTGTTTAATTCTGCACTGATCATCTTACGCCTCCTCCATTGTTGCTTTAAGCGGAAAACCCTGTTCTCTCGAAAGCTTACTGACTTGCATCACTTTTGTCTCTGCGACCTCATAGGTATATACTCCGCAGACGCCTCTATCTTTTTTGTGGACATCCAACATAATCTGCTCTGCTTCTTGGTAGTTTTTATGAAAAATGTTCATGAGTACATCAATCACAAAATCCATTGAGGTATAATCATCGTTTAGCAGATAGACAAGATACTGTTTCGGCTCTCTGACAGAGAGCTCGCCTTCTAATTCATGTTTAGTACTCAAAAAAAATCCTACTTTTATAATAATAGAGAATGTAACAATGTTTGGGTGTTGTTTTGCTTAAAAGTCGGAGTTAGCTTGGTTTTATGAGGATTCGAATTCCAACTTTTTGTATTACAATCTACATTAGTTTACACAACTTTTATCAACAAGAATTTCAGAACATCTTTACGATACAAAGATATGCATATTTTAATCTTGAAAAGAAATATCTGAAAAATCACTCCTAACAGTCACATTAAACCCTCTTTATATCTCTATTTAGAGATAATCACAAAAAAGTCCAGGCATCATAAATGAAAAAAGTCATAGTTATTGGAGGCGGTTACGGCGGTCTTCGCGCCGTTGAAAATCTTGTAGGTATCGATGGTCTGCACATCACGTTGATAGACAAACACCCGTATCACTATCTCCAGACAGAGGCCTATGGCTATATTGCCGGTCGTTTTGACCTGCATGATGTGGCTATCGATCTTAAAAACTGGTGTTATGGCTTTAAAAAGTGGGTAGAATTTGTTCACGACGAGGTGACGTTTGTTGATTTTGAGAACCAGAGAGTCCAGATCACAGATCAGACGCTTCATTATGATTATCTCATTTTAGCCATCGGTGCAGAGACCAATTTCTTCTCCTTTATCAATGGTTTGAGAGAGAACAGTTTTGGTGTTAAAAAACTGCAGCGGGCCTTTAACTTTAGAACCGAATTTGAAAAGCTGCTTTACAACAAAGTCGAAAGTCCGTTGAATGCTGACAAAGGTATGCTCAACATCGCGATAGGCGGCGCAGGCCTCAGCGGTGTTGAGATTGCAGCTGAAATGGCAGACGTCATCAAAAAACACACCAAGAGCATCGGCGAATCAACCCAGGAGATCAAGATCCATCTTATCGATGCCAGCAGTACCATCTTGCCGGGGATGAGCGACTTTATTATCAAAAACACCCATCAGAGACTAAAAGAACTCGGTATCAACATCATGACCGACTCCTTTATCGAGAGTGTCAGCAGCTCCAGCATTCAGTTTAAAGACGGCAGGAACCTTGAGTTTTGTTTTATGATCTTTACCGGGGGTATCAAAGTCCCCTCTTTCGAGCTTTCAAAAGAGGTGGAAAGAAATCACATCAACCAATATATCGTCGATGAATACATGCGCATTGCAGATGAGACCAATGTCTTTGCCATCGGTGACTGTGTCGAGATCCACGATGCCAAAGGGGCGATCCTGCCGCCGACCGCTCAAACCGCCGAGCGCAGCGCTGAATATGTGGCAAAACAGATCAAAGCCTCTCTGATGCATCAAAAAAGCAAGCCTTTTGATGCCTCTATTGACGGTGTCTTTGTCGCGCTGGGAGGCGAATATGCTGTAGGCGAGATGTTCCAATTCATCAAGGTCAAAGGGTATAGTGCCTACCTGCTTAAAAAGCTTATCACCTACACCTACTACATCGGATTGAAGCTGCGTGTCAATACCGGCTTTAAAAAGAGGTCTGAGACCCTTGAGAGATAGATAGAAAAGAGTATAGGGTACCTTGGTGCCTCAGCGATAGGGAGACGACTCGGTCGCCTGCTGTACCTTCCCTATTTGCCCTATAAAAGCAGCAGGATAGGTCAGGATATTTAGAAAGAACCCTCGCCGGCTGCCTGAATGAAATCCTCAATAATATCATCAGGATTTTCGAGCCCTATCGAAATACGTATCAACCCGTCCGTAATACCGAGAAAGCGGCGTGTCTCTTCATCAAAATCGCTATAAATGGTCGACGCCATGTGCAGTGCCAAAGTGCGGCTGTCACCGATATTGGCGGTTATCGTAGCCAGTTTGCTTCGACGTAAAAAGCTATATGCCGCCTCTTTTGTCCCCATATCGATACTCATCAGGGTTCCACATCCTTTGGCAAATTGCGCCTGATAACGGGCGTGCTGTTCATGCCCTTCGATAGATGGATGGTTAACATTGATCCCTTTGGTATGCAGCGCATGGGCAATCTTCTCGACGCTGCTGACAATGCGGTCCATTCTGAGAGGCATGGTCTCCAAACCCAACAAGGTAAGATACGATGAGAAGGCGGAAGCGCTCATCCCGAAATCGCGCATAGCACGCTTTTTGGCATTCGCAATCAGTGCCATCTTGCCCATCTTTTTGATAAACTTATGAACATCTTCATATCGGGCTGTTTTAAACTTGTCTTCACCCTCATTGATAGCACGGAACACTACCGCTCCGCCAAGCACCGAAGCATTTCCGCTAATAATCTTCGTGGTTGAATAGACAACAATATCTGCTCCGAGTTCAAGCGGTGCGACACTCATCGGCGTGATGGTGTTGTCGACAACAAGAACAATACCGTGACGACCGGCGATATCTGCAATAGCATGGATGTCAGGCAGACGCATGTTCGGGTTACCGACAGACTCCAGGAAGATGATCTTCGTACTTTCATCGATAGCATCTTCTATGGCTTCAAATTCATCGACATCGAAGAACTGCGTCGTGATACCGAACCGTGTCAACGTTTCTGAGAAATAGGAGTAGGTACCGCCAAAAAGACCGCCGATACTGATAATGCCGTCGCCGCTTTTCAAAAGTGACATCGTTGCCAAGGTTGTCGCAGCCATCCCTGAACTGGTTGCGACAGCCCCCACACCGCCATCCATCTCCGCCAATATACTCTCAAGCTTGGCCGTTGTCGGATTACCCATGCGTGCGTAGAGCGGCTTTTTGACACTGCCGTCAAAAATGCCTTCTGCCGTTTCAGGATCGCCGTAGCCAAAGGCTGCAGACTGTACGAGAGCAGGACTTACCGCGCCCTCTTTGGAACCTACATTTTGGACAAAATAGGTTGAAAACTCTTCAAAATTGTTCATTGACAAAACCTCGGTTCAGGGCTTTAAGCTCCCCTGACGTAAAATAGTGCGAAATTATAACTAAAAAGAGCAGATAGTGGCCAAACGTATCTTCATTACCGCGACAAACACCGATATAGGTAAAACTTATGTCACTGAGCATCTGCTCAAACACTATGCTGCCCTTGGATTCAAGGTCGGCGTCATCAAACCCATTGAAACCGGAGTAAAAGAGTCGCCTATCGACGGCACACGCCTACTCTCTCTTGTCAAATCATTAAATCCTGCGCTGTCTGAGTTCAAGGTCAACGATATTGTTCCCGTTCAGTTTGCTCTTCCTGCTGCGCCGTATTGTGCCAACAGTGCCAAACCGGTTGACCTTTCTGCCATCGATAATGCCGTGGCCAGAATAGAACCGTTGTGCGATATCTTGTTGATTGAAGGTGCCGGCGGGCTCTATGTTCCTGTCGATAAAAGTACAATGATCATCGACCTTATCAAACGGTATCGTGCAAAAGCTCTGTTGGTATCGCATTGCAGGCTTGGCTGTATCAACGACACTATTCTCTCTATAAACGCACTCAAAGAGCACTCCATACCATTTAGCTGGACACTCAATTGCCACAGCGACGACAACACTTTCAAGCAGGTCTCAGAACCCTATTTCAGAGATACTTATCCGGACTATACCATCTTCACCCGAGATATCGAAAAAGTGGCAAAAGAACTGCTGATTTGATATAATCACACAATTATTGTTTCAAGGAGAGATGATGCGCCACCTCATACGAACGGATGACTTCAGCAGGGAGGAGATCGAAGAACTTCTACGCGATGCAGAGAGATTTTCAAAAGGCGGTTTTGATCGTATTTTACAAGACAAGGTCATCATCACGCTCTTCTTCGAAAACTCAACCCGTACCAAAAGCTCTTTTGAGATCGCCGCCAAACGTCTTGGCGCCGAGATCGTACATCTGGACGTAGCAAAAAGTTCAACCAAAAAGGGCGAGACTTTGGTGGACACCGCAACCAACCTCGATGCTATGGGACCGCATGCCATTATCGTCCGCCACTCCGATGCCGGTGTACCGAAGATCCTTTCCAATCATACACATGCCTCTATTATCAATGCCGGGGACGGGGCCCATGCCCATCCTACCCAGGCACTTTTGGACCTTTTTACCTTAAAACAGCATTTTGGTGACCTCGAAGGCAAACGTATCGCTATCGTCGGTGACATTAAAAACTCACGTGTCGCAAATTCCAATATCGAACTGTTGACACGTTTCGGTCTCAAAGTCACGCTTGTCGCACCACCGCAATTCATGCCGGTAACAGACCTTCCACAGACCTATCATCTTGAAGAGATCATCGACGACGTAGACATTCTAATGAGTCTACGTACACAGACTGAACGCCACTCGCAGCAGTCGTATGCTTCGCTTAAAGATTATGCCAGTGACTTCTGCATAACCAAAGAGCTGGTCGGCGACAGAGACATTATCATTTTGCATCCGGGGCCGGTGCACCGTAATATCGACATTGATGATGCGCTATTGGCTGACGATCGCTGTAAGGTGTTGCAACAGGTCTCTAACGGGGTTTCAATGCGTATGGCTGTCCTTAAAAAACTCATTGATGCACGATAGAATCTCACATCTTGCCGCTAGCGGCACCCCCTTTCTTCTGGTCAGTGACTTCAAGGCTGACAAGATCCTTGTTTATACCCAGGATGAGTTGGCTGACGCTGATATTGAATTCAGCTTTGCACCCACTGCCATCATGGTACCGACACCTTTAATAAAACACCCAATAAGTTTTGATCAGTACAAAATCGGTTTTGATAAGATCATAGAACATATTAAAGCGGGCGAGACCTATCTGCTCAATTACACCTGTTCGACACCGATCGAAACCTCTCTCTCACTTAAAGAGATCTACCATAGGGCCCATGCAAAATTCAAACTCCGCTTTAAAAACGAATTTGTCTGTTTTACCCCGGAACGTTTCGTCAAGATAGAGGGAGATCAAATTTCCACCTACCCTATGAAAGGGACCATTGACGCTGCCGTAACTGATGCCGAAGAGACGATCTTAAACAATCAAAAAGAGATGGCGGAACATATTATGGTGGTTGATCTGTTGCGAAATGACCTCGGGATCGTCGCGAGCAACATCAGGGTGGAAAGCTTTCGCTACATCGATCATCTCTACACGGGAGACAAAGAACTTCTGCAAGTGAGTTCAAAAATAACCGGACGGCTTCCCCAGGGCTGGCGGAACGACTTTGGTACTATTATAGCATCACTTCTGCCTGCAGGGAGTATCAGCGGTACACCGAAAAAAAGTACGGTTGAGATTATCGAAGAAGTTGAAGAACATGAGCGTGGTTTCTTTACCGGTATCTTCGGTTATTTTGACGGAAAAGATTTTGACAGTGCCGTCATGATCCGTTTTATTGAAAAAAGAGGCGAACAACTCATCTATAAAAGCGGCGGCGGTATCACACTGGAAAGTTCTGCAATAGAGGAGTATCAGGAGATGATACACAAGATCTACATTCCCTAAATTCAATCAAAATAAAACAACTTTAAAGAATTTAACACACATTACACTAGAATAGTGTTAAATTATTACACCGTCTCAATCACGATGTAATTTATACAAGGTTTTTTAATCAGCCTAAGAGAGAGCGTGTGAACAGAATTAAACATAGATTTTTACGATGTATTAACAGTGGTATCACCTTTTCAGATGACCAACTTGACCTGAAGATCCGTTATAACATCATCAATATCACTATTTTAATGGCGATAACAGGATTAGTGTTCGGGACAGTGCTCAATCTCTTTAAAGCCGACAGCCTCGGTGCGTCTGTTGATATCACTGCTATTGTGATATTGTTGGTGACCGCTTATTTTTTGCGGATAAAAAAAGAGCGTTTTGAATTTATTTCAACTATTTTTGCTATTGAGTTCCTTCTTCTGTTCAACCTTCTTATCGTCATCTCCGAACCGTCCGACCTAAAGCATATTTGGCTGCTGACCTATCCGGCACTGATCTTTTTCTACAAAGGGGGACGTTCATGGCTATTTTGGATAGTATTGTTACTTATTACCCTTTTTGCCGTTAAGCTGCAGCCTTTCTATCCTATTCAATACTCACTTAGAGACATTATCTATCTCTCTGTCGTCTTGAGCATCATGACGGTTGTCGTCTATGTTTACAAAAGCCGGATCGATTGGGGTAACCAGACCATAACCGAACAGAAAGATCAGCTCGAAGAGTTTGCGAAGGAGCTTGAGAACAAGGTAAAAGAGAAGACAAAAGAGCTTCAGCAACTCAACGCCGAACTCGAACTGAAAGTCGAAGAGAAGGCTAAAGAGCTCATCAAAAAAGATGAAATGATATTTGTGCAGTCCCGACAGGCTGCTATGGGAGAGATGATCAGCATGATCGCGCATCAATGGCGTCAACCGCTCTCAACCATAACGCTTCAGATCGCCAATCTAAAGATCAATTCCCTGTTGGGAAACTCATCAATCGAAAAAACAAATGATGCCCTGGAACACATTTCAGAAACCATCATCTACCTCTCTGAAACTATTGATGACTTTCAAACTTTCTTTCATCCTGATAAAGAGAAGGAGTCTACTGATATATGTGATCTTATAGGCCGTGCGATCAACTTTACAGAACCGCGTCTGAACGTCACCGATATACAATTGGATTACAACTGTCATCAGAAGGTCGAGACCATGCTCCATTGTAATGAATTTACACAAGTCATTATCAATATTGTCAATAATGCCATAGATATCCTACTCGACCGTAATATCAAAAAGCCCCATATCGCCATTGATCATATGATCGTTGATCAATGCATAGAAGTTCACATCAAAGATAACGGCGGCGGTGTAGAAGATGACATTGTTAACAGCATCTTCGAACCTTACTTCAGTACCAAAGGTAAAAACGGTACCGGATTAGGTCTGTACATGAGCAAGATGATTATTGACAAAGAGTTGAATGGAAGTCTACTCTTCAGAAATACCGATGAAGGCGCAGAATTTATCATCAAGATTCCGATTCATACGGATCCAGTATCAGAATAGGGCAGAAAGAACGATAGTGCTAGTTTGATACGTTTTCGAGGGAAATATTTACTTTTTTACAAAAGATATCAAAAGAAGGGAGGTTCAAATCGGCCTTCCGCTGTTTTTTACCCCACATTGGCTCCGGGAAATAGCTGTCTGCCGTGAACCGTGCCATAATATGCCAATGCACCAGAGGCACATAATTTCCAAATGATGCGATATTGATCTTTTCGGGTTTATAATAAGAGAGCATCTCTTTTTCTATAACGTCAAGCGCTTCAAAAATAGCCGCTTTTTCTTCCAACGTACACTCGCTGAACTCTCTACGTTCCACTTGCGTAAAGATCTTCAACCAGGGAATCTCACTCTCTTCTATCTCAATGCGGATTAAATTGTTGTGATACATTCTAATGAAGTCTATCCTCTTTTCGGCGATGTTTATGGCGGCGTGTTACAGGTCCTATGCGCCTGTCAGAGCGGTGATGGCGTCTTTCCGGAAGTTTGCTTTCGTGTTGCAGTTGATTCGATTTTCTACGGCCATCAGAAACGCGGCGATCTTTCAAACCGACACGTCGCTTGGCTTTTCGTCTGTCATTCTTGCCGCTGTAAGGGTTACGAAACTTTAACCAGAGAAAAATAATGACTAATGTTCCAAAAAGAAGGCCAAATGTCTGCTTATCAAGTTCCAAAAAAAAACCTTGTAAATATATTTATAATGTATTACATTCTAACTGAATTAAAATAAAAATGGTATCAAACAGGGCCTGCCTGTTTGCTTCAAAAGGAGAGCGTAATTATTTAGAGAGCGGAGAAAAAGGTACGAGGGCAGAGCCCCAGGTGAGGCCGCCTCCGAAGGCGTCAAGCAGCATCATCTCACCTGCTTTAAGTCCACCTTCCTCATACAGATCATTGATCGCCATAGGAATAGATGCTCCCGATGTATTGCCGTATTTGTGAACAGTTAGAACAACCTGTTCATCTCGCATCTTAAGTGCATCCCCGACCGCTTTTATAATACGGTAGTTAGCCTGATGCGGCACAAAATGCGCAATATCATCGGAGACAAGATTGTTGTCTGCCAATATCTTCACAACATCGTTTGTCAAAGTGCGTACAGCGATCTTGAAGGTCTCATTACCCTTCATCTGGATAAATGAAGCTTCCGACTTGAGCTCATTTTGGTGAGGATTACCCGTACCACCGTCGGGTGTCATTAAGAAATCACCCAAGCTTCCGTCAGCAGCTGTATGAAGGTCAAGTATCGCTTCATCTTTGTTCTCTGTCGCTGAGATCACTGCTGCTCCGGCACCGTCACCAAAAAGAATACAGGTGCCACGATCACTGTAATCGGTAATAGCAGACATCTTTTCTGAGCCGATGATCAATACATTTTTTTTCATACCTGATTCTATAAATGCTTTGGCAATGCTCAGCACATAAATAAACCCGGTACAAGCTGCTGAAATATCAAAAGCCGAGACTTTGTCAAGACCCATCTTATGCGCGATAACAGTTGCCGTTGAAGGCATGTTAAAGTAGTCAGGAGAGATCGTCGCTACAACGATCATGTCGATGTCACTCTTCTTCAGACCGGAACGCTCTATCGCTTTTTCAGCAGCCTTGACACCCATGTCAGAAGTCGTCTCATTGTCAGCCGCGATACGGCGTTCTTTGATACCTGTTCGTTTCGTGATCCATTCATCAGTGGTGTCGACCATTTTAGTCAAGTCTTCATTTGAGAGAATTTTTTCAGGTACATAAGCACCGATAGAGCGGAAAGCAGCGTACATTATTTTCCTTCGTATAGTTCAGCCAGTGAACGTTCTATATGTTCGTTAACACCGGTATCTACATAGCGAATAGCCTGGAAAATGGCATTTTTAATCGCTTTAGGATTACTTTTCCCATGACCTACGATCGCACACCCTTTGATACCGATAAGCGGTGCACCGCCCTCTTCTGCATAATCGATCTCTTTTTTCAAGAGTTTAAAGACTTTGCGCATCAAAAGAGCGCCTGTAATCGCAACAGGCGATTTACGGATGTAATCTTTAATAAAAAACGATATCGTGGATGCTACGCCCTCAGCCGTTTTGAGCACAAGGTTACCGATGAATCCGTCACAGACAACAACATCACATGCACCGTTAAAGATGTCGCTCCCCTCTACGTTGCCGATAAACCCATCATAGCCTTGAAGCTTTTTAAAAGCGGCTTTGGTGACTTCATTGCCTTTCGACTCTTCTTCACCATTGGCTAAAAGACCGACACGGGGACTCTTAACACCCAACATGTCGTGAGAATAGTACTTACCCATCACGGCAAACTCAACAAGGTTGTCCGGTCCGCAGTCAACGTTTGCCCCTACGTCTAACAGTACTGTTCGCGTCTTGCCTTTACTAGGCATCATCGTGACCAATGCAGGACGTGAGACATATTTCAAACGTCCGAGACGCAGCGTTGCCAACGTCATGGTCGCGCCGCTGTGACCGGCAGAAACAACACCGTCAGCCTCGCCGTTCTTAACCAGTTCTACCGCTTTAAAAATAGAGCTCTCTTTTCGCTTAAGTGCGTCCGTTGCGGCGTCAGACATGTTTATAACATCATCCGCATCCACAATCGAAATCTTATTTTTATAACCCTTAGGTAACAAAGACAAAATCTCATCTCTCTTGCCAACTAATATTGGTTCGAACTTACGCTCTTTTAGTGCTAATAGACAACCCTTAACAATTGGTTCGGGACCGAAGTCCCCACCCATTGCGTCAATCGCAATTTTTATCATTGATTATTTGTACTCGCCGGTAGTTGGGTTAATGTGGTGTGGTAACTTGTATGTGCCATCTTTATCTTTAACCGGGCGTGCTAGTGTAATCTTGTAGTGTGTTCTGCGTTTTGCTGAACGTGAGTGTGATACTCGTCTCTTAGGTACTGCCATGTTTAAATCCTTTCTTGTTTTTTACAGTTGTCACAACTGTGATAATCACTTCTGATTAGTTCGATCTCGGAGTGTATAAACTCGTCAAAATCTAACACTTCTTGTATCTCTATAACGTCAAAGGTCTCATTAAAGCCCTTATAAACATCATTGGAAA
Organism: Sulfurimonadaceae bacterium; assembly: GCA_041596355.1. Taxonomy (GTDB): domain Bacteria; phylum Campylobacterota; class Campylobacteria; order Campylobacterales; family Sulfurimonadaceae; genus Sulfonitrofixus. The sequence continues at coordinate 3,035 of JBFHIS010000006.1, read as the reverse complement.
CAAGCAGCTCTATTTTTTCGTTTAACATTGTAGCGAAATCTTCTGCACAAATGTCACAAGTAAGTACAATCTCACCTGTTAATTCTGCTTGAAGTAAAGCTAGGTTACGCTCTTTAAAGACAACCGTCCCTTTAAGCGTGACACCTTCCAAGCTTGTATCAAACTCAGTAGGTGTCTTTGTAATACGTCTGAACGGTATGTTCATCTTTAATTACGCGATTTCTCTTTCAGCGAAAAAGAAAGCGATCTCAATTGCTGCATTTTCTACAGAATCACTACCGTGAACCGCATTTGCATCAATGCTCTCAGCGAAATCAGCACGAATCGTACCAGCTTCAGCTTCCGCAGGGTTAGTAGCACCCATAAGATCACGGTTTTTCTTCATTGCATCGTCACCTTCAAGAACTGAAACTACAACAGGACCAGAGATCATGAAGTCTACAAGGTCTTTGAAAAAAGGGCGCTCAGCGTGAATCGCATAAAATGCTTCAGCATCTTGACGTGAAAGTTGAAGCTTTTTAGTAGCCGCGATACGAAGACCGTTGTCCTCAAAACGAGAAAGGATCTTACCGATAACACCTTTAGCTACTGCATCTGGCTTGATAATTGATAGTGTGCGTTCCATTCAGAACTCCTGCAAATATGAAAATTTAGAGTGGGATTATACCGAAAATTTATTGTGTTTTAGTTTAAATTATTTTGTAAAAAGAAGAGAAGTAAAAAAAAGTGTAAAAGAGTATCGGCTAAAAGCCGATACAGATAGAATCTAGTCTACGACATTCTCACGAGCAGCACGTGCTTCGTCAGAGATATCCTCACGGAATGGCATTTCAGCATCAGCGTCTTCCATTACGAAGTCTTTACCGTCTACATAGTTTGGACCGCTAAAGAATGCTTTGTCATCACCCGCGAATTTATGATCCCAAGTGATACAACCCTCAGTTGGACATGCAGTAGCACATGCCGGCTCATCATGATGGTCAACACACTCTACACATTTATCTGGATAAACGTAATAAAGTTCCTCACCCGTTGGGTTATCGTCCTCGTCAACAATTGCTTCTACCGGACATTCGTCGATACAAGCGCCACAGTTAATACATGTGTCATTAATAAATACTGCCATATTCAGTCTCCTATTATGTAATTTCGAAGTAACTATAACACAAGAACATTAATTATCTATGAAATAAATCGACTAAATAAAAGCCGAGGCTCAAATTGTTACACTTTGAGTGTAGCCCATAAAACAGGGTTTTGAGAGTCGTTATCAGTTGGAAAAGTCTATGAGACAATAGCGTTAAATAGTCTTACAATGACGACGCATGTAAAGTCTATAGTACAGATTTTAACGAATGAGAGTATGTGTGATTGTTTAGGAATATAAAAATATTGACCAGCGGTCGTTATAAAAAGGAGTTGGGAGGACTTCTTTCAGCGCAGTCACGCTGAAAAGGGACTTTTAGAGTCCCAGATAGTTTTTAATGTCTTCGACTCTGTCTGTCTTTTCCCACGTAAACTCGGGCAGTTCACGGCCGAAATGGCCATAAGCCGCTGTTTTTTGGTAAATAGGACGCAACAGGTCAAGTGATTCAATGATCCCTTTAGGTGTTAAGTCAAAAAGTTCTTTGACACACTCTTCGATCTTTGCTTCGTCAACGACGCCTGTACCATGGGTATTGACCATAATAGAGACAGGTTTGACAACACCTATGGCATAAGCGACCTGGATCGTTGCACGTTCACAAGCGCCTGAAGCGACCAGGTTTTTTGCAACATGACGCGCAGCATAAGCTGCTGAACGGTCTACCTTGGTCGGATCTTTTCCGGAAAAAGCGCCGCCGCCGTGTGGACATGAACCGCCGTATGTATCGACAATGATCTTACGACCCGTAAGGCCTGCATCACCCTGCGGTCCGCCGATAACAAACTTACCGGTTGGATTAATGTGGTATTGCACATTGTCACTTAACAGTTCCGCCGGGATCACCTTTTTAATGACCTCTTCGATAACATCTTTGTGCAGCTGCTCTTGAGAAACTTCCTCATGGTGTTGTGTTGAGACAACGACTGTTTCAACCGAAACAGGTTTTCCATCTACATATTTCACAGAGATCTGTGCTTTTCCGTCCGGACGCAGATAAGGAATGATCCCCTCTTTACGAACAAAAGCCAAACGCTCTGTAATACGATGCGCCAGGTGAATCGGCAAAGGCATAAGCTCCGGCGTCTCTTTACAAGCGTAACCGAACATCAGTCCCTGGTCACCTGCACCGATCTCACCGTCGGCCTGGGCAACACCCTGGTCAATGTCCGGAGACTGTTCGCCAATAGCGTTTAAGACTGCCGCTGAGCGGTGGTCAAAGCCATAAGTGGCGTCTGTATAGCCTATCTCTTTTACGACACGACGTACAATGTCCTGCATAGGGGTATACGCATGTGTTTTTAATTCGCCTGCAATTACACAAAAACCATTCGAAACCAAAGTCTCACACGCAACGTGTGCTTCAGGATCTTTAGCAATAATGTCATCCAGAATAGCATCGCTAATCTGATCAGCCATCTTGTCAGGATGCCCTTCTGTTACAGACTCAGAAGTAAATATATACTCTCTAGTCATCGATTTCCTTTATTGTAATAAGCGTCTCGACACTCGGGCTAAGACCGGAGATGTCAAGAGCTTGTCAAATCCTTCATCCTAACCCTGCCTATCAGTGCTAAAAAATGAAAGTCCGGGATTATAACTGAAACCAAGTTAAACTTTTTGTCTTGTTTTCAAGTGACTCGATATATTTATATTCTTGTGCTAAAATCCTCCCATATTTAAATTCTAAAAATGGAGACTACATATGTTAGTAACAAACAAAGCGCCAGACTTTACAGCCACAACTGTAATGGGAAACAACGAGATCAAAGAAGATTTCAACCTTTATGAGAACTTCGGTGAGAACGGTACTGTTCTTTTCTTCTACCCACTGGACTTTACATTTGTATGTCCTTCAGAGATCATTGCCTTTGACCACCGTTTGGAAGAG